>LR026962.1:2410499-3029538 GCA_900498215.1 uncultured Paludibacter sp. | reverse complement strand
CCCCAGTCAATTCTTAAATCATCTCCTTTTTTTTGTAACACAGGTTGCTCGAGGCTTCCGGTTTTCAAGTAAACTAAACCGTTTTTCTCGAAACTTTCAGTTTTTGACTGCTGATAAGGCGTATTCAATGCCCAATGTGAAGCTGCTTCAAAATAAATTTCGATATTATGTGTTTTACCGTCGTTCGACGCGGTTTCATACGTAATGTAGTTAACGGGACGAGAGAGTAAATCCAAATCATTCATCAAAAGCGGAGCGGTAAATGTCAAATTCAAATCTACAGGACCGCAAGTAAAGGAATAATGGGTTTGAGTTGCTTGAACATCCACAGACTTTTGAATAGCAGTTTTATTAAAAAAGGAAGTATGATCTTTCGAAATCAATATTCCAAAATCAATCAGTCCATTCCCTATAGGATTGTGGCAATAAGCGGCAAGAATATTTTTTCCTTTTCTAAGAGCTTTTATCGCGTTTTTAGGTAGCTTAACAATCGCGTTTTTTCCGGTAGAATTTCCTGTGTCATACACTTTCATTCCATTTAAATAAAAAACGGCTCCATCATCGTGGCTGTAAATCAAATACAACTCTTTTCCTCGAAAATCTTCTGTTAATTCCACTTCACGTCTTATCCAAATATGCTCTTCCATCCAATCTGTTTTGGCTGTTGATTCGGTAAATCTTGAAATGGTTCCGAAAGCTCCGCGAGCAGAATTCCATTTTGCATCATTGAAATCTTCATTCATCCAATTTGCGGCAGGTTTTTTTGTTGTATATTTCCCTATCCAACTGCCTTGTTCCGAGGTTGGTATAACCACTTCCATCTCCGAAGTTTCTTTTCCCATGAAACGATATGTTTTACCATCCACTTTAAGTACTCCCAACAATGGAAAATCTTTTCCTGTCCAGTGTTTTACTGAGCCATCATACAATTTGTCAGTAAAAGCCCATCCATTAGTATAAGGGTCGATGGTAATAAGAGGATAAGCCGGAGCTCTCAATTCGCTTTTTACTACATTTTGTCTTATATTTGAAGAATAAGACGTTGTTATCAAAGCTCCGGTTAATAGGATTAAAAATAGTCGTTTCATGTTTCTGTTTTTAGATATTTATTTATTCGTTTTTATTATTTTCANTTATATATTTATTTTACGATTAAGAATTTCTGTCGAAGTTTGTACGGATACAATATAAATTCCTGTCTTAAGTCCGCTCAATTGAAATTCATTTTTGTGTTGAGTGCCGAAATCTTTTTGTAATTTTCCGGTAATATCATAAATTTTGACATTTAATTTCCCTTGATTCAGGGTTTCAATTCTCAATAAATTACCCGTGTGAACTATTTTAATACTTCCTTCGGATGTAGTTTTTTTTACTGATGTAAAAATGTTGATTTCATTCTCTCCTTTAGCTAATTTATAATTAAAAGCTACGCTAAAATTGTATAAAGGATAAGGTTTTCCGTAGATAATATTTCCATTTTCATCTTTTGGCTCGTAAGATGGGCGCAAACTTCTGTTATTCACACGTGGATAAATGTAATTCCCGTCCGTATCTTTTCCATCAATATCTACATAATTGAAAACCGCTTTATAATCATCATTGTCTCTTAAATTTCCGTGACCTTTTGTATTTTCATCGGCATAAATTACTTCAATATCCTCGGTTAAGGGAGAAGCGCAAATAATTTCCACACAATCATCATTTATAATTTTCACACTTTGAATGGTTTGGCGAACTCTTCTCATATAAATATCAAAGCCATAATTTTCTTCTTTAGGAAGTGTTTTCTCATCCAAAACCAATGGCGACACCGGAACATAAAACTGAATTACGATTCGTTTATCGTCACTGGCATCGCGGTATATTTTTTTCGGTTGCAACGGTTTGAAATCTTCCCCTAAAATTTTATGCTTATAATATACTTTACCGAGCATTTCACCGTACCAACGATATCCGTTTGCATCCAAATGTCCTCCATAATCAGTCATCGGATAAACCGGACCGGTACAAACAATATCTTCGTTTTCGTTAGAAGCTTCTAATTGCGCCATACCAATGGAAATTGTTCTTCCTCTGGTATATTGCGCTCCTGTTTGGTAGGTATAAAAGACCGGTTTTTCGGTTTGATTATAAATCCTCATCGCATCATTTTGCATGTTGTTCTTCAACTGAATTAAAAGCGCTTTATAGCCATCTTTTGAATTTGTGGGAGTAGAACCCGGGGTTAATCCGCTTCCTTCAAGAGTATAATTCCATTCTCCTTGCATCCAAAAAATTGCCGGGCAGGAAATGGTGCTTTTTATTCTTTCAGCAGCTTTTGCACCCATTTTTAAAGCTTGCGTATAAACATCATAGAGATTTTGAACCTGGCTTTCTTTGGACAAATCTTCAATTGATTTTCCACTATTTCCGGTGGAAGTTGCAATTATATTTGGTTCAAGCCCTTTCATTTGAATATGATTGACAGCTCCCAATAATGGCGGTTCAATAATATCATTTGGCATTTCGAAAGAAGGATGTCCTTTTAACGGATTAATTTCAATCAGGTCGTAATTTTTATAATTAAACCAAACCTGATTTCCGAGCATGTAATTTCCGGGAATATTTTCTGTCGAAACACTTGTTCCTGCTTCGTGACCTGTTGATAAACTTTGTCCGTACATAATCAAATGTTGGAAATGCTTGTTTTCAGCCGGAGGTTCTACCGTTGATTTTTGCCAAATACTTTTTACAGGATAGATATTTATATCGGCATTTACACTGCCTCCAATTGAGAACACCTCAACTCCTTCGCAATCCAAGAGCGGATAAATTAATGAAGAACCGGCTATGGTATAATCATTTGCATATAATTCTACAGTATTTCGATCTACAAAAATGTGTAGTTTTACTTTACCATTGATAATAGGAAGATTTGCTTTTTGAGTGTAGCGTTGTAAATAATAACCTGGACCCATCCCTGTTTTTCTTCTGTCAATTATGAAACTATTTGTGGCTGCATTATAACTGATACGGGTATAATATCCATTTCCGACACGTACGTTAAATCCAACTTCAGNAGCATCATTTAGAGTAAATTCGGATTCAATTTCATAAGATGTCCCTTTGAAATCCAATACTTTTGTTTCATCATTTACAGATTGATTGGTAAGAGTTAATTTTGAATCAATGTTTCTTAAAGATTTATATTCACTGATAGGAGTTTGTTGGAGCAAATATTTTCCTGAACTGTCTTTTATTAAGGATAATTCATTTTGCAAAGTGAAAACTCCGTTGAACATTTGATTTCCATTTTCAATTCCAAGATTAGGCGCCCTGAAATTCATCCAACTGATTTCTACTATTCGTTGCGGAATATCAAAATTACCTACGTGGTAAGTCTGAGTGGCATAAGCATCATTCCCAAAATTCATAATACCATCATTAGCGGAATCTCCACCGCTATATTGGCTGTCAGGTACAAATTGCCATTTACCANTTACTTGTTTAAAATCTCCCACTTTATAACCAACTCCTCCCCTGCTTAAAACCCATTTACGTTCTCCGGCATCTCCGTTAACAACCGGAAGCGGAAACATATCAGGACACTCGGTGTGAAGATCGGAATATGTAGATTCTATTTGCCAATCGATTAAATTATCGGAAGAGTAAATACGAAGAGGACCTCCGGCAATTACTAAAAACCATTTATTTTGATACCGGAATACTTTGGGATCTCTGAAAGCTCTGTCATAAAGAGGGTCTTCCGTCCAATCTATTACAACTCCGTTATGTTTTTTCCAGTTTTTCCCATCTTTACTGTAAGCAACAATTACACGTTCTCCATTTCCATCAGCGGTAATTACGGCAACAAGTCCGCCTGAGGCACTTTTCATACCGTTCTCATCCAAGAATAAACCGGACGTGTTATTTTCATCTACNACTGCAGAACCTGAAAACATGGTGCCNTATTCATCGGGATAAAANGCAATAGGTTGNTCTTCCCAATGTATTAAATCTTTACTTGTAGAATGNCCCCAATGCATTGGTCCCCAATTAATACCATAATAAAACTGATGGAATAAATGATATTCACCATTGTAATAGACTAATCCGTTCGGATCATTTGTCCATCCTTGTTTTACAGAAAAATGATACTGTCCGCGGTCAAACTCATTATAATACAAATCGGGACTTTTTCTGCGTATAATTATTAATCGATAAAGGACGCTTGCGTTTTCATTATTACAAGTCANCGTAACGATGTTTGTTCCAACTTTCAACGGTAAGATATTATCCGAGTAAGTAACATTATCTACGCTTGAAGAAACTGTTGTNGCATCGCTTATTTTATCGAAATTTATTTTAACCTTATCTGCGTCATTGCTGACATTGGTTATATAAACATATTGAGTGGGATTGAAAAGAACATTATGCTCAATGGAACCGTTTACAGCATCCAAACTCAAAGATTTTAACTGTGGATTTGTAACATCTGTAAATTCTTTTACATACAGGTTTTGATAAACACAATTGGCGTTCCAAGAAAGTAATCCAAGATTGTGATCAATAAATGCATCATTTTGACCATAAACTCCGCCGTTGGTATAATCAGCCGAATTAGCAACAACTTGTCCATTAATAGAGAAAACAATGTGATTTNCCAGTACAGTAACACTCAAATGGTATTTGTTGTCTGAAGTAAGAGGAATTGTCTTTTGACTCACCAAATCAAAAGCTTCGGTTTCCCGCGGNTTATATTGAAATTTAAATAATCTGGCAACTCCATTATGTGCATGTATGTTAGCAACATACATATTTTTTTGCCCCAAGTTATTATTGCTTCCAAACACGAGTGAAGCGGCAGATTCATTTCGGTTATTGAAGGTCACATCCACTTCATAAACAAAATTGTAGGCTTTGGTATTTGAAAGCACAAAACCGTCTCCCTGACCTGATAAATTGCTGTTTAAACCATTTTCATTTACGCTCCAGACACCTTTGTCAAACTCAAGATTTCCGAGATTTGTTTTCAACCCCTGTGAACTATTATCAATCGGAGTCGCTAAAATCCGGGAAAATCCAATAGTGGTAAAAATGATAAAAAAAAGTAATGAGTTTATTTTTTTCATAGTGTTTTGTGTTGTATAGATTGTGTTATAAATTTTTACTTTTACTGATAAAAGATTATGTTTTTTGAGATAGTGTGAAAATATTTATCGAACATTTGAATATTTCCTTCTATTCTTTTTCATATCAAAAATTTTAAGACTTGGAAGTTTATCGGATTTCGAAATGGTCCATATATTAAAATCCCAATTCAAGTTGTTTTTATAAAAAGTTCTGCTCAGGCAATTGGTTTGTTTTTCGCCTTCACTTATCGGTTTAATTACCTGCATCAACGCCGGTATTCCGCTTGCATCGTAGCTTTGAATCAATGAAATATCCGGCGCGGGATTTGCATAATCCTTATACGTGATACCGGACGATGGAATTCGATTTGCCCATCCGGCATTAATATTATATCTCAACCAGGGAATATATTGATACTGTTTCCCATCTTCAATAAGTCGGATTATGTATTGAGCGAAAATTGCATGGTAAATTCCTTGTTCGATTCCATTCTCAAAATGCAAATAACCGTTTGTGCTCATTTGATTTTTTGTATAATTTGCCGCCAAAATTGCATCGTCCAAGAATTTTCGGTTTTTAGTGGCGTTATAAAGCATGGTTGCAGCTCCAATACAAGTTGCCTGATTGTACACGTGATCTTTCCAGCTTAAACTTTCTTTACCGTGTTTGGAATCTGCCACTCTTCCTGTCTGTTTATCAAAAAGATTATTTTGAGCCCAATTGAAAATTTCCAATCCTCTATGGAAGTAGGTTGAATCTTTAGTGATATTAAACAATGTCATCGCGCCAATCACCGTAGGATAATTAATACAAGCCATTTTTCCCATATTTGAATGCGGAGTTCCTTCGGGCTTAGCCTGATCCCAAGCCCAGTACATTCCACTGTTAACAGGATCATAACTTCCATTATCCTTCAACTTTTTTGAGCCGGACCAAACTCGTTCAAAACCGGTTTTTGAGAGGTTAAGCCATTTAATATCACCCGTTGCTTCATAAGCGCGGGCTAAAGAAATCACCCACCACATAATATCATCGTAAATAAACCAGACAGTTCCATTATCCCAATCGTAATTCGCATAGTGAAGACGGTTTCCTTCAAGAACATTATTCATCAAAGCGAAGTCTTTTGCATCGCGTGTTCTCAAATAATTATTCATTATTATATCGAATAATATTGCTTGAGTCCAAATTGCCGCAACTTTTCCCGTTTTGGAGGAATATTCATAATAAATCATTTTTGAATTTGAGTAATAACCGGCATTAAATGCATTTACGGCTGTCGCAATATCAGCATTTGTAAAATCGGGAAAAGAAGAAATATAATCTGTGTGAGAATATGGAATACTTTCACCTTGCATTCCTTTAATAAATGAGTTGGAAAATGGTACGGTAAAAGAAGTCCCATTTTCAATTTGCAAGTCAGTGCGGGCGTAATTATTATTCAATGCAAGCGTTCCGTTTCTTTGTTCTCCCACAATTCTGTTTACTACGGAACCTTTGAGTGAGGGTGATATAACCACAGAAGAAGCGATACTATCATCACCTACTGATAAACCTAAAATTCCTCCACAAGAATGTTTTGCTTTTGCCCATCCGGAGAAATATGAATTTTCAATAATAATATTTTCTGAATTACCTACAATGCCTCCTGCGTTTGATTGATCGGAAACAACATTCGCCGTAGAATAAATATTTAATAGTTTTGAGGGGATTTTTCCTCTGCTTACTTTGCCAATAAAGCTTCCCGTAGCGCCTGTAGATTGAACAAACCCTTTGTGAATGTATGAATTGATAATTTTTGTAGAAATGGCTTCACCAATTAAAATTCCGGCATTTATTTCATTCTCCGTTGATTGTGCGACAACCTCCGCGTTTTCAATGCCCAGGTTTTTAATAACAGCGTTTTTTGTCCGCGCAAAAAAACCAATATGCCGATGGCAACTATCATTAATATGCACGTTGGATATCGTGCGTCCGTTACCATCAAAAATGCCTTCGAAAGCAGCATTTAATCCTATCGGAGTCCATTGATGATTCAGAACAATATCTTTAGTTAATTTATAATGCCCTTTTGGATGTATGTCAATTTTTCGTAACTCAGCTTCATTGGAAATAAGAATTTGAGCTTGAGAAGAAATTACCAAGGAAAGTAAAAAAAGTAGTAGGTAATATTTACGAATTGGCATCATTTGGTAAAGCATTAATGAATGCATTCCTTTTAAAAAGGCGCATTATATGGGTTCTCAGTAGTGTTTACTACGTAAATTCTATTTTAAATTTTACTGGTTGATAGTTTGTTATTATCCTATACCCTCCTCTTTGAAAATTGAAAAAAACGCCTGAGGGTCAGATTGTAAACATGTATTTCAATTTTAATTAGAATAATAAAAAATCAAACTTAAAAAGATAGGGTTTATAAAATTGTGAGATAACTTAATCTCTTTTTGAATAATACTTTTTTATAATTATTATAGCTTATGGAGCGTTTTTTTAATAATCGGATTGCAGGTTTTCTGCAATCCGATTAATTATTTATTACTTATTAACTACTTTAACAGCTTCTACATCTCTTCCACTTACCGATTTAATTACATAAATTCCAAGAGGAAGTGAAACGTGTTCTACTGTTTCAACATCAATGCGTTGAACTAAAGCTCCTGAAACATTATAAATCCATATAGCTGCAGGATTTTTAACTTTAAGAATCAATTCGCCTTTTAAAGAGTAAACATTTAAGTTACTTGGTTTATTGCTGCCTACGGAAGGTACACTCGTCTCATTTTTTGCTCTGAATACCGGATACAATGAAGTTGCCGGATCCATTTTCCATACATGAGTAAAGTCCCATCCAATGCTTTCATACAACGCTTGACTTTGGAAGTCAGCAATAGGACGTTTTTGATCTGCTGTAGCGCGAGGACATAAACCACCTCTGTTTGGATCTGCATTTGGAGTCAACACCATATCGTTACGTGCGAAACAGTTTATAAACTCATTCAAATGAGTACCTCCGTCAGCGTAAGAAATAAATTCATTACTTGTTCCACTAACAATTTCATCAGCTAATGATACAACACCTCGAAGACTATTGATACCACCTTCTATACGAGAAGCAATACCAGAACCGTCTCTATTAGCATTAGTTAAGACATCAGCAGCAGTAATTTTTACCGTTCCTGTATAGTAACTGTTTTCAACTCGGGTATCGCTTGCAACACCTAAGAAACCTCCGGCTTGCCATTCTGTAGAAGACACCTGACCATCGACAATGTAACAATCTTTAATTTTTGTTCCTTTACCTTGTCCTGTTCCTCCAATTAAACCTCCGGTATGGTCTCTACCTACAATAATAGGTTTCACTACTGCTACTCTTTCGATAGTAACTCCAACACCTCTACCAAGTAATGAACCAACATCATTATTTCCGGTAATCCAAGGCTGATCAAGTTTCAAATCCGTAAAATAAGCACCAACGGCAGAACCAAATATTCCTTGATTATTATCACCTGCATTAGTTACTTCAGGACAAATAATGGTAAATCCATTACCATCAAGATACCCTCTGAAAGGTGTACTTCCGTTACCAATTGGTTGATAACCAATTTCATTATACATATCAATGTCAGCTGTCAGCTTATAAAAACCTGAAAGATTATTTTTAATAGCTTTGAATTGTTCTGCAGTACTAATTTCCGTCCAAACCGGAGGAGTAACTGTAGGTTCATAAGCAAGTGGCATAGTAGTTTTATCAGAATAAACGCCTAAGTCAATTTTTTGACCGCCTGATGTTTGAATCACATGAATTGCAAACAAATTATCTCCGCCCCAATTGATAGCTGCTTTTGCTTCATCAGAGATAGTTATATCTTGATAATTGGTAATATAACCGGTAGCTGATGCGGCAAGAACACCATTGATATACAACTCATAATCTTCATCATAGAAAATACTGAATTTCACATTGGCTCTGTCTGCTACATCTATATTTGGGAAATGTACCATTTTACGCAAGAATATAGTTTGATCCTTCCATATTGTTGTTTCCGAGTCTCCAAACCCTGAACGTCCTTCATTCCATGAGCTATCATCAAAAGTAGCTTGTGTGTTCCAACCTGTACCAGGATTAGTAAATGTTGCATCACCGGTTACATATTTCCACATTTCTCCACCCTGACTTGAGGTTTTTAAAATTGGATTCAATGAATTAGTCTTCATCCATTTAATTCCTTCTTTTAGCACTTTACCTGCAATACTGTCATCCAAAGCCAATTTATTTACTTTACGATCGTAAGTAAGGAATCCGTTAACTTCTTGTTCAACGTCAGTAATTTGAGTGTACACGATACCGCTTATTCCTTCTGTTGTTAATGAATAGGCTCTGCTATTAAACAATTTGAATTTATCAGCAAATTCCTGAGAATTAGCTACGCTTACATAAGGATTATTTGCTGAACTCCAAATATGGTTTTGAATTGCAAATCCATAACCTCCGGTTTCTCCGCATACTGATACACGTTCATTGTATTTATTGTTATGCAATCCTGGTTCAGAATAATTGTGTTTATCCAAGATATCGCCAATTTCGTAGCTTGTCCATCCTGATGCCGGATTTATCAAACGAGTATTGTCGATGCCACGAATTAAATTAACTCCATTAATGGTGTGTGAAGGATCTCCTTTTGCCGGATCATCATTTCCTGCAAATTGTGCCCAGCCTTCGTTGAAAGGAACCCACATAACAATAGACGGATAATTTTTCAAACTATTAACTATAGCTTCTGTTTCACGTAAAAAGTTTTGTTTTACAGCATCGTCACTTCCATCTCCTACTACTCTTCTCGAAAGTAATCCTGCAGGAGAAGGCATATCTTGCCAAACCATTAAACCAATTGAGTCGCAATAATAATACCAACGAGCCGGTTCTACTTTGATGTGTTTACGAACCATATTCATTCCTAATTCCTTGGTTTCTTCTAAATCATAACGAAGTGCGGAATAAGTAGGAGCAGTATACAAACCATCAGGCCAGAAACCTTGATCGAGTGTTCCATAATTGAATACAGGTTGATTATTTAAGAACATATAAGGTTTGCCGCGTAACATTCCCTTAGAAATTTTACGCATACCGAAATAACTGGTTGCTTTATCTACTTCAACGCCTCCTTTGCTTACAGATACAGATAACCCGTAAAGGAACGGAGAATCCGGCGACCAAAGTTTTGCTGCAGAAATAGGTATAGAAACTTCTTGACCCAATGTAACGGATTTTTTAGTTACTTGAGTTGCTCCATCCATTACAGTAACCTCGGCGGTAGCCCCATCAGCATTAAGCGCGTCTACACGAATTTTCAAAGCGCCATTGTCCACATCCGGAACGAGAGTTAAATCAGTAATGTGAGTAGGAGCAACAGCTTCGTACCATACTGTTTGCCAGATACCACTGGATGGAGTATACCAAATACCTCCCGGCATAGGATCTTGTTTTCCTCTTGGATTACCTCCTTTTGTTGGATCGTATACTTGTACAACTAATTCCTGATCGCCACTTGAATTCAAGGCATCGGTAATGTCGGCTGAAAATGGGTCATAACCGCCTACGTGATGAGCAACCTGTGTTCCGTTTACAAATACATACGTTTCCCAATCTACAGCGCCAAAGTTAAGCATGATGCGTTTACCTGCGTCAGCCGGGTCAACACTGAACGTACGTTTATAGATGTAAGTTTTATCCATATTGGTATAATCAACATCCATAATACCTGAAAGCGCCGATTCAACCGGGAATGGAACGAGTATTTGTCTTCTGTATGCTTCATTTGCATTATAAGTACCAAATCCTGTTGTACTTTCATGACGGGTAAATTCCCATACACCATTCAGATTAACCCAATCGGAACGTTGTAATTGAGGACGTGGATATTCATTCAAAATAGGATCGGTAGCTTGTAAGTTTTCTCCCCAAGGAGTCATTAAAGCTGCGGTTTTCTTTTGATACGGAGAAGAATAAGTTGTTCCGTCAGGAGCATAAGCGCCTGTATTATCAATTGTAATGGATTCTATTTCCACGTCAGCTCCTTTTTTGCTCATCGGTTTTCCGAAGAACAGATAAGAACCGTCAAATTCCGGAGCAGGTTGACCTTCAAATAAGAAAAAGTCGTCAAAATAAAGCAGTCCCGGATCTCCCCAAGAATCGTATCCTGATTTTTCGTTGGTATTTTCAGTAAAGAAGTTCAATGTATGATTTGTGGCATCTGTGGTAAATGTGACAATAACATTTCTCCATTCCGGAAAATCATCATTTCTTACGTCCTTATACCACAATTGTTGGCTACCATTGTTCACATGTAATTTCAAATGGTCTCCTCCCCATTGTGCAAAGTGATACCAAAAACTAAAAGTATATGTTTTTCCTACTTCAAGTTCTACTTTCGCATTCAAAGGAGTATTTCTACCTTGCGAACGAGCCGCGCTAAAATCAGTTCCATAAGGAGTTGTATTGCTGAAACAGTTAAAATAGCGCAAAGAATATTTTCCACTGCGAGCCCAATGTCCTCCGGATTCGCCATTTCCCTGACGTCCTGCTTGTACTCTAACGCGCGCACCCCAGAAAGGATTCCAGAATGGAGTTTCGTCCCAATCATATTGTGCATCATTTTTCTGTTGATCAGTCCAAGAAGGATAGTACACTAAAAATTGTCTATAATTATCCGGATTTACTATTACAGTATCGTTACGCGGATCGCCTTCTGCAAAATAATGATAATTAGGATCTTCAAAGTCTCCATTAGGGAACAAATTTACTGCTCCAAGAGGAATACGTGAAGGATTAATGCGTTCACCATAGTAAACATTATCAAGTGCAATTTGATTGGTATTGGCTTCTCCGGTTGGCGTTTCCAAAATAAAGCGTTGATATCCGCCACCGCCTTCTACACCGTTTCTCTCGTAATATTTCCAATCGGGATTATTTTTGTCAACAACACCGTACATAGCACGATCACCGATCGGATCGTACCAACCGTTAATATCTCGCCAGCTTCCATCTGCATCTTCATAAGTGATTTTTTTTGCCCAAAAGTTTACATCATAAAGAGAACCTGCTTTTACGGGAATAAAATCGTTTTTGAAAGTACCTTTGTCTACAAATAAGCCATATTTACCAGTACGCACATATTTTGGATCATTGGAAACGGTAAGTGTACCTGGTCTTCCTTCATCCATCCAATTCCATCCATGTTCCGGTGTCAATGTGCCTTTCTCAAAACCTCCATCATCCAATATATTATCAGCTTTAAAAGATTGTAAAGGAAGAGTAGCAAGTAACACATCGTCGCGCCATACGCGTACTTTTTCATCAGGGGCAACTACTACTCTATACGTATGGAAACCATCAGTAGCGTCAGCAGTGCTCAACGTTCGAACGGTATCAAGCGGATTTGCTCTTTCTGTAAGCATAGAGTTGGAAAGTTCCAATCGGAATCCCTTGCCTCCACCTACTCCGGCAATATTAAAGGCGCCGGGAGCTGTATTAACCACTTTAGCTTTAAATATTACTGTAAAACCTGTAGCCGGTGAGAAACCGACATTTGATTTATAAAATCCATACTGCGAAAAGAGTCCGGGTTGTTCGTTTACTTTCAATTTGAGTGCAGTACCAACCGCAGCAGAAATTTCGGACGGAGCAACTAGTAAATCTTTTGCAGCCTGTTCCCATGGCATACTGGAATCAAATTTTAACTCGCGCCAACCTTGCGAGCCCGGCAATGATGTTCCAGTAAACACATTTTGAGGCGATTGAGCAAACCCTAAAAAATTGATTAAGAGTAAGCTACAAACCAAAAAAATAGTCTTTTTGTTTTTCATTGGAAATTGTTTTTTAAATTAAACATCTATTAAGAAATTGGGTTAATAAACTTTGTCGGTATAAATTCCCTCCTCTTTCATTTAGAAAGAAGGAGAGAATTTATTTATAATCATTCAAAAATTTCTTGCTGATCTTGTTCCGGAATTTGAGTATTGCGTCTACGTTCCAGTACATAAGAACCATCGAATTTATAAGTCACACTATAGCTAGGATTCGAAACATCTTTGTAAGTATATTTGAGGAAAAGTGTAGTAGTTTTTATCTGCAAATAAGGTTGCAAATCATCCATTTTTGTTTCTACGGTGTAGTAACAATTACTAGGCTCATAAGTAAATCCAATTTTTGCGCTATCGGCAGTTAAAGTAACCGAGCCTTTATTGGGTTCGGTAGTGGAAGGGTTAAATGTTGCCCTTACCTTATATAACGCCCTATTGCGAGCCTCTTCTTCAGTAAGTCCGGCATAAAAGAATACTGTGTTTTGGTTTACCACACGCATTTCTCGTGTATCTACTGAAGTAGGTGTTGAACTCGCAGCTTCAGTGATTTTACCTCCTGTTGCTGAATATGTGCCCGAATAATCATTGAATGGAACGATTCGCATAAGTGAACGGCGATACCATTTTTTTGGAGATGGTGAATATTCAGAAGTTTCGATAATATTGAGTGGAAGAACATACTTTTCAACCAAGTCCAAATCATCAATTTTGAAATCAACATCAATATATCCTACATCCTGTCCTGCTGGTATTGTGGTTTTCATTGTTTTAAATTCATAATACTTCGGATCAAGCAATCGAAAATATAGATCCTCACGCGTATAATAGCGTTCCTGATTCATTACATTAAGGGTGTCCGGATCAACACCTATTGTTACTTGTACATCACGATTGTTCCCAGTCGACCCACTTATTTCGATTGGAATCCGGTATGTAACTAAACCTCCTTCAGCGTTATAGTTTAAATAAGTATTCACATAGCCAGACCTTGTAAACGACACATATTTATGATATTGTTCATCTTTCCATTCGTCATTGCAAGCATAAAATATTACGCTGCTTAACAATAAAATACTATATATAATTATTTTCTTCATATGTCTATTTTTTTTATCTATTAAAAACGATACATCCATATCCTAAATTTTCATTCGGGGATGAGAGTGTTTTTCAAATAGTTATTTCATATTCTTTATAATTAAAACTCAGACATTCGTATTACTCATCGAACGTAGTCCAACCCGGATTTTGGGTAAGCTTTCTATTTTTTCTAAGTTCATCGTGTGAAATAGGCCAGAGATACATTTTATCAGCAAATATGGCTGGTACTTGAGATATTTCAACAGGGGTATGCCAGAAATCAATTTGAGCTTTTGTCATATTCATATTGAAACCCCACACGGGCATAGCTTCTTCCTTTTCAGCATCTTTCCAACGACGCAAATCATAATAGCGATGACTTTCACCCATAAACTCTATTTGCCATTCCCGTTTGATAAGTTCACGCATTTTTACTTGGTCACCGAAATAAGTATCCGTAAAATCGGATAAGCCCGCACGAACTCTTACAGGGCGAAGCCCTTTACTTATTTCAGACTGGTTACGACTAACGTTTATTGTACCTTCACCATCGTAAGTCGGTATAGAATAATTTGCACCTTCCGGGAGTTCGTTAAGGGCTTCAGCGTAGGTTAAAAGCACTTCGGCATAACGAATGGCTGGTTCAGCCTTCGGTACGCGATACCCGCTCCAATCTTCAGGATTGTAGTATTTTCTAATGCCAATGCCTGTCCAAATATAAAAGCCGGTCGCTTCTTTTCCATCGGGGCTGTCACGAAAATAAAATATTTGATTATATCGGAGGTTATTTGAAACGTTGGAACCTTCGTTTTCCCAAATACTCCCGTTATAAGCCACTGAAGCATAGAAACGAGGTTCACGATTGGCATTCTGTAATGATACTCCAGGAGGGAGAGGAGGGTAATTCAAATAATATTTTGCCGATCTTGTGCTCGCATCAGTATAACCCTGAGATTTTGATGAATTTCTATCAAAATCGCTTCCATCGTTCATATAATAAGCATCGTATGTTTTTAATGTTATTCCGTGGCAATTCCAACCTCCTAATGAACGAGGCATTTGGTGAATGGAGAGATTATTCATAAAATCTCCATATCCGCGTGTAAATATTAATTCAGGATTTGAAAATGCAGTCAAGCTTCCATCAAATAATTGACGGTATGATTCACAAGGATCAATGTCAGCCCAACCCTCAGGAAAATTCGTATCAGAGTAACCGGCTTTAACTGGAGGTTCTATCGTTTTAGGATAGCGATAGTAATCAAAAGTCATACTTGCCGAGGCTCCCGGAGCTCCTTTCATATTCCCTGTGCTTACTGTTCTTTTGGGAACAGTATAAAGTTGGTATTCGCCTAAATCCATTACTTCCTTGGCAGCGGCTGCCGCTTTTGCCCAACGTTCCGGTTTATATACAACATTTCCATCCTTATCAGCGAGCAATGATTTTCCTTCGTTATTAACAAGCTTTTTTGCAAAAGCGCTGGTATTGCCATTATACTGTGGGCTGGCTCCATAAAGATATACTTTTGCGCGCGCAGCTAAAGCAGCGCCTTTGGTTGGCTTTGCTATTTCTCTGTTAGATCGACCTTCTTTCCCGGGTAAATCACGGGCTGCAAGAGCCAATTCTGCCGTGATGTAATCAACACATTCTTCATAAGTGCTACGCGGAATTGCAAGTTCTTCGTAATCCTTGGTAAAATCAACACCTTCATCCGGTAAAATAGGAATTGGACCATATTTACGCAATAACTGCCAATAATAGTACGCACGCAAGAAACGTGCTTCCGCACGAGAAGTAATTACTTCTTCTTCGCTCATTTCTTTATTTTTTTCTATATTATGTATATAAATAGAGGCATCGCGTATACCAATATAGCATTCTCTCCATGATGTTTGTAAGAACCGTTCGTCATATTTTCCACCTCTATATACAGGATAGTTGGCAGGTAATCCGAATACCATATCTTCTACTTTGCCTCTATCGGTGTAGAACATATCATCGGAAATAAAATTGAATTGATTTGCATTCTGCTCTTTAATAGTAACATCAAAGTTATCATTTCTCAAATGTGAATATACTCCGGCGAGCCACTGACGAGAATAATCCACACTTTGAAACACATCTTCTAAATCTCTTCGATCTTGAAATAGTGGTTCTACATTTAAATAGTCGGTACACGAACTAAAAATGGCTACCACCGATACTATAAAAATTTTTATACTTTTTTTCATCTTTATTTTTTTTATAAGATTAAATATTATTACATACCGATAGTTACACCTACTGTGAAATTCTTAGCAATAGGATATTTCATTCCATCGCCGCTTGCTAATTCAGGATCCCAAAGTTTCAAAGTGTCCCACACAAAAAGATTTGTCCCGATGAAATGTACGCGTACTCGATCCATGCGGAGTTTGTTCGTGTATTGCTTTGGAATAGTATAACCTATTTCGAATGTTTTGAAACGAAGGTAAGCGCCGTTACGCAACCAATAGGTTGAAGCGCGGTAATTATTGGCATTTCCTCCATAACTGAGGCGCGGGTATTTTGCGTTTACATTTTCTGTAGAAGGATCACCGGAGATATCACGTGAAATCCAACGATTTCCGGGAACCGCTAAATCAGAAAGTATATTACCCCATGGTAAGATATTTCCCTGAAGAGTTTGATAAAATGGATAAACGGCAGGTCCGTTGATAAAATAAGACGATTTCCCGGCGCCTTGGAAGTGAATATTTAAATCCCATCCTTTCCAAGTAGAAGAAACTCCAATCCCGTAAATTAAATTCGGAACTCGTGTCGCTCCAATTGCAACCTCATCCAAGTCATTAATTATACCGTCTCCATTGATATCTTTATATTTAATATCACCCGGCATCGGAGCATTTCTGCTTTTTTCGGCGTCAGTAGTTCCCCATACTTGCTTCGGACTGTTACGGATATCGTCATAATCTTTAAACAAACCTAAATCTATAAGCCCTTTGGCTTGTTGCCAACGATAGCCTTCTGTCATTTGGTAAGGCAATGCGTTTGCCTCTTCGTCATATGCAAGCACTTTATTTCTGCTGTAAGTGATATTGCTTCGCATGGTTAATTCTACTTCTCCAAATTTCTTATTAAAATTAAACTGCCCGTCAAAACCCCTATTTTCCATTTTACCTACATTTGCCCAAGGAGTCGAAGTAATACCTGTCATTTCCGATAAATGCGATCGTTGCATATAGATTTTATCACGAGTGTCTTTATAAATATCAATAGCGCCTGAGAACATATTATTGAATAAATTGAAATCAAACCCAAGATTATGTTTGGTTGCTACTTCCCAACTCAGATAATCTGCTGCAAGTACACCTATGTGTAGACCTGAGAAAGAATATGGGCTTCCGATATCTCCATAATTATAGCCAGCCATCTCATCAATTGAGCCTAAGTAGGGAAAACGAACATCGTCGGTTATTTTGTTATTACCTACTTGTCCATAAGAATAGCGAATTTTCAACAAGTCAAAAATAGAGGTGATTTTTTTAATGAATGGTTCTTCCGAAATATTCCAAGCTCCTGAGATAGCCGGAAAAAAACCAAACTGGTGTCCGAATTTAAATACTTCTGATCCGGTGTAACCACCATTAAATTCAATAAAATAACGATTTTTAAAATCATACGTTACCCTTCCTGCAAGAGATTGATCACGACGAGGGATACCTCTTTCAATATCAGTACCCACATTGGATGTTTCGCCTTGTTCACGTTGAGAATATTTTACAAAAACCGCTACGTTATGAGCCTCCATAAATCGACGATTATACGCCAATTCGCCTTCTAAATTATAAATACGTTCACCCCAAGAATCTGATTCCTGCTCCATCAAACGTTCGGTAGAAACGCGATAGAAAACGATATTACCATTACTATCCCGACGTCGCTGGGTGTTGTACTGTTCTGGCCATTTTATATGGCGAATATTGTTTTTACTATCGGAATCAAATGCAAACCGCCCTGTAAAACGCAATCCTTGCGTAACAAAATCTAAATTCTGATCTAAAGATACATTTGTTTCCACCTTACTACGCCAAAATTCCCTATAACCAGTTTGAGTGGCCATTACCCATGGGTTTGTCAGGTTACCTGTACCATAAGCTGGAACAAGTCCATTGGAATAAGTAATTGGAGTAGCTACAGGCGCATAACCCACTAAAGCTTCCCAAATATTCATATCTAACCCGGAACGATTTTGCTTTTCGAGAAATCCTGCAACACCCGTATGTAATACCGTAGTTTTAGTAATGTCTATATCTACATTTGAACGATAGTTGTATCGCTCCAAATTACTGTTGGTGTTATATTTATTCAGCGCATCATCGGTTTTATACATACCACCTTCATTAACATAACTTCCTGATACGAAATAGCGTGCCGTTTGTCCTCCTCCATTTAAATTGATGGATGCGCGATAAGCATTCGCCCCGTCTTTAAGTAATACGTCTTTCCAATTGATATTAGGATATAAATCCGGATCAAGATTATATTTTATTATATCCAGTTCTATATCATTATAGATTGGCTCTAAATTTCGTGTTCGCAAGGCTTCGTTTAAAAGAGACGCATAAGTGTTTCCATCTACAAATTCCGGTGTTCTTGTACGTGTATTATAGCCATATTCAGCTTTACCTGATATCTTGATTTTTCCAGCTTCTCCTTTTTTAGTGGTAATAAGAAGTACGCCGTTTGCACCTCTCGAACCATAAATAGAAGTAGCAGAAGCATCTTTCAATACCGAAAATGACTCTATATCTTCTATATTGATTTCATTGAAAGGACGTTCAAATCCATCTACCAATACAAGAGCGTTTGAACCTGCTCCAAAGGTAGATATACCCCGAATCCAAAATTCTGAAGAATTTGCTCCCGGTTCTCCGGAAGTTTGCATCGCAATAATACCTGCTATATTTCCTTGCAGAGCATTGGTGATGTTGGCGGTTGGCACTTTGAGTGTTTTCATATCTACTGTGGTTATTGCACCTGATATAGATACCTTTTTTTGGGCTCCGAAACCGGTAATTACCACTTCATCAAGCACACTGCTTTTAGTATTAGTCATTTGTATATCCAGAGTAGTTTTTCCATCGACTATAATCTCTTGTTTATCGTATCCGATAAATGAAAAGATGAGTGTACTATTTTTCGTGGCAGTAATTTTATATTTACCATTGATATCTGTTGTTGTACCTAATCCTGTTTCATTTTTTACGTATATAGCTACGCCTACCATTGGTTCTTTGCTTTCGTCGATAACAGTTCCGCTAATCTGTATTTTTTCAGCCGATTGTGAAAAAGCATTTGGTACAATACAGAATAGAAACAATAATATGTTTATTACTGAGATAAATATGTGTTTCATGATTTATTCTAATTTATTTTATTCTACTTTGATTGATCTTATACGTTTGTTATCACGATCGGCAATATAAAAAGTTTGGTTACCTTTATCGTATATTATTCCGAAAGGAGCATCAAATTGAGCATCGCGAAGCGCTCCATCAGAATAACCTGGTTTTTCAGGACGTCCTGCAAAAGTAGACACTTGACCTGTGGGGGTAATTTTTCGGATACAATTATTTTCACCATCACAAACATAAAAATTGTCTTGAGAGTCAAAAGCACCCTGCTGAGGTTCTCTAAATTGGGTATTTAAACCTACTCCATCCAAGAAACCCGGTTTATTTTGAATTCCCACAAAAGGTTGTGGTTTTTCAAAGTTACCCGTGTTAAAATTGAATTCCATACGGGCAATATAGTGTTTATTTTTACTTACGATATATGCGAATTTACCGCTTGGGGCTATTTGAATATTGAATTCCCACTGATTGTCTTGTACGAGGAAGAAATAGCATAAACCTTCAGTGCCATTCACATTGGTACACGTTGAATTACCATATTTCCAAGGAATTGTATGGCGATCTTTTACTTTATAAACTTGGGATTTGTCGTAACTATTAAACCAATATTCGTTGGTTGTAGGGTGAATAGCTCCACCGTTGCATTGTTTGTGATTCATTACTGACTTCCATGAAGTTATGAAATGTCCTGAATTGGCATCGCGTACAAGCATAATCGTCCCTATATTTGTCCAGTCGCCGGCATCGTTTGCAACAATCATCGTATCATAATCCAGGGTAAATGAAATAGTACGCGGGCGATCAACTCCGTTGCCTGTGCGGAAAACGGTTTCCACTTTCTTTTCTTCCATATTGATAAAGCGTAATCCGTTATTTTCTTCTATAAGGAAAAAATTACGGGGAGTTCCTTCAGGCGTGGGCTTGTCAAATGCAAGCCAAAATGGACTTTGAAATTGTGCTTTTTCAAAATTTCCGTCTACGATAGCAGAATTCCCATCCTGATCGGTAAATCCGAGAAATGTAGACACATTTTCGCTATAAGTATAATAAAGTTGTTTTTGAGATATTATTTCCTGATCCTCCACTTTAACTTTGACGAATCCTGAATCTAAATCTCCTCCATGAACTACTTCGGTTCCTTTTAATGACGGCACAATACAATAAATAATAGTACCTTCATTATTTACACCTATTACTGCAGCTTTTTTATCTTTTATAAATACACTGATTTTTGAACGATCGGAACCGAAATTCTGACCTCGAATAAGCATTTGTGTTGCAACTCGTCCACTATCCGGAGCAAACGAAGTAAATGTAACGGGTTTATTAGGATCGTAATCCACCTTATGACTTTGTTCTTTTAGAGGGTCGGTGCAACCTACTAAAAAAACACCCACCGAAAGCAACATAAGCGACACGATCATGCTAATGTTGATTTTTCTTTTCTTTTTCATGTTTTTCTGTTTTTTGATATATGTTTAAGGAATTCAGTTTAAATTTTTACTTGCTTTGTAAGTTATTTACTTTGTCAAACAGCATTTTCATATAATATGCTCCAATTACAGAGCGCGCCTTGAATCCTACCATTTTTCCTGTTTCGGTATCATGCCAGTCACTTAACGGAACGCGAGTTGTGGTTTCATCTGCATATTTATATATTGGATTCACTATTTTGTTAAAAGAATCTTCATCGGGAGACATACAAGCCGTCCACATAACCCAATCGGATTTGGTATATTCCTTCCTAGAATCAAGTGGCAGACCGTAAGTGTTTTGCTTTTTCACATAATAGGATATTTCAGTATCCAAAATTTGCGGGTCAAAAACACCTAAATGGAATAATTTGTCCCAAACCATATTATATTTTTGACTCCACGTACCGGATTTATCAAAGGCAAGTTTATAATGATCTTCGTCCCTTGCCATCTTCTGCCAGTTTTGCGCCATTGTCTTGGCTTGATTGATATAACTTTCACCTTCTTTGGTTTTTCCAGCCATTTTTGCCATATATCCATAGCCTGCAATGCCTAAAATGGCTTTTACGGAAAGATTGGCGTTATGAGCTAAATGACCTGCGAAATCATCGGTACAGAGTTGATTTTCTGGGTCTAAACCTTTTTCCACCAGATAATTTGCCCACGTGGTTAATGTTTCCCAATGTTTTTGCGCGTAATTTGTGTTGCCATCCATAAAACTAATGGCTGCGGCTAAAATAAGCATATTTCCACTTTCTTCAACCGGCATATCTTCACCATAAACTTGTCCGTTTGCCACAGGATAGGTTCCAATATCGTGCGCGGCGAAAGGTTTTGTCCATCTTCCGCTTTCGCTGTAGTAGAAAATCGGATTCATCATCCCTTTCATCAACTCAGTATTATAAATAAGGAAAAGTGGCGCTGATGGATAAGTTAAATCAACGGTATTGATACAACCATTACTGTTGTTTTCTTTAGAAAGGAATAAAAGATTGCCTTCTTCGTCTTTTAGAAGTTTATGAGCTGCAATAGTATGTCTGTATGCCAAAGCGCAAAGTTCCGAATATTCTTTACCTCCTGCCTTAAGCGCGTCGTTCATCATACTATTGTCAAATTCGCGACATTTATTTAATAAATCTGAATAATTTGATTTGGCTCTTTCAAATGCCTGATAAATATCTACTTTTCCATCGTGTTTCCAGTAAGCCATTCTTTGTTTAAAGAAATACTCAATAGAATATACGTCATCATAACCTAACATTACGTAACCGGATTTTCCATCTTTATTAATTGTTCCGATATTATCCACACACGCCAAAGCAGGCATTGATTCGTTCATTTTAGAAATAATTTTTCCGGATGGTTTATTTGATAATAGTTTTCCGGTTTCTATAAATGATTGCTTCATATCATAATAATCTCCGATATTTAAATCCTGATTTTCACCATTTCCCGATGATAAAAAAGCATATCCCCAATCAATACGAACGCCATCTCCGGGATGTTTCAAAATGGGTTGGTCAATCGTTCCTGTTTTTAGATATGTTATTCCGTTTTTCTCGATACGCTCCGAAGAAACCCGTTGTGACAAATCATTCACTGCAATTTGAGGAGTAGTTTCAATGTATAATTGAACCTCGTGGAATTTTTTATTGGCTGATTTTACGTTGTAAGTAATATAATTAATAGGAGTGGAAATGAGATCTAAATCGTTGGGTAAAAACGGGGCGGTAAAAATAAGATTGAGTTCCACCGGACCGCACAGAAAGGAATAATAAGTTTGTGTAGGCAATACATCCACAGAAAGTTGAGTAGCTTCAGTGTCAAATCCACTTCGATTAACCTTCTTGAAAAGTTGGAAGTCAACATAAGCTCCTCCTGTAGTATTGTGACAATGAGCGGCAATTACGTTTTTTCCTTTCTTTAGTTTATTTTTAGCTTGATCGTTTAATATTAATTGTACATCATTTTTCCACGAATAGTCGGTTTTAACTAATTTTTCTCCATTTAAATAGAGTTCAAAAATGTCATCGTGAGAATATTGTAATATCAATTGTTCCTTGCTCAAATCTTCATTTAAATCAAAAGTACGACGAATCCAGATATCTTTTGTATTCCATAGGGTTTTTACGTGCGGCATTTCACTTGTGCCAAATGCAGCTTCACCTATTTTCCATTTGGTATCATCGTAATTAATATCTATCCAATTGGCTTTGGGTTCATCAAAAGTGTAAGCGGCTGTCCAAGATTTATTATTTGTATTGGAAGAAGGAATAATAGACGCAAGAAGTGGCACATCTTTCCCCATAAACCGATAAACTTTACCGTCCACGCGAATTGCACCAATAAGTGGATGGGATTCTCCAGTCCAGTGTTGTGTGCTACCTTCGGTGAGTTTATCGTAAGGTGACCAAATAGATAAATAAGGGTCGGAAAGTATAAGAGGTACAGCCGGTGCGCGAAGCGCAATGTCGAAACTTGATTTGTAGAAATCTATACCCGGAGTTGTTTTTGTTCCTGCGAATAATGTTAGTGATAAAGTAAATAAAATAACGGAAAAAGTTTTTCGAGCGTTTCTCATATTTTCATGTTTTTAGATTTGTGCCTTAAGTTGGACAAATGTAAAAAACGGTTGGTTATTGTTTGGGTTACAAACAGGGTTACACGCTCAAAAAAAACTGTAATTTACTAAACAATTCAACTATCATAGCTTTTTGTATTCTTCACCTGTCATCTGCTCAAAAACCTTCTTGTAATAGCTTAAGAATGCTTTTGCCTCATCCTTCTTTCCTAATTTAGTATAGGATTTAAGACAAATATCCAAGATTTCATCATTCACGGGGTCAACTGCAAAATAAGTTTTTGAA
This sequence comes from uncultured Paludibacter sp., assembly GCA_900498215.1. Taxonomy (GTDB): domain Bacteria; phylum Bacteroidota; class Bacteroidia; order Bacteroidales; family Paludibacteraceae; genus UPXZ01. The sequence goes on along the minus strand of LR026962.1, from coordinate 3,005,747 downwards.
AGTTGAATTATTTCTTTGTATTTTTTGTCTTCGTAAAGATTTTTCATATAATTTCTTAGGATGGTTTCAATTCTCTCTTCTTCGTTTGATTTATACTTTTCAATAACACCACTATCATCTTGCATATTGGGTAAGAACACTCCATTATTAACAATTGAAACTAATTTCTCCATCAATTCATCGAAAGATTTACTTTGGGAATTTTTCAACTTTTCTAAAATAGATAAATACTCAAGATAATCACAATAAAAGTTATTATCAAAATGAAAATGCCAGTGAGAATTCTCATGTATTAAAGCAATACCGTCAATATCGGCCAAAATATTTCTCAATCTGTTTATAGTTACACCACGAATATTTTTTGCTTCATTCTTATCCTTGTCAGGCCATAAAAAGGAAGTGAGTTTTTCGGTAGAGATTTTAGATTCTGAATGTGTATATAGAATAATAATAGTGAACAAAGAACGTAACTTCATACTGAAACGATAGCTAATGTCTTTTCCTTTATTATTGTAAGCAGTAAAGTTACCGAAAAGATAAATAGCTGAGTTTTTATTAATTTTGTTTGATTCTATGTTGCTTTGAGGAACAATAAGGGATTCAGTTTTTAATGTATGCTCTTTTTCTTTTTTCTTCTTCTGTTTAAGAAAATAAACATATAAAACTATTAATAAAGTTATTAAAGCAATTAGTAGTATATATATAAAATTAGTTTTTCTACTTGGGATAAAATTTTCAAGTTCGGCTTTGGTAATAGATGGAGAAAGTAACGTATAGATTTGTATATTGGTTTGATTATTTTCCAAAAACTCTACGACGGCAACATAAAATTCATTCAACTGTTTATTATAAAACAAATTAACAGATGTATTCATATCTTCAGAAATAACTTTTATGGAATCGCTTACTATATCATACAATCCGTCCTTTAAATTAAAACGATACAAATATCCCGTTGTTTTAGGTATGTGATGAGCGTAACAAAATGCATAAAAAGAGGTTTTATCTTTACTTAAAACCAGATTATTACCCGGAATAAATTCAATTTTCGGAACCCCATGAAGAGTCCATAAATTGGTAATGGTCTGTTTTTTTAAATTCAAAAGATATAAATCATACATATTATGCCCCCCATGTTCTTGCTTCCCCGTTTCATTACCAAATCCTCCAAAAATTAGTTTTTCATCAGGATGCACACCATCACCAGATGCTGAATAAAAACGGGGTGTTATTTTATCGCCCTTAAAATTTATATCTTCCCACCTAAGTTCTCCTTTGTTAAACTTAGCTATTTTATCTGAATAAGTATGATTTTCGTATCCGCCAAATTGATATAAGTCATTTGTTGTAGAAAAAAAACTATTGAAATGGAGTAAATTTCTGCCATTTTCGGGATTAAGAAAATGAACTGACATATCATTGGAGAAAACACTGGTTTTAGATAACGCAACTGAATCTGCCCCTAACAAATAACATTGACGAGAAGAAGTATTATATATGGCATCAATTATATTGAAATCAACAGGCGTATTAAGAGCATATCTTTCTATTTTGTTATTCCCGGGATAATAACACAGAATAGAGTCGCTATTTACAATTAAAATTCTATTTTTTCCTTCATCAAAAGTGAGATAAGCTTTGTTTTTAATATTGAATTTGGATTTCCTTTGCCAATAATAGTGTTTATTTACAATCCATTCCGGATTTTTCACACGAGCTTTAGTTTTGCCGTTTTCATCGTATGCAAACTCTCCTGAAGATTCTTTTAAAGGGAAAAAATAGGATTTTCCATTACCGGCTTGAATTTTTAGATTTTTAATCAGCATTTGAGGCACATCAAGATTTAATCCGTAAAGTCCAAAGGCAAATTGTAAAAAAGATGGATTTTCTAATCCTATAGGAGCACAAGTATATACTGAATCGTTCAGAACAATATTTGCTTTATCTTTTTTCAGATCAAAATCAATATCAAAATGTAAAAGTTTTTTCTTCTCAATAGTTTCCTTGGTTATAGGAATTTGAACAGATTTATGAGTAATCGGACTATGAAAATCAAGATACATATTGTCCACGCCATAAAAATTGACAAAAACAAACTCAACTTCTTTTTTTTGTTTATCAATTACCCTAAAAATATGTCCAAATTGCTGAATGTCCCATATAGACAAATCAAAACTTACATTGAAAGAGTTCTCTATCTTTTGGAGTTTGTCGGAAAAGATTAACATAGAGGTTCTTTTATCTACTTTTTCTGCACTCGAAGTAAATAAGAGCCCACCTGCTGAATCTTTAGAATAAGAATTAATAAAGCAAATGAAGGAAAAAAATATTATATTAACTATTCTTCTCAAAATCTTAAAAGATTAAATTTATAAAAAACATAGAATAATAATATTAATCGCATTGGGAAATTATTTTATCTTCCATCATTTTAATGAAATACCCCCCAAGTACTGAACGCGCCCTAAAGGCTACGTGTTCCGGTTTATCTGTCCAATACCAATCAGACATAGGGATTCTATCTGTTGTTTCATTTACAAATTTATAAAGCGGATTTATAAATTGCTGAAAATCAGATTTATTACGAGATAAAGTAGCTGACCACACTATCCAGTCTGCTTTAGTATATTGATGTTTACTATCTAAAGGCAGACCATAAATATTTTGTCTACTTAAATAATATGCTACTTCTTTTTCAGGAACTTCATGAGGGAAGACATTAATTTTCAATATTTTATCCCACACCAAATTATATTTCTGACTCCACGTACCGGGTTGATCAAAAGCAAAACGGTAATGATCTCCGTCATCTGCTAATTTTACCCATTTTAACGCCATTGCTCTGGCTAAAGCAGTATATTTTTGAGCTGCATCATTCTGACCCAGCATATCAGCCAACCGACCATATGAAGCAATCCCTTGAATAGCCTTAATTGAAAGATTAGCATTATGAGCGGAAAAACCCGTAAAAACATCCGTATTTTCCTGATTTTCAGGATCAAATCCCTTTTCTACTAGAAAATCCGCCCATTTCGAAAGTGTCTTCCAGTGTTTTTGTGCATATTGAGCATTTCCTTCCATCGTAGCAATGGCAGCTGTCAAAATTAGCATATTTCCTGATTCTTCCACAGGTAACAAAGTTTGTGAAATTTGTCCGTTAGCTATGGGATAAATGCCAATATCATGTGGAGCATATGATTCTTTCCACTTTCCACTTTCTACATAATAGAAGATAGGATTTAACATTCCTTTTAATAATTCCACATTGTATAATAGGAATAAGGGCGCTGAGGGGTAAGTAACGTCAACTGTTGCAATAGATCCGCTACTAAAATTTTCCTTCGACAAAAACAATAAATCTCCATTAGGAGCTTGCACAAGTTTATGTGCTGAAATAGACTGCCTGTATGCTAAGGCGCAAAGTTCTGCATATTTTTGCCCTCCGCTTTTTGCTGCAGCTATCATCAATGAATTGTCAAAGTCATCACAAGATTTTTTAATGGATTTATATTCTTTTTTAGCTGAAGAGAACAAACTGTAAATATCCTTATTGCCGTTTTTATTCCAGTACGGATAAAGATTTTTTCCGAAATATTGGATAGAATAAATATCGTCGTAACCCAACATAAAATAACCTTTGACCTCTTTCTTCACCATCCCTAAGGAACGTGAAAATGCAAAACTATTTTGTTCATCAGGTGAAACTGATTTATTTGTGCTTAAAACTCCTGCTTCTAAAAATTCTTTTCGCATTAAATAACAATTTCCTGATGCAGACCGTGTATTCTTTTTGTCGGTCGCAAGGTAGAAATAACCCCAATCAATACAAATATTATCTCCTTTCTTTCCTAGTATTTTTTGTTCTTTACTTCCTGTCTTAAGAAAAAGCAAATTATCCTTCTCTAAGGTTTCAGTAACGCTGGGTTGATTGAATACATTTAATGCCCAAGAAGTTCCTCCCTCCAAATACAAATTAACTGTGTGGGATTTGGAATCATTAGAAGAAATTTTATATGTAATATAGTTAATAGGACGTGAAAGAAGTTCCAAATTATCCAAAAGTAAGGGTGCAGTAAAAGTCAATTCAAGATTAACCGCACCACAAGCAAAATTATAAATAGTTTGCGTAGGAAGAACTGTAACAGATTTCTGAATGGCTGTGTGTGGAAAAACAGGATTAGTGTGAAGGTCCTCACATAATCCAAAGTCTAAATAAGCATCTCCAACTTTATTCTTACAATATGCAGCAATAATATTTTTCCCCTTTACAAGCGAGGCGGTTACTTCCTTAGAAAGTTCCAAAAATGCATTATCTTGACACCGGTCATTAATCTTCACAACTTCTATTCCGTTAATATATATTTCTACGTCATCGTCGTGTGAATATTCTAAATACACTTTTGCATTGGACAAATCTCTATCTAAAACAAATTCTCTTCTTACCCAGATATTTTCGTTTTCCCATTTGGTGCTAATGGCGCTGCTTGAAGATCGCAAACCAAACGCCCCCTTTCCCTCATTCCAATTCTTATCATTATAATCTTTTGATTTCCAATTGCCTATTGGGCTTTTAGTTATATATTTTGCATTCCATTTTTCACTTTCTGCTGTTTTTAGTATGGATTTAAGCATTTTTTTTTCCGTGCCCATAAATCGATATACTTTTCCATCAACTTGCACAGCTCCCAACAAAGGAAATTCTTTCCCAGTCCAATGTGAAAGTTGACCATTATATAATGTATCACCAAATAACCAGGCATTTGTATATGTATCAATATTAATTAATGGATATGCCGGCGCTCTTAATTGACTAATAACACGAGGAGCTTCTTGTTCTTTACATGCAAAAGCAGCAAGAATGAAAAATAAATAAAATAATCTCTTCATTGTTTGAACTTATTTGGGGAAAGTATGCAATTTTTTTAATATTAAATATTGCAAAAACCTATTGTGTGTTTAGAAAAAAATAAAAAGAGATTGTTCTTTTGATTAAAAAAGTCGTATCTTCGATTTTTTATCAAGTAATAAAATATACTATAAACAACCTGACACAAAATTACGAAATTATTTCAGATAAATTGATAGATTTCTGCCTGAATATCACTTTTAAGCGCTAAATCAAGAAAACAAAACTTTTCGACTTGAACCCAAGAATCATAAAAAACACAAAAAACGCTGTAAATTCAAAATTTACAGCGTTTCTCTTTTAGAGCGGAAGACGGGGCTCAAACCCGCGACCCTCAGCTTGGAAGGCTAATGCTCTATCGACTGAGCTACTTCCGCAGTTTTTCAAGTTAGAAATTAGAAATATGAAGTTAGAGTTTTCTAATTTTTAATTTCTAATTTTACAAAGTGGGCAGTGATGGATTCGAACCACCGAAGTCGAAAGACAGCTGAGTTACAGTCAGCCCCATTTGGCCACTCTGGTAACTGCCCTTTTTGCGAGTGCAAAGATAAGTGTTTTTTCTGGAATTACAAAACAATATTTGCCATTTTTACGGCTGTAATTGCAGCTTCTTCACCTTTATTTCCATGAATTCCCCCCGCTCTGTCTTTGGCTTGCTGTAAGTTATTGGTAGTAAGCACTCCAAAAATAACAGGACATGCATCGGAACGTAAATTCAGTTCTGTAATACCATGAGTGACACTTTCGCACACAAAATCAAAATGTCGTGTTTCGCCTTGAATCACACATCCCAATACAATTATTGCATTGTATTTCTTTTTTTGTTCGAGCAAGTATTTTGCACCATACGTTAACTCAATTGTGCCCGGAACATGGATAACATCAATATTTTGTTTTATCGCACCGCATTCTAATAAAGCCTTATATGCTCCCTCTTTTAATATTTCAGTAATAGAAGGATTCCATTCTGCCACCACGATTCCGTAACGTTGTTTTGCAACTACTTCTTTATCGGGCATTGCATCGGGATCATAATCAGACAAGTTATACAGTTCTGTTGCCATATTTATTTTACATAAAAAAACCGCTTACTGTACAAAAAGCAAGCAGCTTTATATTATAGTTTTTACTTAACTTATTTCTCTACACGAGCAATGTATTTATCAATATCGCCTGCTTGCATACTTGTAGGATATTTTTCCTTAATTTCTTTGTACATTTTCAATGCTTCGTCCGGCTTTTCTTTGGTTTCATAAAGAATTCCTGCTTTTTTCAAATATATAGGAGCCAATTCATTTTTAGTAGCTGCAACTTTTTTGTAAAAATCAAATGCTTTATTTGTTTCGCCCATTTCTGCATAAGCGTCCCCAGTAAGTCCTATAACAGAAGTTTTGAAATATTCATCTTTACCCTCATACTGTGAGAGGAACTTTACAGCATTTTTATAATCACCTAATTTATAGTAACATATCCCGGCATAAGCAGTTGCCAGTTTTCCACTCGGAGTCATTCCATATTCTGATGCGATTTCTTTGAATCCTATCATATCTGCAGAACCATTGCCTTCTAACGCAACTTTAAAAGAATCAATAGCAAAATAACTCTGAGCCTTATAAATAGCATTTTCAGCTGCTTCTACACGCGGTTTCATATAATAGTTACGAAAAGCCAATACAGCTAATACTATTGCTACTACAATACCAACGCCGATAAGAATTTGTTTTTGATGTTTTTCAATAAATTGTTCCGATTTGGATAATACCAGACCTACATTCTCAAGTTCAGGAGATGTAGTTGTTTCTTTTTTTGCCATAAAATTCTTTCTTTTTTGTTAAAAAATTTTTCGAGCTACAAAAGTATATCTTTTCTTTAAAATACCGAAATATTCTCTCCAATTTTTAGTAATTATTGTCTTTTTATTTCAAAGAAAAAGACAAATGCTTTTTTAACATAAATATTTTGCTTTTTTTTGATACAGTTCGAAAAAATATGGTTATATTTGTACGACCGCATTGTTCTGAGATTGGAAAACTCAACACGAAATTTATACTGAGTCGGTCGGTTTTCAATGGCGGGCTGCAACCTTCGGGTTTCCGATTTTTCGGAACAGCAGATTACAAAGAGAATTAGTGGCTCAAATCCTGTTTACAGGAGTTTTCTCAACAGAATAACAATGCGGTTCTTTTGTTTTTAGGGATATTCGTTAAATACAACAAATCAGCAGAACTGAAACAAAAAAACAGCCTGCTGATTTGTTTTTTTTGTGGTTTTATCAACATCATTTTAGTGATAAAGTTAAAAAAGACACTGTTTTCTAATTTTCGGACATAAAGCGTTGGAAGTTCCNGTAAAAAAACTTCTATTTTTTTGTCGTTATTATGTATTCAGGCTATTTTCTTGTGCCTCGCCGCTTGTACTTTCTCAATCATTTTTACGGCATTGGCAGTATGTATTCCAAAAAATATCCAAAGNATCTCGGTTTGTTTCGTTCGGGCGTGTACTTTGAGTAAATCGTAGTGTTGTTTTTGAGTTCCAAAACTTCCTTCCATCCGTGTGGCTCTTTCACGACTTAATTCTTTTCTGAGCATCGTCCTGTCCTTTTCATCCTTAGCGGGTTTTCCCTTGCGTACAAATGAGGTATGAATGTTGTATTTTGTACAGAAACGTCTGTTCGTGTTATTGGCATAGATGCCGTCTGCCCCTATGGCTTTCACCCGTGTTTTCATTAAGTGTTGATGTAACCATACGCATTGTTTGAGGCGTATTCCTTCATTGAAGGCTTTGAAAGAGAGATGTTCGATAAAANAAATCCCGTCTATTTGGATATTGTTTACTTTTGCCCCNAACTCTACGGTTTTGANTTCTTTGCCTCTGACAATGGGGCGAATATAAGGTTTATCAACACTGACAATTCTATCCGATATGTTTTCGCCCTCAAACATCCTTTTNTGTTGTTCCAATACTTCTTCTATGACAGATAAACGTTTGCGAAAATCGGTTGAAAGAGATAAACCCTTAGCGTNATTTTTTAATAATGATTTTATTTGGGATAATAATTTCTCCAANAAATGCAATAATCTGCGNACAAGCATCCGCTTTCTTGATTTCTTCACGTTGTTCTTGCGTTTTTTACTGTAAGAGAGATAAACCTTGGAGACATCATTAAACTTATTACGTGGAACACGCTGATGAAGTATTCCACAAAAATCAGACAAATGAGCATCAAGCCAGTGGACGCATTCCCATAAGAGCTTTATATTGGTTGGATAACGCATATAGCTTTCATAACAGGTAGCGTCAGTCATACACACGTGCAGGTTTTTCAAATACGGTTTCCAATGCGATGCCAATACTTGCTGCGCAGAATCAATATCTAATAACGATGCTATCTCTACACGAATATCACTGACAATCTTAAAATTGCTTAGTGGNCGTAAAGGATGGATNTANANACCNCAAAACATTTGGTAATGNATATTGCCGTTNAAATGNTCNATCAANTGNGNATCNGAAAAACCAGTGTAGGACTTTAATAGCATCAAAGCTACCTTACCTTCCGCCGAGAAATAACTCTGACGACCACTGGATTTATCTTTAAGACCAATGCTNCGACAAAAATCGGTAAAAGGNAAAACTTCGTGAAGTTTGCCTAACTCGCTTTGTGAAAAACTTGAACGGTAATTTTGATAAACATCAAACTCTGTAAATCCTAATGTAGGAGAAATNTGAGAAATTTTTTGTACTTTTGACATATCTTTTTGGGGTTATTACCTCCGTTTTATGCCACTAACACAAATAACGGGGGAATAATCAAAGATACGAAAAAGCCAACTATCTCACAATGATTTAGTTGGCTTTGTTTTTTTATTTTACGAATATCCCTTTTAAACGAAAAATAACCTGCTGAAATCAGCAGGTTATTTTTCGTTTAAAAGTTTGAGACTTTCTGCATTATTTTTTATAAATCTTACTCTCCACTTCTTCTTTCGATAGTTTTTTTGTACAGAAGAACCAGTCGTAACAAGTCATTTCACCTTCTTTACCTTCCATACGGTCTTTAGCTGTTCCGCACGAGCCTGCTGTAGGAACAATAACATCGTCTCCCGGACGCCAATCTGCAGGAGTAGCAATTCCAAATTCATCCGCAGTTTGAAGTGCAATAAGGACACGTTTCAACTCGTCAAAATTACGCCCTAAAGACAATGGATAATAAATAATGGTACGGATTATCCCTTTCGGGTCAACGAAAAATACAGCGCGAACAGCTTTGGTGGTGGCTTCACTCGGCTGAATCATTCCATACATTTTAGCCACATCCATCGTAATATCTTCAATCAACGGGAATTTTACTTCAACATTTTTCATTCCTTTGTACTCGATTTTGTCTTTGATAGTACGCAACCAAGCAATATGGCTGTAAAGCCCGTCAACAGAAAGTCCTACCAACTGACAGTTGAGTGCAGCAAAATCTTGTTCCATTGTAGCAAAAGTCATAAATTCCGATGTACAAACCGGTGTAAAATCTGCCGGATGGCTGAAAAGGATTGCCCACTTTCCCTCATAATCCGATGGGAAATTAATTTCACCCTGTGTAGTTACTGCTTTGAATGCCGGAGCTTTATCTCCGATACGTGGCATAGATACCACTTCTTGATTTTTTTCTTCCATTTTTAAATTGTTTAATTGTTAATTATTATATGTTTATTTTTTTATTAATAAATGATTTAATTACGATCGAGGTTCATAACTTTATTCCATACTTTTACAAAATCCATGACAAATTTTTCTCGTGCGTCATTAGATGCATAAACCTCTGCAATCGCTCTAAGTTCCGAATTAGAACCGAAAATAAGATCAACACGGGTTGCCGTCCACTTTATTTCTCCAGTTTTACGGTCGTATCCGGCGAATGTTTCTTTATCCTCAGCGATTGGTTTCCAAACGGTATTCATATCCAAAAGATTAACAAAAAAATCATTTGTAAGTACTTCCGGATGTTTTGTAAGTATACCATTTTGAGAATTATTGTAATTAGCGTTCAACGACCGCATTCCTCCTATGAGAACAGTCATTTCAGGGGCGGTAAGGGTTAATAATTGCGCCTTATCTATCAATAATTCCTCAGCAGCCACCGTAAATTTCTTTTTCAAATAATTTCTAAAACCATCAGCAATAGGTTCCATTACATCAAAGGCTTTTATATCTGTTTGTTCTTGAGAAGCATCCATACGCCCTGGTGCAAATGGAACTTTTACATCCAATCCTGCGTTTGTAGCTGCTTTTTCTACTGCCGCACACCCTCCCAATACAATTAAGTCTGCTAAAGAAATTTTTTTATCACTTGTTTGAGCTGAGTTAAAATCATTTTTAATTTTTTCAAGAATTTGCAATGTTCTTTCTAATTGTTCCGGATTATTAACTTCCCAATTTCTTTGAGGTTCAAGACGAATTCTGGCGCCATTAGCTCCACCTCTCATATCAGACCCTCTAAATGTAGATGCTGAAGCCCAAGCCGTTACCACTAATTGTGAAATCGTTAATCCCGATTCCAATAAAGTGAATTTTAATTTTTCAATATCACTTTCATTAATAAGTTCGTGATTAACCTCAGGAATCGGATCTTGCCAGATTAGTTCTTCTGCAGGAACTTCGGGTCCAAGATAACGTGAAAGAGGTCCCATATCGCGGTGAGTGAGTTTAAACCAAGCACGCGCAAAAGCATTTTGAAACTCTTCAGGATTTTCATAAAATCGTCTTGAAATTTTTTCATAAATCGGGTCAAATCTAAGCGACAAATCTGTTGTCAACATTGTTGGAGAATGTTTTTTAGAAGGATCGTGCGCATCTGGAATTGTTCCTGCTTTCATATCGTCCTTTGCAATCCATTGGTATGCTCCTGCAGGGCTTTTTGTAAGTTCCCATTCACATTCAAAAAGATTTTCAAAAAAATAGTTGCTCCATTTGGTAGGAGTTTGAGACCATGTTACTTCCGGTCCTCCTGTAATTGTATCTCCACTATGTCCTTTACCATGTTTACTTATCCAACCTAATCCCTGGTTTTCAATTTCTCCGGCTTCCGGTTCTTTCCCAACTAAAGTAACATCGCCTGCGCCATGGCATTTACCAAATGTATGTCCACCTGCAATTAATGCTACTGTTTCTTCATCGTTCATAGCCATTCTTGCAAAAGTTTCTCTGATATCTTTGGCTGCAGCAATAGGATCAGGATTTCCACCCGGTCCTTCCGGATTCACATAAATAAGTCCCATTTGTACAGCCGCAAGCGGATTTTCAAGATCACGCTCACCAGAATAGCGTTTATTATCCTCTAACCAAGTTGTTTCTGACCCCCAATAAACATCTTCAGCCGGTTCCCACACGTCCTCTCTTCCGCCTCCAAATCCAAAGGTTTTGAATCCCATTGATTCCAACGCAACATTCCCTGTTAAAATCATCAAATCAGCCCAAGAAATTTTTCTTCCATATTTTTGCTTTATGGGCCAAAGCAACCTGCGCGCTTTGTCAAGATTAGCATTATCAGGCCAGCTGTTAAGTGGGGCAAATCTTTGCAATCCTGCTCTTGCGCCTCCACGTCCATCTCCTGTTCTGTAAGTTCCAGCACTATGCCAAGCCATACGGATAAACAAGGGACCATAGTGTCCAAAATCCGCAGGCCACCAATCTTGCGAATCTGTCATTAATGCCAATAAATCTTTTTTTAAGGCATAAAAATCAAGGGTTTTGAATTCTTCAGCATAATTATAATTTTCATCCATAGGATTTGACAAATTGGAATTTTGCCTCAGAATATTTAATCTTAATTGATTAGGCCACCAGTCACGATTTTTTGTGCCTCCTCTATTGTGGGTTGACCCCGTAACAGGACATTTTCCTGTGTTTGACGTATTTTCCATTTTTCATTTTAATTATAATACATTTATATGCGTTTCCAAGTTAAGCTAAAGTTGAATGAAGCATCCATAATCTTTTTTCGGTTGAAGCAATAAAATCGCTCATTAAAGCCACTGTTCCTTCGTCTTTGTTGTCGTCGGCTGCATCTAATATGCTACGGTAAGAAGCAAGTAGATATTCTTGGTCATCGACCACGGTTTTTAAACTTTCAAATCCTTTAGGAACTTTTGTAACTACAGTAATTTTAGAAGCTTTTAAATAGTCGGAATATGTGTGCAGCGGTTCGCCGCCTAACATTAAAATACGTTCGGCAACTTCATCTACCATTTCAGATGTTTCGTTGTAAAGTTCTTCATAAAATTTATGAAGTTGATAAAACTGATTTCCTTTGATTAACCAGTGCGAGGCGCGTAGGTTTTGATACACTACTTGTAAATCCGATAAAACCTGATTTAACAGGTTTATAACTTTGGTTGATTCGTTTGTTTTCATAATCTTTTATTTTTTATTTGTTAATATTTTGTTTTGAGTTATTTATATTCTGCCGATTACAGCAGGTGGATAATTTATTGAGTTCCGTTATTTATCAAAGTTTCCGGTAATTTCTACTTTAATATCTTCAATAGTAAAGTTTTCAATTCTCTTTTTTTCAAAATATTTTTTCAATAATTCATCCAATTCTTCATCATAATAATCTTCAATCATATCCGAATTCTCACTCACCAAATGATGGTGATGATCATGAATTTCATCATAGCGCATCACCCCTTTATCAGTTTTCACAAGGCGAACGATTTCTTTCTGAATAAGTATATCTATTACCTTATAAATCGTTCCTACCGCTATATTTGGGTTTTTTTTCTGTACAAATTGGATAATTTTATCAGCCGTAGGATGATTTTTTAACGTATAAAATGCTTCTAATACCGCTACACGTTGCGGTGTAATTCTTAAATCTGCATTTTTTAGTACTTCGTAGATTTTAGCTTTTAAGTTCATAATACAATTATTAGATAAGAATTATTCTCTTTTGATAATAAAACAACAAGAGATGAAAAATGTTCACAGCGACGACTAAAAAATATTCAATTTAGAATAATTCTTTATAATAAAAACTATTATCTTTGCAGTAAAATAGTTTCTTACTTATTTTTTCATCAATGAATACGATAAAAAATAACATCACACCCGAAACAATTATTACAAGTATTGTTTTGCAACATCCTAAAGTGCTTCTTTTTTTAGAGCATTTTGACATATTGCTTCCGTTACAACAGACAAAAACAGTCGGTCAAGTATGCGAAGATAAAAACATACGATTTGGACTGTTCTTGTATTTACTCAACTTATATATTGAAACAGAAGACGCCACCCCTAATGATCTAATGATTAACGACTTACCTCTTATTGTTAAGTACCTACAAAACAGCCATACCTACTACTTAAATGATATTTATCCTTCCATTCAGGATTCAATACAACTGCTTTACAAATTAAATGATACTCCGGAAATTAAGATGGTGGATAATTTTTTTCAAAACTATTTCAACGAAGTAAAAGAGCATCTGATATACGAAAATGAAATTGTTTTTCCTTACATCAACAGTTTAATACGCTGTATACAAAACAAAGATAAAAGTGAGTGCATTCAAAACACGTCCTATTCGGTTGTGGAATACAAAGAGCACCATGATGATATTGAAGAAAAGTTGGATGATTTGGTACAATTACTAATAAAATATCTTCCGCTCAAAGAAGATCGTCAGGTGCGTCGAAAACTCTTTTTTAAGCTGACAGAATTAAATTACGACCTGAAAATACATTCGTTAATTGAAGATTTAATTTTAATTCCTTTAGTAGAGAAAATGGAATTGGAAATTAGAGAATAATATGCACAAGGAAAAAATAAATATTATCATTATAGAATCATCGTTTATTCTCTACCAAGGTTTATTGAAAGCTATTTTGTCTTCAAATTTATCTATACAGGTATCTCAAGCAGATGATTTATCTGAAGCGGAAAAAACACTGAGAAAATTTCCTGAAAGTATATTAATAGCCAATCCCTCCATTGCACAATATAACAATAAAGAATTTCAATCTTTCAGAAAAAATTGGGCTTCCTCCCATTGGATTGCATTTACTTACCAACTTTTTGATGAACAGTTACTTTCACTTTTCGACGCGGTAATTAATATTAATGACACACCGGAAAAAATCACAGATGTTATTAAAAATCAACTCTATTCCGATGATTCAAACACTGTAAATACGACCGAAAAATTACTCAGTGAGCGGGAAATAGAAGTTTTGAAACAGCTTGCGCTCGGGTTATCAAACAAAGAAATCGCCGACAAACTAAATATTAGTATCAATACTGTTATTACCCATCGGAAAAATATTTCCCAAAAAACAGGTATTAAATCCGCCTCCGGTTTAACTATATATGCTGTTGTAAATAAGCATATTACTTTGGAAAGCACCATATAGACATCATCAGAAAAGATGATTACGATTCTTTTTTTCATCATTTTTTGGTATTTCACTAAAAAATGGGTTACAGTAATTTTGCAGTATCAATTAATAAATACTGAAAATTATGAAAAAAGAAACTTTATTACTTCTCTTCTTATCAATCGCGGCATTTTATCTTCAAGCTCAAGAAACAGAAAACGAATCAGAAAATTCATTGACGTTTGCAGCGTCATACGTTGGCGACAATGTTGCAAATTTATCGGGAGGGATTAAAAAAGGATATACCTATTTGGGATTTGCGAATTTTGAAATCGCACTGGATATTGAAAAAGCGGGACTTTGGAAAGGAGGACAGTTTTTTATAAATGCAGCCAATACGCACGGCGGAACTCCCACTGAAACTTTATTCGGAGATATACAAGTAGTTTCAAATATCGAAGCCGGAAATCATACTTATTTGCAGGAACTTTGGTACAAACAACAATTAGGGAAAGTAGAATTCACCATTGGATTGCAAGATTTAAATGTTGAACTTGCAAGTACAGAATACGGCGGTTTATTTCTCAATAGTTCATTCGGGATAATTCCTACTTTTTCGCTAAATCTTCACGCCCCCATTTTTCCTCTTACCTCACCGGGTATTACTTCAAAATGGAATATTTCAGAAAGAACATCGTGGATAAATGCAATATATGACGGCTCGCCGACAGATTTTGAAGAAAATCCTTATAATATAAAATGGCAGTTTAAAAAAGGTGATGGAGTGCTGGGAGTAACAGAAATTCAACATCAATTTAATCTAAATAATTTATCAGGCACCTATAAAATTGGGGTTTTTGCACACGATCATTTTATAGAAAGGCGTCTGGATAAAAATTTTCCCGATTCCTTAAACACTAATACTTGGGGCGTATATTCTATTATCGATCAAAAGTTGTGGGAATCGAACGATAAAAATATCGGTGCGTTTTTACAAGCCGGTTACAGCCCCTCAAAATTGAGCACAAATAATTTATATCTTGGTTTGGGTTTGAATGCTTCCGGTTTTTTGAGTAAAAAAGGAGATGATATTTTGGGTTTTTCTGTGGCGCATGCACATTTAACCGCAAATCTTAATAGCGAAACTGCAATTGAACTCACTTGGCAAAAACCCATTGGAAAATATTTGTTTATTCAACCTGATATTCAATACATTATCCATCCTTCAGGACAAAGCAATAGTCTAAAAAATGCTCTTGCGGCAATTTTCAGATTCGGTTTTACTTTCTAAAAATTAAATTGTATGTATCTATCAGAATTATTAAATAATCAAAAAGGAGTAATTGTGAAAGTGGGCGGAAATCAAACCTTCCACAAGCGAATTACCGAAATGGGATTTGTGAAGGGCCGAACTGTAAAAGTAATTAAAAATGCGCCTCTGCAAGACCCCATCGAGTATGAAATTATGGATTACAACATTTCGTTACGGCGCAAAGAAGCAGCGTTGATTGAAGTTGTACCCGAAAACGAACAAAATGAAATTAACCTGTCGGAATATAACGGAACAATTGATGAAAATACAGAAAATATATTCGAAAAAGCAGAAAAAGGCAATGCCATTAAAATTGCCTTGGTTGGAAATCCGAACAGTGGAAAAACCACTTTATTCAACTACGCGTCAAACTCACACGAACGTGTCGGTAATTACAGCGGAGTAACCGTGGAAGCAAAAGAAGCTATTATTTCCACACCAAAATATAAGTTAAAAGTTACGGATTTACCTGGAACATACTCGCTCACAGAGTATTCTCCTGAAGAACTTTTCGTAAGTAATCACATTTTGAAAAAGCAATCCGATATAATTATAAATGTGGTGGACGCCTCAAACCTGGAACGGAATTTATTTCTTACCACTCAATTGATTGATATGAACATCAAAGTAATCATCGCTTTGAATATGTATGATGAATTGAAGCAGAAAGGAACAAATCTGGATTACGTAAATTTGGGAAAAATGCTCGGCATCCCCATTATTCCTACGGTAGCCGTAAAAGGAGAGGGTATCTCTGAACTTATAGAAGAAGTAATTAAGGTGTATGAAGATAAAAATCCCATAGTCAGACACATTCATATCAATTACGGAAATGTAATTGAAGAAGCCATAATGAAAATTCAGAAAGAATTAAAAACGGGTCAGGCTACTAAAATTTATGATTCTACACGCTATACGGCTATCAAACTATTGGAAAAAGATAAAAGCGTATTGGAAAAACTAAAATCACACAACAATTACGCGAGAATTATTTCGGCTGTTCAAACGGAAGTCGATAATTTGGAAAAAGAATACGGCGAGAATTCAGACACGGTAATTGTAAACGCTAAATACGGTTTTATTTCCGGAGCGCTCAAAGAAGTTACCACGTACGCGCCAGACCAAAAGCAAAAACGTAATATCGATTTTCTGCTCACACATAAAATTTGGGGATTCCCTATCTTTTTCTTTTTAATGTGGTTAATGTTTCAAGCCACGTTTACCATTGGAAGTTTCCCTATGGATTGGATAGAATCAGGCGTAGGTTACATCGGAAACCTACTGAACGACATAATCCCTGCAGGCGCTCTGCACGATTTGATTATAGACGGAGTTATTGGCGGCGTGGGCGGTGTAATTGTTTTCCTGCCAAACATTCTCATTTTATTTTTCTTCATTTCGCTTATGGAAGATACGGGTTATATGGCGCGCGTATCTTTTATTATGGACCGATTAATGCACAAAATCGGTCTGCACGGAAAATCTTTCATCCCTTTATTAATGGGATTTGGTTGCAATGTACCAGCCATAATGGCAACTCGTACGCTTGAAAACCGAAAAGACCGGATTATTACAATGCTTATCACTCCATTTATGTCGTGTAGCGCGCGCTTACCTGTTTATGTGCTTATTATTTCGGCTTTTTTCCAAAAAAATCAAGGTTTGGTATTGCTTTCGGTTTACCTGATAGGAGTTTTGTTGGCTGTTTTGACCGCTTTGTTGCTAAAAAACACAGTATTTGCCAAACAAGATGTTCCCTTTGTCATGGAACTGCCGCCCTATCGTATCCCTACGATGAAAAACACCACCAAACATATGTGGTTCAAAGGTTCCCAATATTTACGTAAAATGGGAACGGTGATTTTGTTAGCATCCATTCTTATTTGGGCGTTAAGTTATTATCCGATTCACGTAAATTATTCTTCCGATTTTGACAAACAAATAGCTTATTTAGAGCAAAACACCAGCTTACCCGATAGTGTAAAATCTGAAAAGATTGCGGAAATTGAATTGGCGAAAACAGCCGAACATCAAGAACAATCCTACATAGGACGCTTGGGACATTTTATCGAACCGGCAATTCAACCGTTGGGTTTCGATTGGAAAATCGGAATAAGCATTATCACGGGGCTGGCAGCCAAAGAAATTGTGGTGGGTTCAATGGGCGTTCTCTATCACGCAGATTTGGCGGCGGACGAGACATCGAGCAGCTTGATTGACAAACTTCAAAGTCAAACACACACCAGCGGCAAGCTGAAAGGGCAAAAAGTATTCACACCTCTTGTGGCTTATGGCTTTATGCTTTTTGTGCTGATATATTTTCCCTGCGTAGCGGTAATTGCCGCCATAAAGAAAGAAGCAAACTGGAGTTGGGCAATATTTACAATGGTTTTTACTACCTTTTTAGCATGGTTAGTGGCATTTGCCACTTATCAAATAGGCAGTATTTTTATTTAAAAAACAGGTTAAATTATGACACAGAATATTATTACACTGGCGATCGTTCTCATTACTATTGTTTATATTATTATGAGAACCGTTCGCTCCCTTAAAACAAAAAATAAATCTTCCAATTGCGACGGCTGCACCGGATGTGAGATAAAGAATAATTTGAATCGGGGAAGTACAAAATGCCATTAATCTGAAAAGAAATAACATCATATTTTTTGTTAGTATAATTAGTTTGAATAAAAAGACGTCCGGATTTACTTCCAGACGTCTTTTTATTTTTATTCCCTTTCTTTGTTGACTGTATATACTTACACCGCGTTTAATTATAGTGTTCATCTCTCTGCGAACGGATTTTTATGCTATAATCCGCCGAATATGCTCCAAGCTTCTTCCACTGTTTTTACATCCATAAATACCACTGAGCGTTTTCCATTTTGTTCGCGTAGTTTGGTTGTACGCGGATGAGAAGCCATATATTGCAGCAATTTACCAAATTCATCCGATTGATAATAAGGAGAATTAAGATTGGAGACAAGAAAAGCAATCATCTGTCCGTTTTTGAGTACTAATTTTTCCACACCGTAACGCATTGCAAGCCAGCGTAAGCGTACAATCAACATCAATCCCAACCCTTTTTTATGGATTTTTCCAAAACGGTCTTCCAAATTCTTTTGGAACTCAATTAAATCCACCTCATTTTCAATATTATCCAATTCTCGATATAACGAAATACGTTCCGATACATTTTCGATATATTCATCGCTAAACATCAGTTCCATATCCGTATCTATCTGACAATCGGTCACATAAGCGGTATTTCCTTTATTTTCGGTACGTTCATCCGCATAAAGTTCGGCAAATTCCTCGTCTTTTAGTTCATGGACGGCTTCATTTAGAATTCGCTGATAGGTCTCATAACCCAAATCGGCAATAAAACCGCTTTGTTCCGCTCCAAGCATATTTCCAGCTCCGCGAATATCCAAATCCTGCATCGCAATATTGAAACCGCTGCCAAGCTCCGAAAAGGTTTCCACGGCTTGCAATCTCCGGCGCGCTTCGGGTGTTAACAAACTCATCTCCGGCGAAAGAAGATAACAATACGCTTTCCTGTTGCTGCGCCCTACTCTACCCCTCAACTGATGCAAATCGCTCAGCCCAAATTTGTGCGCGCTGTTAATAATAATCGTATTCACATTCGGGATATCAATACCGGATTCTACAATCGTAGTCGCAACCAATACATCGTATTCATAATCAATAAAATCCACAATTATTTCCTCCAAATCATCGGCGTGCATTTGTCCATGTCCTACAGCCACTCTGCAACCCGGGACAAGTCGTTTTATCATCGCTTCCATCAAATAAATATTCTGAATACGATTATTGATAAAAAACACTTGACCGTTCCGGTTCATTTCCAATTGAATTGCTTCCCGAATCACATCTTCATCAAAAGGATGAATTTCAGTTTGCACCGGATAACGATTGGGCGGTGGTGTATTAATGATAGACAAATCGCGCGCTCCCAAAAGCGAAAACTGCAACGTGCGCGGAATCGGCGTTGCTGTAAGGGTAAGTGTATCTACGTTTGCTTTCAGTTCTTTGAGCTTTTCTTTCACGGAAACGCCAAATTTCTGTTCCTCATCAATAATCAACAAACCCAAATCTTTGAATTTCACTGATTTCCCCACCAATTTATGTGTTCCGATAAGAATATCCACTTCACCTTTTTCAAGTTTTTCAAGTATTTCTTTGGTTTTTTGAGTAGAAACGGCGCGACTCAAATATGCTACCGTACACGGAAAATCTTTTAAACGATCTTTAAAAGTATTGTAATGCTGCATAGCAAGCACAGTTGTAGGTACAAGAACGGCTACTTGTTTGCTGTCGGTAACTGCTTTGAATGCAGCACGGATAGCCACTTCAGTTTTTCCAAAGCCAACATCTCCGCAAACCAATCTATCCATAGGCATATCCGCTTCCATATCTTTTTTGATATCGGCAGTGGCTTTTACCTGATCGGGGGTGTCTTCGTAAATAAACGACGCTTCCAGCTCCTGTTGCAAATAACTGTCGGGAGAATATTGGTATGCTTTTTCGGCTTTTCGTTTGGCATAAAGTTTAATCAATTCACGCGCAATGTCTTTTACTTTCGATTTAGTACGTTCTTTCAATCGTTCCCAAGCGCCTGAACCCAATTTATTTATTTTGGGGGCTTCTCCTTCTTTTCCTTTGTATTTAGAAATGCGATGCAAAGAATGGATGCTTACAAAAATAATATCGTCGTCTTTATAAATAAGTTTGACCATTTCCTGCATTTTCCCATTCACATTGGTACGTACAAGCCCGCCGAATTTACCTACTCCATGATCCACGTGCGTTACATAATCGCCCATTTGAAGTTGATTTAACTCTTTGAGAGTCATTACCACCTTTCCCTGGCGCGTTTTATCCGTTTTTAATTGGTATTTATGAAAACGGTCAAAAATCTGATGGTCGGTATAACAAAGCAATTTCAAATCATGGTCTACAAAACCTTCGTGCATCGTATTCTTTATCGGCTGAAAATGGATTTCATCGTTTCTGTCGTTGAAAACAGCTGCAATTCTATCGGTTTGTTTTACACTATCGCTGCATATATATAATTTATATCCTTCCTGCTGATATTTTTTCAAATTTTCGGCTACCAAATCAAAGTTCTTATGAAAAACAGGTTGAACAGCGGTATTAAACTCAACAGAAAAGGCTGATTTATAATGCGTTCTGTTTCCCCACTCTACTTTCCTAAACGGTTCTGCTAATTGCAAAAACTCATCGCCTGTAATGTGTGTTTCGAATAAATCCGCCGTTTTTGAAATAGTATTGGCTTTAATCAAGGCATCGTTATATAACTGGTTGATTTTTTCCTTTACTAAAAGCGCATCGGCAAAATGAAACCAAGTTTCCTTGGATAAAAATTCAGGAAAAGACACTAATTTATGCTTATCATCGCCTTTGTGCATATCGGGCAAAATTTCAATGCTTTCCTTGTAACTTTGTGATAATTGCGTTTCAATATCAAACACACGAATGCTTTCCACTTCATCTCCAAAAAAATCCAACCGGTAAGGCAATTCGTATGAATACGAAAAAATATCCACAATACCTCCGCGAACTGAAAATTGACCGGGCTCATACACAAAATCAACCCTGTGAAAACCAAAACTCAATAACATTTCCGTGAGAAAATCGATGGAAATATTTTCCCCTTTTCTAATTTTAATGGTATGAGATTTTACTCCGGAAGCAGATACAACCCGTTGTAACACTGCTTCGGGATAAGTAACTATCAAACAAGGATTCGAATTATTAGACAGTCGGTTGAGAACTTCGGTGCGTAAAATTTCATTGGAACTGTCCAATTGCGAAAGACGGATGGCTTTTTTGTACGACGAAGGAAAAAACATCACCTGTTCATCGCCAAGAATTTGCTTCAAATCGTTATAAAGATAGGCGGCTTCGTCCGCGTCATTCCACACAAAAACCTGTGTGGACGGTTTTTCCTTAAATATGGATGCCGCTATGAATGACAATGAAGACCCGCTCAAACCGGAAATTTTCAGATTTCGTTCGAGTGATTTTGCCCAATCCAAACACTTCTTTAACTGAGGATGCGAAGCAACGTTTTTTTGAAAATCGGCAAGATTTAGATTTTCCATTTTGCGGATGCAAAGATAGCAAATAGTAAACGAGTTGACAAATGAATAATAAGTAAGGAATGAATAAACTGCCTTATTATCGTTCTAACATTTAATATTTTTCGGAACAATTTTTGTTAATAAAAAAACACTATTTACATTAAGTTTTGTTAACAAAAATATTCGTTGTTAAAAATATTTTTTGTATAAATTTACACAAATTTAATTTCCAAAAACAACTGGCGGATACCGAAAAGCCACACGAGTAGGTAAATCAAAAGAATGTTATTATGAAAAAACTTTTTGCAGAATTTTTTGGCACATTTTGGTTAGTATTAGGCGGCTGTGGAAGCGCTGTTTTAGCAGCCGGAATCCCTGACTTGGGAATTGCTTATGCAGGCGTATCACTAGCTTTCGGATTAACAGTATTAACAATGGTTTATGGTGTAGGACACATTTCCGGAGCACATTTTAATCCTGCTGTAACATTTGGATTATGGGCTGGAGGCAGATTCAACGGAAAAGAAATTCTTCCGTATGTGATTGCACAAATTGTTGGAGCTATTGCAGCAGCAGCAATTATTTATGTAATTGCTTCGGGAGCACTGGGATTTTCTATCGACAACACTAAACCGGGCGCTTTTGCCGCAAACGGATATGGAAGTTTATCTCCGCACGGATATGGTTTGGTTGCTGCTCTTGTTACCGAATTTGTTATGACATTTATGTTCTTAATGGTAATTATGGGTGCAACTGATAAACGCGCACCAAAAGGTTTTGCAGGAATTGCCATAGGTTTGACTTTAACGTTAATTCACCTTATTAGTATTCCTGTAACAAACACATCGGTAAACCCTGCACGTAGTATAAGCCAGGCATTGTTTGCCGGCGGAGGTTACATAGGGCAACTATGGTTGTTTATTCTAATTCCTATAATAGGCGCTATGTCTGCCGGATTTGTTTACAAAGCAATGCTTGAAGAAAAATAATCTTAAAAAATATTTTAGTCATTCACATAAAAATAGTCCTAAAAAACGTTGATGATTTTTTAGGACTATTTTTACAATGTAAAATTTTTTATTTTTTAATTTTCTTTCGGATAAAACGACTTATCCCCTTTGCTAATTGATACCCCACAACAATTCCATTTATTAAGGAAAATCCTTTACCCATTTTTCTTGTTCCGGAAGCTAATCCTGTAGCTGCATTTGCAACACTCGTAACAGTAGATAAAAAACTCGAAGGAGAAGTCGGGAACAGATGTTTTGCAGAATACTGTAATTGTTCTTTCTGCAAGTCAATACGCTGTTTTATCTGTAATTTAAGTACGGATAAATCTTCCATTTCGTATTTTTCACTCTTTTTTGGGTTTTTATCAATCACTGTTTCCATCTTTATTTGCAATTTCTTTTTCTTCTGATTTTTCGTAAAATAATTTCATCAAAAGATTAAGTATTGGATTAACAATCCACTTATTACGAAAAACAAGTAATAATATCGCTATAATTAAATAAAATAGTGTTATGATTCCAAAACTTACAGCAAGTCCTCCCACCACAGGCGCTAATGCGTACGCTAAAGTAAAAAACAAGTAAAATAATGCCCCTGCCAATAAAACCACCGCAACAATTATAATAAGTAGCGTGGATATTAATATAGTTAATTTTTCTACAGACTGAATTCGTAAATAATCAGTCTGTAGCTTTACATACTCTTTGGCATCGGCAAAGAATTGCTGAAAATTATTGTTATTCGTATTTGATGCTTCAGCCATAACGACTTATTCGTCAAATTTTGTTTCTACTTTTGCTTTCAGTTCATCTACCAAATCTTCCACTTCGCTTTTACTTAAATTGATGCCTCTTTTTTTAAGGGCTTCCATCACTTTGTCTTTGGTATCTTCAAAACTGTCTACAAGTTTATTTCTGGTATCTTCGCCTTTTTCAGGAGCGAACAACAATCCAATGGCAGCTCCCACAATAGCGCCGCCTAAAAGTCCTGCTAAAAATCCACCTGCATTTTTCATAATTCTTCTATTTAAATTGTTAACAATAGTAATTTATTTGTATAATTATAACGCAGGCAAACATTAAATTGTTTTACAATTCATAATTTTTTAGTCTTGTAAAAGCATATAGCAGGTAATTTCAAAAAAATAAACCAATAAGAAAATCAACTGATTTATTGAAGGTTATATCCAAAATTGCGAAGTTTTATATCTTTATTCCGCCAATCTTTTTCTACCTTTACAAAAAGTTCCAAAAACACTTTTTTCTCAAAAAACGCTTCAATGTCTTTTCGAGCTTGCATTCCTACTTTTTTCAGCGATTTCCCACCGTGCCCGATGATAATTCCTTTTTGCGAATCACGTTCAGCGTAAATTACAGCATTGATGCGTATCAGCGTTTCTTCCTCTAAAAATTGCTCCACTTCTACTTCTACCGAATATGGAATTTCTTTCTCATAATTCAATAAAATTTTTTCACGGATAATTTCCGTTACAAAAAACCGCGCAGGTTTATCTGTCAACTGGTCTTTTTCAAAAAACGGCGGCGATTCCGGCAAGAGTTCTTTGATTCTTTTCAACAGAACATCTACGTTAAATTTATTCAATGCCGAAATAGGAATAATTTCGGCTTGCGGAAGCACTTTTTTCCATTTTTCAACCAACGCTATTAACTTCTCTTGATCAATTAAATCTATTTTATTGATTACCAAAACAATAGGAGCTGAATTGTTTTTTACTTTTTCTATAAAATCGCTATTTTTCGCTTCACTGTCGAACACATCCGTTACATACAACAGCACATCGGCATCAAGCAATGCCGAACGTGAAAAATTAAGCATGGATTCTTGCAAACGATAATTCGGCTTCAGCACGCCGGGAGTATCAGAATAAACAATCTGAAAATCTTCACCGTTTACAATTCCTAAAATACGATGGCGTGTGGTTTGCGCTTTTGAAGTAATGATGGATAATTTTTCACCCACTAACGCATTCATAAGTGTAGATTTTCCCACATTCGGGTTACCTACTATATTTACAAAGCCTGATTTATGCATAAACTTCTGGAATATTTTGTACAAAGATAGAGAAAAACTTTGCTAAAGCATTGAAGTTTCGTAAAGTTATGCACTTTTTCATTATTTTTGTCGTTTAATAGTTTTAAAAAAACTGTTTGAATGAATAAGGCATACCAAAACACTCAAATTCTTAAGTTTGGTTTTATTGCAGTGGCAATGATCATTGTTATTGCTTCTACTTTTTTTACAAATCGGCTGGCAAAAGCGCTTTCGGTAGAGGAAAGAAAAAAAATCGAAACGTGGGCGGAAGCTACTAAACTTCTTAATTCAACATCTGAAAATACCGACTTAAATTTTATTCTAAAAATTCTTCAAGACAATACTACTATTCCTGTTATTCTTGCGGATGAAAACGGAGAGATTATCGAGCACCGGAATATTCCCATCCCTGAAAAAAACGCACAAGAATTTCTTAAAAACAAATTGGAAAAATTAAAAACAAAACACGAACCATTTATTATACAGTTAGATAGAAATGTACGACAATACATTTATTACGATGATTCTTTGCTCCTGAAACAATTATACGTTTTTCCTTATATTCAATTCGGAGTGATTATTATTTTTATTATGATTTCATATTTTGCATTTTCTGGCACAAAACGCGCTGAGCAAAACCGCGTTTGGGTAGGACTTTCAAAAGAAACAGCGCATCAACTCGGCACACCAATTTCATCTTTACTGGCGTGGACGGAGTTGCTCAAATCACGCTATGGAGACGACAAATTAATCTCGGATATGGGAAAAGATGTAAACCGCTTGAGAATCATTGCCGAACGTTTCTCAAAAATTGGTTCTAAACCCGATTTGAAATCTGTAGAAGTTTATAAAACGCTCGAAAACGCCGTAAATTACATTCGCAACAGGGCTTCAAACAAAGTTGAAATTAATCTATTATTTTCAGCTGAAAAAGAATTGGAAACACGTTTGAATGTTCCCCTTTTTGAGTGGGTAATAGAAAATTTATGTAAAAATGCCATTGATGCTATGAATGGTAGCGGCAAAATCGACATAAAAGTAAAAAACACTGAAAATGAAATAATTATAGATGTTTGCGATACAGGAAAAGGAATGGAACGAAAAATGTTTAAAGCGATATTTTCTCCCGGTTTTACCACCAAAGAACGCGGTTGGGGATTAGGATTATCTTTAGCTAAAAGAATTATTGAAGAATACCACAAAGGAAAGATTTTTGTAAAACAATCCGAAATAAATATAGGAACCACCTTTAGAATTATACTACCATATAAAAAAGCAGAATAACATAAAACAAACCACCTAAAAGGTCTCTCATACAATATAATTAACACAAAAATTAAATATCATAAAAAAAACTTTTATAATACACTTATATTTTGTACCTTTGCACGGTTTTTTAGAACGCACATTATGTCCAAATTTCAGCAATATTACATTAATCTAAAGGACTTAAAAACAGATAGCCAAACGTTTGAATTTACGTTAGACAACGTTTATTTTCAGAAAATTGACAGCCCTGAAGTAAAAAAAGGAAATGTAAATGCTATAATTACCGTAAAGAAAAAGTCCGATGTATTTGAACTTTCTTTTCAATTAAACGGAGTAATACAAATTCCGTGTAATCGTTGTTTGGATGATATGGATCAACCAATACAATACAAAGAAAAGCTACAGGTTAAATTTGGCAACCGTTTTTCAGAAGAAAACGACACTGTTGTCGTTCCTGAAACCGATGGCGGAATTAATGTTGCTTGGTTTTTATATGAATTTATTGTTTTAAATATTCCTATTAAACATGTTCATCCATCAGGGGAATGTAATAAAACAATGATTGGCAAACTTAAAAAACATATTACACGTCAAAAATCAGATGAGGAAGATGACGATTTGCAAGACATTGATTTTGAGGACGACGAAATGGAAACAGATGAAACACCAACTGACCCGAGATGGGACGGTTTACAAAATATATTTGAAAACAATTAAAATATTTTACTAAAATGGCACATCCTAAACACAAACACTCGAAAACCAGAACCGCAAAAAGAAGAACTCATGACAAAGCACAAATGCCTACATTGGCTATTTGTTCTAACTGCGGCGCAACTCATATTTATCACACAGTTTGTCCTGAGTGCGGTTACTACAGAGGAAAATTAGCGGTTGAAAAAACAGTCGCAGAATAGAAAAACAAATTAACTTAAACTTTAACGTTGAGTTTTTCTCGACAAAAAAACAAAAAGATGTCAAAAATTCATGCAGTAATTACCGGTATTGGTGGTTATGTTCCTGATTATAAGCTAACAAACGATGAACTGAGCAGAATGATGGATACCAGCGATGAATGGATAACAACACGTGTCGGTATCAAAGAAAGAAGAATTCTAAAAGATCCACACGCCGGTACGTCTGTAATGGCAACTAAAGCTGTAAAGGAACTATTTCAAAAGAAAAACATACGTCCGGAAGAAATAGATTTGATTATTTGCGCAACAACTACATCTGACCATATTTTTCCTGCCACGGCTTCTATTATAGCAGAAAACGTAGGTGTTAAAAACGCACTTGCATTTGATATTCAAGCTGCCTGTGCAGGTTTTATCGTTGCATTATCAACCGCAGCCGGTTTTATTGAATCCGGTAAATTCAAAAAAATTCTTGTGTTAGGCGCCGAAAAAATGTCATCCATAACCAATTACACTGACCGCACAACTGCTCCTCTTTTTGGAGATGGCGCCGGTGTAGCATTAATTGAACCCACTACGGAAAATGCAGGAATAATGGATTCGTTGCTTTTAACTGATGGCGTTGGATTAAAACATCTGCAATTAAAAGCGGGAGGTTCAGCCAATCCTACTACGCATGAAACGATTGACAATCAAGAACACTATATATATCAAGAAGGTACTCACGTTTATAAATATGCCGTTTCAAACATGGCGGAAGCTTCTGCTCAAGTGATGGAACGTAATAACTTAAGCGGAGATGACGTTGCTTGGTTTATTCCTCATCAGGCAAATTTGCGAATTATAGATGCCGCTGTAAAACGTGCAAATATTGATTACAGCAAAGTATGCATCAATATTGACCGCTACGGAAATACTTCAGCCGCAAGCATTCCATTATGTTTATGGGAATGGGAAAAGAAGTTTAAAAAAGGTGATAATATTATTCTTACCGCCTTTGGAGCAGGTTTTACTTGGGGAGCAATATACCTTAAATGGGGATATGACAGTGAATAAATGAAAGTTTAAGAAAACAATATAAAAACCTCTTTACATTTTAAGTAGAGAGGTTTTTTGTTTTTATATATGATTATTGCTAAACCAAATTATTCACCGAACCCTTCCAAGAACATCCTAAGCAATATAAAACATCTAAATCGAATCCCTCCAAAGATTGTTCAGGATGAATTGGTACAATTTCATCGTTTTCTGTTACGGTTACTACAACAGATTCTCCTTTATCGTTTTTTACCTGAAAACGACGGATTTTACATTGAGGACAAAGTTTATTTTTCATAAAATATTTTACTAATACTGATTTTATTTATTACAACAAAATTAGTTCTATTTGTTATGCTAAAATAATGAATTGCTTAAAACCTATTTTATCATCCATTCAGAATTTAACAAAAGTAAGTAAAAATAATGAATTCCCTTTCTATGACATCCTAATTAATGAAGTAAAAAATCAAAAAATCTACCTAATCAAACAAAATATATACACGCCCCTATTCAAATAAACCTATTTTTGTAAAGTAATTTTCTGTTCACACATACCATAAAACATGAAAAAAATCATAGTAATTTTTATTGGTTTGATATTCATATCACCAATTCAGGCACAATCTGTTTCAATTATAAAATCAGCCGGTTGGCTCGAAAGCGCTTATGTGGAATGGGCACCAGTGACTGAAGCGCAAAGCTATAATGTTTATTATTCCGGCGCTGGAATTTCCGATAAAAAAATTGACACTCAACTCATCCGTAATTATGGAACATATTTTCGAGCTGATATCTTGGGACTTAAAGCCGGTATTTATACAATTAAAGTAGTTCCCGTTATTTCAGATGTTGAAAGCGTTGGTACAATTACTCCGGAACTTATCGTTGTTTCACATGATCGCAGCGGATTCGGGTTTTGGAACGGACGCATTCCCGGAGCTTATAAAGTAGATGGAACTCCAAAAGATGGCGCGGTTATTCTATACATTACGGAGAACAGCAAAAACACCATTTCGATGGATGTAACGGGAGCGAATACAAATCCTTGTGTGGGTTTACAAAATATTTTAGATGGATTTAAAAAAGGAAACGACACGCGCCCTTTAATTGTACGTTTAGTTGGACAAATTACTGACCTGGATTATATGCTTAACGGTGATATTGTTATTGAAAATAAAAATAATATTCTAGGCCATATAACAATGGAAGGCGTTGGAGAGGATGCCGTTGCTGATGGATGGGGACTTCGTATTAAAAATGCTTCCAATATTGAGGTAAGAAATATCGGATTTATGAATTGTAACAGTGATGAAGGAGACAATGTGGGATTACAGCAAGACAATGATTATATTTGGGTTCATAATTGCGATATGTTTTATGGAAACTCGGGAAGCGACGCCGACCAAATTAAAGGAGACGGCGCTTTGGACTGTAAAAAATCAACGTATGTAACTTTCTCGTACAATCATTTTTGGGATAGCGGTAAAAGTAACCTGCTGGGATTAAGCGAAGGAACTACTTCCGGTTTATTTATTACTTATCATCACAACTGGTATGATCATTCAGATTCCAGACATCCGCGCGTGCGTTTTTATTCCGCGCATGTTTACAATAATTATTACGATGGAATTGCAAAATACGGCGTGGGTTCCACCGAAGGTTCATCTGTTTTTGTAGAAGCCAATTATTTTCGTAATTGTAAATATCCGATGCTTATTTCGATGCAAGGTTCTGATGTGTGGAATGAAACAACCCAAACAAACGATTATAAGAATATGCCCACTTTTTCGAGCGAAGACGGCGGAATAATAAAAGCATTCAATAATTATATGACGGGACAACGACGATTTGTTCCTTACGGTGACGCCAATTATATAAATTCAACCGTTGATTTTGACGCTTACGTTGTTTCAAACAGGACAGATCAAGTTCCTTCCAACACAAATTCAGCTTACGGAGCAAATACATACAATAATTTTGATACTAATTCATCCGTAATGTATAATTATACTCCTGACAGTCCTGAAGATGCCGAAACAAAAGTAATGCAATATGCCGGACGCGTAACAGGCGGCGATTTGAAATGGACATTTGACAATTCCGTAGATGATGCTTCCTACGCTGTGAATTCCGGATTAAAATCAGCGCTTACAAATTATAAAACAACTCTTGTTTCCGTGCAGGGAGACACAACTTCCACGGAACCGGGCGGCGATCCCGAACCTTCGCCTGGTGATATGATTCATAACTTTACTTTGTCCGGTAAAACCAGTTCTTTCTATACAATTACAGGAAATTTATCTACAAGTTACGGCTCTGTTAATTACAATGGATTAACACTTACACAGTGTCTAAAAATAGAATCATCCACCAATATTACATTTACTACAACTCAATCCGGCACAGTAACTTTGGTATTCAACAGTTCATATTCCGGAACAGTAAAAATTGACGGAACAGTTTACACGCCATCTTCGGGAATAATTACAGCAACACTTACTTCCGGTGCGCATACAATAGTGAAAGGAAGCGGTTCCAACTACCTCTTTTATATGAATACGATATATGATTCTACCGGTGTAGGAATTATTAACAACTCAAAAACAGCATTTTACCCTAATCCCATAACAAGATATTTATATGCTCCTCAAGATATTGAATTAGAACAAATATCTATTTATAGTTTATCAGGAACTGTTTTAAGGCAAATTAAAGGAAATGTAAAAAATATAGATTTGATTGATTTAACTCCCGGAAGCTACTTATTAAAAGCGAAAACCAAACAAGGTATGATTCTTCAAATTATCATAAAAAGTAAATAACAGCATTTAATTATCCATAAATTTATTTCAGTATTTTGTAAAAAAAATCAACCATTTTTTGTATTGTAATTGATTGCCAGGGAGAAAAAAGCCAAAAACTATGCGGACAATTATCAAATGTATATGCGTCGGAATAAATTCCAAATGAATTTAGATTCTGTATATACTCATCTCTTCCATTGTGAAAGCGGGGAATAGAACTGCAAATAAAAAGAGTAGGCGCTGAATTTTCCGTTACCCAAAAAACAGAAGACGCGTCTTTCCAAACTTCGGATTTTTCTGAAAAAGTTCCTCCAAGCCAAAGTGCATCTACAGGAATTTTCGTGTTTTCCCGCTTTGCTTTTTCGGCTCTATCTATGGTTTCTTTTTCAAGAAAATTTGTAATGCCATCTACATTTACAACCGCTTTTATGAGTTTATCCTTGTTCTTTGTTCCGATAAGCGAAGCCAATTGGCCTCCGGCGGAAAATCCGGCAACCGCAATTTTATTTTTATTCAATTTATATCTCGTTGCGTTTTTATATATCCACATAACAGCGTCGTTCAAATCATCCACCGCCGCAGGATAAATCGCTTCGGGAGTTAAACGATATTCAACACAAACCGCCGCGAATCCTTTTAAACACAGGTTTTGTGCAAACGCATTCATCATACCGGGAGTGCCTGAGCTCCAACCTCCACCGTGAATAATAAGAACCGCCGGATAAATTTGCTTATCCTCAGGTCTGAAAACAGTGAGTTTGAGTTCACGTTTACCATAATCCGTTTGATCGATTATTTTATAAGTGATGTTTTTGTTTTGAATTACTCCTTTCGGCAATTTTTCATCAATTAAAGAAATAAACGGATAATTTTTCTTAATCTTTTTATACGCGCTGTAAATTGTGTACGATGTATCCCGAGGGATTTCGTTCTTTTTTATCGGTTGAGAAAACAATAAAAAAGGCAAAAAAACAATTACAAATAAAAACGCGCAAAACCTGTCTTTCATAATTTTATCCAAATTAATATTTATCCACTCTAAACCAATCTACTTCTACTTTTCCGCCATCGTTTGTCTTTTGAGGACGTGAACAGAATAAACCCACTTTAGCGCCAATCCATTTTCCGGGTTTAGCTTCAAAAACCTTACCTATTTCTTTGAATCTATTTCCATCCGTACTGAAACTAAACACACATTTAGAATCAGAATTTACTTTCGCTTGCAAATATAATGTTGACGTATTTATTAAAACTGATTTATTTACCGTTTCCTTATTTCCTTTATCGGCATTTAAACATTCCGCCTGATACAAAATAAGCCCTTTTTCTGTTTTTTCCAATGTTACAACGCCATAATCCACTCCCATTATAATAAGTCCCGCTCTTTCTCCTATCAAATTTTCAGAAGGATAAAATGTCCATTTTACGATAACTTTAAATTTATCGGACGGAAATTTTTGAAGCAGTAAGTTGGGTGCATTCCAAAGATTTTTGTAATTATTTGGAATCGGAACCGAATATAAATTTAACACGCCTTTTGTTATATCCGGAAAACTCCACCAACTTTCAGGATTTGCATGCCATTGCCATTGTAAACTTAACGCATTAGAATTAAATTCATCAGACTCTTGTGGAGTTTCAATAAGGTAGATTTTACCTACATTGGGTTTTCTATATTCTGAAACGGGCTCACCGCAACCATCACCGTCCTTATCAACTCCTATCACAGGAAAATCATTTTTCCATATCATTGGTTGTAAATGAACAACCCTTCCAAATGCTTCCTTATCTTGAAAATGGATAAACCAATCTTCCCCGGAAACAGTGTTTATCCAAGCTCCTTGGTGTGGACCATTAATTTTAGTATTTCCTTGCGCCATCACTATTTTCCGTTCATACGGTCCAAATATATTTTTTGATTTTAACACTACTTGCCAACCGGTAGAAACTCCTCCCGCGGGAGCAAAAATATAATAAAACTCATTACGCTTGTAAAATTTAGGTCCTTCAATGGTTGGGTCAATTAAATGACCGTCATAAATAATTCTGTCATTTGAAATTACATTTTCACCCAATGAGTCCAATTCTGATATTGCTAACAAACTTTTTATACCGGCACGACTTCCGGCAAAAGCGTGAACTAAATAAACCCTACCATCCTCATCCCAAAGCGGACAAGGATCGATCAATCCTTTTCCCGCCTTTACTATTTTAGGTTCTGACCATTTTCCTTCCGGATTTTTGGTTTTTACCATAAAAATACCATAATCAGGGTCGCCGTAATAAATATAAAATTCATTATTATGAAATCTGATGGAAGGGGCCCAAACTCCATTACCGTGTTGAGGAATTGAAAAAACATCTTCAGGAGTTAATTTCTCGATGGCATAATTTATTATTTTCCAATTTACCAAATCGTAAGAATGTAAAACAGGCAATCCCGGGATGCAATTAAAACTGGAAGCCGTCATATAATAATCCTCTCCTACACGGCACACATCAGGGTCAGAATAATCGGCGTACAGAACAGGATTTTTATATGTTCCGTTACCTAAATCCGCTACCCACGTTTTTGATATTGAATTTTGCGCGGAAATATTGAAAAACAGCAAACCAAAAGTTATATATATGACGCACAGATTTTTTTTCATTGAAGTCCTTTTGAAATAAATTATGGGTAACTGTAAAAATACAATTACCCATAATAATTAGCAAGATATTATTTATTTACTTTTTATGTAAGTCTTTACAACTCCGGCTGTTCCATCTTCATAAGTAATTTTTTTAATTACAAGACCTTTGGAGTCACTATTAATTTTTTTACCTAAAACATCAAAATACTGAACATCAACCACTTGTTTGCTATCGCTCACATCCTCTGTCCTTGACAATGACGCATCTTCATATTTTATCAAGTAGATATTAAATCCACTTGATAAAGAATACATATAAAGAGTACTTTCTGACGTGTTTGTGTAATTTATAGAAGCTTTGCCTATGGCAGTTCCGTCATTTACAAAAGTCGATATTTCACTTGTTCCATCTGATACCACCAATGTTCTTTGGACGCCTGAAGAAGAACCCATTCCGTAAACTGTTATTGTCCAATCGCCTGTAGGAATAGCAAAATTCACATTTCGGATATCAACAGTACCTGAACCGCCTAATTTTAATCTTTGAGTAAAAGAATAGTCATCAATGCTTTTATTATTCCCATCGATGACAATTGTTTTGTCTGCAGATGCTACAATTGTTAAACCATCAATTGTAGTAGTTGTTGTAAATGTCTGTGCAGAAAAAAGAGTTGTTTCTGAAAAATTCCATACTTTTTGAGCACTAATTAACAAGGTATTTGCCAATAATAAAGAGGCAATAAGTAAAATCTTTTTCATAAGTTTTAATTTTAAAATTGTTAATAAAAGGTTAATTATTTTTATTGATTATCTGTTTATTAAAATCGCCAAGAACTTTCTTTCTTGTTATGTTTTTACTCTCTTTTTTTGTGAGAATTTTTGCCCATTTCACCCGCTCCGCTATTTTGCTTCCTTCGCCTGTATTATTATATTCAAAATAACGGGCGGTCTTTTCATTTTCAGGATTTCTCCAATTATCCCAACCTTTTGGATTGATTCCTTTGGGTAAATCGCAATTCATAAAAACTGTCATTGCATACGCTCTCCACGGACGACCGAGATATACCGAATTTACACTGTCAGCCAAAGCAATTTTGCAATTATTGAAAACAAATCCATACTTTATGTTTTGTGGCGTGCGCGCTGCCGTAATAAATGAATTTTGTTTGCAATAAATTTTACAATTTTCAAACCACGCTGTTGCTCCTCCAAAAATAAAATCGGTGGTTCCTTCTATGTAACTATTCTCAACATAAAGCCGTCTGTTCTCACCGTTTGCATAAAACGTATCCTGATTTCCAAGCAAATTACAATTTCTAATCCATATTCTATCGCCTTCGGTATGTAGCGCCACCGCTTGTGCAACTCGCTCAGCATTATTTTCAATTGTCAAATTCTCCAGTATAACATCATTTCCTCTTATCTGCAACGTGTAAGTACGAAAAGTACCCATGTTGTTTATTTTGGCGTGGTCGTTATTTGTTATAATGGTTTTTTCTTTATTTTCTCCAATAATTTTTATATTGCAAATCTGTTCAGGAACGACAACTTTTTCGTGATAAACTCCTTCTTTCACAAAAATGATTGCATTTCCGTCGGGGTCAAATGCTCTTACAGAATTAATTGCTTCCTGTAAAGTAATAAAATCGCCGTTTCCTTTTTTATCTACAATAATTCTCTTTTGTTGTTGCGCTAAAGTAATTTCAGATATTGTCAACAGAAAAATCAGAAATAAAAACGGTAATATTTTATTATATCCCAACATTTTATTTGATGTTTTTTACTAAACTATTCAGATACATTTCCACATAAGTATATCCGGATATATCAACATCGTTTGCTTTTTTATTCGGATATTTTTTTTCGAGCCAACCGTCAGGAATTCCATCATCATTACTATCTTGCGGCGCCGGTAATGATTTATATGCGGGCCAACCACCTACATCATTTTGACTATCAATTAATCCTTTTGTGCTTCCTTTTGAACCATTATATGTAAAGGTTCCCGTTTCGGTTTCCGTTACATAACGTTTGTCTAACGTATCTCTAATTAATGAACATCCTGAAAATTTCAACACGTCTTTATATGCTTTTTTTGCCGATTGAGTTTTAACGGCGGGCATTGGAAATTCTGTTTTTTGAATAACATCATTCAATGTAACATTTGGAGCATATTTTTCAAAAGTTGTATTCAATTTTATACCAAGAGCGTTGTCTTTCGTTATTTTACAATTTCCTTTCATCACATTTCCTTTCACATAAAACTTACCATAAATACCTGCAGGTTGATGATTTTTACCATCATCCGCGTATGGATTTAGAAAATGTTTGTCGGATTTAGTAGCCGGTCCTGGTTTGTAATAATTGTTCACAATGTTATAACTTCCACCTTCACCGGCATAAGAATCATTACTTCCCCAATTGTAAATTACATTGTTCCTAAAATCAACTTTTTCAAGTTCAGGAAAACCGCTGTATCTGCTCCCACAAAAACGGGGAGTCCGATTATCGTGGCTCACAAAAAAATTATGATGAAAACTTGCATTTTTACCGCCCCAGATTCCGCCGTAACCATGTTCACCTTTGTTATGAACGGAATTTCGCAAACTTTCAGCAATCAAACACCATTGCATAGTAAAATTTTCATTATCGTAAAAAGATGAAACCTCATCAACACTCCAACTCATACTGCAATGATCAACAATTACATTCTTGCATCCTTTCCCGGAAAAAGCATCAATGGCTTCTTTGGCGTTATCGCCAAGCCGAAACCGCATATAGCGTACTACAACGTTATCAGCGCTGATAATTGTTTCATGATTTCTGATACAAATACCATCGCCGGGCGCGCTTTGTCCGGCAATGGTAATGTCTCCTTTGTTAATTTTCAATGGACTGTTCAATTGAATAACACCGGAAACCTTAAACAACACCAATCTGCTTCCTTTTTGATTTATCGCCCAGCGCAAAGTGCCGGGTTCATTCGTATCTTCCAAGGATGTTACATAAATTACCTTTCCGCCGCGTCCTCCTGTAGTGTACATTCCGGCTCCTTCCGCTCCGGGAAATGCCAAAGTTTGGGAATTAAGAGTCCCAAAATCGGCTAAAAGAAGGAATAAAACTATCCAAATATATTTATGTGCCATCCTGCTGTGATTTTAATATTCTTATTATTATTTGTTTAACATAATACTTACCATAATAAAGGGAGCAACTGCTTTAGCGTCATTGTCTCTTTTGGGCTCTGAAATGTAATATTCATAACTTCCATCTCTATATGGATTTCCGCCAAGTCCTGCTACAGAGCAAACATTTGTTAAACTGATTGTTCCATCAGGATTTTCTTTGATAAATTGTTCTACATACTGTTGATATGCTTTTTCCCCTTTTTTTAGAAATTCTTCAGGAAGATATCCTTTTTGAGCTCCTTTAACCCAAGCATAAATAAACATAATAGAGCCGGAAGATTCTAAATAATTTCCTTCTTTTCCTCCTTTATCTGTTACCTGATACCACATTCCGGTTTTTTTATCCTGATATTTTTCGAGTGATTTAGATAAATCATTCAAAATGCGAATAATATCTGTGCGCTTCGGATGATTTTCAGGTAAAAAATCCAACACATCGACTAATGCCATCATATACCAACCTATACTTCTCGACCAAAAATTAGGTGAACGTCCTGTAATCGGGTCAGACCAACGTTGTTGGCGACTTTCCTCCCACCCGTGATAAAGCAATCCGGTTTTTTCATCCTTCAAATCTTTTTCTGCATTAATAATTTGAGACGTAATATCATCAAATAATTCCGGTTGATTGAATTCTTTTCCATATTGAGCTAAAAAAGGCATTGCCATATAAATTCCATCCAACCAAACCTGGTGCGGATAAATTTTCTTGTGCCAAAATCCACCGTTTGAAACTCTTGGCTGGTTATCAGTTTGACTTTTTAATAAATCTATTGCTTTTTTGTATTTTGTTTTTTGGGTTATATCATAAATCGGAAACAGGATTTTTCCTGAATTCAACATATCCAAATTGTATTTTTCAAGTTCGTAAGTTTTTATTGAACCGTTGTTATTTATCATCGTATCGGCAAAACTTTCAGCATAATCAAAATACTTTTTTTCACCGGTTTTATTATAAACTTGTAAAATTGCTTGCAGTTCCAGTCCCTGACAATAACTCCACTTTGGTTTATCTGAAAAATCGAGCATCCAACTTTGCGGATTACGTGTCATTTCCGAATCTGCCATTCTAATATAATATTTTGGTTTACAGGAAACTACATTTAATCCTAAAGACAGAAAAAGTGATATATAAATTATTTTTTTCATTTATTTTAATAATTTCTCAAATCTTTTCAAGTGTTTTATCTTTATTTTTAAAAAAAATATCTTCGCTACTTTACACGCACCGGATTCACCTCTATTTTATTTCCGTTCCTGAAATCAGTATATTAGAATTTCCCTTTTCTTTTAAGTCTACCGGTTTTTCTAATTCTTTCGGATAGGTAAAACCTTCCGATTTAAAATTGTCAACATTTTTTAGAATTAAAGCTGAACCTATTTGGGGCTCAATATATACATCTTTAAATTCAATATCTTTCGAATTACTTAATTCAGCTCCAAAAATGGAAGAAATAAACGCATTTTCTATATGGATGTTACTTATTTTCATTTCCGGCAATCCATTGAAATACATTGCTCTGCGCGCATTACGAGACACAATATTTTTTACAAATATGTTTCTGAACATTGGAGTTCCTTCATTTATCGCATACTTTTTGTCTTCCATTGATATTTCATTTTCATCTTCCAATGCTTCTACAGCAGATTTTCCGCCATAATACAAATCGAAAAGATAAGAATCGGTTACGATATTGAACATATAAATATCTGATATATAAATATTTTCAACTATTCCACCTCTTCCTCTTGCACTTTTAAATCGCAGACCAACATCGGTTCCTAAAAACTGACAATTTGTTACAGAAATATTCCTAACTCCTCCTGACATTTCACTTCCCACAACAAATCCGCCGTGTCCTTGAAATACTTTACAGTTGTCAACTATCACATTTTCGGTAGGTGTTGCACGTTTGCGCCCAGCTTCGTCTTTTCCGGATTTAATACAAATGCCATCATCGCCTACATCAAACTGACAATTTACTATAATCGAATTTTTGCAAGATTCTAAATCTAATCCGTCTCCGTTTTGTGCATAAGCAGGATTACGTGAAAAAATTCCATCTAAAATTACATTTTCACACATCAACGGATGAATATTCCAACTTGGAGAATTTTCAAAAAGCACTCCCTGTAGATACACGTTTTTACACCGTATAAAACTTACCATTACGGGACGAAGAAAGTCTTTAATATCCAACCATTGTTGCTCTGTTAAATCTCCGTGAGGAACATTCATATCACTAATTTGCGCTCCATGGTAAGAACTCTCAGAAGGATACCAAGTATCATCTTTGACAATTCCACCGGATGAAGTTATTTTTTTCCATTGAATGAGTGTTACCTTATTCTTTTTCAAAGGACGCCAAGCTTCACCATAACCATTAATGGAACCTTCTCCTGTAATAGCAACATTTACTAAATCCTTTCCGGATATGGGAGATTGACACCTGCGCGTATCTAATCCTTCAAATACGGTTTCTACAATGGGGTATAAATTAAAATCAGGCGAAAAAAGAATTAACGCTCCTTTGTCCAAATGCAAATTAATATTAGAATGAAAAACAATGGGACCTGTAAACCAAATTCCTTTCGGTACAAGCAATGTTCCGCCTCCTTGCTGCGATAATTGTTCCATTGCATTGTTAAAAGCATTTGTATTCAACGTTATTCCATCACCAACTCCTCCAAAGTCTTTTATGCTGACAGTATGTTTTGGAAAATTAGGTTTTTCTAATTTGGGCATTTTAAATGGCAAATTTTTATACAAATAATCATACCTGTAATCTTTAGATTTTGCACTCACGGTGAAAAAACATAAAAGAAAAAATGTCAAAATACTATATATTCTCCTATTCATTATATTTTAATTTTATGTAAATGAAAAGACTTGTCAACAAACTTTTTGTATGTAAATATTTTTTAAGATTTTACCTCTTTTGTTGAGAGGTAAAATCTTAAAATTATTGTTATCTCCAACGCGGGTCTCCAATAGCTTTATCTTTAACTGTTTCATTGGTTATGGTAAAATTGCCCGTTTCAGCAGAAGTAAATCCTGGATCTAACGTTGACGCGGAATCATCATAAAAGCTTGCAGTTACAGTAGGCGCTGTAGATGTAAGATTTGGTGCGTTGAAGTAATTATTATTATTGAAACTTGGAACACTTGTTTTACTTTGATTTGAAAACATTGCTCTTGTTTCTGCAACAATATTATTTGTAAATGTAATAGCGTTGTTTACAAAACGCACATACAGAAGTCTTTTACCATCAGTATTACTAACTTTATATAATGTATTATGACCAATTGTGATTTGTGAAGTGATTCCAGAGAATGTTCCAGAAGAATCATCCATTCTAATAAAATCACGTGCAGCAGCGCTATTATACACTGTATTATTAGTAAAAGTAAGTACTTTAACTACACCCGTCCGACAATCCATAAAGTCTCCTCCGCTACATTCAATATCATGAATAATATTATTATTAATTATAATAGATTCTACCGTAGATGCAACATTCACATAATATAAACCTTTTACATAGTTTTTTATCTCACATCCTTCAATATCAAGACCTCCATAAGTAGTTGCCGCCGTATTAAATACTATTGTTTGATTGCCATCGGTTAATCCGGTACCATCCATTATAAGTTCTTTCATTAATAATGAAGACCCATTTTCGAGTGAAATATAACCATTTAAAATTGGTCTATCATTTGGATAAACTGCTTTAATTTCGACATTCACAGGAACAACAAATTTTGTTGTAGAACCATAATTTCCGGGATAAAGTGCAAAAGCATCACCGGAATTTGCTGCCGCAAGTAACGCAGCTAAATCATCTGTAGGATAAACCGCAATAGCTCCTCCAAGATCTACTAAAGTTGTGAAAGTTGCAGTTCCTCTTGTGGAAGTACCGTTCATTAATTTTGCAGTATATTCGGTTTCGCCTGTTAAACCTGTTATTGTAACTACACCGGCGGCAATTTCGTCGGTAGTTAATGTGTGTGTTATATCTCCCGGAGTGATAAGAATATCTGTTGCTGTTTGTCCTGCTGGCCAACGTAACGTTACTGAAGTTGCCTGAATATCTCCATCTTCAAATGCAAAAAATATGTTTTCGGCATCGGTTTTAAAATATACTCCCGTCCATTTTGATTCATCTACAGAAGAGCTTACAGCTTTAACTCTGGCTGAATATTTTGTTTCTCCTTTTAATCCTGTTATAGTATAAGGAACTTGATTTGGAGTAATATCGCTAATAGTCATTACCGGGGTTCCTGAGAAAGTTAAACTATCATTTTCGTACACCTCAACTACATAGCTTTCTACATTGTCAGACACAGTCCAAGTTAATTTAACATCAACTTTGTTTTGTATTTTTGCAGTCAAATTTATTGGTGAAAATAGACGCGCATATTGAGTTTCCAGATATTCTGTGAAATCATTTGAACAGCTTACAATAAATGTGGTTGCAAATAACATTACAAAATATATTAATTTATTTATTGTTTTCATATTTCTTTGTTTTAGTCGTTAGTTAAACTTCCGTTACTGCTATCAATAAATGTTTGCCAAATGGGCCAAAATTGATGCTGATCAGGATCTTTTTGGTACAAAGCATTTATGAGTTCTGTTGGCAATTTTGTAGGAGAAATCCACGTAGTATTGGATTCATAATTTAATGAAGCCCCCACATCATCTGTATCGCCATGATTTAATCCGTAGATAATTAAAGTTTCTCCGTCCTCTGCAGTTTCGTAATATATTTTTTCAGGAAGATCGGCATAATTTCCTTCTCTGTTTGCTAATTGAGTCATTTTTGTTTTCGCTTCATCTAATTTTGTCTTTAACAAGTTCCAACGGATTAAATCTGCTTTTCTTAATGATTCTCCTGCAAATTCAAAGGCACGCTGCTCTACAATTGCATTAAAGAAATCAGTTTTGCTCCCTGTTGCTTGCGCCATATAAGTAGTAACTTTTGCAGCCGGTAAAGCTCTATCCAAAATAGGTTTCATATAAGGAGTTGCAGCAGCCGGACCATCCAATTCATTGATGGCTTCTGCTGCCATTAAATAAACATCAGCTAACCGCATATATTGCCAATTAATACCATCGTCATTGGTTGAAGTTACAATACGATTCATCCACTCATAACGCAATTTACCAAAACACCACGATTTCAAAGAGCGAGGCTGTTGTTTGCTGACTGTTTCTTTCGACCAATCGTATGGAATACACGTTATATCACGTCTAACATCATCTAAATCATAATCATAGAACAAATAAGGTAAAGGGCCGTTTACACCTCCTTGTGCTTGTTGTGTATACTGATCAGCACTATTGTGTTTTATTCCAAAAGTATAAAGCACTCGTCCTCTCCCATCCGAAAAAGGTATTTCCCATAATGATTCTTTGCCTGCTGTTACATCATCTTTACATAATCGTTTAAAATTTTCTTCAAAAGTTCCTAATTCGCAAGTTTGACTTTTTATTACATCAAGGCATTCGTTTTTTGCGAGTGTATACATTTTTTCAACGCTTAATTCAGGATCGGTGCTTCTACGAATTCCATCGCTGCGTTGACTATAGCCTGAAGCATAAAGTGCAATTCTTGCTCTTAATCCTTTTACAAATGCTTTATTTATACGTTCGGTAGTACTTGTTACAGATGTTTCATTAGGCCAAGCTACTAAATCTTCTGCTTCTAATAAATCGGCCAAAATTTGTTTGTAAATTACATCTCTATCTGACCTTGGCAAATAAATGGTTTCACTATTTATCGGTTCAAAACGTGCAGGAACATCTCCCCATCCTTTTATCAAGTCTAAATAAATTACTGCTCTTAACGTTAATGCTTCGCCTAACAGTTGAGCTAAGTCTGCATTGGATTCAATATTTCCATAGGCACGTAATCCTCTAATACACATATTGGCTCTTTCTATTCCCTCATAAAACTTTGCCCAAGCATTATTACTCGTGTTCATTTGTGTGTTGGTTGGACTTGGATCATATCCGGTTAATGCATATTTACCGTCATCAGCTAATCCTACACCCGTTGTGGGCATATTATTTATCCATTCGATATCCGAATTTATTCCATAATAAGGCAGAAAACGACCTCGGTACGAATTTGTTTCCCCAAATGATTGGTGAATTCCCATTACAGCAGCTTCTGCCAATGCCGGTGTGGAAAATATAACTGACTCATCCATTGTAGACTGGCTTGGAGCATCCATATCACAAGAAGTCGTCATTGAGCCAACCAAGAAACTTAATGTTATAAAATATAATATCTTTTTCATTTTTCGAATTTTTATAGGTTTAGAAATTAATATTCATACCAAATACAATCTGACGACTTTTGGGATATGCAGAATAATCAACACCAGGAGTAAGGTTAGTATTTCGTATGGTTGACACTTCCGGATCATATCCCGAATAATTTGTCAAACAAAACACATTATAACCCGTTGCATACAGACGTAAACTCTGAATTTTTATAGATTTTAGAATAAATTTAGGGAGGCTATAGCCAATTGTGAGCGTATTTAAACGAAGGAATGAGCCATTTTCTACTGCCCAGTCACTAAATATCATACGTGCCGTATAAGGAGACCACATTGTTGTGTTGGCATTCATTTCGGCTAATTCTACG
Source organism: uncultured Paludibacter sp. (assembly GCA_900498215.1). Taxonomy (GTDB): domain Bacteria; phylum Bacteroidota; class Bacteroidia; order Bacteroidales; family Paludibacteraceae; genus UPXZ01. The sequence continues at coordinate 2,962,460 of LR026962.1, read as the reverse complement.
GGATCATTACTGATAGTCCCATCAGCTTTTAAATTCGTCCATCTATTACCATCAGACATAACATCAATCATATTTCTGTATTGATATTTTCCTGTTTGAGTAAATTCTACTTTATTTGCATTATAAATATCGTTTCCATAACTCCAGTTAAATCCGGCAGACATATCAAAATTATATATTCGACCACTTATATTCAATCCTCCTGTATTTATAGGATTTGCATCTCCAATTATTTCGCGGTCAGAAGAGGTTACTAAATTATCTTCACTTCCGTCTATATTTTTCAGTTTCATACTTCCAGGTCTAATTTCTCCTACCACAGCTGAAGCATCTGCAACACCTTCTTTCAAAATCCATTTCGTTCCATCGTATCCTTCAAAATCGCTTACTTCGTATCTGCCATCAGAACGATAACCTATCATTTCCCCTACAGCTCCTCCTTTAGCAATCCAATAGTCATATCCTATTTCCGATGAAGCCCAATAAGTTTCTGCTCCAAAATCTTGCATTATTCCCAATGATTTTATTTTTGTTTTATTAAACCCTATATTTGTATTTAAAGTAAGTCCATAATTTTTGTTATTTACAACAATCCAATTTACAGACACCTCAAATCCTTTATTTTGAGTTTCGCCCATATTTCTATATTGATAGTCATATCCTGTTCCAGGAATAGGAAATCTTATTAATAGATCATTTGTGGTATTTATGTATCCTTCAATTGTAGCGCTTAAGCGGCTATTCAAAGTAGTGATGTCAAGTCCCATATTTCTTGTAATAGTTGTCTCCCATCTTAAATCAGGATTAGACATTGTCTTAGAAGGAGCCCAATAATTTGTAAATCCATTAATCCAGGACGTAATACTTGAACTGTAACTTTGAGTTAATTGACCTTTAGGAATATTATTATTTCCAGCTGTTCCATAACTTATTCTCAGTTTTAAATCATCCAGCCATTTTTTTGTATCTGTCATAAAATGTTCTGAAGAAATACGCCATGCTGCTGCTGCTGACGGAAAATATCCCCAACGATTTTCTTTACTAAAACGTGATGATGCATCTGCTCTGAAAGTTACGCTTAACAGATATTTGCTTAAATAGTCATAGTTTGCCCTACCAAAGAAAGATAATAATTTATCATCCGGTTCATAATAATTGTCAATAGAAAAAGGAGTTCCCTGAGTAGATAATTTCCAAGCATCGTTTGCCGTAAATGTTTCAGGGAATCCATGTACGATATCTGTTAATGTGTTCGATTGGGTAATAATATATTCGTGCCCCAACATTACATTTAGATGATTATTTTCATTTAAATATTTTTTAAAATCATAATTTATAGTATTTGTGTTTCGGATAGAATTGTCTGTTGAATTCTCTAATGAGATGGCTGGTTTACCTTGATTTTCAGAAGACGGAACGTTCTTAATATAATATGTTGTTACTCCCCAAAAACGTTGATCCTTATCTCTCCTGTCATCCAGTCCTACTTCGGTTCTTAATTTTAGATTTTTAAGAGCTTCCCAAGTAGCGCTTCCTGCTAAATTCAGCACTTTACGGTTTCTTTCTCGTNCATTATCGTTAATAGATACAAGGGGATTATAAAGATTTCCAAAATCATCATTATCGCTTCCACTACTTGCATTTAGATTTTTTAATGGGATAGGAGGATAAATAACTGAATATTTCAGACGTTTATCTGAATCGTACGTACTATTAGCATCATTAGTTCCTCCTCCATTTATATCTGTATTAGAATATCGAGCAGAAAAATCAAGAGTAATGGTTTTAGTTAATTTATTACCTAATTTCAGACTCAGATTATCACGCTTGAAATTAGATTGCTGCATAATGGCTTTATCATTAATATGAGAATAACTAAAAGAATAATTTATAAATTCATTACCCCCACTCACATTTAAATTATGATTAAATGTATTTCCAGTTCTTCCAAATGTTAGATTTTGCCAGTCATTATAAGGAATATCTTGGTATAAATCCATATCTTGATAGTTACCAAAGAATTTCTCATAAGAAGAAACATCATCTTTCAACAGGGCTAATTCATACTGCCATTTAGCATAATCATAAGGAGAAAGTACGTTTAAGGTTTTTGCTATTTTTTTCCAACTATAATAGGCATTATAACTCACTTTCATTTTACCGGATTTTCCTGATTTTGTAGTTACAATTACAACACCGTTTGCGCCTCTTGATCCATAAATAGCCGTTGAAGAAGCATCTTTCAACACGTCTATAGATTCAATATCTGAGGTAGGAATATCATTAATTGAAGCAACTGGGAAACCATCAACAATAAATAATGGTTCGTTACTTTGCGTGATTGACCCGCCACCACGAACACGAATTCTCATTTCCGCATCCGGAGAACCTTCGGTAGTAGTAATTTGAACACCTGCTAATTTTCCCGTAAGAGCCTCTGTAGGAGAAGAAACCGGAACTGCTGTAAGTGCTTCCGAACCAACAGATGAAACAGAACCGGTAAGATCTTTACGTTTTAACGTACCATAACCTATTACTACAACTTCATCTAATAGGTCTTGTGTATCATTTAATGTAACGTTAATCACATTTCCAGATATGGTTAATTCTTGTGTCTCTTTTCCTACCGAACGGAAAATAAGCACTTTGGCATCTCTGGGAACATTTATAGTATATTTCCCGTCAATATTAGTTGTGGTTCCTTGTGTGGTACCTTTAACTAAAACAGACGCTCCAATAATAGGATCGCCATTGGACTCCGTTACAGTTCCGGTAATTGTTCTTTGTTGTGCATACAAATTGGTGCTAAACAAAAACAATACAAGAAGTAACAAAAAGTCTTTCATTTTCATCTTGTTTGTTTGCATACTAAATTTAATGGTTAATTAAAAATTATTTATTCTAAAATTTACGTTATGTTTTCCACTTTGAATATTCAATGCAATTTTAATAATTTTTATCAAACCGCAAGTATGACATTTTGTTTTTTGAGGTATGTTAAATATACCCATTTTTTGCCGTAATTTCTATTTAATTATTAATTTGTGCTTTTATCTTTTTCAACATAAAGTAATTAATCAATAAATCAGCAAAAAAATGTATTTTTGCGTAAAATCTTCATCTTATTTGATGCAAACACCATGATTAAACATCTGTCATATTTTTTTATCGGAATTATTTTTTGCTTCTATTCTTCATTGAAAGCAGAACCTCTCTGTCATATTCGTCATTACTCTACCGAAGATGGAATTCCACAATACAATATTATGGATATGATTCAAGACCGGAATGGTTACTTGTGGTTAGCAACATGGGACGGATTGAGCAAATTTGACGGTTACGAATTTAAAAATTACAAAGCTCGCGCTGCCGATAGATATTTTATGCGTAGCAACCGTATTGAAAAACTTAGTGAAGATAAATACGGAAGAATTTGGTTAAAATCGTACGATGGAGACACACATTGTTTTGATCCCGCAACAGAAGAATTTTGGGGAATTCAATCGGTGGAAAACATGTTAAATAATAAAATATCAACTACCGTTATTCAACCTTCAGGTAAAATATGGCTGGTACTTGATACAAACGGATGTATTTTACTCAAAGATTCTACCTTTAATACCGATATTTACAACATAAAAAACAGCAAATTAACATCGGACAAAATAAATAATATTATTGAAGATAAAAACTTAAACACATGGATATTAACCGATAATGGTATCGTTTTTATTTCTAAAAAAAATGAGATAAAAAATTATTTTACAGAAAAAGTATCCGGCAGAGACGAAAATAATCAATCATTTTTTAACGGAATTGAACTCGCCGATGAACTTTGGTTTGGCTCCGAAAACGGCAGGATTTGGCGTGTAACAAAGACTAACAGAGAAAACCGACTGTTACAGCTTCCTTTTCATTCCGATATTATCAACTTCAGGAAAATTTCTTCCGACAGAATATGTATATTTTCACGAAATGAAGGATTTGCCATTATGAATTTAAAAGATAATTCCATCCAAATTTTCAACGCCAAAAATCTTTCAGGACTCAGCTCAAACGAAATTACTCCAATACATATAGATAAAGCTCAAAACCTTTGGTTTGAGACAAGTAAATTCGGTATTAACCGATTTAATTTAGACACACACCAATACAAAAGCTACAATGTAACCACAGTTGATTTCATGAATTTTGTTGCTCCGCCGCTCTCATTTGTAATTGAAGACATTCACGGGCAGATTTGGATACAACCTAAAGGCGGCGGTTTTTCATTGTACAACAGCGAAACAGATCAGTTAGAGCCGTTTTTCAATTCGCCTACGGCTGAAAATTGGTTGTTTTCAAATTCTATTCACTCCGCTTTTTCCGATAAACAAGGAAATTTATGGTTAAGCACACATACTCACGGGCTCGAAAAAGTGGTTTTTGACAATAGTTTTTTCACTACTATTCGTATTTCATCTAAAAAATATCCGAAAACAGCCAACGAAGTAAGAGCCGTTTTTGAAGACGGCAATTTAAATATTTGGGTTTCAACGAAAGACCGGAAATTGACTGTTTTTGATAAAAATAAAACAAAAATAGGCGAATTTGGCGCTGACGGAAATATTAGTTCCAATAATTTAATGCCCGCTACTGCCTATTGTATGATTGAAGACAAAGAAAAAAACATCTGGATAGGAACAAAAGGAGCCGGAGTTTTTTTGCTAAAAAGAACTCATAATCCTCTTAAATTTTCGGTTTCACAATATAAAAATATTCCTTCCGATGTTTACAGTTTAAGTGACAACAACATTTATAGTATTTTTCAGGATAATGATGGTAAAATATGGATTGGAACTTTTGGAGGCGGACTAAATTTGATGGAAAATAAAGAGGGAAATGCCAAATTTATCAACCATCGGAATCATTTGGAAAATTATCCCATAGAATTTGCTTCGCAAGTGCGTTTTGTAACTCAAAGCAAGCAAGGTAATATCTGCTTGGGAACAACAGGCGGAATGTTGATGTTTTCTCCAAAGTTCACTTCTGCGGAAGCTATTCAATTTAAAAGATATTCGCTGGAACAAAACAACCGTAACGGAATTACCAATAACGATGTTCACGGAATTTGCATTACCAAAAAAGGTGAAATGTTTCTATTTACTTTTGGAGGTGGATTAAATAAAGCCGTTACTTTCGATAAGCAAGGATTTCCCACCGCTTTCAAATCATACACGGGTGCGGACGGATTACCTTCGGATGTAACACTCGAAATTATTGAAGATGAATTCGGTAAACTTTGGGTAAGCACGGAAAACAGTTTAACTAAATTTGACCCGGAATCAGGAACGTTCAAAACTTTTTCCGAAACACGTAAAATAATGATTAACAGTTATTTTTCGGAAGTAAGCGCTTGTAAATTACGCAACAACGATATTATTTTTGGGTACTCTGACGGATTATTATGTTTTTCTCCCCGAAAAATTGTGAGTAATAACTTCAAACCGCACATTGCATTTACCAATTTCCAACTTTTCAATAAAGATGTCCACGTGGGTGAAAATTCTCCGCTGAAAAAAATAATTGACGATGCAAAAAAACTGAAACTCACACACAAACAGAAATTCTTCAACATTCAATATGCGGCATTGGATTATATTGACCCTGAAAATATTTCGTATGCTTACAAACTGGAAGGATTTGACAAAGAATGGAATTACGTTCAAAAACAACGCATTGCTTATTACACTAATATTCCTAAAGGTAAATACGTTTTTAAAGTAAAATCTACTAACAGCGATGGAACTTGGGTAGAAAATGAAAGAAGTCTTCCCATTGTAGTATTGCCATCGTTTTGGGAAAGTTTTTGGGCTAAAATCTTATATTTTCTGCTTACACTGGGATTGGTTTATTTAATCGTACGTACTTCGTTAACTTTTTATCACTTAAAAGCAAATGTAGCTATGGAGAAAAAAATGTCGGATTTAAAACTGCGTTTTTTTACCGACATTTCACACGAAATCCGCACACCGCTTACAATGATTGCAGGACCGGTGGATTATTTGCTTCAGGACAGTAAGACACCTGAAAATATCAAACATCAACTTCACACAGTATCACAAAACACCAACAGAATGCTGCGTTTGGTAAATCAAATTCTTGATTTGCGTAAAATACAATTTACTAACTTAAAAGTACAGGAAATTCAGTTTGCCGATTTTATTTCAAACATCTGTGATAATTTTACCGAGATTGCCGAAAAACAAAAAATACAGTTTAATTTTCAGGATTATTCAAGAAATACTGCCGTTTGGCTCGACCCGGATTCTGCCGAAAAAATCATTATGAATTTACTTTCAAACGCTTTTAAATACACTCCGGCAGGAAAATCTATTAATATTATCATAAGAGAAGACGATAAAAACGTATCGGTCGAAATAAAAGACGAAGGAATCGGGATATCAAAGGAAAAACAAAAAAAACTTTTTAATCGTTTTGAAAGTTTCAGCGAAGACAAAACCAAACCAAGCACCGGAATCGGACTAAATATGGTAAAAGAACTTGCCGACAAACACGCCGCAAAAGTAACGGTAGAAAGCGAAGAAGGAAAAGGAAGTTCGTTTACGGTAAGTTTCCAAAAAGGACTTGCCCACTTCGATAATCAAGTGGAAATTATTGCTGCAAATCAGGAACACGAAAAATACGAAGAAAAAAAATCACCGGAAACTGAAACAGAAATTATTCACGAAGAAAAAAACGAAAAATCCTCCATTTTAATTGTAGAAGACGATAACGACTTACGTTCCTTTATCCGCACCATTTTGGAAGATGAATATCAGGTTTACGAAGCTGAAGATGGCGCCGAAGGGATGAAAAAAGCGTTGAAACTTTGCCCCGATTTTATTGTGAGCGATATTATGATGCCAAATATGGACGGGATGGAACTGCTGCAAACATTACGCAAAGAAACATCAACAAGTCATATTCCTGTAATTTTGCTTACGGCAAAATCTACCATCGAAACAAAACTGGAAGGACTCGAATACGGCGCTGACGATTACATTACAAAACCGTTCAGTGTAACTTATTTCCGTGCGAGAATAGCCAATTTATTGCAGCAACGTAAAAAATTGCAGCAAATTTATCGCGAAAGTTTAATTCCGTTCAACGATGCGAAAGAGCAAAAAAATGCGGAAGTCAGAGAATACAAACCGCAAATTATTGCTATTGCTTCGCAAGACGATAATATGATGAAAAAAGTAATGGAGCTGATTGAAAGAAATATGGATAATTATGATTTTTCGGTGGAAGAAATCAGCCAATATGTAGGAATGAGCCGCTCCGTATTCTTCAAAAAACTAAAAAGCTTAACAGGACTTTCTCCTATAGAATTTGTACGCGATATAAAAATGAAACGTGCCGCACAACTGCTTGAAACAGGACAATTGATGGTAAAAGAAGTAGCATCCATGGTGGGAATTCTCGATACACGCTACTTTGCGCGTTGTTTTAAATCTAAATTCGGAATAATTCCGCAAGAATACAAAAACAAAATGGCTGAAAATAAGCAGGAGGAAGAAGAATGAAAAAAACAGATGGATTAACGATAAAGATACTGATAATGAATTTTCCAATCTTATTATTTACTTTCGAAATTTAATTGTATTTTTGACGTAAATAATTGAATATGAATTTAGAGTTTAATAAAAGTATAGCAGAAGGATATTCAAGTAATTCCCAAATTGCTCGTGTTCTTACAGAAAACTGGGTACTAAATAATTCATATTGTCCTAACTGTGGGAATTTACAATTAAACGAATTTGAAAATAATCGTCCTGTTGCAGATTTCTACTGCAAAAAATGTAACGAAGAATTTGAGTTAAAAAGTAAAAATGGAAAATTAAGCGATACCATCTCAGATGGAGCTTATTCTTCTATGATTGGGCGAATTAATGCAGAAAACAATCCTAATTTCTTTTTTTTAACATATTCTAAGGTGTGGACGGTGGATAATTTTCTAATTATTCCTAAACAATTCTTTACTCCTGAAATTATTATCAAAAGATCTCCTCTTGCTGAAAATGCCCGAAGAGCAGGTTGGATTGGTTGCAACATTGATATTTCAAAAATCACGGATTCGGGGAAAGTATTTTTAGTAAAAAATTCTAAAGTTTTAGACTCTAAAAGTGTAATTGAATCTTTCTCTAAAACTATTTTCTTAAGAGGAAAATCAAAAGAATCAAAAGGTTGGATTTTAGATATAATGAAATGTGTGGATATGATAACGAAAGATAATTTTACTCTTGATGATATATATAAATTTGAACAAACACTCAGAAAAAAACACCCCAATAATAACTATATTAAAGATAAAATCCGACAGCAACTTCAGATTCTAAGAGATCAAGGAATTATTGAATTCACATCTCCTGGTCGTTATAAAAAACTAAATAAAATATAGTATTTTTTATTTAGACTTCTTTTTTTAAAGATCATTTTTTAATAGTTTATTTTTTCAAAAAAATCACTAATTTGTTGACTTATATTATCTAACCCAATTTCATGTTTCTAAAAATTTGATCAATAAAGTTATAATATGATCTAAATCAAATAGTTACAATAATTTTTTATTGCTTTGTGGAATAAAAATTGTAATATTTGAGTTCATTAATACCATATTATATATCAGAAGACAAAAGTTTTTATATTCTTCACGGAGATACGATGAGACTTTTGCCTGAATTTGAGCATAAGTTTGATATGGTTTTTGCTGACCCTCCTTATTTTCTGTCCAATAATGGTTTGACAATTCAAAGTGGCAAAATCGTTAGTGTAAATAAAGGAATATGGGACAAGTCCAATGGTTTTGAATTTATTAATGATTTCAATCGGCAATGGCTTTCATTGGTACGTAATAAAATGAAAGATAATGCCACCATTTGGATAAGCGGAACAATGCATAATATTTTTTCCATCGGTCAAATTCTTACAACACTTGGATTTAAAATTCTGAATGTTGTAACATGGGAAAAAACAAATCCACCACCGAATTTTTCTTGTCGTTATTTTACTCATTCAACGGAACAAATTATTTGGGCAAGAAAAAGCGAAAAAGTTCCTCATTACTTCAACTATGACTTAATGAAACAATTGAACGGAAACAAACAAATGAAAGATGTTTGGAAATTGCCCGCTATTGCAACTTGGGAAAAAACTTGTGGGAAACATCCCACACAAAAACCGTTATCAGTTTTAACACGTTTAATTTTAGCTTCAACAAAACCAAATGCATGGATATTAGATCCCTTCACGGGAAGCTCTACAACAGGAATTGCAGCAAATTTATCAAACAGACGGTTTTTAGGGATAGATTTGGAAGAAGAATTTTTGAATATTAGTAGAAACAGAAAAATTGAAATAGAAGACATAAATATAACGTCTAAATACAGACAAAAACTTAATGGATTTAATAATAAAAAAGAACTTGAGTTGTTTTTAATCAATGAACCAATAAGTGAATATACACAAGAATTATTACTATAAATATCAACAAAAAAGAGCATCAAATCCAAATCCGATGCTCTTTTTTTACATATGCCAACTACTATAATGTTACTCCTGTTTTGAAAATTGCAATTTCTTTAAATCCGCTTATTTCGTGTTTCAAGTGTTTCCCGTTGCAGGTTTCAATAATAAAATCTGTGAATTTTTCTAAAAGTTCATCCATTGTATCGCCTTCGAGTAAGGAACCCGCGTTAAAATCAATCCAGTTTTTCTTAAACTCGTAAAGTTTTGAATTGGTCGAAATTTTCATTGTAGGCACAAAACTTCCAAACGGCGTTCCGCGTCCGGTAGTGAACAGCACCAACTGACAACCCGACAATGCCAACGCAGACGAAGCAATCAAATCATTTCCGGGAGAATTCAGTAAATTTAATCCTTTTTCCACAGCCTGTTCGGCATAATCGAGCACCGCAACTACTTCAGAATTTCCTCCTTTTTGCGTACAACCCAACGATTTGTCTTCCAACGTGGTAATTCCTCCGTTTTTATTTCCCGGCGAAGGATTTTCATATATCGGCTGCTCAAACTTACGGAAATAGTTTTTGAAATTATTGATTAACAGCACATTGTCTTTAAACACTTTTTCGTTTCTTGCACGGTTCATCAAAATGGTTTCCGCTCCAAACATTTCGGGAACTTCCGTAAGAATGGTTATTCCGCCTTGCGCAATTAACCAGTCGGAAAATCTTCCCACTAACGGATTGGCTGTAATTCCTGAAAAACCATCGCTTCCGCCACATTTCAAACCCACCTTTAGTGTAGATAGCGGCATTTCTTCCCGTTTATCCTGTTTGGTATATTCCACCAATTCTTTCATCAGTTCAAAACCGGCTTCAATCTCATCCGACACATTTTGTGAAATAAGAAAACGAACACGATTTTCGTCCCATTTTCCCATTGCAGTTTTGAAATCGGCTTGCTGATTGTTTTCGCAACCCAAACTCATTACCAATACTCCGCCCGCATTTGGATGCAACGCCAAAGCCGCCAACGCTTTTTTTGTGTTTTCGTGGTCGTCGCCTAACTGCGAACAGCCGTAATTGTGCGTAAAAACCCTTACATCGTCCAAATGGCTTACATCCAATTCCTTTTTTACCCGGTCTACAATAATTTGTGCTTGTCCGTTTACGCATCCAACGGTTGGAACAATCCACAACTCGTTTCTAATGCCAATATCACCGTTGTAGCGTTTATAAACATTCACTTTTTTATCGGAAAGGGCAATATTGAGTTTCTCTTTTACAGGATGATATTCATATTGCAGATTATCGTGCAAATTGGTTTTCACGTTATGCGTATGTACGTGATTTCCTTGTAGAATATCTTCCGTAGCATGACCGATAGAATAACCGTATTTGATGATATTTTCATCTTTGGAAATATGATAAACAGCAAACTTATGTCCCGTAGGAACATCGTTTAACAATACAATTTCTTTATCGTCCACCAGGAGTTTTTCTCCTGTTTTTAAATCGTTTAGCGCAACGCAAACATTGTCGGACGGATGTATTTTTATGTATTTGTTCATAATTTTGATTTTATCAAATGGAGCATTTCCTCGTATTCTCTTTCAGTTAAATACGTTTTTTTAGGATTCATCACAAAGGTAGAACCGTAATCTTCACCGTCAACATATTTCGGTACAAGATGAAAATGCAAATGCTGAAGTTTATCGGAATAAGCTCCGTAATTGATTTTTGCAGGTTGAAATGCTTCTTTCATAGCTTTTGCTGCCTGATTTACATCTTGCATATATTTTAACAATTCTTCCGGTTTAAGTTCGTACAACTCACGGGCATGATCTTTGTATGCAACAATACATCTTCCCTTGTAAGTTTGTTCTTTAAACAAAAATAGTGTGGATACGTTCAAATCGCATATTTTAATCATCAACTCTTTTTGAGTTTCATTCAGATTACAGTATAAACAATTGTCGTTAATCATAATCGTGGATGTAATTAAATTATTTCTTTCAATGCTTTTTCCATTCCTTTTTCAAGAATTAAAGCAGCGTCTTTTGAAACTTCGGTAATAAAATCAGGCAACAAAGAAAAATCTTCTTTCCAGATGTCTTTATTTTTTACAATTCCTTCAATCCAGCCCTGAATATTGTTTCTGTCAAAGGTTTTTTGAATAAAATCTACAAATTCAGCCGTATCGTTCGGTGTAAATTCCACTTCCGATTTTCCGCTGTAAAGCACCATTAAAGCGGCAAATGAAAACATTGCCAAATGAGCGTTTTTGCCTAATTTGTTGTAATTGTCTTTTACAGTGGGAAAATCGCGGGTTTCCCATTTCGATAATGAATTCAGCGAAATATCTTTCAAATAATGTTTCAAAAAAGGATTATAAAAACGTTCTAAAATTTTAGCTGCAAATTTTTTCAACTCTTCAGGGTCTTCGTCAATTACAGGAAGCACTTCGGTTTGCACCATCGTATTAATGAATTTTTCAATCGAAGGCGTATTGAAAGCATCCATTACGGTAGCACAACCCATTTGAAGCCCGACAGGAACCATCGCGGTATGCGCGCCATTCAAAATACGCACTTTTTTGGCGCGGAAATCACGAATATCGTCCATAAAAAGAACATTCAATCCGGCTTTATCGAGCGGAAGTTTTTCTTTGATTATTGGATTTCCTCCTATTGCCCATACGTGAAAATATTCTCCTTTTACCACCAAATTATCATCGAAACCGAGTTCTTCCTTAATTTCGTTGATATTTTCTCTTGGAAAACCGGGAACAATTCTATCTACCAATGTATCATAAAAATTGCAGGCAGAATTTATCCAATTTTCAAAATCTTTCCCCAATTTATTATTTTCTGCGTGTTGTAAAACGTATTTCTTTAGTGTGCTCCCGTTGTCTTCAATCAACTCGCAACAAACAATTTGCAATCCTTTTGACGCATCTCCATCAAACTTTTTGAAACGCTCAAACAAAAGAGCGGTCATTTTAGCAGGGAACGATTTGGGTGGTTTTGCAAAAATATCGTCTCCTTCTTCATAACGAATTCCGGCTTCCGTTGTATTTGAAATAATCATTTCCAGTTCTTCGCTTAAGAACAGTTTTTCATAAGCAGCATATTCACTGTACGGATTTAAAATATCGACAATACTTTTTACCAAACGGGTTTCTTTAATAGGCTGTTTATCTTTAATTCCTTCCAGATAAACGTGATACATACAATCCTGTTTTTTGAAGATTTCCTTTATCTCCGCTCCTTGCGGAATAGGTTGTACCGCTACAATTCCGTGATTCATAATTCCGGTTTCGTTGGCTTTGTCAATCATCCACTCTACAAAAGCTCGCAAAAAGTTTCCTTCGCCAAATTGTAATATTTTTACCGGAAGTTCTTTTTTTTCAACCGTATTTTTATTTAGATTTTTCATGGTGTTTTAAATAATTAAAATTCAAAAAAGTTTTTAGCATTATTGTAAGAAATATCTTCAACCATTTTTCCTAAGAAATCAATTTCCGAAGCAGGAAGAAGTCCGTTTTCAACATCATTTCCGATTAAATTACACAAAATACGACGAAAATATTCGTGGCGCGGATAAGAAATAAAACTGCGTGAATCGGTCAACATTCCAACAAAACGACTCAGCAAACCTAAATTTGACAATGAATTTATTTGTGCTTCCATTCCTGCTTTTTGGTCTAAAAACCACCATCCTGAACCGAACTGAACTTTGCCTGCAACTGAACCATCCTGGAAATTTCCTATCATTGTTGCAATTAAATCGTTGTCGCGTGGATTTAAGTTATATAAAATGGTTTTTGCCAGTTTATTGTCGGTATCCAATTTATCTAAAAAACGACTCATAGCTTTTGCCACAGTAAAGTCGCCGATAGAATCAAATCCTGTATCCGGTCCTAATTGTTTGAAAAGCCGCGTGTTGTTGTTACGAATTGCTCCGTAATGAAACTGTTGTGTCCAACCTTTTTCCCAATCCATTACGGCTCCTTCATACATCATTGCCGATTTGAATTTCAATATTTCTTCCTGAGTCAGTTCTTTTCCACCGTAAACTTTATTGAAAATAGTTTCAATTTCGCTGTCGGTATAAGGTTCCGCATAAAATTCTTCAATTCCGTGGTCGGAAAGTTTACATCCAACACTTGCAAAGAAATCGTGCCGGTTGCGTAATGCGGCAATTAAATCGGCAAATTTACCGATTTTCACACCTGAAACTTCCGATAATTTTTCCACATAAGCACGGAAATTGGCAGGAATTTCCACCGCCATAGCTTTATCAGGTCTCCAAGTTGGAAGAACTTTTGTTCCGAATCCTTCATTTTTCAGCGCAATATGATATTTTAAATCGTCAATCGGGTCATCTGTTGTACAAACCACTTCCACTTTGTAATGTTTCATCAATCCGCGTGCAGAAAACTCAGGAGTGCGAAGTTTGGCGGTACATTCATCATAAATTTCTTTAGCCGTACTAGGATTTAGTAATTTTGTAACACCAAAAGCCGATTTTAATTCCAAATGTGTCCAGTGATATAACGGATTTCGCATTGTATATGGAACTGTTTCCGCCCATTTTTCAAATTTTTCCCAATCGGAAGTATCTTTTCCGGTACAAAAACGTTCGTCAACACCGTTGGTACGCATTGCGCGCCATTTGTAGTGGTCACCTTCGAGCCAAATTTGACCTAAATTATCAAATTTACGGTCGTTAGCAATAAATTCAGGATTTAAATGGCAGTGGTAGTCAATAATCGGTTGATTTTTAGCGTGTTCGTGATATAATTTTTGAGCAGTTTCAGTCTGCAACAAGAAATTTTCATTAATAAATTCTTTCATGATTATATTTTGGATTTTATCTATTTTCTATTAAATTCCTCTATCAAACGGCTGGGATTTAGGGGCTTATTTCTTAAAACTCACCGCAACCGGAGCATTTAATCTGTTTAACACTTCATCAATACATCTTTGAAAAGCGACTTTATCCGCTACAGGCTCCCAATCTAATTCCCATGTTGGCATAAAATAATAGTCAACACAGCCATTCTCAGGAGAAAATAAAATTACGTGATTCAATTCGTCTGAAGTAATTTTTTTTAATTGTTTTGTACGATAAAAAATTACTAAACCTTGCATATCGTTATTCAAACTTTGCTTTCCAAATGTAGCAATATACGACCATTTTTTATTGCTTTTCTCAGGCAAAATAAGTTCGCCGTTTTTATCTTTTACAATTCCAGTTGCAAAAGGAATATCCTTATCGGCAAGCAATTCAATGTGCGAGGCGCGACTTCCGGCGTCAATTGAAATCAACGATTTTAAATTGCACTTCGTTCCGTTTACATTCCATCCATAATAGGTTGTCATTACTTGCGAACGAACTTTTCCATCTGCTGGAATATAACTGATAACACTGTCGGTTTTCTCTACACGAACGGCTTTCTCTCCATCCCAAAAAGCAATAGAACCCAAACCCAGTGATTTTCCCACTTTCATATTATCCATTCCCCAATCTGCAATGTGGTGGTATTTTTCATAATCTTCCACTCCTACTGTGGGTAAAACAATTCCGGATGTTTTTTTGCCAAAAACATCAATTCCGTTTCGCCAGTCAAGATAAAACCGAAATGCAACCTTATCACTTTCCCATCCGGGACCTTCATATTTTATAAAATAAGAATGGTCGGTATATTCATCGGGCTTACGTAAATAGTTGGTTTTTATCCACGAAAATCCTCCCGTATAATCTTTCCCAACAAATTTTCCGCCGATTTTGTGTGAAATTTCTGCGTACGTTCTTTTTGGATATTTTTCAGCATAACCTTGCTGTATTTTGAATTTTGATACAGATTGCGGCGCTATTTGTGAAACAGGAAATACGAGTTTTTGATTGCCTTGCAGGTCAGAAATAATTTCTATGGGAAGTTTTTCTCCCGTAGAAGAAGTTGCAATATAATTACCGACTTTCAGCGATAATTTTTTCAAGGGTATTTCTACCGTATAATCTTTTAATATTTTATCAGAATTATTATCAATTGTGATTATCTGCGCTCCACAAAACGGAATTGAAAGAAACAACATAATCACAACAGCAAACATTTTTAGTTGATATTTGTACATGGCAGAAAAAGTTTAATTCTTACAAAAATATATCTTTTTTTTTATGTTTTCCTGTAAAAAATGATATAACATATAAGAAAAAACTATTTAACACACAACACTTGTATTAAGTAACTCTAATTACAAAAAAGAAAGCCGCAATAATTGAATATTTACGGCTCCCTTACACAACTCAAAAAACCATTTTTATTTTACTACTTTTGTAACATACGTTTTACCTGCTAATAACGATTTTACAATATATACTCCTGAAGATAGGTTTGAAACATTTATTTCTTTAATATTTTTTTGACCTAAAATCAAACGACCATTCAAATCAAGCAACTCAACTTTATCAACAATCATATTTAAACGAATGAGATTTCCATTGCAAGTTACAATAAGAGGATTGACCTGTTGATTGTCAACTGCGGCGATGACATTTTCATGCAACTTCACGTTATCAATATAATATTTAGCAACATCGGTATTTGTATTAAGACCTAAATCTAATGTAAAAGTGTTGCCGGTAACAGCAGACAAATCCAATTTACTTAAATCATAATTTCTATATTGCCAAACGTTATTTGTTCCTTGAGAGGGATAATCCGAATCTTGGTAGATTGTAGTACTATTTGCTTTAATAACCATTTGTTTATAAACCGTACTGCTATTTGCTATGTAGATATCAAAATACAACCTGTCATAGTTAGATAAAACTTTTCCTGCAGGTAAAACAGCATTTAATCTTAAATAATTTCCATAATCTGTTGGAATAACCTCAGCAGATTTTTGAGCGGCATCAGTTGGGTTGGCTTTTACACTTGCTGTAGCGCCAGATCCTGAAGTGGTTAAAACTTCGTCAATAGTTCGAGCTTCGTAATTTTCCAAAGTGTAGATATCTGTCCCACTCGTAGGAGAAGGAACGAGTTCAATATCGTCAATCAGATACTCGAGTTTTGGTTTTGCAATTTTTATTACTAAGTAACCTTCCGGAATATTTGTTAAGGTTGCACTTGGAAAAGTAAAACTGGATTGAGTCCACGTGCCAACCGTAGCAGAACCCCAACATACACCACTCCAACCAATACTACTTGCAAATCTCATAACATCAGGAGAAGTATTAGCATCAGCGTAACTTGTAGAACTGCTTGGTATAGAGTAGAAATCTGTATTTGGATAATTTAAGTCATCTCCTCCATTTGGTCCTACGTAACATAATTTATAATTTACTGATATATAGGGATAAGAAGTTTTTGTACCAGCAGGTAATGCTATTTTCAGATAAACTGCACAGTAATTATCATTCATAACATGTAGAACCTGATTAGAAGTATTCATCCCTGTTTTATAAGGATTTGCCATAACATCTACAGATCCTCCAGCCCATAGTGCAGCGGCATTGGTTGTTGCTCCAATGGCGTCGCTTTCAAAATCTAGTTTTGTTTGAGCGGTTATAGCCAGACTAAACCCCAAAACAATCATAAAAAGTAATGTCTTTTTCATACATAAAAAATTTAAAAATTAATAATATAGAAAATTAAATCAAATCTTATTGGATTATTAAAATTATAAAATGAAATAAAAAACAAAACTATTGCTTCAATAATGTAATATAATTTATTGTGTTACTGCAAAAATATATTACATACTGTTTTTTGCGTTACGTATTTGTTACACAAAGATGCTGTTTGGTTACATTCTTAAAGTTTTTCCGGCGAATTTTATGTTATTTATTTTATTTTTACTAAATTGTCATATTATTAGACAGGTTTTTTCCACAATTTTGTCATTTCTTCCAGCGTTTTTCCTTTTGTTTCAGGTACCATTTTCCATACAAAAATGGCAGAAAGTAGTGACATTATTCCATATAAAATATAAGTAAATGGAACACTAAATGCAGCTAACGCGGGAAAGGTAGAGGAAACAATAAAGTTTGTAATCCATTGTGCAGCCACAGCAATTGCAACTGCTTTTCCCCGGATGGTATTTGGAAAAATTTCAGAAATCATTACCCAACAAATTGGTCCCCAAGACATCATAAACGATGCAGAATAAATAACTATAAACACCAAAGTGCTTATTCCTATTATTTTAAAATACGCCAATAAACCAATGGCAAACATTCCTATTGCCATTCCAATGGAGCCAATGATTAACAAAGGTTTGCGACCAAATTTATCAACAGTAAAAATAGCTACAAGTGTAAATACAATATTTACAAATCCCATAATCACGGTTTGCCACATAGCAGCATCGTTGCCAAAACCAAGTCCTTTGAAAATAGTAGGTGCATAATAAAGTACCACATTAATGCCCACGACTTGTTGAAATAGCGATAATAAAACTCCTATAATCAAAACCTTCCAGCCGTAAGCCAATACTTTTTCCACTTTTTCATGTGCAGTTTCTTTAATGTCATTCAATATCTCTTTTGCTTTGGTTAATCCGTTAATTTTAGAAAGAATACTTAATGCTTTTTCCTCTTGATTAGATAAAGCCAGATAACGTGGAGTTTCCGGTACAAGAAACAGCATTATACCAAATGTGGCAGCAACAAAAGACTCTGAAACAAACATATAACGCCATCCCGTTTCATCAATCCAAATAATATCTTTTCCTTTTACAATAAAAAAATTGACAAAATATACTACCAACATACCAAAAATGATGGCAAATTGATTCCAAGAAACCAATTTTCCTCGTATATCAGCAGGCGCCATTTCTGCAATATACATGGGGCAAATTGCCGAAGCCAAACCAACTCCGATACCACCAATAATACGATATATATTAAAGGATATCAATAGGGTTGAAGCAGGTGTACTTGAAGTGAAAAAGAACATTTCAGGGAATCCTGAACCAATTGCAGAAATAAAAAATAAGATTGAAGCAATCATTAAAGATTTTTTTCGTCCAAAATTAGAGGCGAGCAATCCTGAAATCATACTTCCTATAATACAACCTATTAATGCACTGGAAACAGTTGCTCCGTGATAAAAATTAGCTAAATCACCATAATGAGCAGGGTCAAGTTGAAAAAAAATTTTAATGGGATCGACAGCGCCGGAAATAACAGCCGTATCGTATCCAAAAAGCAAACCACCCAAAGTGGCTACTAACGTAATTCCAAAAACATAAAATTTATTTATTTTTTCCGAATTCATTTTTGTTGTGTTTTTCTAATAAAAAGCCAAGAATCAAGAAGAAAGTCTTGACTCTTGGCTCTTAAAATATTGGTTTTCTTAGATATACATATTTAAAATTGCTTCGTAAAGCTCTTGTTTTCCGCTGATTTGAGCCGGTTCTTTTCCCAATGAAATTGCGTGAGCACGCAAATCTTCCAATGAGAGTTTTCCGTCTTCAAATTCTTTTCCTTTACCGCTGTCGAATGATGCGTAACGATCTTTCAACATTTTTTGGTAAGGAGACGCTTCTAAAATTGCAGCAGCAGCTTCCAATGAGCGTGCAAATGCATCCATACCCGCAATGTGAGCAATGAAAATATCTTCCATATCGGTAGAATTACGACGAGTTTTAGCATCAAAATTGGTACCGCCACCTTGTAAACCACCACCTTTCAAAATTACAAGCATTGCTTGAGTTAATTCGTATAAATCAATCGGAAACTGGTCTGTATCCCAACCATTTTGATAATCACCGCGATTCGCATCAATTGAGCCTAAAAGACCCGCATCAACCGCACATTGCAAATCGTGTTCAAATGTATGTCCTGCCAATGTTGCGTGATTTACTTCAATATTCAATTTAAAATCTTTATCCAGATTATGTGCACGAAGGAATCCAATTACTGTTTCCGCATCTACATCGTATTGATGTTTCATTGGTTCCATTGGTTTTGGTTCGATGAAGAATGTTCCTTTGAAACCTTTTGAACGGGCATAATCACGTGCTTTTGTAAGCATCATTGCCAAATGTTCTTTTTCGCGTTTCATATCGGTATTCAACAAGCTCATATAACCTTCACGTCCGCCCCAAAACACATAATTTTCGCCGCCCAATTCAATCGTTGCATCTAAAGCATTTTTGATTTGAGTAGCTGCAAAAGCAACATTATCAAAATTAGGATTGGTTGCAGCGCCATTCATGTAGCGTTTGTTACTGAAAACATTCGCCGTTCCCCAAAGTAATTTTATGCCTGTTTCTGCCATTTTTTGTTTTGCATAAGCTACAATGGCTTTCAGGTTTGCTTCGTATTCTTCGATAGAATTACCTTCGGCAATTAAATCAATATCGTGAAAACAGTAATAATTGATTCCTATTTTCTGCATAAATTCAAAACCGGCATCCATTTTGTCTTTTGCTGCCTGAAGAGCATCTTTTGATTGATTCCAGTCAAAATCTTTTGTTTCTCCTCCAAATGGGTCGGAAGATTCACCGCAGAGTGTGTGCCAATAAGCCATTGAAAATTTGAACCAATCTTTCATTTTACGTCCGTAAACCATTTTTTCAGCATCGTAATAACGAAATGCTAACGGGTTTTTACTTTCTTTTCCTTCAAATTTAATTTTTTCCACTGATGGAAAATACACTTTTGTTGCCATAATAATATATATTTTTAGTTTAATGATTTTACATTATATTCTTTTCAACCAATTTTCGTAAGCATTTTTTGTTGCTTCAATATTTTCCTTTTCAGGAGTAATCACCATCATTTTTTTCAATGTTGCAAATGCTTCTTCTGTATTTTTGTAAATTCCGGCGCCAATTCCTGCACCGCGAGCTGCGCCAACCGAACCATCCGTGTTGTATAATTCAATGGTTGCTCCGGTAATATTTGCCAAGGTTTGACGGAAAATAGGACTTAAAAACAAATTGGCATGTCCGGCACGAATGGTTTTTGTTTCAATTCCCATCGCATTCATAATGTCCATTCCATATTTGAATGAAAAAGCGATACCTTCGTGAGCTGCACGGATTAAATGCGCTTTTGTTATACGGTTAAAATTAATTCCGTGAATAGAACAGTTTGGTTCCTGATTTTCTAGAACACGTTCTGCGCCGTTGCCAAAAGGAACAATGCTTACACCCTCACTTCCAACAGGAATTTTAACAGCTAAATCGTTCATTTCGGCATAACTGATTCCTTCCGGAGCTACATTGTTTTTAATCCATGTATTTAAAATGGCTGTACCATTGATGCAAAGCAATACTCCGACACGAGTTTCATTTTTGGTGTGATTTACGTGTGCAAATGAATTTACACGTGACTTCGGGTCGTATTTAGAATCGCTGTTTACACCGTAAACCACACCGGAAGTTCCTGCTGTCGCAGCAATTTCACCAGGATTTAGCACGTTGAGCGACAACGCATTATTAGGTTGGTCTCCGGCACGATATGTTACGGGAGTTCCTTCCGCCAATCCTAATTCGGCTGCAATATCCGCTTTTAAGTTTCCTTGTTGTCCAAAAGTGGGAACTATTTCGGGAATCAAATTTGTATCAAATCCAAAATAATCGAATAAAAATTTTGCCGGAGTTTCCGATTTGAAATCCCAAGCAATTCCTTCCGATAATCCTGAAGCTGTTGTACAAGCGTTTCCTGTCATTCGCATAGCAATATAATCGCCGGGAAGCATATAGTATTTTGCTTTTGCGTAATTTTCGGGCTCATTTTCTTTTACCCAAGCCAATTTTGCCAATGTAAAATTTCCGGGAGAATTTAATAAGTGCGATAGGCATTGTTCGCTTCCAAGTGAATCAAACGCTTTTTGTCCGTAAGGAACAGCGCGACTGTCGCACCAAATAATGGAATCGCGAATGGGTTTTTGATTTTCATCCACCAAAACCAATCCGTGCATCTGATATGAAATACCGATGGCTTTTATTTCAGCGGGACTTACTTTCGATTCAACCAAAACAGCTTGCGTGGAAAGTTTCAGATTTTTCCACCAAGTTTCGGGATTTTGTTCAGCCCAACCGCTTCTGACAGATTTTATCTCCATTTCCTTTTTTGGGAAGAAAGCAGTAGAAACACATTCGCCTGTTTGTGCATTTACCAAACTGGCTTTTACCGACGAACTTCCCAAATCATAACCTAATAAATACATAGTTTTATCTTTTATATTATTTGTACTTTTTTTCTGTCAAATTTATACAAGCGAGCTGCACGATGCGGAACATCTTTCTCTTTTTCGTCTAAAGCCACTATATAAGGCATTTGCATTACTTTTTTCTGAAAATTCCGAACATCCGAACGGGTCTGATGAATTGTATCGTGCAAAATTCTTAATTGTGAAAGCGTAAATTTGCGCGGAAGAAGTTCAAAAAACAACTGCGGCTCCAATTCCAGATTTTTTCGGATATGCTCTAATCCTTTTCCTATAATTTCCGCGTGATCAAAAGCTAACCTGATGTTTTTCAGTTTATCAATATCACACCAATTTACTTCTGCGTTTTCCGATTTGAATTGGAGTTTGCGATTAATCTTGATTAAGGCAACATATCCTACAGTAACAATTCTTCCAATTTTCAATTTCATCGTATTTTCCAGCCATAAAACATCACGTGGATTTTTAGTTCTATCCGGATTTCCAAAACTATGAAACTGACTTAAATAAATATTTTTTAATCCGGTAAGTTCGTTTAGAATACGGTTTGCGGCATCATCTAAATTTTCATTTTCCAGAATAATACTTCCCGGAAGTTTCTTATCGTTATACAATTCGTCTTTTTCACGAATATTGCGTTCAATCAATAATACCTTTAACTTTTCGCCGTCAAAGCCAAACACAACACAATCGACAGACACGTGCGGATTATATTTTATTTCATTCATAATTGGAATAATTTGACTTATTTTAATAACAAAAATAATTTATTTTTTAAATAAAATTGAAATAAAATAATATGTTATAAAACACATTTACAGAAATTTAAATATTGTATATTACACAATAACAAATTTTCACTTATAGTATTTTTTACAATAAGTGCGAGAAAGGCAAAAGAAAACGTTAATTATTGAACATTATTTTTATTATAACATACAAATAATTAACGTTATAGTAAGTCTGAATGGATAAAAATTCTTTTTTTATCGGAGAATTTTAAACTCCGCTGAATGAAGAAAAGCCGCCATCAACAGGAAGCACCACTCCTGTAATAAAACTGGCGGCATCGCTACATAGAAATTGAAGAGCTCCGTTTAGTTCGTTAATATCGCCAAAACGTCCCATTGGAGTTTTTGCCAATACTTTTTTGCTACGTTCGGTAAGGGAACCATCCGGATTAATTAATACGGCACGGTTTTGATCTCCTATAAAAAATCCGGGAGCTAACGCATTTACACGCACTTTATCTCCATATTTCATTGCAAATTCCATGGCGAGCCATTGCGTAAAGTTACTCACTCCGGCTTTAGCTACAGAATATCCCGGAACGCGCGTTATTGCGCTATAAGCTGCCATAGACGATATATTGATAATACTGCCCGAACCTTTTTCTGCCATCACTTTTCCAAAAACGATGGAAGGATAAACCGTTCCGTTCAGATTTAAGTCGGTTACTTTTTCCCAGTCTGAAATTTTCATATCAAAGATATGTTGGTCGGGGTTTAATGTTGCTCCCGGCAGGTTTCCGCCGGCGATATTTAATAGAATGTCAATTTTTCCCCATTTTTCCACAATTTGTTTGGCAACGTTTTCTAAATTTTCAATATCCAGCACATTTCCGACAAAACCAATTACATCGCCTCCTAATTTTTTGAGTTCTTCTACCCTATCATCTAATTGTTCCTGGCGAAGATCCAACGCTACCACTTTGGCTCCTTCTTTTACAAAACTGCGGGCAACACTGCCTCCTAAAACTCCACCTGCGCCGGTTATTACAGCAACTTTCCCGGCAATACTAAACATTTCATTCATAGTAATTTATTTTATTTCGATAATTCATTTTTAATTACAGCCATCATTCCTTCTACCTGCGCCAGAGCAAACATACGCCCGTGGAACGAATATCCCGGATTGTAACCTTTATTTTCATCGCCAAGCATTGCTCTTCCGTGATCAACACGCATAGGTAACTCCGGATTTTCTTTTTCAAAAATACGGATTAAATCTATCAAATGTCCGCGTCCTTCGAGGTGCGATGATTCCATAAAATTTCCGTTTTCCATTACATTTGTACTTCGTAAGTGAACAAAATGAGTGCGTTTTGCGTATTTTTTAGCCAATGCAGGAACATCGTTATGAATTCCAGCACTTAAAGAACCGGCGCAAAATGTAAATCCATTGTGAGTATTATCTACCGCATTTAAAAACCAATCAATATCTTCTTCGCATGTTACAATTCGGGGTAGTCCTAACACCTGAAATGGAGGATCGTCGGGGTGTACGCACATATTTACGCCAAATTCTTCGCAAACAGGCATCACTGAACTTAAAAAATAACGCATATTTTCACGAAGCGCATTTTTATCAATTCCCTCATATAATTTCAATAAACGACGAAATATCGCCACCGGATTCTGATCTCCTTCTTTAATGTTTCCATTGACAAATCCCTGCGTTTTCACAATGATTGTCTCAACCAAATCGTCTTTTTCCTTTTCTGTAATGGTTTTATCCAATTCTTCTACTTTTGCAAGTTCTTCAGGAGTGTAATCTTTTTCTGCTCCTTCTCGTTTCAGAATTTTGCAATCAAAATATGCAAAACGAACCTTGTCAAAATAAAGTGAAGAAGTTCCATCTTCCCAACGATGATATAAATCGGTTCGAATCCAGTCTATTACAGGCATAAAATTATAGCAAACTGTTTTCACGCCGGCTTTTCCTAAGTTTGCCAAACTTATTTTATAGTTTTCAATCAACTTTTCTCTTTCAGGACCGGCATATTTAATGGCTTCACTTACCGGCAAACTTTCTACTACCGACCAACAAAGCCCGTAAGATTCGATGTAATTTTTCAAATCTAAAATTGCCTCGGAAGTCCAAATTTCTCCATTTGGAATATCGTGAAGTGCTGTTACAATTCCTTCTACTCCAATTTGACGAAGCATATCCAATGTTATCTTGTCTTTTTTGCCAAACCAACGCCACGTTTTTTCCATATATTTTTCAATTAATTATGATGAGACATATTCAGTTTTATTTTCTTTAAATCATCCAACTCAGAAACAGGACGTTCAATATCGTAAGGAATAGGCATTTTTGAATACTGCTGAAAATAAAGCAAACACGCATCTTTCCACCAAACTGCATCTTTTGCTTGAATTTTCAGTTTTGACTGTACTTGTTTGAAACGTTCCGAATCGACGTAAGATTCCATTTTATCCCACGTTTTTTGATATTCTCGTACATTTTGAACACCTTTATCATAAATATAACATAGCTCATCCCACATTGTTTTACCATTTTTCATTTTATAATTCCAAGGAACATGATGAAACCAAAGAATAAGATTTTCAGGACAAGTTTCCATGTTGTTAAATTCTTCTTTTAGAGGAGAATAATATTGACTTACAGCATTGCTTCCACTTGTGGTTCGGTCAAAACCCAAACCAACAGAATCAGCTCTGTGATAATACTTTGGCAACCAATCGGGACGCGCATTTGGAACGTCGCACCAAGGTTCCGGTCCGTAATGATGTCCCCATGCAAAAAGGTGATGCAACCCCAAAGGCATCATATATTCCACCACGGTTTCACGCGATGAAAGCATCATTTTTTCAGCAGGAGCAATAAAATTTTTATCGTTTGTAAAAGTCATCTTTAACCATTCTTCAGCAATTTGTTCTGATGACAGTTCGTGATTCCATGATAAACGCCCAAAAGCATACCAATTGGCTTGTGCGAAAGGATTTCCACACCAGTTTTCATCATCACCGATGTTAGCAACACCTGCAATAGCTGTGATTTTTTGATTGAAAATAGTTCCATCGGTAGTTTTTGCAATAGTAGAACCTTTTCCAATGCAATATGTATCACTTTCCAAACATTCTTTCCACATAGGAGCAAGAAATGCCAAATGATTTCCTTGTCCGAGATATTCTTGTGTGATTTGAAATTCAGGCATTATCGGAGTTTTTTTCAACGCTCCAAATAATGGACTAAAAGCTTCTCTCGGTTGAAAATCAATCGGTCCGTTTTTTAGTTGGATGATTACATTATCCCTAAATTGTCCATCCAGAGGTTTAAACTCATTGTACGCTTGTTTTGCTCTATCATCACTTGGATTGTACACAAATGCCCGCCACATTATAATTCCTCCGAAAGGTTTCAAAGCATCTGCCAACATATTTGCTCCGTCTGCGTGAGTTCTGCCGTAATCCATAGGTCCCGGAAGTCCTTCGGAATTTGCTTTTACCAAAAATCCACCAAAATCGGGAATGAATTTGTAAATCTCCTTGACTTTATCTTTCCACCATTTTTGCACATCGGGATTAAGCGGGTCAGAATCCTTCAATCCTCCCAACTCTTTGGGAGAAGAAAAATTTACGGAAAGAAATACTTTGATATTGTAAGGACGCAAAACATTTGCTATTGTTCTCACTTTTNCCAAATATTCTTTGGATAAAATTTTGGGAGAAGCATTTACATTGTTCAACACCGCTCCGTTTATACCAATTGAAGCATTTGCTCTTGCATATTCTTTGTNTCGTGGTGAAACTATTGACGGTAATTCTTCCCATTTCCAAATAGAATGTCCGGCGTAACCACGCTCAATTGTACCNTCCAAATTATCCCAATGATTTAGCAATCGGAAATTGTAAGCGGGCTTTTCTTCAATATTGAGATTGTTTGTAAAATNATCGGTTTGCAACANACGCAACAAATGGTANGTCCCATACAAAAGTCCGGCATCGGAATTGGCTGCTACAACGGTAANATTTTTATTTTTTCTTGTGTAAGATTTAATAAAANATCCCTCTTTTCCAATGACTTCCGATTTTTTTGCAATTTCAAGCGCTCTTATATTTTTATCCGTTAATTTTCCGATAATCAAAATATTATCAGCTAAACGTTGGATTTCCGGTAAATAATTCCCAGAAAGTTGTTTCCAAGCATTTTGAAATTCTTGCACAGCCAACGAATTTTTGTCAGCTAAAATTCCACTGAAAAGACGAGCATCAATCTTGCTTTTATCAAATCTAAGCCATAGATTGTGCCCGTCTTCTGCATGAAGAACAATTAAGTTAAATACCACGAGAAAACTAAATGTTATTTTTTTCATTATTTATTTCGATAGTTCAATCGTTTTTCCTGAGTTTTATTCGATTCCTTCAATTGTTTTTATATTTCCATCCGAATCATATTCCAACTCTATCACTTTCATACTTCTTAACCACGTTCTACCTCCGGAAGGAACACTATCGTGATGGAAAAGGTACCATTTTCCTTTAANTTCCACAATGGAATGGTGTGTNGTCCANCCCACAACAGGAGTAAGGATAACGCCTTGATATGTAAACGGTCCGTACGGATTATCTGCCACCGCATAACATAAGAAGTGCGTATTTCCTGTAGAATATGAGAAATAATATTTTCCGTTGTATTTATGCATCCACGATGCTTCAAAGAAACGTCTGTCGTGGTCGCCGGCTTTTAATGGCGCTCCGTTTTCGTCCAAAATAACCAATTCGCGTGGTTCTTCTGCAAAATGAAGCATATCATCACTTAACTTTACGATTCTTGCGCCCAAAGCAGGTTCGTTATCTTCGGGTTCGTGTCCGCATTCAATGGCTTTATTATTGCGGTAACGCTGCAATTGTCCTCCCCAAATTCCTCCAAAACACAAATAATGAGTTCCGTCATCGTCTTTAAACGCACAAGGATCAATAGAATAGCTTCCTATAATCGGATGATTTTCAGGAGTAAAAGGTCCTTCTGGTTTATCGCTTATAGCTACGCCTATGTGAAACACATCATTCTTGTCTTTCAGCGAAAAATAAAGGTAATACTTTCCGTTTTTGAAAGCCACATCCGAGTCCCAAAGTTGACGTCCGCCCCAGGGAATATCTTTTACCGCCAGAATAACGCCATGATCAGTGATTTTTCCATCCACATCATCGAGTGAAAATGAGTGATAATCACGCATATCAAAATGATCGCCATTATCGTTCTCAGGTATTCCGGATTCCACATCGTGTGAAGGATAAATGTATATTTTTNCATTAAAAACGTGTACGGAAGGATCTGCCATATAAACATCCGGTTNGTCTATTAAATATTTTGCTTTTTTCATTTTTCAATTTTTTAATCAGTTTTTAAATCTAAACGTAAATAAAATCAATAAATCCAATAGGGCTTACTGTTTGATAATTTTTTTTGTAATTGTTTGTCCTTCATTTACAATTTTAAGCATATAAATTCCGGCTTCAAAATTCGTCATATCAATTTTAATTTCAGGATTTTCGGCATTCAAAGCTATAAGTTGACTACCATCTATGGAGAATAAATTAATCTTGGATTTTGACTCGGGAACGGTAATCGTCAATTTATCTTTTACGGGATTTGGATAAATCTCATAATTTGTATCAATATTTACAGGAGTTTGGGAAGCAGCGCTACCTTCACTCACTGTAATATTGGAACTTCCACTACTTTGATATCCTTCCGTTTCCATTATTTGATAATCCCACGTAGTACCTAATTTCATTCCATAACTTTCCCACGCTTTAATGTGATTGCTAAAAGTGATGGTTCCGCTTGATCTTTTCGTTGTTCGAACNCTCCAGTATTGATAAAAAGTGGCAGTTCCAACTATGGAAGGTTGATTTATTCGTTGAGTTTTATAGATATTATAAGTTCCTCCATCGGAAGTCAAAGTTCCTAATGATGTTCCTCCCGGCGGCGTCCAAGCTCCATAATTTTCTACTACGTAATACTCAATAAGGTCGTTTTTAGTCCATCCATATAGGGCAAGATATCCGTTACTGCCACCATTAAAACTACCTGAAAAGTCCACAATTCTATNTGAACCTGTTCTCCAACCTTTCCCACAAGTAAAATTATTACAATTACTCCAAGTAACACTGTAGTTACCNGCACTTCCCAAAGTCATCGTAACCGTACCGCCTCCTGCATTCCAAAACGAATAAAAATAACCGTTATTTGTTCCTTGTTGGTTGGTAGTTACAGTTTGTGCGCATGACTGCTGTAGTACAAATAGTGGTAATAATAAAATAATCAATAATAGTATCTTATTTTCTTTCCTAATATTTACTTTCCGATTCATCAATTTAGTGNATTAAGAAGTCAATTAATCAGCTACTTGATAGCTTTTGCCTCTTCAATAATGGTTTTTACAATTGGTTTTGGCTGGTAATTTCGGTCAAACAAAAGAGGATAATCGGTTCTTCCTTTAATGGGCCAATTATCATGCCAGGAATTTGCATCTGAAACTCCCCACAAAGTAACACGGCTTATGTTATCGCTATATTTAAGAAATAACTTAAAGTAATCGTTATATTTGCCGTAAAATGTTTTGGCAACAGAATCGGGCAAACTATCAGGATAAGGATTCAATGATTTTTGATACTCAAAGTTAGCAGAAACATCCGCGCCTATGTTTTGTTTAGGAACAGGTAATGCGCTAAAATCCAATTCCGTAATCATAACTTTTAGTCCTGTTTCAGAAAATGCTTTAATACTTTTTTCAAATTCGCTAATCGGCGGAAATTCCAACGTTAAATGTCCTTGCATTCCAATTCCGTCGATTTTCACCCCTTCGCTTTTCAGTTTTTTCACCATTTTTATTACAGCATTGCGTTTCCCTTCATTAGCCATAGAAAAGTCATTGTAATAGAGTTCTGCATTCGGATCGGCTTCGTGTGCAAATTGAAAAGCCAATTTGATATAGTCTTCGCCAATAATTTTATAAAATTTACTTTCACGCCAAGAACCATCATCCAAAATAGCTTCATTCACCACATCCCAACCTTTTACCTTACCTTTGTAACGGCTGACAACAGTTGTTATATGGTTTTTCATACGTTCAATCATCACCTCGCGNGAAACATCTTTTCCTTCTTTATCCGTAAAAAACCATTTTGGCGCTTGCGAATGCCAAATCAACGTATGTCCGATAACGAACATATTGTTTTCTTCGCCAAATTTTACAAATTTGTCCGCCAATAAAAAATCAAATTTCCCTTCTGCGGGCTGAATTGATTCACTTTTCATACAGTTCTCGGCAGTAATGGAGTTGAATTGTTCTTTTATCACTTTTACTCCCAACGAATCTATTCCTGTAATTTGAGCAGCATTCATAGCCGTTCCTATTAAAAACTTTTCTTTCAACGCATCTTTCAAACTCGCTCCTGATTTATTTTGCAAACTTGCACATCCTTGTGAAACAAGTATTAACACGAATAAAAATGATATTGATTTTATTTTCATCCTTTTTTTATTTTTTAGTTATTCAAATGTCTTTCCTCTATTTCTATATTAATTCTGTCTATTCTGTCATCATCCAATTCATATTTAGAGATAATGAACATAGCCAAAACAAGCAATATTGCAGGTATAACTGCGACCAGCCACAAAATTCCCTGCTCAACAAAAGGAGTTTGAGTAACGGTATTCTTTTCGTCGAAACCAACAAATGCTAAAACAAATCCGGGAACAACACCTCCCAACGCCATTCCGGCTTTAAAGAAAATTCCCGTCAATGCATTCACAATTCCTGAAATTCGTTTACCGGTTGTATGTTCGCCGTAAGAAATTACTTCCGGCACTAACGCCCACATATAACCTGTAGCAACAATCACTCCTGTAGATTTTATAAACTGAGCTACAAGCACCAACCAGATGTGTTGTTTTAACGATGGAATCACCGAAATAATGTAAAGCATTACCATTCCAAATACAGCTATTGAAAGAAATACAAAAAACATTTGTTTTTTACCGATAGCTCTTTTTATTGCAGGCACCATCGGCATAAAAATAAAAGCAGGAATAGAACCAAGCGCCGCAAAATAAGGAAGCCAATCAGGAGCTTGAATATTATAAATCATATAATAAGATCCGGCAGAGTTTCCTATTGCCATCATTGCAAAAGCAGTGATGAAGAAAAATGCTAACACGCGCAACGGACGATTATGCTTGAATTCTCTCCACAAATCGGATACTTTTACATGAGAAGTATCTTCACCGTTCATTACAACACGCTCTTTTGTTTGTGTATAACAGAAGACAAGAAGCGCTAAACCTGTTAAACTATAAATAGTCATTGTAATAAACCAAGCATTACCCGATACGGATGAATTGATTTTTCCATCAGGTGAAAGTGTTTTTACAATAATTGGAATACCATAAGCTACGGCTAAACCTCCAAGATTAGCTAAAAACATACGTACCGAAGTAAGTTTCGTAATTTCATCCGTATCACGTGTAAGTGAAGCGTTTAATGCTCCGTAAGGAACATTTATCAANGTNTACAGCATTGATAATCCTACNTAAGTNATGTANGCNTAAAGTAATGAGCCCGAAAATCCATTCCAAAAACAAAGNATAGCAAAACCNGTAAGCGGAATACCACCNAGTACCAAATACGAACGNTATTTTCCTAATTTNGGATTATGCTTGTCAACAAAAGCGCCAACCAGCGGATCCCAAACAACGTCAACTAAGCGGACAATGAGAAACATTACAGCTGCAGTAGCTGCGGGAAGTCCATACACATTGGTATAGAAAATTAATAAATACTGGGCTACTGTTTGATAAATCAGGTTTTGAGCTAANTCACCTGAACCGAAGCCGATTCGTTGAAGCGNTGAAAGTTTATAAAAACCTTTCGATTCGACTGTTGTTTTTGAAATTGATTCCATTATTTTTATATAAATTGTTATCTTAAAATTCTAATTCTCTTATTTTATTTCTTTGCTTGAAAAGGAGCTACAGGAAGCCCTGCACTGTTGTAAAAATTAATATTTTCAGGATTATCNGCCCAAGCATAACGAACAGCTACAGGATTTGNAACATTTTCGTTCCACACNATTATTTTTCCCTTTTCAATTTTTGCTTTTGCCCAAANAAATTTTCTATCGGCTCCGGCAATNGCAAANTTNTTTATNAAGTCGCCGTCTTTNANTATTAAATTTTTANTGTTTTTNAATTCAATGATAATTTTATTCCCTTCAATCTTCATCGATTTATACATCGGACTGAAAGCTGTCGTTTTTTTATCGCCGTAAGCAATGTTTTGCGCCAGTAACGAAAGTCGTTCCGCAACGTCTTTTTTATTCAACGGATGAATATCGTTCCATTCGCCTAAATCAATGTTTACGCTCATTCCTGTTTTTGGGAGAGAAAGCGCCGCTGCTTGCGCTTCTCTGAACAATGCCCAACCGCTTTCGCCGGGTTGAGGTTTTGCTTCCATAAAATTAGGAAGCTGTGCATAAATAAACGGAAGATTTCCTTGTTGCCATTTTTCACGCCAATTGTTAATGAGCGCCGGCAAAAGCGTTGCATATTCTTTGGCTTTTCCCGCGTTCGATTCTCCTTGATACCATACAAAACCATTAATGCGATATTGAATTATCGGATTTATCATTGCATTGTACAATCCGAGCGGTTTCCATCTGATGAATGTTTCACCTGCAAGCGGCGGCATTTCCGCGCCTTGTTGTATCTGCCATTCTCCTTTTAAATCAACAGTATCGTTTCCGCAAATAATGTCGTATTCTTTATCAGGGACAAAACCACCTTTATCCCACGAATTTACAACACGTACAACGATTTGATTTTCACCCTCTTTCAATACTCCAACCGGAATTTCATATCTGCGTGGAGGATATTGATACGTAATATTTCCAACAAATTTTCCGTTGATAAATGCTGAATCGGCATCTACAATTCGTCCTAAAATCAATTTTGCAGGTTTCCCCACAAATTTTGCGGGAATGTTAATTGTTTTTTTGTACCAAACAACACCATTTTTCATTTCAGGATAAACATCCGACCAATATCCTGGAACTTGCATTTTCTTCCAATTTTCAGGATTTGAAAAATTAGTAATTTCATATCCTTTATCTTTTTTGTTTAATTCTGAATACCACGCATTTATACGATTTTTGTCNGATGTTTCAATTTCTTTGATTAAATTTCCGTTTTTGAATTTTTGTGCTTCGTTATAATAATGTGGAAATTGTTTCAACGCATCTTCACTCATCCACGCTTCTGCAGGTGAACCTCCCAAACTTGCGTTGATAATTCCTACCGGAACGTGATATTTTTCATACAAACTTTTTGCGAAAAAATATCCCACCGCTGAAAAATCCAAAATATTTACAGGATTTGCCGATTTCCATTGTCCGTAAGTAAAATCAGTTTCAGGAGTATTGAAATTATACTTTTGTGGAACTGCAAACTGACGAATATAATCGTTGGCACAATTTTTTACTTCTTCAGGATATTTATTTTCCACTCTGCGCATTGGAAGTTCCATATTTGATTGTCCTGAACACAGCCAAACATCGCCAATTAAAATATTTTTTACATCTTTTTTTTCACCGTTGCTTTCAATCAACAAATCAAAAGGTCCGCCGGCTTTTTGTTTTGGAAGAAGAACTTTCCACTCGCCATTGTTGTCAGCACGCGTTGTATATTGTTTGTTTTTGAAACTAACCGTCACTTTTTCGTTTTTATCAGACCAACCCCAAATTTGTAATTTTGTATCGCGCTGTAAAATCATACCGTCGCTTATCAATTTTGGCAATTTTAATTGCGCCTGAATTGATAACGCGCTAATAATCAAAAATATGTATATAAAAATCTTTTTCATTTTTGAATAAAAATCATTTTCTTAAACTTTCCGGAGCGCCTAAAAAACTTGGTTTCAAACCGCCTGCATCAATCAATATTTTTTGTAAAACTATACCCGGTTCCAATACTCTGAAACGGAGGATATGTTTTCCTTTAGTTGTGAAATTATGTTTTGTAATGGTTTCATTAATGCTTTTTGCCTGCCATTTTTCGAGTTTTTTTACATCGTATTTTTCATTGATATTTACGATTTGTTCTTCTTGTCCGTCAATGGAAATGGCATATCTAAGTCCTTTATTTTCATTAAAATTCAAAGTGGGAGAAACCAAAATATGCACGGGAAATTCTCCTTCAGAATTCATCCAAACATCGTATTCCAAGTAAATTTTATCGTCTGCTTTCGGATATGCGTTTTGAGGAAAAGTGGTAATTCCCGATAATGTTTTTCCCAAATTTGGAATGACTTTCCATTCCATTTGAGAATTTCCCACCGCACGATTGAAATGTTCGGCTTCGATGGAAACATATCCGTTATTTTCCACAAATTTTTTCTGTTCTTCATCCGAGGAAGTTGAAACATACTTCACTCCAGGCATTACACGATGTTCCGGTTGTTGCCAATAAGTGTAGCCAATACGAATTTGATCCATCATATGCGCCCACTTTCCTCCGGCAATTTCTTTATTGTAATGTAAAGTCAGCAGCGAATCGCGGTCATAACATTCTTTTACTTTTTCAGCCCAAATATTTGCTTCGGGATTGTTTTGTTTTGCTAATTGTTTGTTTTTTGCCACTGCAAAATACATTTCGTATAAATTGGAGCACGCATCTGCAGGAAACAAAACCAACTCGTCAAAAGCGTCTTTAGCTTCATCAGGAATTTGTTGATATAATCTGAAAGCGTCCAATGCCAATGCTTTGTAATCGTTGGTAACTTTTTCAAATTCGTTGTAATTTTCCAAACTGTAAGTGGTATCGTTCAACAATTCAGGAGTTACACGGCGATTATATTTTGTATAAGTATCAATAATCCGTGCCGATTGCTTCGCAAATTGCTCTCCGAATTGTTCTCCACACCATTTTTCAGTATGTTCCAACAAATTATCGGCGTTAAACTGTTTTGGGTTCCAAGCCATATCCAAAAAGAAAGAAATCGGATATTCCATCGGTTTCAAATCGCCCACATTTACAATCCAAATTTTATCCACTCCGTGACTGTAAGTTAAATTCATTTGCTCCCAAATACGTTGTATCTGGCTCACATTTATCCACTTATAGTTTCTTGGACCTCCGACATAATCAAAGTGATAATACATTCCGTATCCGCCTTTCCTTTTGGGTGCGTCCGGCGCAGGAAGTTTACGTACATTTCCCCAATTATCGTCGCAAAGCAACAAAGTAACATCTTCAGGAACGCGCATTCCTTTATCGTAATAATCTTGAACTTCTTTATATAATGCCCAAACTTGCGGAGTTTCAGTCACTTTTTTACCGGTTACTTTTTTTATAATTTCCCGTTGATTTTTGACTATTTTTTCCAACAGTTTGATGTTGCTTTCCTCGCTCATAGGTTCGTCGCCATCGCCACGCATCGCAATAGTTACAAGCGTTTCATAATTTTTCATCCGCTCCATTCCTTCCTGCCAAAATTTATTCAACGTTTCCGCATTTTTACTGTAATCCCATCTGCCTTTTCCATAACGACGCCACTCATCGTGTGCTCGTCCCATAGGTTCGTGGTGCGAAGTTCCCATCACAATTCCCATTTCATTTGCCAATTTTCCATTTTCAGGGTCATCATCGTAAAACGCGCTGCCCCACATTGCAGGCCAGAGGAAATTTCCTTTCAATCGAAGAATGAGTTCAAAAACTTTTTCGTAAAACCGATGATTAAATCCGCCAAAGGTAACTTTAGACCAACCGGAAAGCGCGGGAGCTTCATCGTTCAGAAAAATTCCGCGATATTTTACAGCGGGTTCTCCTGCTGTGAATTTTCCTTCTTTTACAAAAATTTCAGTGTGCTTTTTTACAGGAACATCCGCCCAATAATACCAGGGAGAAACTCCTATTTGGCGCGATAATTCGTAAATTCCATAAATTGTACCACGCATATCGCTTCCCGCAATCACAACTGCCTTTTGAAGCCCTTCAAAAGGCGCATTTATGGTTTGAATGATAAATTTTTCGTTTTTACCGGCTAAATCATCTTTAAATATTAATCCTTTTTTTATCAATTGATTAATAAAACTGCTTTTTCCATAAGTGCCGATAATAATTTTAATATTTCTATCGATAGGAGTAGAAGTAGTCGCCACTTTTTGTGCTGTTACACTTTCAAAATCGGTTTGCAGATTTGAAATCGCTTTTTTTACTCCTGAAAATTCTTCTTCATCACAAAGTATAGAGATTGGTTCGTTTTGTTTGATAAGTTCAAACGTATTTTGTTCGTTTGTGAACGTAATGAAGTTGGGTGCATTTTGAGCTTGCAAACCCAAAATGAAACTAAAAAACAAAACAATATGTAATAATCTTATTTTCATCTATTTATAGTTATATAATTTAATTCTCTGAATTTGCCACTCACCTGAACCTATTCTAATATGCCTTCCCTGATGAGTTTGGTCTCCATTTAAGCGAATAAATTTCCATTTATTATCTTTTTTCACCGCAATGTCAGCCGATAAAATTCCTGTGGTAGAATTTTTGTCTTTAATATTTCTAAATGTGCAAGTTACACTTGTTCCTCCAATCCAAAATTCATCGGGAACTGTTTCTATAATTACACAACCTGCCGAAGTCCATTTTTCTGCTTTTGCTCCATCAGTCCAGGGAAGTGTCATTACGTGTGAAATAATCATTTGATAATCACCTAAATTAATTGTATCGGATGGATTTGTTTTGTCTAAATATACGCCGTCTGATGTTGCTCTGTTTGCAAAAAGTAATTCTGTTAAATCGTCCAGTACTTTATAGCTTTTGCGTAATGATGTTGCTTCAGTGTCATTTGCATTCTCAATAGAAAATGGCGAGAAACCAAGCGATTTGTGTTTTCCAATCGCATAAAAAACCTGTGCGGCATTTTCAGGTTCCATTCTTATTTCCGGCAAAAAAACCGGATTGTTAAGTTTATCGTATTGTGCGAGCCAGTTTCGGAAATCTCCGTGATATACGTCGGGCGACAACATATCAATATGCGAAGCCGCTGCTTGCCACACGTTTAATAAATGCGGTAAAGGTCCACCACTGGGATATTTCCCGGGTTCCACCTTGGGTCTGTTCAAAGCACAATTTACATACATTGGCAGGTTATAAATATTTTTTCCCGCTTCGGCAACTTTATCTGCAAAAATTGCATAATACCAAGCCGTAAAAACTTCGTCGGCAGCTACACTTTTTCCAAAAACCGTTTCCCAGTTTCCTTTTTGTTTATATCCGTTTGATGCCCACAATTCTTTAATGTGAGGAAGTAAAATATCTTTATTTTTTGACAAATAATCCATCAGTTTTTCAGGAACTTCTTGCTGAAAAGCCTTATTTGCCAACGAGGAGTAATCGCGCGCTTCGGGTAGTTGACCTATTTCATTTTCAACCTGCATCATAATCACCGTCTGCTTTTCTGCATCTACCAATTTGATGTGCTTCATTAGTTCAGTAAATGCCTTAATATCAGCATTTAATACGTTTTCGCTAAATGCACTTAAAATTTCAGATGGTTTTCCGTTTTTATCTAATGTGCGCGGAAAACGCTTAAAATCTTTTTTAATCCATTCAGGAACGTAACAAGACATACTGTTTTTCCAAGTTCCAAACCAAAGAAATACCAAATGAAGTTCTTTTTCACGAGCCTGATTAATCATAGCATCCACAAGCGAAAAATCAAATTTTCCTTCTTGCGGCTCTATTAACTCCCAATACACAGGAGCTAACACCGTATTTAAATTCATTCCGCGCAGTTTCTCCCAAATCCATTTCATTTCGTCCACATCAACAACCGAAGAATTTCCCAATTCACCACCAAGCATCAAAAATGGTTTTCCGTTTACCGAGAGTTGATAAGTATCATTTGTTTTTGTTAGAGATGGAGTATTAATTACATCAACAGATGTACGTTTATTATCAGAATTTTGTGCAATATAATCGCCAATACATTGGTTTGACACAACGAATTCTATATTCTTTCCGTAAATTTTTGGTAACGAAAAAATAATGAATAGCGTAATATATTTAAAATATCTCATAAAAAACACACAACATTGAAAAAGAAGTATTTGTACTAAAAAAGAAATTACGAAATAACTTTAAATTTATTCCATCTGAGGTTCCCAGAAGTTTCCGGTTAAAGTAAACAAGTATAATACTCTTGTATTGAGGTTAAACCAGTACGTATCGTTTAATTTTTTTAATTCATTAGCAAAATTATCGACCTTTGTAGGCGAAGTTGTCATCATTGATACAGTAAAACCGCCAAGAAAAGAACTGTTTTTATTGGTTCCTTTGGGAGTTCCGTCCAACTCGTACCCATCGACAATATTTGCGGCTCCTTTTGAATAAGCCCAATCGGATATTTTGTTGCACCATTCTTTAGATTTGGTATTTCCATTCCAAAGGTAGTCTAAGGACATACGCCAAGGTGCGCGACAAGCATCGTAACTGAACCATCCTTTTCGTCCACCGGGACCAGGAACACCTTCTGCGGTCTGCCAATCAGGTATCAATCCTGTAGTTGGGTTTGCTGAGGCATTCAGGAGTACGTAAGTGTCATCAGCAAGTGTATTCCATATTTGGTCTCCGGTAACTTGAGCAAAAACACGGAAAAACCCGGGAGTGTAATACATAATATCAGTCATTCCGCATCCGCCCCACGCTACACCGGAGTAACCGGGGTGTAATACCTTTACATTTTGACCATTTACAGTACAGTCTGTTATTAAATAGGTCTTTATTAAGTTGATAATTTCCTTTGCCTTGTTTAGGTAGGTTTCTTCGTTCCACTGTTTATAAGCGACAATATTGGCAAAAGCCACATCAACATCACCATCTGTAGCACTTCCGGGATCTATAATCTCATCACAAGTAACTTTCCAAGCCATAAAATTTTTTGCAGTAGTTGTACGTTTGCTATCGTAAAATCTCATTAGTCCGTCAAAAGTATCTTTATCTTTAGCGTAAGCGGATAAAAGCGTTCCAAATCCCATAGCTTCTACCAGAGTATTTGAGGAAGGATCGGCTATAACTCTGTATGCTCCCGAACAGGAAACAACTTGGGTGTTTTTCCAGCGATCGTATTCTGATTTTGCAAAATCAGAGTTGAATGAACTTGTTTTATAACCAAAAGGATAATAAAGTTTACCGCTTGTAAGAGAAAGGTTTACCTGAATGGTTTGCTCATTGTTTCCAGTAGTGGAAAAAGAAGTAGAACCCAATATCATATATTTTTTATCCAACGATTTTTCTATAGCTGCCACGTACATTGTTTGTCCTACATTAGTCAGTTTTTCCAACGAAAAGCTAATCTTACCAGTACTACCGGTAGTGCCGGATAAAAGTGCTGTGGAAGGGTCTTTTTCAGTGGCGTCAGCAGCCAATTCCTTAAATAGGTAAACAGAAGTATAGGCAATGGCATTACCCTTTTCATCTTTAACAGTAACCTCAACAGATTTACCGGGCTCGGCAGTTCCATTATCTTTACACGAGAAAAAGATAAAACATGGCAGCATCAAAAAAAACAGATTAAAAAATTTCATATAATATTATTTTATTTTTGCGGAGAGTATGGGTTCTTTAATAATTAATTCAAATAGTTATTGGTATTTAATCTTAATTTTTATGGCATAAATTCCGTCAAATAATTTTGACATAAATTAAGCACAAGAATTAGTTCAATTGTTTTATTTTTATTTCAACTTTGCTATTGTATATAGGTTATACAAAAAAATATTTACAAACCCGAAGATTCTCGAGATTTTTAATTAAGGTTTTTTCTTCATCAAGCTTGAACCTAATGTTATTGAAATATTTTTTAGAAAAGAATACAGAAAGCGCCCGCATATTGAAAATGCGGGACACTTCTGTAATATGCAATTTATTCAATTGTGAATTTTACATTATCCAAATTAAATTCAATAGGAGAAGCTGTAGTTGGCGCCTTACTGAACATTATAGCCATAATCCTTTGTTTATTAGGTTTCAAGAAATTGGATGTAGGCGTTGATGGAGAAACACCATCCTGAAGGTTAGTATCTTCTACCATATCGTTCAAATGTACTTTTACGCTCTTCCATTGATTTGCACCTGTAAATGGAATTGTTATAGTTTTACTAAAGCCGTAAGGATTTCTATCGCCACTTGTAAACGAGAATATATTTACATCCACGCTTCCATCAGCATTAATAACCTCAGCAGGTAATTGGTTATAACTCATATCGAATGAAAAATATACACCTTTTGGGCTTGAAGTATATAATATAAACATATCTTCACCGGGATTACCATCTGCTCTAATATATGCACGGAAACGATTATCTCCTGCTGCTGCTTTTGAGATTCCTATTAATTTAGCATAATTGCCTGTAGGTCCTCCGGCTTCAGTAGTTACTGATCCTGCATCAGCTGTATTAATCTGTAAACTTGTCAGACGGACAGGATCATAAGTATTATCCCAATCACTTACCCAGAATGTGCCTTTGAAATAGAAAGGAGTGGTAGTTTGTACATCTCCGTTTTTCGCTTTCAAAATAATATTTCCACTGATATTTCCCGGCACAGTAAATGTAATCACATTGTCCGTTTTAGATGCAATGGTTCCATCTGTATCTCCCACTTTTACAGCGTTTACAGTTGAAAGTCGTTCACCTTGTACCGAAAATATTCTGGTACCGGAGTTTGGTTCTCCACTGCCCGGAACAAAACTTGTAATGGTAGGCAAATCCACTTTGAATTCAATTCCACTTTCTGTTGTTCCATCTGGAACAGTTAACGAAATTTTTCCTTTGGTAGCACCGGCAGGTACTTTTACTGTGAGTACTTCACTTGTAGCTGATACAATAGTAGCTGCCACACCTCCAAACTTAACATCGGTAACTTTATCTAACACAGTGCCATTGATAATTACTTCATCATCAATATTTAACCAACAGTCAGTAGCATCAATACTTTTACCTCCAGAGATAATAGAGTTTATTGTTGGCAATTTCAATGTAAGGTCAGCAGTGCTTATTACAACATCTTCTTTTTCTATTCCATAAGAAGTCATATAGTTATAATACAACTTTATTTTTCCGGTTTGCAACCCTGCAGGGGTAGTAATTGTAAGTGCCTCATCGTTTTGTTCTGTAATAGTTGCAGCCAACGTACCAATTTCCACTTTAGTAACTTTATTTAAGAAACTTCCCGTGATTGTAACAGATTCTCCACTGCCAACAATTGCCGGAGTAAATTCCAGAATAGTAGGTTTTGGTGAATCGTCAACGGTAAAATCTGTTGCTGAGGTCAAAACAACCGCTTCTTTTTCAAGAACAATTCTTCCAGTTTGAGCGCCAACCGGAACAACAAGAGTAATAACAGTATCTGTCTTTGCTGAAAAATCTTCAGCCATAACCGCTTTTGTTCCAAAAGCAACTTTTGTTACATTGCTCAAATCTTTTCCCTTTATCTTTACAGTAGTACCGGGATAACCATGTTCAGGAATGAAAGTAAACGGAGCGTCTTTTTCACCTGTTTTTACGCTTAACGGAACTGTCTCATCACATCCTGTAATTACGGCAGCTAATATCATCAATGAAATGATACTATATATTATTTTAAATGGTTTCATATAATAATTTTTTTTAAGATAAGATGGAATACTTCATTTTTTCAACATATTTTGAAGAGATAAATATCCCATCTTATTCTGATTAAATATTAATTTGCTATAATGAACTTAATGTTATCTATGGAAACAGTTTTTCCAAAATTACCATCAGAAGCGCCTGCAGGCGGTTGTATTTTCACTGCCGTCAGTGTATTGAAAGGTTCAACATTCCCAATCGGGTCACCACTACCATAACCTGTACCCATTTCTGAGAAAGGTAAAGTAATTGTTTGCCAACCCGCATTATATGACGATGTTTTTCCATATACATTGGCAGGTCCTTGTACCATTACATTTACATTCAGCGGAGCGCTCAACTTCATATCGAGCGACAGACTAATTTTAGAGTTATCAAAACCTGTTGGTAAGTTTTTCAAATAGAAATCGACATTTCCACCCCAACTTGTATTATTATCGGTAATTGTAAATGTCCAATATTTCCCGCGTGGCATAGCTTCACTCTCTTCCTTGTCTCCATCCATGTTTCCGTTACTACTAAGGCTGCTGTAATAATTACTGCTGTTATCGAAGTCGGTTATCAAGATTTCTGTACCATAAATAAGCGCTGAAGGGCTGGTTACAACTGCTCCCGTAGCTGTAATAATTTCAACATAGCCACCTGTAAAACCATCGGGAACTGTAGTAGTAAGCTGTTTGTCATCAACAATAGTAAAACTTGCCTCTACTCCTCCAATTTTCACTTTCTTTGCTTTATACAACTCGCTACCCAAAATCTTTAAAGGTGTACCACCTTGTGCAGCAACTGGTGACAAAGCCAATATTACCGGCGGAGATATCAATTCAATCGTTTTTTGAGCCAGTCCTTTTCCTGAAAAGAAGATATTAATGACAATCACATCTCCCAGAGGAGCATTGGCAGGAACAACAAATTTTAATTCTGTTGCCGTACTCATAAACGTCACGGGTACAGTTTTATCACTTAACATAATTTTGTAAACCTTATCAAGTTCGGTGCCGGTTAGGGTTACCGTATCTCCCGGTTGGGCAATAGTTTTATCTATTCCGGTTATTTTTCCATTGAAATCAACAATTCCGTTTTTCATTGGATTATAATCTTCGCAACCGGAAAATATTAAGATGGAAAATATTAAACTCAATATAATCCCTCCTATTATATTTATTTTCTGTTTCATATTCTATCAGATTAATTTATTTTTTATTAATAGTCATATCTAAAGAAAACTGTTAATAACCAGGATTCTGATAAGTTTTCTTATTATCGCCTGTCATTGCGTCCATTTGTCCTTGCGGAATCGGGCGTAAATGATGATAGCGTCGTACATTTGCAGCAGCTTTGTCAGCATAACTGGAATCATCGCTTGTTCCAAATT
This sequence comes from uncultured Paludibacter sp., assembly GCA_900498215.1. Lineage (GTDB taxonomy): Bacteria > Bacteroidota > Bacteroidia > Bacteroidales > Paludibacteraceae > UPXZ01. Next base: position 2,919,908 of record LR026962.1, on the reverse strand, counting down.
TATTATCACCTGCCTGCAAGCGAGGAATTAAAGTATTTGTTCTTACAAGATCGAACCAACGTAATTGTTCGTTACACAATTCGCGAGAACGTTCATCGAGAATAAAGTCAAGCGTAAGTTGCGCTTCATTTATTTTCATATAACTAGCAGCAGCAGTTTCATTTACAAGTCCTGAAATATGCGTATTCAATACGTTGCCCTTTGCGGCACGAACACGAAGTTCATTTATATATTCCACCGATTCTGCCTTTTTTCCAAGTTTGAATGCGGCTTCAGCTGCAATCAATAATGTTTCTGAGAATTTTGAAACAATAAATGGACGGTGTGATGAATCTCCAGGTTTTTCTCCATTGCCATTTGTATCCATAAATTTTAAATTGGTTGGAAACATATTGCGAGTATAGTCCGGAGAATAACGAATAAGTTTTTTGGCAGAAGCAGAACCTTTCGTTTTCATAAGGTCAATAACCTTTTGAACTTCGAGTTGAGCTTTACCATAGGATTCTACACCGGGCATAAATATTGCCGGTTTTTCATAATCGACATGATTACTTTTATTACAAACCCAAAGGCTTTGAAAAGTTTTGTAATAACGGGTATCATTTACTTTATCTGCAAAAACTGTTTCAAGCAGGTACTTGGTGGGCACGAAACGGCGCCAGCCGCGACCATACACGTTAGGAGTACGTTCGAGCAATCCATTGTCTCCATCAGGACCATCATAATAAGCTGTAAACATGAAGTTGGCGCGATTTTCTTTCAGCCCGCTTTCAGCTCCACCACTTGCTCCCGCTCCTGATTCATCGAATGTATAATCGGAAGTATGTTCAACTGTAAATAAAGATTCTATATTATGTTCGTTTCCTGTTTCATTTACATCAGCAAAGTCGGCAAGAAGCCCCACACCGTAACTTCCTCTGTTATCAATCAAAAGTTTTGCGGTAGAAAGAGCTAATTCATAATATTTTTTTGCCTCTGTAGGATTCACATTGCTATAGGAAGCAGTTGACAATGTATCATTTTGAATTTCATTGGTATAATCGTAATCGTAGTAACAAGCCATTGCCAAATAAGTTTTAGCAAGATAATGAATAGCCGCAGCTTTTCCTACCCTTCCAGGTATTTGACTAATTTGAGGTAAACCATCGATGGCGTCTTTCAAATCCTGAACCATTGCTTCATACACTTCAATGGCAGTATTACGTACAGATGTTGTACTTGGCGATGTTGTAAATTTAAGTTTACCACCACCCAAATCAAGAGGAACTCCGCCAAATGTTGTTACCAATGTATAATAATATTGTGCACGCAAGAATTTTGCTTCGGCAACCAACGCCAAATTCGCACCTGTTGCATAATCAACAATACCGTTACAAGTATTGATAAGTGGAAAACTACGATTCCATGGCGTTTGGAAGTGTCCTGCTCCCAACAAATCTACACCATAGTTGTTTATCTGTTCTTCATTACCATCTCCTCCTTTGGTAGATTCATCTGTTCCTACGCAAGATATCGATAAACCACTTTGTGTTCCATATTGATAGCGCAATCCGGAGTAAGCTGCAGTTAAACCAGATTCTATACCTTGTGTTGTGGTAAAGAAATCGGGAGTCAAGTTTGATCGCGGTTGTTCATCCAAAAAATCCTTACAACTTGTAAAAACAAGTGCTGTTGCAAGAATTAGACTATATATATATTTAATATTTTTCATATTCGTTTATTTTTAAATTTTAACAATTTAGAAAGTTATACTTAACCCCAAAATATAATTACGAGTAGGAGGTGTATTCAAACCAACAACCAATTGTCTGTCTTGAATACCGCCGTTTCCTCCTGTATAACCCGAACTTGCATAGTTGGTGGCTTCAGGATCAACACCTCCGCCGCGTTTCATATAGTCTGAGAAAAACACAAACGGATTTTGAACGGTTGCATAAACACGTAAGTCACTAACTCCATAATTTTTCAACAGTTTTTTAGGAATAGTATAACCTAAGTTAATGGAACGGATTTTCAAAAATCCTGCATCATAAAATCCTAAAGTATTACTGTACGTTCCTGCCGGTTGGTCATTGCTTGCATCGGGAGCAGGATATTCGTTGGTAGGATTTGTAGGTGTCCAATAATCAACCTTTATCTGGTTACGACGTCCTTGTAACGGGTTCAGGTAAGAATTTCCCTGATGAATTTGTGAAACCAATGTACCACCTACGCGGAAGAATGATACAACCGTAAGATCGAAATTCTTGTATTCCATCCGGCTGGTAAGTCCTCCTTCGAAATCAGGAGCAAATTTTCCGTATACGTGACGGTCATATTCATTTATTACAGAATCGGGTTTTCCCTCAGGTCCGCTGTAATCACGTATTTTAACTTGTCCCGGTTCGAAACCATATTTTTCAGCTTCCTTTTTTTCATCTAATTGCCAGATACCGATTTTTTCATAACCGTATATAACATCAATAGGTTGTCCTACAAAGAAACCGCCGCTTTCGTCTATTGTACGACCGCCGCTAAGCGATAAAATTTTATTTTTATTAAATGTCAAGTTAGCGTCTAACGACCAACTGAAATCTCCTTGTTTTTTAGCTTTGAATACGTTTGCGGTAAGCGTGAACTCCATACCTTTGTTTTCGGTTTCGGCATCGTTTACCCATACACTACCGGTTACACCAGCTGTTGGAGGAAGACTTTTTTGATATAATAAATCGAACGTGTGTTGGCGATACCATTCAACACTACCGGACAAAGTTTCATGGAAAATAGAAAAATCCAAGCCAATATTCCACGTGTCAGTTGGTTCCCAACTTAAAGTAGTATTAGGTAAATTTTGTACATAGTAACCAAAAGCTTTTGTGTCGCCAAAATTATATTTGTTTTGTGCGAGGCTTCCTAAAGTGCTGTAAGGGTTAATTCCTTGAGACGCAGTTTGTCCGAAACCGGCGCGCAATTTCAAATTACTGAAAACACTTTGATTTTGCATGAAAGCTTCTTTTATAATATTCCATCCTGCAGAAGCAGCAAAATAAGTATGCCAATTATGACCCTTTGCAAGTACAGATGAACCATCGCGACGAACTGTACCTGTAAGCATATAACGATTATCATAAGCATAATTTACACGTCCCATAAGCGAAAGCAACGCACGGCGACTGTACCATTGGTCTCCCGAAGGAATGGTAATATTTCCGGTACCTTCTTTATAATAACCAAGATTATAATATTGCATAAAATCGGCTGCCATATCCAGTGCATTTGCCCTGAATTGACTTGACTCATTTTCCTCTGCTGAATACATAGCAACTGCATTGATTTTATGAATACCAAATGCCTTGTCGTATTGTAACATGTTTTCCCATGTCCAAGTTAAAGAAGGATTAAATTGACGACGAGCTTCCGATATAGTTCCATTTCGGAAAGGAGTTTCAGATCCATAAAAATGTCCATAGTCGCTCATAGTATAAGTTACGCCGACATTCATACGGTATTTTAGCCAGTCTGTAAAAAGCAACTCACCATACAATGAATTGAAGGTAGTAAAACGTTTTCTGCGCTGAATCCATGAATCTTGATCATATACCAGTAATGGATTGTAATAGTCATCATTGGGATAAATGGGTTGCATATAAACGCTTCCATCATTATTATACGGATAAACGTCTGCTGAATTATAAACAGGAGCTAAAGGAGACATAGTCAGCATTTGATACATCATACTTGCACCTTCTCCATTAGTGATACCATAACTGTTTTGAGAGGTTAATCCAGCTTTCAACCATTTATTAATATCCTGATCTACTGCCAAACGTATAGAAAAACGTTGATAGTCTTGCCCTGGTAATACAGTTGTTTCGTCATAATAACCAAGCCCAAATGAATATCTTCCTTTTTCGGTACCATTTGTAACCTTTAAGTTATGTTCTGTTACATAACCGGTTTTGTATAATAACTTTTGCCAATCGGTTTCTCTTCCCAGTTTCATCATATCCAACTCCTGTGGCAAGTATTGTGTCCAACCTGCTGCATCTCTAAATTTCACAAATTCTTCTGCGTTGAATACTTCGTATTGCTCTGCCACTGTTTTAATACCATACGAACCGGTATACGTAAGTTGCGGTTTGTTTGTAACCAAACCTCGATATGTGGAAACCAATATAACGCCGTTTGCTGCACGCGAACCGTAAATAGCAGTAGCGGAAGCATCTTTCAGGATATCGATACTTTTAATATCAGCAGGAACAATGTCGTTAATCGATCCTGCAAAAGGAATTCCGTCAACAACAATTAAAGGGTCGTTAGTAGCATTCAACGAACGACTTCCCCTTATTCTAACCTGAGTACTTGCACCGGGTCGCGTGGATGTTTGTGATATATTTACACCAGCTACACGTCCCTGCAAAGCCTGTGTCATATTAGCCGCTTGTACCTCTTTCAAAGTTTCCGCGTTAACAGAACTAATAGCTCCGGTTACATCGCTGCGTCGTTGTGTTCCGTAACCAACTACTACAACTTCGTCTATCCCTACTACATCCGATTCTAATATTACGTTGATTACTTGCTGTCCACTAACTTGAACAGTTTTACTTTTGTATCCAACGTAAGAAAAATTGAGTGTAGCGTTGGGATTGGAAACTTTCAACTCATATTTTCCTTCGATATTTGTAACGGTACCGTTATTTGTACCGAATTCCATAACACTGACACCAACTAATGTTTCGTTAGAGGTATCCGTCACAGTTCCTCTTATTATTGTTTGTGAAAAAACCCAACCAGGGACAATCATAAACAACAATAAAAGCAATGTAGATTTAAAAAATTTTACGTTTTTCATAGAATTACTTTTAATTGTTTTACATAGTTAATTTTTTTGTCAGTTTCTCTTTATATAATTTTAATATATCAGTTCACCTGAAAAGTCCAAACTTACATCTTTACCGGCTAACCCATCAGCAAATCCTTTGTAAGCCGGCTTACGTTCGTAATTTATATTCCATAAGTTGGGGGATTCATCAGGCAACCAATATTCATGTTCTTTTTCGTTGTCAGAAACACACCATACAGTTACTCCGTAACGTTGAGCCGCAGGAATATATTTCATATACATATCTAATACAAGACGATACATATCACCCTGGGCTATCAATTGATCAGCTGTTGGTGAGTTTGTTCCTAATCTGACATCCAACTCTGTAATTTTAATCAACTTGCCAGTGGCAGCCAGTTTTTTGAACATTGATGCTACATTGGCTGTATCGGTCGAAGCTAATGTTATATGCATCTGAGTACCGATACCGTCAACCACCGCCCCTTTACTTTCAATATATCCAACATATTCAATTAAACCGTCTAATTTTGCAGGACTGCTTTCAAGATTATAATCGTTAATAAACAGTTTAACAGAAGGATCGAGCTCACGCACAAGTTTGAACGCCGTAACAGCGTAATCCTTACCAAGATATTTTACCCAATAAAAATCATCGTCGGAGGCATCTGTTACATTGCCGTCGCGAAGTGAACCGCCTTCCTTCATTGGTTCATTTACCACCTCCCAAGCGTGAACTTTACCCTTAAAATGATTAACCATTTGAGTAATGAAACTTTTCATAGCATCACCTATGATTTGGGCTTTTTCTTCATCGGTTTTTTCGATGATAACAGGTCCTGCACGATATGGTTTAGACTTAACTTTTTTAGATTTGGAATTTTGAGCCGCTGTTTTTTCCACTACCTTTATATCGTCTATATAATAGGTAACATTGGGTAAATAACCCATATCAAAACTCAATTTTACATTGGATGTATTTGTTAAATCGACGGATATTAAAGTCCACGTTCCTGCCGAGGTTGTAAAAGCTTCGCTGGCGCCACTTCCTGTCCAGTTCATCCACGGATATTGATTTCCATTTATCCCGCCCGGGAATGAAACACGTCCTTTCCCGGCTACATCTGATTTAACATAGAACGAGAAGGTATAGGTTTTAGATGCATCCAGCGACATTTGAGAACTTTCCAACTGTAAGTCCCATGCATTCGCAGATGATGAACTTGATGTCATTTTAACTGAATACGAGCCTGAAAATTTTTCTGTATTGGTAACTTCGGTACCGGCTCCTACGTTAAGTTTACTCCAACCTGTAAGGTCTCCTTTCTCAAAGTCGCCATTTTCTACATAATTCACTTCTACGGGCGCAGCATCCAAATCGGTAACAATAATATTATCTACATCGATGTAGTAAGTAACGTCGGGTAGTTTTCCTAAATCAAAATACATTTTAAAGGTAGTTCCTGTAAAATCATCTACTGTAAACTTTACTTGTTGCCATTGAGAAGTAGTTGCAAAAGAGGCACTTGCATTTCCTGTGCCGTACCAGTCCTTCCAAGGCCATCTGTTACTTACACCTGAATCGAAGGAAATACGTCCACTACCCGTTTTATCTGATTTGATATAGAAAGAAATTTGGTAAGTATGTCCGCTTACTACTGTAATGCTTGGGCTTTCCAATTGTAAATCCCACTCATTGGAAGAAGAAGATGATGACACCATCTTTACTGCTTTGGCTGTGCTAGATAATCCTTCTCCATCTACTACCGAAATTCCGGCTCCGGGATTAAGCTTATTCCAACCTCCGGAAAAAGAACCGTCCTGCAAACCAGTCAAATCCAACAAATTACTGCCAGCCGGACCGGGTATTATAGTTGGAGCAATCAATCCATTCAAATAGCTGGCATTTTGGTTCTTATGCCATACTAAAGTATGTCCGTAAACACTTAATCCGGCGCTATTCAGTGCATTAATATAACCATCAACATTTGATGTATTTATCTGTCCGTCCGAACCAACAATAAAACGGTGCTTCATTTCATTGCCAAAGGTAATATCATTGAAATTTTTATCAACAATATTTTTATATGTGTCATCTGTCATATACAGAGTGGGATCAATCCCTACACCAAGTTTAAAGCCGGGATTTGTAGTTTCATCCAAATAAGCTAATAGAAAGTCGTAACGACTTATTTTTTCAGACAAAGCTAAGGGAAGTTCTGCAACGGTAACCTCACCATAAGAAGGATCCCTTCCCCATTTCATTTTATCATCATAACAGGAGTTCAAACTAACAAGCATTGAACAACAAACCGAAAAAATCAATATTGTTTTTTTTATATTCAAATTCATAATAATAGATGTTTAATTGTTATTATTCATTATCATCTTCTGGAAAATCGCTGTAAGCAGGCGTATTCAGTGGTACCACCCGAAGATTGTCAAAATATATCTTCACATTAGTAGCGACCGGTTCTACAACATCAGTTACTCCAATATTATGAAACCACGGGCCCGATTGTTTATAAGATGCATTTACCATAGAAGTAACCACATCGGCAAAAGTTTTTCCTTTATAATCTTCGCTGTCGCTAAAAGGCAATGTTATGGTATACCAACATCCTGGATTTTGAAAAGGCACAACAGTATTATCTTTGTACCAAGGACGATAAAGCATGCAATATCTGTCTGTTCCGGAACCATCTGCCATAACCATACGTATGACTCCCGAATTCCATTCGCCTTCCACATAAATGTCCATTTGTATTCCACAATTAGTAGTAGCAGTACTTCCGGGAATTACTGATAACATGGAAGAAGGCCATGTCGAACTGTTTGTCCAATAACGTTTATCGGCATTAGCGGAAATATCCTCTCCTGCAGCGTTAAAACATTGATAACCTCCCTGAGATTGAGGTACACCGTTGGCGGTACCGGAGGGTATTACAGCAGTTAAAGGAGTACCGGCATCATCAATTCCCGAAGCCCATGAGTAATTATTTACATCATCGAAATTCTGAAACAATCCTTTTTTGAAATTGAAACAAGCAGGAGAATAAGCACCTCCATTGGCTCCTATAACCAGAAGAGAACCTCCGTCATCAGATACTCCGGCAGGTACAACAACTTTACAAAACTCCCCATTTTCATCGTCGGAAATAATACCTTCAGTTACCGTCACATTCCCCGGAAAAGTTACACTGGTAACGCCTTGTAATCCTGTTCCGTAAATAGTAATGCTATCGCCCGCTTGCGGCATAGTATGCGAAATACTTGTAATGGTTGGAGCGGAAGCTCTGATTTCAAAAGAATAAATAATATCATTACTTTCACTTTTTACCAAACGAACAGTGTTACGTACATCTTCAGGTGCATCGGTAGTAGGCACATTATTCGAAATGGATATCAGCATCGAATTATCTGTTATGTACACCAAATTAAAAGTGTTACTGTAACCATTGATATAAACCTGTTTTATTCCGAGAAAACCGGAACCTTCGAGGCGTATAGTTTGTCCAAGACGGGCAAATGTAACTTCCCTGTCGGGAACGGAAGACTGAGCATCTTCTAAATAAACTTTCGAAATAGTTATGGGCGTATTAAGTCCTTCATCGTCCTTTTCTTTACAAGAGCTAAATAGGGATAGAACAACAGACAGTCCTAAGAATAAAACCCAAAAATTTTTATAATTTTTATTTTTCATTGTTATTTTCATTTAAAGTTATTCAAACAAATCAGTAATTCTGCTTTCTGTAAAAGTATAAGGAACAGCCTCATCCAATTTAGGATTTTGGATTAATTCTGACTCGGGATAAGGAAGCAAGAAAGTCGATGCATTTGCCGTTCCCACAGGACGAGTTCCCGGATCTCGCTCGGGATCAATACTAAGGTTGTTGGGAGCGCTAAATAGAAAAGCAGGAATAGTACCTCTATTTTGAACATTGTTGATGTAATTAATAACTTCCTGTTGCTTGTAGTAAGCGCGGCTTAATAAATCATACCAATAACGTCCTTCAAGACAAAACTCAACACGGCGTTCATGGCGAATATCCTCCCAAGAAATACTGGACTTTGCAAGTAATCCGGCACGTGTGCGAACTTTGTTGAAATATTTCAAAGCATCGGCATCAGTAGTACTTGCATCGTTGCCAAGTATAGCTTCAGCATAATTAAGATATACTTCTGCTAAACGTAACATATAATTATCCAAAGCAGAATTCATTCGTGCAACAGCAGGATTATCTTTATTAGAACCCACCACTCCTTTTTTAATGTTAAGTGTTGTTGAACTATTGCCCGATTCATTTTGCGTGTAGGTAAGTCCTCCGTTGGCTTTATTAATTTCGGGATAATGATCTCCGTATCCCATCCAAGTAGCTTTACGACGGATAGTGTCGGTTGTTTCATATTCTTTAATTGCATCGTAAGGACATCTAGTCCAAGCACCCCATGCGGCGTCATCGCCTGTAATTTCCGAGCTAAAAGCGAAATAAGCCTGATGCGTATTAATAACACCATATCCGGTACTGCTACTCAAACCTTCCACCCACTGAAAAGCAAACATCGATTCAGAATTGTTGTTGTTTTCAATCTTAAACAAATCGGGATAATTGTCCATCAATTTGAACGAACTAAAATCGATTACCTTTTTAGCTGCTTTTTTTGCCAATTCTAAATATGCAGCATCACGCGTACCCACATTGGGATTTTCACCGTAATTGGAAGCTACAAATCCTGAATAAGACAAATAGAAGCGAGAAAGCATGCCAAAAGCGCTGTAACGATTGACTCTCCCTTCTTGATTTGCTGTTTCGGGCAAATATTTGGCAGCAAATTCCATATCGCGAATAGCAAATTCAAAAACATCTTTTTGAAAATTGGAATTAACCACAGGATTGGCAATAAAAGGCGCCGGGTCTTCTGAAATAATGGCGTTACCCCATAATGAAGCTACATGCCAATAAGCAAGACCACGCATAAAACGAGCTTCCGCTATATATTGTTTTTTTACATCTTCAGCGGCAGAACTTTCATTGATAGCTATAATCACGTTGTTAGATTGCTGAATCACCACATACAATGAAGCCCAAGCATTAACGAGTGGTCCGGTCAGTCCTGTCACCGATAAATCAGCAAAAGGATAAACATAATCGGAATAAGGTGCGTAGATGTTGTATGACATTCCATCGCCCAACCCAAAATAAAACTTATCGTTAAAATCGAACCATACCTTGTTGTAAAGAGGAGCAGTAAGTGAAGAAAGATTTTCTTCGGTTAAACTCTCTCCCGTTATAATATTATTGTGTTTAATATCAAGGAAATCACTACACGAGTTAAATGAAATCGTCAGTGCAAGGATGAACGGTAAAATTATTTTTCTTGTTTTCATACTTAATTAAATATTAAAGGTTAAAACGAAACATTAACTCCCACGGTATAAATACGCGGAGAAGGATATCGACCATTATCTACACCATTCAACTGATTGCCTCCACTATAAGACATACCCACTTCAGGATCGTATCCCGAATACTTGGTAAACGTATAAACATTTTGCAAGTTTCCGTAAATTTTAAGATTGGAAATGCCCATTTTGCCTATCCATTTTCTAGGAAGGGTGTATCCTAAAGAAATATTCTGTATTCTCAGGTAAGAACCGTCTTCTATATAACGGTCGCTGAAAGCAAAATCATAATCTGATGTAGCTGTTGACTGCGGTAAACGGCACATTCGGGAATTACCTCCAACAATTTGTACATTCCGATAATCGTTTGGTCCATTCGAGTCGATCAATCCAAGCTTTGCATAATCTATAGCCGACACAAACAGATTGGAAATATTTCGGCGAGGATTTTCCATATAGCGACGAGCATAATTCACCACATCGTTTCCGTAAGAACCGGTCAAAAAAACGGTCAAATCGAAATTACCGTAAGTAAATGTATTACCGATACCGTAAGTAAATTTAGGTTCAGGATTACCAATAAATACGCGATCCTTTTCATTAATTACTCCATCTTTATTTTGGTCTTTATATATATAATCACCAATCCACACGCCGTTCTCCTCATCAATAGACAGCCCTTCCATAACAGGTACAGGTTTCACGTTTCCATCTTTATCTTTGTAATAAAAATCGGTTGCCTTTTCAAAACGTCCAATAATCTGATAACCATAAAATTGTCCGATAGGTTGTCCTACAATAGTACGATTGATAACAGTGGAACCGGTAACTCCCCAATTTGAATTATCAATAGAGCGAACATATTCACCTGTCTGTGTATTAAGAGAGAGCATTTTGTTTCGGTTCAATGTAAATACAAAGTTGCTTCTCCACTGGAATTCTCTATGATGTACGTTAACAGTATTCAAAGTTAATTCAACTCCCTTATTTTCTAATGAGCCTAAATTTACCCAGGGAGGATTGAATGAACCTTGTCCTGATGTACCTACATACGTAGGAAGAGATGATTCCATTAATAGGTTGTCGGTTTTTTTATAATAAAAATCAGCAATCAGTTCAATGCGACTGTTGAACATATTTAAATCAAAACCTATATTACTTGAACTAGTCGATTCCCATTTCAGATTCGGATTTGCGGCGTTAGCAGCGATTAAACCATTTCCCCAACTGTTGGTGGTAGAAACAGTGTATGCAGCAAGATATGCATAATTACTAGGAATATTTTGATTTCCTACTTCTCCCCAACCAAACCTGAGTTTCAAATTATCGATAGCTGTAAGTTTTTTCATAAAATTTTCGCTCGAAACCCTCCATGCTAAGGCAAAAGACGGGAACCAACCACCGCGTTTTCCCTTGGCAAATTTGGATGATTGGTCGTACCTCATTGTAGAAGTCAACAAATACTTGTCGGCGTAAGAATAGAAAAGACGTCCGAAATTAGAAAGAAGAGCAGTTGCTCCGGAATATCCATCATTAGCAGCCGTAGTAGCATCACCTAAATTTAAGTCGGTAGAAGTATTTGTAGAATAACCGGTACGAGAACCAGCCAAATACTCCCATGCTGATTTTTGCATTTCGTAACCATACATAGCTGTTACTTTATGCACATCGAAAGTACGATCGTAAGTCAAAAGATTTCTCCAAGCCCAAAATTTATTATATTGCTTGGAATAAGTTCCTTCATTATCGTCTCTGAATTGAGTTGCCGACAGGTAATAAGTGGGCTGAAAACGATAAGTATTTGTAAAATTATAATCGAGCGATAACTCTGTACGGAAAGACAAACCTTTTACAACTTTAGGAGTAAATTCAGCATAAGTATTGGTTCTGATACCGGCAGTTTCTTTGTTATTATCTATCAACTCTACTAGTGCCATAGGATTCGTTGGCATATAATCTTCGTCAGACGCAGCAAAAGAACCATCCGGATTACGCACAGGAACATCAGGGGTTGTTTTGAGTGCTGTAATAACTAATGACTGGTCGGAAGCTGTAAGTTTTTGATGAGAGTTTGAAAATGCAAGATTCAGACCTGCCTTCAAATAACTTTTCACTTGTGAGTCGAAACTTCCGCTTAGGTTCAATCTTTTGAAACCGGAACCGGCCGCAATACCATCCTGATTGAAATAACCAGCGGTTAGATTATAAGTGTTTTGTTCGCTTCCGCCTGAAATGGAAAGGTTATGATTATACATCGGAGCGGTATTGAACAATTCATTTTGCCAATCGGTTCCTTCACCCAACAAATCAGGACGAACAAAACTGTTATTATAATTGATTAATCCTAACTCTGCCAGGGTATTTCGATGCGCAGCATATTGTTGCAAATTCAACACATCCAATTTGGTAGGTATTTGCTGCCATCCTACATAACCATTATAGTTGATTGTTGCTTCTCCTTTTTTACCTCTTTTAGTGGTAATTAAAACAACTCCATTGGAACCGCGAGCACCATAAATAGCCGTGGCGGAAGCGTCTTTCAAAATGTCCATTGAAACAATATCGGCAGGATTTATTGAAGCTAAAGCATTGGTGTTAGTGTTGGTCGAACTGGTTGAACCTCCATCGATAATCACTCCGTCTATTACATAAATAGGTTCCGTAGATGCGTTTAAGGAATTGATCCCTCGAATACGAACAGAAGTACTCGCACCCGGCATACCTGAATTTTGCTGCACTTGTACACCTGCAGCCCGTCCTTGTAATACTTGATCGATAGAAGTAGATACAGATTTGGTTACGGCATCAGAGCCAACAGATACAAGTGAACCTGTTAAATCACTTTTTTTCATCTGACCATATCCAACTACAACAACCTCATTAAGATTCATTGCATCCGCCTCCATAACAACGTTAATCACTTGCTGACCTTTTGTCTGAACAGTTTTAGCTTTATAACCTAAATAACTAAAACTAAGCGTTGCATTTTCCTTTGAGATTTTTAACTCATACTTTCCATCGATATTCGTAACCGTACCGTTTTTCGTACCGACTTCCATAATGTTAACACCAACTAATGGTTCATTCGAGTCGTCCGTAACAGTTCCTTTTACAATTGTTTGTGAAAATATACCACAAGGTATAATCATAAACAACAATAAAAGTCCTACAGACCTAAATTGAAAGGTTTTTTTCATGCTATTATTTTTATGTTAATTAAAATAGTTTTCTACTACTTTGGTAATAAGATTTCGGTCGCTTTTTATTTCATTACAAAAATATAACATCACTTATTTTTGATGTTACAAATTTGTTACGCAAATATGCTGATACGTTACATCAGCAAGCCAATCAAGAGGTTTTTTCAATAATAATCCTGTTTTTATCATTTATTACTCATTATTTTCATTTTTTCTTAGCGTAAAGTCCTATTAAAGTTCCCACAAAACCGCCTGCACTTTGGGTACTGATATTTGTTGCATCAACATCTTTAGCAATTGCAATCCAAGTGATATTATCAAAACTTACATAAAAGCTATATAAATCTTTTTGTCCTTCAATTTTCAACTTGATTTTGTCATTATTATAAGTTGTTTCCGGGATTTGCATTTGAACAACACGAGAAGTTGTGTTTTCAGTTCTGTCCACGACAATAATATTCTTTCCATTTTCGATGGTTTTACCAAAAAAGAAATTATATTTTTCGTTTTGATAACAAACGAGCCCTGCCATTTCATCCGGCGTGGAAGGTTCAAATGAAAATTCTGTTTCCACAGAAAAAGTGGTATGCTGTTGTCTTCTTCCTAAAAAAGAAGGTTCCGCTCCAATGTCATATATACTATTTTCTTTTGGTTCAATTACAAGTTTTCCTTTAGATAATTTATACCATTTTGTATAAGGTGTGCGAATTTGAATCCAGTTATAATCCAATTTGTTTTGATTAAATTCATCACGCCAAGTGAAATTACCGGACAAAATATCGTCTTTATTTTTTTTATTTGATTTTTTTACTACAATTGGAAGCGGTTTATTCTTATCCAATATTACAGGAAAATCATTATCCCATTTTACAGGTAATAAAAATGTTTCTCTACCTGTATTGTAATAATTATCCTTGTATGGACGACAACCTAAAAATACCGCCCAGGTTTTTCCGCCGTTATCTTCAATAATATCAGCATGACCTACGCTTGTAATTTTATTTTCTCTTATTTCGGGCAAATCTCTTTGGGTTAAAATAGGATTATTTTTATATGGCATATAAGGACCAAACACATTTTCGCTTATAAATGCTACTTGTGAATGATTTACAGAAGTACCGCCTTCTGCTGCAATTAAAAGATATTTACCATTCTTTTTATATAAATGAGGTCCTTCGATCCATATCGGCTTTTTAGATTTATCAACTCCTCCATCTACAATCATCTTTCGCTCACCAAAGGTTTTATTTGTCTTTATGTCAAACTGATGAAGCCATAGCGCTCTGTGTCCTTCATATTCTGGTGTTCCTTCAGGAGCATCGTTATGAACAATGTAGGTTTTTCCATCGTCATCAAAAAACAAGGAAGGGTCAATGCCGCCAACTGTTGGAATAAAAACAGGATCAGACCATCCCTTTTCAGGGTTTTTAGTTTTCACAATAAAGTTTCCGCCACCATCTACCAAAGTTGTAATTAAATAAAATGTATCATCACATACATTATAATCAATAGAAGGTGCATAAATTCCTCCGGAAATTCGTATACCGTCTAACTTTAATTGTGAAGGGCGATCTAACACATGTCCTATTTGCTGCCAATTAACTAAATCTTTACTTTTAAATATAGGAATTCCCGGGAAAAAAGAAAAACTGGAGTGTACTAAATAGAATGTATTCCCTTTTTTACAAATACTGGGGTCAGGATAAAAACCACTGATGATAGGATTAAAAAAGTAGTTTTTTGAATCGATTTGTTGATTAAATAATTCATCTTTGCCTTTGTATTCAAAATAATAGAAATATGCATTTGATTGAGCATTTATATTATATGTAATAAAAAGCACAAAAAACATTTGAAGTATGTTTTTAATTTTCATCTTGAATTATTTTTTAATTTCAGTAACAAAAAGTAAAAAATATTTTGTTGCAAAAATGTATCACAAAAATATATTAAATGTCATTCTGCGTCTTTACCCAACGTTTCACAAGTTTTGTTACTCGTTACATTCACTTTTATTTTCAAAACATTTATTTATGAAATTGTTACATTTTTATTTTTTTACTTATTTTTGTGGACTTTTACTCTATTTAAATCATGAAAAAACTTTTTTTTGCAATAATTGCTCTCTATTGGTTAATTTGTTTCCCAACAAATGCTCAAACCGGAATTTTTTACTCTACCGATAAAGAAATCTCCAATAGTCTTATCAATAATATTTATCAGGATAAAAGAAATTATGTTTGGATTGCAACCGAAGACGGACTGAATAAATTTGACGGAGTAAAATTTACGGTTTATAAAAATAATCCCGAAAACCAAAGCACCTTAAAGAATAACTACGTAAGATGTCTATTTGAAGATTCAAAAAATAGATTTTGGATTGGTTGTATTGATGGACTTTCATTATTTGAGCGTACAACTAATAAATTTTCCGAAATAAAATTATATTCTGCGGGTAAAATTATCCATCCTCACATTACTTCTATCATAGAAAGCACAGATGGCGCCATTTGGATAAGCACTTCAGGCGAAGGTGTTCTTAAAATGTCTTCAAGAAAAGATTCTATTTTTTTTGAAGCAGATACCAGACTTAATGCCAGACTTCCCAGTTTACATTTAATGTTCATTTTTCAGGATAGCTACCAACAATTTTGGATTGGCTCAGAAAATCACGGTTTGTGTATGTATGACAATAAAACCGGTTCCTTTCATTTATTTGACGTGAAAAAAAATAATATAGGGAATAATCAAATCTCAACAATAACAGAAGATAGTCAAGGAAATATCTTTGTGGGAGCTTCATCCGGCGGATTTTTTAAACTAAATAAAGAAACTTGGCGATTTGATATTATACCTTACATTGCTTCTATGCAACTACCGATAAATAGTTTATTAATTGATAACCAAAAACAATTATTGATAGGTACAGACGGTTTTGGGCTGAAAAAATACAATTACACCTTAAATAAAATTGAAGATTATCCTATTAATTCTTCTATTTTTGATTTTTCCAAAGTGAAAGTTCATTCCATTTTACAGGATAGAGCCGGAAATTTATGGATTGGACTTTTTCAAAAAGGAGTTTTTTTATTGCGTAATAATCCCTATAAATTTAATTATCTGGGGAATAAATATCACAATCAAAATCTTATAGGTTCAAGCTGTATTACAGCTATTTACAAAGATAAAAACAACACTCTGTGGATTGGAACCGATAACGATGGCTTATATGAGTTGGATAAGAACAAACAAACCCATCATTTTTCCCACTCAAACTCTCCTAACTCTGTGTCAGGCACTATTATGTCTATTTTGGAAACTTCCAACGGAGAAATGTGGCTTGGTTCATTTCTGCATGGTTTGTCGTTATTCAATAAAAATACCGGAACTTGTACTTATTTTAACGAAAAACCCGCTAATTTAGCCAACAGCACTTTCGACAATAAAATTAATTGCATGATAACGGATGAAAACAGTAACATCTGGATAGGAACACATGGAGGCGGATTGTATGTTTTTGACACAAAAACACATAAATATATTAAACATTACGAATTTCCCACCATCACAAACAATTGGATTAATTGCATTTATAAAGACGCGCAAGGATTAATTTGGGTGGGAACTCATAAAGGATATTCCATCATAGACAGAAGTAAAAATAGGATTTATAATTATACTGAAAATAAAAAAGTTGTTCCAAGTCGTATTATTTATTCAATTACACAAGATAGAAAAGGGAATATTTGGCTTGGGACTACCGAAGGATTATCAAGATACGATAAGAAAAAAAATATTGCCAAAATATTTACCACAAAAGATGGATTGTCAGAAAATGTAATATGTGGTATTGTGGAAGATGCAATAGGTAATATATGGGTAAGCACACATAGTGGATTATCAAAATACAATGTAAAAAACAACACTTTTACAAATTATTACAGTTCAGACGGATTGCAGGGAAACGAATTTTCTAAAGGGGCTTTTTTCCGAACCCAGTCAGACGAAATTTTCTTTGGCGGTATCAGTGGAATAACTTCCTTTTATCCGTCACAAATTGAGGACGTAAAAACACCTTTTAAATTATACATCACAGCATTGAATATAGGCGATAGAGAAATATTCAACGGAGAAAACAAGAAAAAATCCAATCGGTTTATATCAGACCTAGATACAATATTCTTAGATTACAAAGACAATATTTTTAATTTGGAATTTTCAACCTTTAATTTTGGAGTTGCGGAACAAATACGCTACCGTTATAAAATGGAAGGTTTAAACAAAGNTTGGATAAACACCAGCCCCGGACTTAATAGAATTCACTTCACCAACATCAAATACGGAACTTATAAACTAAAAGTAATAGCTTCATTACGCGACGTAGATTCTGAAGTTAAGGAAACCGTAATTATAATATCGCCTCCTTGGTATCTTTCTCGTTTGTCAATTATTGTTTATTTCCTTTTAGGATTTCTATTAATTTACGGGGTTGCTAAGTACACGCTGGACAGAATAAGATACCGCCATGAAATGATTGTCAGACAACATAAAGAGCAATTAAACGAAGCCAAACTTCAGTATTTCATAAATATATCACATGAAATCAGAACGCCTATGAGTTTAATTATAAGCCCATTAGAAAAACTGATTCCGGGAGAAAAAGATCCTCAAAAGCAATATCTTTATCTGGTTATGCAAAGAAACGCAAAACGTATTTTACGTTTAATTAATCAGTTAATGGACGTTCGTAAAATTGAAAAAGGACAAATGGTTTTGAGCTATCGAGAAACAGATATTGTCGGTTTTATTGATGATTTGATGCAAACTTTTGAATATACTGCAAAAAAACGAAATATATACTTCCAGTTTATACACCAAGAACCGAAATTAAANGTGTGGATTGACGTAAGCAATTTTGANAAAGTAATGATGAACGTACTTTCAAATGCCTTTAAATTTACACCTGAAAACGGAAAAATAACGGTACATCTTAACACTGGGACGGACTTATCTTCTCCTAATGAATTTTTACAGCATTATTTTGAAATTGTTGTATCAGACTCAGGCATAGGAATTGAAGAAGCTAATCTTGAAAATATATTTAATCGTTTCTACCAAGAAGAAAACAGTTACACAAAATCGCAAACAGGTACAGGTATTGGGCTTCATTTATCCCGTTCACTTGTTGAGTTATTACAAGGAATCATATTTGCAAGAAACAAAGACAATGAATCAGGCTGCGAGTTTGTTATTCGCTTGCCTTTAGGAAACAAGCATTTAAATAAAGAAGAAGTAGCTTTGGAACAAATAAAGGAAGTAACTCCTATCGAAAANCTTACTCCGGAAGATACAGCTGATGAAAACATAATACTTGATGACACAAAAACCGAAGATGAAAAAATTAAATCGAAAACAAAATACAAGGTTGTAATCGTTGAAGATGATAATGAAATACGCGAATATCTCAAAAAAGAACTGTCGCAAATTGTACGAGTAAAAGAATTTCAAAACGGCAAAGATGCGTTGAGTTACATTTTGAACGAAAAACCCGACTTGGTTTTAAGTGATATAATGATGCCCGAAATGGACGGAACAACCTTATGCAAACGNATAAAATCCAATTCAAACGTAAATCATATACCGGTAATTCTTTTAACTGCAAAAAGTACCGATATAGATAAAACCGAAGGTTTTGAATCGGGCGCCGATGCGTATGTTGTTAAACCATTCAACATTGATTTATTAATTACACAAATAATCGGTTTGATTAAAAATAGACAGCGGGTAGATGTTAAACCTTTGGAAGAAGAATCAAATAAAGCACTTATAACTCCGCTACCACTTAAATCTTCCGATCAGATTTTACTGGAAAAAGTGTTGAAATTAATTAATGAAAACATCTCAAACAGCGATTTGAATGTGGAATTCTTATCAAACAACATAGGAATGAGCAGAGTACACATGTATAGAAAAATAAAACAGCTCACTAATCAATCTACTCACGATTTTATTAAAACAATACGGATGAGAAAAGCAGCGGAACTTTTTTCCGGCAAAAAAATAAATATATCGGAAGTAGCGTACGCTTTGGGATTTTCAAATCTTTCTCATTTTTCAAACTCGTTCAAAGACTTTTATGGGATTTCGCCCAAAGAATATGCAGAAAAACACAGAATTGAAACAGAAGAATAAAGATAGGGAAATGCTATTAAGAGCACTCGTTTCTTTTTAAGATAACTGCTCATTTTTTTTAAGAATATAATGTCTTTTTATATAGTTTCTGCGTTTTTATATTAACTAAAAAAACCGCCTTCACAGGCGGTTTTGAGAAAGAAAATTATCTATGTAAAACAATAAATCTTTCTATTTATATAACTACTTAAAATTTACATTTTTATAAATTTAGCTACATATTGTTGATTATCTGAACCTTTTATAACAAGAAAATAATTTCCTGTTTTAATATCCTGAACATCAATACCTTTATTGGAATACGTATTTATTCTTTTAATTGTTTGACCTGTGATATTTTGAATTAAAATTTCTTTTATTTCCTCATTTGTTTCAACGAAAAGCGTATTCACTACCGGATTAGGATAACATTTGATTTGCTTTGCCGAAACAGATATTATTCCATTATTTGTACCCACATTATTATATAAATAAAGATTATCCATATAAAATACACCTCCTGTGCCTCCATCTAATTTAAATTGGAATAAATCGGAGAAATCTACATTTGAATAAGTGCTCAATGGTACATCGAAACTATTCCATTGGTCAGCAACAAGAGTTCCAAGTGAAGTTGGAAGTTCATTTCCCGGGCTTATCGGAGTAATTCGTACAGAGGTTTCAGTAGTGGGATAAATATCGATATGTAACATATTCATAGCGCTTGCATCTACGTGGCTTCCAAGTTCGATTCCCTGATAATTGAAATTAGAATATTTCATTGCATTATTTCCACCCAAATCAACTTCAGAAGCAACCGTTGATTGCCCCCAATTAGGATAAAAGTTTGCAGGTTGATTTGTATAAGAATTACTGTAAACAGATATTACTTTTGAAGCATCAACAGTTGGAACAGGCGCTGCCGGAAGTGCAGATGCTGTAGTTGCATTCACCGTTATAGGGTTATTTGCAGCTCCATTTCCTGTCGGATCTTTTACTGACACCTGAAATGTATAAGCAGTAGAAGGAGTTAATCCATTAATTGTATATGACATTTGTTGCCCGGAAACTCCTCCTTGAGTTTGAATAGTTGTGGTACCATAAGTAATAGTATAATCAACAGCTCCGGAATTATCTGTTGCATTTAGCAAAAGAGTTATCGCGTCAGAAGCTATTGTTCCTGTAGTAGCCGTAAAAGCAGTTGGCGCTTCTGTGTCTACAGTAACTGAACTATCGTAAAAATATAAATTATCTATATAAACGGTTTTACCTCCTGAACCTACTACTTTAAATTGGAAAATCTTTGAAAAATCAACTCCGGTGAACGAAGACAATGGAATATCAAAACTATTCCAAGTATTCAAATTCAACGGACTACAAGCAACTAAAAACTCCATTGTAGGATTGGAACTAATCGGCGTAATCTGAAAAGAAGTTTCGTCGGCTGTCCAAATATCAATATGCAAATGTGTCATTGGAAGCGCATTGAGCGTTCCATTAATTTGAGTTCCTTGATAATTTAAATTGGAATAAACCAATACATTATCGCCGCTTACAAACTGTTGTGTTGAAACCACTGTAGTTTGTCCCCACCATGGATTAAAGTCCGTACCTGCAACATTTGTGTAAGCATCACTGAGAATTGAAATAACCTTTCCTTGAGTTCTTGCCGGAGGGGTTGGAGCTGAAGTGGAAGGTTGAGCCCATAACTGTACTCCTAAAAACACGAGTACAAACATTGGTAATAGTTTTTTCATAATAATAATTTTAAATTGTTAATTGATTAATAAATTGGTTTTATTGGTATAATTTGAATTCTTGTCCTTCATCTTCTTTCTGATAGATTTTAACAAAATCAACATACATATACACATCGCCATTATTTAATGCCGTAACTTTATTTATATCCCAAATTCCTGTAAAATCACCACCAATGGCAAGATTGAAAAGAATAAAATTCGGCTTTTTAAAATAATGTCCGGGTTTATTGAGGTTTTCGTTTTTTATATCCAAGGTAAAATAAGGTGTAACATCAGGATATTTATCTTTATCCAAGTACATTTTAATGGAATCTGCATTCCAAATTAAAGTATACAGGTGAAAATCGTCTTGCAGGCTGTAACTATTTGTGCTGGCTTTGGCTGACATAGGATGATTTTCCCAAGATTCTCCCCAATGACAAGCGCCATTAAAGTATCTGTCTTGAGTTCCATTTTTAATTCCATTAGAGTTGCCCATTTCCAAAACATCAGTTTCGCCGCAACGAGGCCAGCCGACAGTAGAAATATCATTTCCCATCATCCAGAAAGCGGGCCAAAGTCCGTCGGCAGTTTTGGGAAGTTTTATTCTCGCTTCAAGTTTTCCATATTTAAAATTAACTTTATCTTTGGTAATTAATCTGCCCGAAGTACAGGCTTTATTCAAATAACTTTCTTTTTTTCCTGTAATGATGAGACAATTTGCATCGCTATTCGGATCTTTTCCTACTGAAATATTTTCACTGCGATAATATTGTAATTCATTATTTCCGCCGCCGTTTCCATTTACTTCAGGTGTCCAGTATTTACTATTCAGTTCATTGTCATTAAATAAATCTTCCCACACTAATTTATACCCATCGGTTTCTCCTGTGCCAACTTCTGTTGAAACTACAGGTTCTTCTTCGGGTGGTGCAACTTTATCGGTTGCACTTTTACAACCATAATTAAGTAAAATAGTAAAAAATAATAGTAATGTCGTCATGTTTGTTTTCATTGTAAAGTAATTTCTCATAAAATGTTGGTATTTCTAATTTTTACTGATTTTTAGCCAATTAAGTGCAATACCACCATCAGTTATTTTTAATTTTAATGTATGTTTTCCTTTATTAATATTAAGTTTTGTGTAAGAAGTTTGCCAATTTGATTCTGAATCTGTATTCGGGATATCTACAGTTTGAATAACGTTCCCGTCAATGCTTATTTCGCATTTCGTATCGAACTGTGACGCATATCGAAGTGCGAGGTTGTATTGCTGCGTTTTAGTCACTTCTATCTGATACTCAAGCCAGAGATTAATGTAAAAATCACATACATCCAATACACCATCTGCATCGGTTGTGGGACGAAGGTGAATACTGTTTTCAAAACCACCGTTATTCACCGCCTCTTCCATATTTAAGGAAGTATAATGTTCGGCTTGGATTACCTGATTTTCCGCATAATAAATGTTTTTATCCAAAGTAGACATATTTATATATACTTTTCCCAAATCACTTAAGTCATACGGTTGCGTTTTGGTTAAAAGTTGCATATAGGGATAACTTTCCAAAGCTCCGCTCGAACGTGGAATAAACCACGCATAGCGCGCAACATCTTTATTGCATTCCAAAAAATTAACCGCATCGCTCATATAATTCATTTGCACTTTTACGCTGGTAACATTTTTTTCCCAAGCACAAAATTCAGTCATCCAAATAGGTTTTCCGTATTTTTTAAATCTTCTTACATAAGAAGCCATAGCTCCCGGACTGCTCATATAACAGTGAATAGCAATTCCATCCACATCAGAAAGAGGAACGAGTTTAAAAAACTCATCTAACCAGACAATAGGGTCGCCATAACCCGAAAGAGTTCCGTAATTCATAGCCGGAGAAATCAATTTCATTTGCAACTCATCTGCCAACGCTTTTAAAGAAACCCACGCAGATGCTGCTTGTTGCGGAGTCATATTCGCTTGATCAGTCAAATTAGGTTCATTAAAAGCTAAAATGTACATGCATTCCGGATGAAGTTGCTTATAAGCGCGTATTTTGTTGGCATCAAAATTTCCATTCCACGCCATAGGGTAAAAATCCAACTTCTCGTTCGAAGCTGCTGCATCCAACGAGCTACTAACATCCGGAGCCCAATTGTAAAACCAAGACACTCCGGGGGATAATAATTCTGTGTCAATATCTGGTAATTGAAAACCGTAAGAAACACCACGCTTTATACTGCGACTTTGAGTTTGTTCTTCAAGAGTTATATCATTCTCCGATTTACAGCTATAAATAAATATAATCAGCAGTAAAAGAGGTATTAATTTTATTTTCCCGATTGTGTTCATTTTATACTTCATTTATTTCTTTATTATTTTTGTGCTTAAAGTTTTATTTTCCGAATCTACTTTTAAGAAATAAATTCCCGGATGAAAATTTCGCATATCTAATTTATAGGTGGAAGGTATAATCTTATCATATACTTTTTTTCCATTTACATTATAAATCAATAAATGATTATTTTCTTTTTCTAAGGTTATATTTAATTCGCTTTCCACAGGATTTGGACTAAAAAAATTATGATTATCAACAACATCGTTCACTCCTGTATTTGAACAATTTGTGCCTACGGTATAAGATAAATATTTTGTGACCGACATTCCTCCTGCAAACGCAAATTTACACGCATACGTAATAGTAGATCCTGCTTCCAAATTATTCAATGTGGCTGTAAATACTTTATCACTTATCTGATTCATACTTGTTTCACCAAATGGAGTTTGTTTCCAGAGGTAAGCTACCACCGCTGTTTTGTTGTCTAAAAGTTCAAATGTGATGTTTACATTATTTCCCACCGTTTCAAATGAATATTTGTAACCGTTTGTAAAAGAACCTTGTGAAGCCTCTATAGACATTCCTGAACAGATAATGGCGGCTTTAACCGCAACGTTTACAGGCACCGAGGTTGTTGCAGTTCCATTATTATCGGTGGCAATTGCCGTTAAAACATAATCTCCCGCGGGAGGTGTCCAACTAATGGTATAAGGAGATTGATTTACGGAAGAAATGAATTTATTATTCTGGTAAAAATCTACTTTCGATATCTGCCCGTCAAAATCATTTGCATTTACTGAAATTGCTATTTCTTTACCCTCTGTGTAAGTTGAATTATTTACCGGAGTGACAAATGAAACTGTCGGAGCAATATTTCCGGAATTACTTACAATAACAAACACATCATCCTCAGCCTCACGTCCATCCGGATTTGTCACAATTAATTTGAATTTATAAATTCCTTCAATCAAATTATTGATATTTGGTTTTGCTACTGTATTATTTGAAAACTGAATAGTATTTGGTCCATATATCTGAATCCATTTATAAGTTAACAACTTCCCTCCCGATTCCAAACTCGCCGATCCGTCAAGCATTGCTGAACTTTGAGGTAAAATTACTTTAATATCTTCTCCTGCGTTAGCAACAGGGTAATTATAAGGGATATTTCCTGTCCGGATAAAAGTCATTTTCCCCAAATTAAATTCACCGTATGTGAAAGCCACACGTAAAATATGTTTTCCTTTTACAAGTGGAATATTGTTAACAGTTTTAGTAGCCCATGCATCCCAAGCACTCGTAACAGGTACGGTAATATCAGAAGAAATTATTCGTCCATCCAATTCCAAGTGAAACGGTCCCCTGCTAGTAGTATTTGCTGAGGCGTATCGGAAATCCATAGCATACATCCCTGTTTCTAAAACATTTATGGTATATTCAAGCCATTCGTCGGCTGTAATCCAGCCGACTGTTGCGCCTTCTGCAACAGAATTACCAGCATCTACGGCTTCATCCAATCTATAATCTCCTTGATTTGCCAATGTGTTATCAAAATAAGCTATATTTTGACCTTTGCCGCCTTCAAAAACATCAAATTTGCCCGATTCTATCGTTCCCGGAATATTCCAAGTTGCACCTCCAAATGGCAACTGATTACCCACTTGTACTTCCACTGTGTTAGTAACTGTATATTTAACATCACTCTCATAAACCCTTGCGTAAAATGAATGCATACCGAGGGTTAAATTCGTGGCATTCCATGTATATGGCAAATTAGTTATGGTTCCTATAACATTAGATCCATCCACAAATTCAACTTTTGCAGGAGTACCTCCTTCAATATTGGCAGAAAGTTGTACACTGCCTCCGGTATATGTTTCACCGAAAGATGAGGTCAATGTACCTGATAATTTACTATCTTTACTTGTAGCCATTTCCTTTGCAGGAACGGTTAACTGATAGCCTGTTGAAAATTGAACGACAATAGGAGCATTTGAATAATTATAAGCAACGTAGGTTATTTCTCCATTTTGATTAAAGGCAGCTGCCATTGGATAATCTGCTGTAATATTTGCATCGACTTTTCCTAAAGCATTCATTGAATGAAGCCAATGATATGTTTGAGCATCCGAAATTCCAAATTTAAGTGAACGATTTGGGTTGGAATTATAAAGTTCAATTGCTTTTCCCGGATCAATAAAGGAGGCAAATTCCCACATCACATCATGCCAAAGATTAGGGTTTACTTCATTATTCAATATTCCCGTATTAGTTTTAATTTCATTCCAAAGTTTGTTTACATAATCCCAATGTTGTCCTAAATACAAAGATCCTCCGTGCATCGGATACAATTCGATTCCGTATGAAGCTGCGATATCTCCGGTCCAGAAAGTTCCGTTATCAAAAGAGTTCCCCCAAATACGGGAAACAATACTGTATTTTTGAGTGGAAGGAAAATTACGGTTATGAATGTCCATCCAATATTCTTCAATTGCTGTTTGTTCAGTGGTATATAGATAAATTCCCAAATCACGGATTGCTTTATTATTTGTAACCATTCCCCAATGAATCAAAGAAGAATTAAATTGCATACTTTCGGAGGTAGATTCTTGATCGTTTCCCTGAGGGAATGTAGCAAAACCATTTGCCCAGCAATGTCCTGCATAAGGATTGAAGTTTCGCATAAAAGGAAACATAGAATCATTACGACTGGTATCCGCGGCATCACGGATCAACATATTTACCATTTCACCCCACTTGGCTGCCCAACCCGGTTGATATTGTTCTACAAAAGCTGCCGCGTGAATAAAATATCCCCAATGGAAATGATGATCATTTAAATTACTGTCTTGTCCGTGCCCCGCGGGATAACCGAGCAATGAACTCCAAGTTGAATTATAATAAAACAGAAAAGCAATTTCTCCATTGTCCGCCTTTAACCAATCTTCCAATCTGCTTTTTATGGTATTTACTATTTTATCCCTTGCTTCAATGTTTCCCATCAAATCTGCTATACGTCCTGTTTGTATCAGCCTGTTCATCATCTGACCTTCGTTGTACGTATCAGTCCAAGTATCTAAAGCATCGTTTTGAATTGAAGAAATTTTATTTGCTAATTCAGAAGGTTGAAAACCTTCACTATAGATATCCACATACGGCAATGTTGGCAATATCCCGTGAAAGGTATTTTCCACACTGAAATTATTACCATCCATTGTTTTCATTTCACCCCGAATGGTTGAATAACTGTATCCATTAGGCTTTGGAGAGTTGGAAGCTAAATTCGCCCATTGATGGGGAAGCAAACCAATAAGCATATTTTTTTCCACTCCTTCTTTGGTCTCCGTTTGTATATTAAAATCAGTTCGGACAACGGATGCTATTTCATCATAACTCCAATTCACAGTGGTATTTACGGGAAAAACGTAAGCGTACTTTTTATATTCATTCGCAACGGACGTAATATTTTCCGCTGTTAACGGAATAAAGGCTAACGACCAATAATTTTTCCCGTTCAATGTTGAGGTATAAATTCCGCCGTTTTTTATCCATGTACTCCCGGTAGGAGCATATAACGCAAAATCGGCACCATTTTTTGCATTGGTTATAATTAATACTTCATTATTAATGGTTACATTCCCTGATGTTACGGCTATTTTAACTACATCAGATACATTTTTTTTTGTAAAATATAAAAAAGGCATTCCCATTCCTGTGGTCACATCAAAACTGTGTATCTGATCATCCCAATTCATTGTTACAGTCCAGTCGGAATAATTTGAAACGGTTGCTTTATCAGCGTTTAACCCCGCTAAACCTACAGTTACAGGAAGTAAATCATCTATAACTCCATTTG
Organism: uncultured Paludibacter sp.; assembly: GCA_900498215.1. Lineage (GTDB taxonomy): Bacteria > Bacteroidota > Bacteroidia > Bacteroidales > Paludibacteraceae > UPXZ01. The sequence goes on along the minus strand of LR026962.1, from coordinate 2,892,383 downwards.
GAATATAACTTACCACTAAACCTTCGTTAACTGTTTTTAATGTGAAAGGATAATTGAATAAATTATCGACATGATTTTGTTGTATTTTCTTTGACCACCAATCATTCGTAGGAACCGGTTTCCCTGCTGCATTTCCACTCAATAAGGGCGTACCTGCCGGATAAGAATTTCTTCCCGCCTCATCAACTCCCGGAAAAATAGTAGTGTAACTTCCGTCACCTACAGATATTATTTGTGCTTGAATACTAATTGTAAAGAAGGCAAAAAGAATAAATATGCAATAGGGATTTTTCATGTATTCCTAAGTAATTATGAAAAAGGTTTACAGAGGCAAAACCTCTGCAAACCCTTATAAGGTTATAATTTCACAAATTTTTGAGAAATAGATTGACCATTTGACATTTTTATAAATATCAAATAATTTCCCGTAGAAATATCCTTTAAATCTATCGTTTTTTCAAAACTGTTCAACACAAAGGATTTCACCGTTTGACCTAATAGATTTTTAACACTAACTTGATTTATTTCTTCGTCGCAAGCTATCTTTAAATAGTCCTTAACCGGATTGGGATATACCGATAATTTTGGATTTGATACGTGATTATTGGAAGTAGAAGTGTTTCCGCAGGTATTTCCAACAGTATATACAAAATCTTTCGTTACAGACAGACCTCCAGCGTATGCAAATTTTACAGCTACTGTAATATCAGAATTTGCTGTTAAGCCCGTTAATGTGGTAGTAAATATTTGTCCAGTCGTATTCGTCATTTGTGTTTCCGTAAAACCGGATGTTTTATCCCACAAATACGCAACTAAACCTGTTTTAGCATCAAGTAACTCGAAGGTAATAGTAACATCACTGCCACTGGTTGTAAAATTATAAGTATATCCATTTGATAAGGATTGATAAGCAGGATCTGTTTGATTATCAGTTCCCGAGCACTGCGTATTGCTACTGGCTGCAGTTGTAAATGAAACAGTTTGTGAATTAGCAGAAATGTTTCCTGCACCATCTTTAGCTTTAATAACAAAATTATAAGTGGTCGAAGCAGATAATCCAGAGACTACAGCATTGCCCGTTCCATCAGCTGCTACTATTCTATTTGTAATTCCATTACCCGAATCGTTAATTATAAATTGAGTTACGGGAGAAGTTACATCGTCTGTTGCTGATAATTGTAAATTAACGGAATTGAATGTTGGCGTCCCGACCACACTTGCTGAAACCATAGATGGAGGAATATTGTCTAAGGTAGCACATACGGCATCAAAATCTTCATCGGTAGGGATATTGAACGCGTGTTCGCCATCAGCGTAATTCACATAGAAAGTTCCTACGTAAATGTTGGGTTTTGGGTTAGAATTAATAGTTACACTCAATGTTTTAGCATCGTCTTGAGTAAGATGGTCAGAAACCTGATAACCGCCAATTCCATCAACTTCGGCATAAAAATTTGATCCTCCGGCATTCCAGCTTACAATATCATTCTCAGACTCAAATATAAATTGGTAGAGACCATCACCTAACGATTTCATCGTTACATAAGCCGTAGCTCCTCTATTGGATGTAATTGATGAATGACAATAGTCGGTTGCTGATATAAAAGTAAAGCAACTTAACGAAAGTGCTAAAAATATGAAACTTAAACGTTTTAAAAAAGTAGTTTTCTTCATGGTTGTAAATTTAGAATTGTTATTAAATGTATTTTAGTTATCAAATCATTCTCTTTGATAGACACGCACATAATCTACTTTCATCATTACCGGATTATTGAAAATCGCATCATCTATCGTTCCTCCCATTGTTCCTCCAATTGCTACATTGAGTATCAGGAAAAAATCTTTATTAAATGGCCAAGTTTTTTGGTCTGAAAGTGAAAGTTGTTCCCAAATAGTTGCACTTTTTACTCCGTCAATATAGAAATTAATACAATCTTGTCCTTCACTATATTTTTTCTCCCACTCAATGGCATAAGTATGAAAATTATTTTCAATGCCATCACGGTATTGTCTGTTATACCAGTTATTTCCACGACTTCCGTTTTTCTCGTAGGTGTGCACCGCATGTGAAATCATTGTGGGTTGTGAACCGATATGTTCCATTATATCCACTTCTCCACACAAGGGCCAACTTCCATACGTTCCCAACATCCAGAATGCGGGCCAAGTTCCCTTCCCTGCCGGAAGACTTATACGGGCTTCCATTTTACCATAAGTAAACATCGCTTTATTCTTGGTAGTAATACGAGCCGAAGTGTAAGCGTTGTTTTCATACGCTTCTTTCAAAGCTTCTATCACCAGATTTCCGTTTTCTACCCTCAAGTTTTGAGAACGCCCGGTATAATACTGTTTTTCCTGATTACCCCAGCCGCCTCCGCCTGTTTCAATATTCCATTTACTTAAATCCAATGCATTTCCATCAAATTCATCAGACCATACGAGTTGATAAGGTAAATCTTCTCTTGTTATTGTAAGAGATGCATTTGCTTCTATGGAATCGTCTGCAATGGCAGTAATGGTAACGCTACCTCTTGCAAGGGCTTTCACCATTCCGTTTTGGGAAACAGTAGCTACTTTTTCATTAGAAGAAGTCCAAGCAATAATCGGTTGTGCGTTTGAGGGATTTATTTGAGGCGTTAATTTTAAAGAATCACCTTCTTTTATTTCACCGGATGTAGGAGATAATGCCAAGCTTTGAGTTTTGGGCATTATATCCGGTTCTTTTGTACATGCATTTAATAATAGTAATACAATCAGATAATACAATATTTTCAATTTATTTTTCATCATTACAGTAAAGAAAATTCTATGTATAAATATTAGGAATGATTTTTTTATTTGTAGCATAGCAGAGACATTCAACCCTGCTATACTTGAAATCTTTTACAGATTATTTTTTATAGATAAATACGGCGTCCAAATCAAGTGTGGTACCGGCAACACCGCCACTTAAGAACCAAAACACATTTTTTGTTCCCATACCAGAGGCGTAAAGTAATCCGTTAGTTTTCAGAGTAGTCATTGGAATTTCTATTTCATGCCATTCACCATCACGCTTAAAGTCTGCAAGTGGTTCAATAAGAGTTCCATTATCGTTAAATGCTGTTGCACCAAGCGCAAATTTCACATTTGATTGTCCATCCAAACCGATTACGTGAACAGCATTATCTTTACTTTTTATTCCAATATGAAGATAATAACCAGTAGGATTAGCAGTAATGTCTGCTAATTTATCAATTGTTGTTGCATCTTGAACATTAAAGCCAGCTCCCGACCATCCTACGCTACCTACAACTAAACTTACCCATCCTTCTACTTCTCCGTAAAAATTAGGACCGGTAGCAGTTCCGGCAGTATATGTATTTTCCCACACATATAAAAATTTAGTTGCTTCATCCGGACGTAAATCTGCTACAATTTTACTCTGAACTTTTGCAGAACTGGCAGCATCCAAAATTATAGGATAATACGCAGAACCTGTTAAAGATGCAGCAGGGTCATAACTTCCATCTGACTCTACCGTTACTTCACAAGTAGCTGTTAAAGAATTAACGCTTGCTGTTACAGTTGCCGTACCAGCGGCTACAGCGGTTACCAATCCATTATTATCGACTGTAGCTACTGCTGTATTTGAAGAGGTCCAAGTAATGGTACCGGTAGCGTCTGTTGGAGTTAAAGTAGCTATCAAGGTTTCTGTCTTTTTTTGTACTAATGTTAATGTAGTTTTGTTTAATGTAATACCTGTAGGTTTTACTTCAGGGTCGTTACTTTTACACGCTGTAAAAAGAATTGCAACGCTCATTAATAAAAATAAAAAATTTCTTGTTTTCATAGTTGTGTTAATTAAGTTATTGAATTAATAATTTGTTTTAGTTAATATTCCGGATTTTGATCCATCAGTGGATTTAAATCTCTCTCTTTACTTGGGATTGGCATTAATTCGTGCTTTCCGGCAACAAACGTATCCATTTCGTTTTTAGCTTCAGTTGTTTCTGTTGCTTTGTAAGCGTCCATCACTTGTTTTGCCACACCCCATCGACAAAGATCAAACCAACGGTGTCCTTCCATGGCAAGTTCCACACGGCGTTCGTGACGAATTGCTTTTCTTAAATCATCTTGATTATCTCCATACGTTCCATAAGGGAAAGCAGGCAAAATGGCTGAAGTACCTCTTACGCGTGAACGAACTTGTTCCAGTGCATTTTTAGCCGGTATTAAATTGTTAGTTTCGCAACATGCTTCAGCATACATAAGAAGTACGTCAGCATATCGAATAACTTTATTATTAATTGGTCCCCGGCTCGGATGTGTAAGAGGATAAAGTGAACCATCTGCGTTCATTATCATATATTTTCTGTTCAAATAACGACTTCCAAGATATATTTCCTGCGATGGAGTTTCGATTTGCGCATCACTTGGATTAAAAATGGTTACATCCCTCCTCGGATCGCCTGTTTCATATTCATTATAAAGGTTTTGAGTTGGTTTATTAAATCCCCAGCCGCCTCCGAGTTTTGAGGAGCGCGAACGTGTAAGAATAACCGTGAATGTTCCTCTTGAATATCCGTTACCTTCTCCATAATCACTTGTAGGATCTTCCATGTATTGAATTTCAAATACAGATTCTGGTCCGTTTTCGCCAGCCAATGTAAAATTATCGGCATAATTAGGACACAAACTATATTCATTGGAAATCATGATGGAATCGCCCCATCGTTTTGCTTCCGAATAATTATGAGTATACAAATTTGCTTTCAAAAGCATTGCCTGCGCAGCGCCTTTTGTTACTCTTCCGAGTTCTTCTGCGGGATAAGCGCTTTTTTTCCATAATCCTTTATTAGCTTCTTGCAAGTCATTTATTATTAACTCGTAAATTTCATCCGCAGTAGCTCTCGGTTGTTTCCATTCTGAAGCAAGCATGAGCGTTTTCTCTACTTTTGGAACTCCTCCGAAGACGCGAACCAAACGGAAATAATAAAGCGCCCGAAGAAATCTTGCCTCACCCAATAAACGTTGTTTTACACTTTCTGACATAGTACTATCCGTAGCTAAAGGCGGGATATTTTCCAAAGCCAGATTACATCTCTCTATTCCTTGCCATTGTGCTCTATAAAATTCTAAAAGAAAATCATTGTTAGCATTGGTTTTGAAATTTTCCATATCATACACGCTTGCCATATCCGTAAGCGACTGACCTCCTTTGAGAGCATCGTCGGACACAACGTCTCCAATAAACCACTCAGGAAAATAAGTATTGTTAAATTCCCACATTAATGGGACGTAAGCTGCATTTACTGCCTGAATGGCTGTTCCACCTGAAGTGAAAAAGTCTTCTAATTTTGTTCTTCCCGGCGCCGGTTCCAATAACCAATCATTACATGAGGTAAAGGATATTAACGCCATCAATGTTATATATATATTTTTTTTCATAGTTAGATAATTATTTAATGTCAAAATTTACACCTAATGTTACAACACGTGCTGTTGGGTAATTAAGATAATCCACTCCTCGAGAACCAATTTCAGGATCGTAACCACTATATTTGGTAAATGTAAGAAGATTTGTTGCTGTAAGATAAAAACGACAACGCTCCATAAAAATTTGTCGAGCTACATTAGAGGGTAATGTATATCCTATCTGAAGATTTTTCAATCTGAGATAAGAAGCATCTTCAATAAATCTGGAGGAAACAAAACTATTACTGCTGTTATTTGGATTAGGTATGCTTCCATTCGGATTTGAAGATGTCCACACATCTCTCATCTGGGTGCCAAGAGTAAATTCATATCCGGTTCCTTCCAAACGTCTTTTGCCATCATTATATGCTTTATTTCCCTGGGTACCTTGAAACATTGCGGTAACATCAAAACCGAGATATTCACACGCTAAATTTAAACCGTAAGTGAATTTTGGAAATGGATTGCCCAAATCCGTTTTGTCTTTATCATCCAATTTATTATCTTTATATGAATCTGCATATATAGCATCGCCGGCTTTAAAATTAATATTTGTAAAATATGCTGCAGATGCATCATCCTTATATATTCCTTCATATTTGTAACCCCAGAAAGTCCACAATGAATATCCTTCATCAATAATAGAATAACCATCGTAAATACGGTCTCCTCCGTTTAGTTTCATTAATTTATTATTTATAAAACTAATATTACCGCTAACATTGTAATTTACTTTTCCTATGTTATTTCGGTAATTTAATGCGAACTCAATTCCTTTATTCCTTACCGTACCCACATTTGCCATAGGAAGATATCTATTTCCTACGTTAGCAGGCGTACTTACATACAGTAACATATCTTTAGTATCGCGATTAAATAAATCAATCGTACCACTTAATGTATTGTTAAGGATGCTAAAATCAATTCCTAAATCGGTTTGTTCGGTTACTTCCCATTTACCATCTTCATTAGCATAGGTTAATACAGTAGCGCCCGAAGCCAATTGCTGGTCTTTACCAAATACATAATCTACAAAGGTTGGACCTGAATTAAACATCGTTGTTACAAATAAATTGGAAGATATGGATTGATTTCCAATCCTTCCCCAACCCGCTCTCAGTTTTAATTGGTCGAAAATGCCGTTGTTTTTCATCCAAGGTTCTTCACTTATTCTCCAGCCCAATGCAAACGAAGGAAAATATCCCCACAAATGTTGAGGGAATTTACTGGAAGCATCCGCACGAAAGTTTGAGGTTATAAGATATTTATTATCGTAAGAGTAAAATATTCTACCTAACAGCGAAAACATTCGATTTCTATCAATTCCGTCCCCTGCAAAAGTGCGATCAGTCGTTGTTTTACTTAGTAACCAATTTTCTGAAGTAGCATTATATATAGTGGCTCCAGATCCGCCAATTGTGTAATAAGAATATTGTTCTGTGGTTTGTCCCCCCATAATAGAAAAATCATGTTTCCCTATTTTATCTTTATATGTCGCAGTATTTTCAAGTATATAGTATTTTGTATTGGTAAGTGAACTCGAAAGGTAGTTTGTAGTCGCTTTATCATAATCTGAATAAGTATAAGGTCCATCTTTATACAATAAACTGCTATTGTTTGCGAAATTAAAATTAAGTGCAGAACGTATGCTTAATTTCTTAATTGGGGTTAATTCTATGTAAATATTTCCTATCCAATTATTATTAACATCTTTCGGATGACTATTTTCTACCATAGAAAAAGGATTGGTAACATTTCGGAAGTTAGAAGAGGCGGCAATTTGTCCACTTAAATCTTTTCCATTGATATTTTGTGTTCCATCAGGATAATGAGTTGGATCCCACGGCGCCATTGCAAGAGCAGCTGAAAGAATAGAAGCTCCAGGACTTGCATTATTGTTCATCGCATTTCGTCCGGTGGAAGTTACATAACTTATATCTTCGCCTAATGTTATCCAGTTTCTAAGCTGGTGACTACTGTTTAATCTGAGTGTAAGTCTATTATAATAAGAACCAATAATTGTTCCTTGCTGGTCGAACCAACTGGCGCTAAGACTGTATTTATCTTTTTCTGTACCTCCATTTACCGAAATATAATAATTTTGTATCGTTGCATTTTTCTTAAAGACCTCATCTTGCCAATCTGTTTCTACTGCAGAATAATCGAATCCATCCGGATTTAAGTCACTTTTTAGTACAGGATAATATGGAGATTTTCCTAATCGATATGCAGCCAACCACTTGTTAAAGCCATACGTATTGTAAAAATTCATTTCAGATCCAATGTTTCCTATTTTGATCATTGTTTCTGCAAATTCTTTGCTTTTCATTACGTCTAATTTTTTCCATCGGTTTTGCACTCCAAAATACGAATCAAAATTTATTTTGGCAGAACCTGCCTTCCCCTTTTTTGTGCTGACTAAAACCACTCCGTTTGCGCCTCGCGATCCATATATCGCTGTGGAAGAAGCATCCTTCAATACCTCTATAGATTCAATGTCATTGCTACTCAAAAATTTGATATCACTTACAATAAGCCCATCCACTACATAAATTGGAGAATTATCTCCAATAGTGCCTATACCTCGAATAAAAACGGAAGGAGATGAACCGGGTTGCCCATTATTTGAAACTATCGTTACACCGGTAGCTTTTCCTTGAAGTCCCATTAAAGGATCGGCTGCTTGTACTTTTTTAATATCATCGCCTTTTACTGATGAAATAGCGCCTGTCACATCGCTTTTTCGCATTGTACCATAACCGATAGCGACTACTTCATTAAGCATTTGAGTATTTGGTTCCAGTATTACATTTAAAATATTACCTGTCACCTTCAATGTTTGTGATTGATACCCAACGTAAGAAAATGTTAGGGTTTTACCTTGTGGAACAGAAATAGAATAACTTCCATTAATATTAGTAATAGCTCCTTTTCCGGTACCTGTTACAATAACATTTACTCCTGTAAGCAATGAGCCATCATCGGAAGCCGTAACATTTCCACTGACATTAATCTCTTGAGCAAAGAGTAGAAGTGTAGAAAACTGAAGAAGTAAAAATAAAATTGTCTTTTTCATTAGGAATTAAATTAAAGTTTTTTGAACAATGCAAATATAAAGTTCATTGCAACTAAATACAAATTATTAACCACACAAAAACTCACAAGTTGCATATTTTTACTTCACAATATTACAACAAAAAAATATTGTAAATAATTGGTTATAATTAATTTAAAAAATAAAAAACAATAAAATATATTTCAATTAATTATTCAATCAAAAAAAAATATTATTATTGAAGAAAATTTTATCAAAATAATTACCTTACATTCTGAAAACTGAATAAATTTAATCTATCATGAAAAAACTAATTTTATTCTTTTTATTTTCAACATTATGTTTTCCAATGTTTTCTCTTCACCCATTAGTAAGAAATTTTTCAAGAACCAATTACAAATCGGGAACACAAAATTGGGATATAACTCAATCGGATTCCAAATTAATGTATTTCGCAAACAATAGTGGTTTATTGGAGTTTGACGGTAAAAATTGGAATACTATACCTATTAGAAATTATACAAATGTTCGTTCTGTACTTTACACACCCGACGGTAAAATATACGCAGGAGCTTTTAACGAATTCGGTTATTATACTCCAAGCAGCACAGGAGAATTGCAATATTACTCCTTATTAAATAAGCTGGATAAAAGATATACTAATTTCAATGAAATTTGGAACATTCATTCTACAGGAAAAGACATTTATTTTCAAGCAGATAGATTTATCTTTAAATATAATGGAGATACAATTATTGCATTGCCGTTTGATGAAAAAATTGATGTTTCCGCATATGTAAATAATGTATTATTAGTAGCAAATTCGAAGGGCGTGTTTATGCTTAACGGAAATATGTCCGTGCGTCTTCCGAATGTTGAAATTCTTGCAGGGAAAAAAGTTTGTTCCATTTTGCCTTATCAAAATGGAGAATTATTAATTGTAACGCGTTACAATGGCGTTTATCTTTTTAACGGATCAACTATTTCGGTTTTTAATACCGGAATTGATGATTTTCTTAAAAATAATCAGGTTTTTTGCGCACTTTCAAACGGAAAGCAAATTATTTACGGCACAGTACAGAAAGGAATAGCAATTCAAGATATTCATACAAAAACGACTATGTTTTTGAACACTTATTCCGGATTACAAAACAATACAATTTTAAGTATGGCTTTTGATTCTTATCAAAATTTGTGGCTTGGTTTAGATAAAGGAATTGATTATGTACTTCTAAATAGCCCCTTTTTAGAAATTTTCGATGCTAATAATTTATATGGAGCAGGTTACACGTCTTTCTTGAAAGGGAATACGCTTTTTTTAGGCACAAATCAGGGTTTGTACAAAACATCGTACCCATTAACAAGCAGTCAAAATCCATTACAATTGGAAATAATTAAAGGATTGGAAGGACAAATTTGGTGTTTGAATGAAATTGACAACACTCTTTTTTGCGGTGCAGATAGAGGTACTTTTATCGTTAGTCCTTCGGGAGCTGTCGAACAATTGCCCTCATTACAAGGAACTTGGGCTTTCAAAACTCTAAAAAAACATCCCGACATGATTTTAGGTTGTTCGTATCAGGGATTATTTATATTAAAGAAAACAAGCGGAAAATGGAATTTTTCCCATTTTATAAAAGGAGATTTCAAAGAATCAAGTGGAATGTTCGAAGAAGACATCGACGGAAGTATTTGGTTCAGTCATTGGCAAAAAGGCTTATTTCGATTGACGCTCAATAATAACGCCGACAGTATTACCCAAGTAGAATTGTTCGGAACAGATAAAGGATTTCCAACAAATCAAAATAATATTGTTTATATAATTCAAAATGAGCTTTTGTTTTCTTCCGTGTATGGTTTTTATCAGTTTAACCGACAGGAAAAACGAATGGAATCGGCAAAAAAGTGGAATGATTTATTTATCTCTCCTCCAAATTCCATACGCTTTCATCAAGGAAGAAACGATGAACTGTGGTGTGCATCGGGAAGTTTTTTAGGTTTGGCTTCCAAAAAAAACGGATCTTATAAAGTGGACTCTTTCTCTTTTCGTATGCTTCAACCAAAATTAATTGTCGGGTTCGAAAATTTTAATTTTGTATCAGATAAAGATGTGATTGTAAGCACCGAAGATGGTTTTTCATTAATTAACACAAACAAAACTACGCCTGATGACGAGAAATTATTCAATGTTATTATTAAAAACGTTATTGCTACCGGTCAAAAAGATTCACTTATAAGCGGAAGGGTTTTTAAACAAGTATCAAATAATCCCTTTAAAATTGCTCATAAATTAAATTCACTACGTTTTGAGTTTATTTCTCCGGAATACCGAAAAGAAGGATTAGTGCAGTATAGTTATATACTTGAGAATTATGATAAAAGTTGGTCTAATTTTTCCGACGGAACAATTAAAGAATACACACAACTGCCAAAAGGAAATTATATTTTTAAAGTTCGCGCTAAAAATTTAATTGAACCTAATGTCGCTACGGCAGAATATTCTTTTACAATACTTCCCGCCTGGTACGAAAGTACATTTGCAACCATAATTTATTTTCTACTTGCTATAGCAGCCTTATTGTGGTTAATTAAATTTGTAAAAAACAAATCGGAAGAGGGTGCTAAGGAAATGGAACAGAAAAAAGAATTGGAGATGAAAGAACAAGAAAAAAGATTTGAAGAAGATACCAATGCCAAGAAAAAAGAAATAACGGAACTTAAAAATCAGAAACTCCAATATGAACTTCGTCATAAATCTCAAGAATTAGCCAATTCTACTATGAATTTGATTCGTAAAAATGAAATGCTTCTGGAGTTAAATAATGAAATAGAAAAATTGAATCAAGCTGTCGGGTCCAAAGATTTTGAAGAAATAAACAAAAAACTCAATGGAATGCAAAAACACATTAAAGAAAACATAAAACATGATAATGATTGGAGAGTTTTTCAAGAAAATTTTGATATCGTGTACGATAATTATCTGAAACGACTTTGTGAAAAATATCCGAATCTCTCGGGAACCGATAGAAAAATATGCGCTTATTTGAAAATGAATTTAAGTTCAAAAGATATGGCGCCATTGTTGAATATGACAGTGAGAAGCATTGAAATGAACCGATACCGAATAAGGCAAAAAATGAATCTGGATAGAGACACAAACTTAGCCGAGTATTTGCAACGATTTTAAAAACAAAAACGAGATGCGGTTTTGCATCTCGTTTTTTTCACAACACACTTTTTATTTTACCTTAACCTTAATAGATTTATCTATTCCATTAAGCTTATTCTTCACCTTGACAATATAAACTCCTGACGAAATGTCCGATACATTTATTTGTTTTGTATTTTCTTTTTGTTTGACAAATTTACCTTCCAATGTATAAATAGAAATATCCACATTTAAACTTCCTGAAACAAATAATTTGTCTGTTGCCGGATTAGGATAAATACTAATCTTATCATTATTTGCATTTGAAAGTACTGTTGCTACCGTATCTGTTCCATAAATTTTTAATTCCCAAATAGAATATCCGTAAACCGTATTGCGCTCAGTGCCGGTAATACGCACATAACGTGCCTGAAAATTGGCGTTATAAAAACGGTCAGTTCTAGGTCCTTCGGGCATATCTGTTGGTGATTGGTACGTATTCCAATTTAAATTATCATTCGAATATTCAATAATATAATTTTTTGCATTTGCCGTTTCCCAGTCAATAATGATATCCGTTATACTCATTTTTGCTCCCAAGTCAACCAAAATCCATTGTGGATCAACCCCTTGTTCGCTTTCCCAGCGGCTTCCTCCATTATTATCAATCGCCAATGTTCCATCTCCACTTGAAGCTGTAGCCGTTGCAGAAGGAGACAAATTTGGATTTGTTGGTAAAACCTCAATTGTTGTACTGCCTGATATACTTGAATTAGTTGCCGTTACTGTAAAAAGTCCTTTTTGGGTTGATGAAAACAATCCATCTGAAGTAATGGAAGTTCCACTCCCATCTACGTTCCAAGTGGTTGTTCCACTTAAAGTATACGGATTATTCAGTTGATCTCGTCCCTCAGCTGTAAATTGTTGTGTGTTCCCCAATACAATAGACGGTTTTTCGGGCAAAACCACAATTGAAGTTAAAACGGGCGCAACTTGTGGATAAACTTCAAATTCCCAAATAGAATAACCATATACAAGATTACGTGCTGTACCATTCATTTTAATGTATTGACAATCCACATTTATTTCAGTTATATTATCGGTACGGCTTCCCTCAGCCATTCCTGTATAAGTTAAATCGCCCGAATAATTAACTCCATCTGTTGAAAAGCTAATGGTATAATCCTTTGCATTAGCAGCTTCCCAATAAATTTTAATAGCACCAACATTTTTGATTTCACCTAAATCCACAACTAACCATTGAGGATCAGACCAATCACTTTCCCAACGTGTTCCCATATCTCCATCCACAGCAACGCTTGCGTTACCCGAAGAAGATGTTGCGGTTAATCCCGTGTACTTTTGACCATAAGCCAACATTGTAATACCTAATAAAGATGGCAAGAATAAAAAAAGTTTTAAGTTTTTCATAAATTTAAAATTAATAGTTAATAAAACATTTAAAAACCTTTTATGTAAGTAGCAATTATTTTTATGTAGTGTATGAATATCGTTGGATTATTAAAATGATTAAAAAAAACGAATCTCTTAAAAATCAGTAAAGAAAAAACAAGATAAAATTACTTGTATTGAAATGAGACCGGACTTCCGCTTGCACTATCTTTGGAAATCCAAACCTGAAATTCTCCCGGTTCTATAACTTTTTGTGATTCCAAATTGTAAAATTTCAATTGTTCAGGTGTAATGGTGAAACTTACAGTAGTACTTTCTCCTGCTTTTAAATACACCTTTTGGAAACCTTTCAATTCGCGTACCGGACGTGCTAAACTTGCCACTTTATCCCGAATATAAAGTTGTACTATTTCAGCTCCACTTTTTGTACCCGTGTTGGTTACACTACAAGTAGCTTTTATACTACTTCCTGACGTCAATTCCGTATTTGATAATTGAACATCGGAGTATTTAAAAGTAGTATAAGAAAGTCCATATCCAAACGGGAACAAAGGTTCTGTCCCAGCATCAAGAAAATAACTTGTAGAACCGATTGAAAATTGTTCTGCACCAACAGGAATATCGTCTATTAATGTTATATTACTTGCAGGACGACCTGTATTTTTATGAGCGTAATAAATAGGAATTTGACCTACCATTTTAGGGAAAGTAACCGGAAGCTTACCCGAAGGTGTTTCTTTTCCAAAAATCAAATCTGCTAATGCAGGACCAGCCATTGTGCCTCCATGGAATGCAAACATAACGGCATCAGCTTCTTTTATTTCCTTCCCTATGGTCAATGGACGTCCTGCCATTACAATCAAAACAACAGGTTTACCTGTATTTTTTAATGCTTCGAGTAATTCAGATTGTGCGCCCGGTAAATTAATATCCGCTCTACATTTAGCTTCACCGGATAATATTGCTTCTTCTCCGGCAAAGAACAATACCACATCTGCTTTTTGAGCCGCATTTAATGCTTTTTGAATATTGTCTTTGCTTTTGTCTCTACTGTATGTTAATCCTTTTTTCGCAATAACTGTTACTTGATTTCCGTAATATTTCTGAATAGCCATAAGCGGAGTTTCGGAACGTTCCGCTTCCGCGTCAAAACACCAAGTTCCTATTTGATCTTTCGGAGCATCAGATAGAGGACCAATCACCGCCACTGTTTTCACATTTTGTGAAAGAGGTAGAATATTATTTTTATTTTTCAACAACACGACACTTTCTATGGCTGATTTTTTTGCTTTTTCAAGCGCTTCTTCAGTATAAAAAGGCATAGTTTTAGGAATTTTCACATAGGGATTTTCAAATAATCCTAATCTGAATTTTATTCTTAAAACATTGCGTACTGCATCATCTAATAGTTTTTCAGAAACTTTTCCGGATTTAATTAACTCTTCCAAATGATTCACATACGCATAGCCCATCATATCCATTCCTACGCCTGCGTTCATCGCTTTTTCTGCTGCTTCTTTTAAATCTTTGCAGACACCATGATTAATTAATTGTTCAATAGAGCCCCAATCACTTACCAAAATTCCATCAAAATTCCATTCTTTGCGTAATATATCTATATTTAAATGTTTATTTTCAGATGAAGGTACACCGTTTATGTCATTGAAAGAACACATAAAAGTAGCAACTCCTGCTTTTGCTGCGGCTTGAAATGGAGGTAAATATGTATCTCGTAATTGATTTTCAGGTATCCAAGTAGTATTATAATCTTTACCCGATTCTGTAGCGCCATATCCTGCAAAATGTTTAGCACATGCAGCAACACTATTGGAATTTGATAGATTATCTCCCTGAAATCCTTTTATCATAGCACTCCCCAGAACAGAAGTTAAATAAGGATCTTCACCCAATGATTCTGCAATTCTTCCCCACCGTGGGTCGCGCGATACATCTATCATGGGAGCAAAAGTCCATCGAATGCCACAAGCTGAGGATTCAATAGCGGCAATTCTTGCTCCATCTTCAATTATCTGAGGATTCCAAGTAGCTGCTTGCCCCAAAGGAATAGGAAAAACAGTTCTAAACCCATGAATAACATCTCTGGCAAAAATTAATGGAATACCAAGTCGAGATTCCTTTACAGCTATTTTTTGCAATTCATTAACTGTTTTTGGATCAACTTCATTCAATATGGAACCAACTTTACCGGCGCGTAATAATCCCTTCATATCGTCCGATAATCCGCTGGTGTTAAGTTGATTTACTTGACCAATCTTTTCCTGAAGAGTCATTTTAGAAATTAACACTTCAATTTTAGATTCATCAGATTGGGAAAATAAGGATACTGAGATAAGAAAAGTAATAAGTACAGAGTAAGCTTTTTGAGTAATTGATTTCATGGTATTTTTTATTTGCAAAAATAAGATACCACCTAAAAAATCCCAAATAAATCATTTCAATAAAACTCAATTTATAAAAGAAAAGAACTCACAAAAACACAACAACACAACATTTATTCAGGTTTTAAATCTCAAAATACGAATTAATCATTTATTTCAAAATGAAAACTTATCCTTAATCAAAAGTTTGGAAGGCATGAAGATGAATAAAGAGAAAAAAACGACGTCTTTTTAGAAAATTAAAAATATTTGCGGAAAGTCAGGGATTCGAACCCTGGGTACAGTTGCCCGTACAACGGTTTTCGAGACCGTCCCGTTCGACCACTCCGGCAACTTTCCTTTTTTACTCTGCAAAATTAATAAAATTTCAATCATAAGTAGCTTTTGCAATATAAAAAAGGTATTTTATTCGTTTAAAATATCTTCCTATCTTTGTAAGGTATTATAAAATATATTGAAAATCTTCCTGTCTATGTCAAAAAGGGTTCGTGTAATAATTATTGCGCTTGTTTTCGTTGCAGAATTTGTTTCAGCACTTACAGAGTCTCCGTTGGTTTTGGAAAAATTTCCATTAAACGATAAACTGCCTTCAAATTCAGTAACACGTATTTACAATGATAAAGAGGGTTATATGTGGTTGGGAACAAAGGATGGATTATGTCGGTATGACGGATACGACATTAAAGTATTTAGATCAAGTGCGTTAACACCGGAAAAACTCACTAACAATGAAATAGAATGCCTCGAAGAAGATGATGAAAACAAAATATGGATTGGCACATATGAAGGAATAAATATTTTTGATAAAAACAATTATTCTATTAAACCTCTCAAAAACAAATATACCGAAAAGGAACGCATAAATTATATATTTAAAGATTCAAAAGGATTTATTTGGGTAGGAACATCCAGAAATGGAATATTGCGTATAAATTCTGTTTCCGGAGAATACGAACGTTTTTCAACAGACAAAGACTCCCGTTTGAAGCTAAAAGGAAACAATGTAAAATTTATTTATGAAGATAAGGACGGTACTATTTGGATTGCCTTATGGAAAGATGGATTATGCGCCATTAATCAGAATTTAACAAATATATACTACGCTCCTACCATAGGCACAAATGATAATCCGTTCCGAATGATGGAAGACAAAGATGGAATGTACTGGATTTGCACTTGGGGGGATGGAATTTATAATATGACTGTGGACGGAAAAATGAAAATTAATTTTACTCCGGTTTCTTTTTCCAATAATCCTGATGAAAAAGTAGATAACATTGTTTACAGCATTTTGCAAGACGATAAATATGGCTATATTTGGATGGTAACTTTCAAAGGATTGCGCATAATAAAAAAGGAAGCAGACAGAACATACTCTTTAGAAGATAATAATTATATTTTAAACAGTTCACATAGTCAATTATTTCATGATATTTATAAAGACAGACATGGAAATTTGTGGTTTGGAAGTGTAGGAGAAGGCTTGTATATGTTAGATTTCAATAAACTTTCCATACAAAATTACACATTGGGAAATTTAAGGCAGTCATTAAACACAGAATCATTTGTTACACGATTGTGTGATGCCGGTTCAGGAAATTTATATGTAGTAATCAACCGCTTTGGACTTATAGATTTTAATCTTTCATCGGGCACAATAAAAAGATTATCAAATCCTGTTTTTAACAAGTTTAACAGCATCATTTATATCGATAATATTACTAAAACCAACGAAATATGGATTGCAAATGAAGGAGAAGATAAAATATATGTATTCAAACAAGCGGAAAACAAAGAATTAACACAAGTTAATCAGTATTCCGTAAGAGGTTTAACCCAAATTCCTTATATTTCCATTACCAATTTTTTTGAAGATTTTGATGGCAATGTATGGATTGGAACCAGCGATGCTCTTTTCAAAAAACCATATAACTCAACCGTACAGTTAATATCAACAAAAATACAATCGGTCAGTGCTATACAACAGGATTTAGATAGAAACATTTGGATTGGAACCGAAAAAGACGGACTTTTTATACTTAAACCAAAAGTAACCGGAAATAAAACTACTTATAGCGTATCAAAACTAAATCTTAACATCAAAAACTATCAAAGTTTAAGCATCCAAAGCATTTGCTGCAAAAGGAACGGCGATATTTTCATCGGCACCAAAGAAGGCGGCATATTTTATTATGATAAAAAAACGCAAGTGGCAACTGAAATTAGCGGACAATATGGAATTACAGACGAAAGAATATTAGATATTGTAGAAGATAATTTTGGCTATTTGTGGATATCAACCGCAAAAAAAATAATTAGATACAATCCGTTAACTCATGCATCATCATATTATTCTTCTCAGAATGGAGTGTCGGTAACCACATTTTATAAAAACTCCTTTATCAGACTAAAAACAGGGCAATTGCTTTTTGGTGGAAACAATGGTATTGTGGAATTCAATCCTACCAATCAAATTTCATCTAAAAAGATTGTGCCAAACGTAGTTTTAACAGATATTCTGATAGAAAACAAATCAATATATGACGATACCGATAACAAACATTTTGTTTCGCAAAAAAACAAAATAGAAATGAAATACTCCGAAAATAATTTGAGTATAGAATTTGCTGCGTTAAACCAACTTTCAGCAAGTAAAAGTCAATATGCTTATAAATTATCGGGAATAAACAACGAGTGGAATTATGTAGGAAATAACCGCAGATACGTAAACTATGCTGACCTTCCGGTAGGGAAATATACTTTTATGGTAAAAGCAAGTGATGAAAACGGACAATGGAGTGATAAAGTTACCACACTCAAAATAGTGGTGTTGCCACCCTTTTACAGAACTTGGTGGGCATATCTTTTTTATCTTTTACTACTTGGTATAACTGCGTATTTTACATACCGAACATTTGTAAATCGTATCCGTTTGCGAAACGATTTAAGAATCTCACGTATAGAGAAAGAAAAATCCGAAGAGTTAACTCAAATTAAATTACGGTATTTTACCAATATTACCCACGAGTTACTCACTCCTCTGACAATTATTATGCTTCAAATTGAAAAAATGCAAAACAAATTTGGCGGAGATCCTTCACAATACGATATAATGAAAGAAAATGTCAATAGGTTAAATAGATTAATAAAACAAATATTAGTTTTTAGAAAAACCGAAAGCGGGAACTTGAAATTAAATGTTTCAAAAGATGATATCGTAGCATACGTTTATAACATTTGTCAATCAAACTTCAGACCGTTGGTAAATGAAAAAGAAATCAATTTTACCTTCGATTCGGAATATGAACATTATATAGCTTATTTCGATGCAGATAAATTAGATAAAATAATATATAATATACTTTCAAACGCATTTAAACACACGCCAAAGAAAGGAAACATCGCCGTAAAAATAAGTTTTATTGATAGAGAAAAAGAGGTTATTATGAGCTTATCTGTAGCTGACACAGGTGAAGGTATTGACGAAAACGACTTGCCACATATTTTTAAACGTTTTTACATTAGTCGTTCTGCTGATCAAAGTAAAAGCCATGGAATTGGTTTAGCGCTCACCTATGACCTTGTTCAATTACACAAAGGAAGCATTAATGTAAAAAGCCAATTGGGAGAAGGTTCTGTTTTTACAGTTGAGATTCCGGTATCAATAAATGCCTATACAGAAGAAGAACTGGCACCCGAACAAAATGAAGACATCGAAGAAAGCGTAAAAACGACTCAAAAAATATATCAAGAAAACATAGCGACAGTTAAAGAACAAAATCAAGAATTGACGCCGGAGAAATTAACAATTCTTATTATTGAGGATAATACAGATCTTCGAAACCTGATGATGGAATTCTTCTCTAACGAATATAATGTGCTAACAGCCGAAAATGGAGCTAAAGGATTAGAAGTTTTAACTGAAAATCAAGATTTGGATTTAATAATAAGTGACGTAATGATGCCGGAAATGGATGGCTTAACATTTTGCAAAACAATTAAAAACAATATTAAAACAAGCCACATAAACATACTTTTACTTACAGCCAAAAACTCTACCCAAGACAGAATAGAATGTTACAATGCAGGAGCAGATTCATATATTTCAAAACCATTTGAATTTGATGTAGTAAATGCTCGAGTAAAAAATCTTATAAGAAAGAGAAGACAAAAAGCAGAAGGATTCCAAAAAGCTCACGACATTAACATTTCATCAATGGAATACAGTTCTATGGACGAACAATTCTTAACAAATGCTGTGAAAGTGGTAGAAAACAGATTATCAGACGAAACACTGAATTTCGATGATTTTGCTGCAAGCATGGCAGTGGCAAAATCTACCTTGCACCGCAAACTGAAAACATTAACCGGACTATCCCCTGTTGAATTTATACGAAATATTCGTTTAAAACATGCTACCCAAATGCTAGAAAGTAATACGGGAAATATTTCAGAAATTGCATTTTCCGTAGGTTTTAACGACCCAAAATATTTTAGCCGCTGTTTTAAAAACGAGTTTGGAATGACACCCAAAGAATATCAGGAAGCAAAAAAAACAAAGTAATAAAAACAACAATCTAAATATTGACCTATTAATCAATTTATTTTAACGGGATTAGCATTTTTAGAGCAATCCCGTCAAAAGTTTTCTTCCATATTTTAAGATTATTCAATCTCTAAAACATCTTTTATCCTCTCTTTTGACAGAATAATACACCTTTATATAAACTGTTAGTTTTATCTTTGAGGTGCTTTTTAAGTGTAAAAAGTACACGTTTAATTTTGATTATCTAATATCATTTATTAAAAAACACATTATGAAAAACTACTTACTAAAATTTTTGAGCTTATTTGCAGCTCTATTTTTTATGAATTTGTCAGTATTTGCTGACAACGATGTAACAAGCACATATCTTACGAATGCTGATTTTGAGACAAACGTTACAGGTGATGCTACAGACAACACCATTTATGACGTTACCGGCTGGATAGAACACCAATCTCCAGGCTCTGTATCTTATTATAAACTTGCGACTGTATTATATGGAGCAACGACAGCGGGTTTAGGAACAGTTCCTGCAAACGGGAGTTCTGTTACAACAGAAAATACGGCAATTCTTGGTGTAAAATTACATTGGTATCCTGGTGATTCTGTTTGTGTTTCGCAGACTACTTCTTCAGCTTTGCCTGCAGGCACATATAAACTAACATGGGATTCCTATTTTACAATGACAAATGCATACAATGCAGGAAATCAATCCAGCGTTTGCGGATATGAAATAGACGGCGTTACTACCTATGCTACTTTTCCATCTGTAAAAAACACTTGGAATAATAACAGTCTGACTTTTACTATTTCTACGGACAAAAGCGTTACCATACGTATGGGATACAAAAAGATAAATAACGTTGGAAGTAGTGATAGTCCTATACTTTTTATTGACAATGTAAAACTGATTGAGGTAACCACTCCATTAATAGGAGTTGACAAAACTAGTTTTACTTTTGACAAGTTTAACTCCATAAAAACATTCAATGTTTCTGCATCCAACCTTACGTCGGATGTAACAATGGTCGCCCCGACCGGGATAACATTAAATCCTGCAAGTTTGACAATTGCACAAGCAGAAGCCGGCACCACTATTACAGCAACTTATGATGAATCTGTTGCTATTTTAGGTGAAAGCATTACAATTTCTTCTACTGGTGCAGTATCGCAGAGTATTACAGTAAATGCGGATAACACAAACGAAACTAATGCAACTACTGCTATTATAAATCCTAGTTTTGAGACCGGAAATTTCACAGGTTGGAATAATCCTGACGGTTTTTGGACTCAAAGTAATACTGCATTACCAAATAAGGACGGAACTTATTATGCAGAGAAATGGCAAAGTTCCGGTTCTTGGGTTGCAAAACTCTATCAATCATTATCTAATTTGCCAAATGGATTCTATGAACTCACAGCTAATGCTTTGAATAATCCTACAACTACTGGAGGTGCTTACATTTATGCAAACAGCGAAATGTCTGATCCCGTATATAATCCAGGTGACTATTCTGTAATTGTTGAAGTAACCGATGGCACTTTAGAAATTGGTTATAATATTGTTGCCGGTGGAAACTATATAGCTGTGGATAATTTCCGATTAACATATTTGGGTACCGCATATATACATACCGATCAATCATCGCTATATTTTGATGCTATTACAAGCAGCAAGGCTTTCGTTGTTTCAGGAAAGGGATGGACAACTGATGCTACATTGAGTGTTCCAACCGGTATAAGTCTTGATAAATCAACAATAACTATTGCAGAAGCAGATGCAGGTACGACAATTACCGCTACTTACGATAAATCCGTGAATATTACAGGAGAAACAATTATTATACAAAGTGGTTCGCTGAGTAAAACTATTACAGTAAATGCATCCAAAGCGGATTACACAACCGCTATTCTTAATCCAAATTTTGAATCAGGCTTCACGAGTTGGACTAATAATGGTATGGCAACACAAACCAATACTTCCTTTAATCCATATAAATCAGGAAATACTTATATAGAAAAATGGACAAGCGCTCCGGGTCCTCTTGCAAATTGTGGAGTTACACAAATTATTTCCGGACTTCCTAATGGATTATACTCACTCACTGCGTCAGCTCAAACCATACAACAAAGTGACGGAAGCAACCCTGGAGGTGCCTACATTGTAGGAAATAAAGATTCTATTGAAGTAACCTCACCAAATGATTATTCTTTAGAAGTAAAAGTAACTGATGGCACATTAAAACTCGGGTTCAATTCTTACACCACAGGAAACTGGGTAGCTGCAGATAATTTCAGATTGACAGCTTTACCTTCCTTGGTGGCTACCGTAAACAATGCAACGAACGACAGTATTTTATTTACAACTAAAAATCAACAAATTACTATTCCTGTGTCAACCTTGTTATTTGATAACGGAATAACCATCAATTCTGATAATGCATTATTTACTCTTGATAATACAACTTTACCGAATACCGGTGGAAATATTGTAATCACTTTTTCAGGAAACACTTCTGCTACCGGTAATTTAACTATTTCATCAGTTAGTCCTTCAACGCCGGCCCCAATGCAACGTGTTGTGGGTGGTACAAGTATTACCATTCCTATGAAAGCTACGTTGGTAGCTACAGGCACAAACGTTTTAGAAACTGAATCATTGAATGTATTTGCAACAAATGAAGGAATAAGAATTAAATTCAATTTGACAACCCCTTCGGATGTTGACTTTAACATTTACAGCACTAATGGGGTTTTGATATCAAGAACCAATAAATCATTTTCTACCGGATCATTCCAGGAAGATTTAAAAGTTACATTATCAAAAGGAATTTACTTACTAAAAATGACAACTAACGGTCAAACAATTACCAAAAAAGTCATAAAATAACTCAGAATTTATTAAAGTGTAACTGGTAAAATCCAGTTACACTTTATGATGTCTTTAATATAATAATTTTTAAAATTTAAATTTATTTATCATGAGAAAATTAACTACTTTTCTAGCTTTAGCGGTTTTAGTTATAACAAACGCTTTTGCGCAAACGGACGTAACAAACACTTATCTCACAAATCCCGGATTTGAATCGGCAACATCAGTAAGTACGACTATTGACGGATGGACGAATGTTGGCAATATGCAAACTCAAAACAATTCTTCCTTCTCACTAAAAGAAGGTACTTGGTATGCTGAAAAATGGCAAAGTTCAGGAAATCTTACGAACCTTAAAATTTCTCAAACCATCTCAAGTATTCCTAACGGATATTATGAATTAAAAGCGGCTGCTTTTACAAATCAAAACTACGGTGGCACATATATTTTTGCAAATAATGATTCTACTGAAGTTTTTGAAACAAATGATTACAGTGTGATAGTTGATATTACAGATAACACGTTAAACCTCGGTTTTGCTGTAATTAAATCTAGTAATTGGGTCGCAGTTGATAATTTTCGTCTTATCTCTTTAGGTAGCACACCTTATATGACGGTCAGCACTATAAATTTATCTTTTGATGTTGTAAATGTTACCAAAACATTCAAAGTAAAGGCTGTTAATCTCACAAGTAATCTGCTTTTAACACCTCCTGCAGGAATAACTTTAGATAAAACGAGTTTAACACCTGCAGAAGCTGCCGCCGGAGTAAAAATTACTGCTACTTTCGACAAAGCAACTAATATCACTAATGGCACAATCTTAATAGCAAGCGGTGATTTGACTCAAAACATTACAGTTAATGCTTCTGCGGCTGATGCAGCATGCTTCACTCCTCTTTACACTGACAGACCTAACATTATTCAAGACCCATTAATGACCAGTCTTTCTACCTATGCAGGATGGGGTTCACGCGATGTTGTTACGGATTATGTATATTGTGGTACTAACAGCATTAAAATTTCAGGAACGTGTGGAGGTTCGTTAGACTATGGTTTAACAGGCAAATTAAAACCGAACACAAATTACAGGGTAAAAGCAATGGTTAGCACAAATGGAACCGGAGAAGGAAAAATTGGAATAAGCGGTGCTACTTCTTCAAATATTACAGAACCTTTTTCTACTGCCGCAGGTGAATGGATTGCATTGGATTTTGCATTTACAACACAAGCTTCATTAGGAAGTATAAATATGTATTTAAATAGTTGTGAAACACAAACAGCAACGGAATGTTACATTGATAACTGGGAAATGTATGAATTATTTGATGCTCCTACACTTGCAGTAGATCCTACATCCTTAGTTTTTGATGCTCTTAATCCTGTAAGAATATTTACTGTTAAGGGAACAAATCTTGTCGATGACATTGTCTTAACACCACCGACAGGAATTACATTGGATATAACAACTATTTCACCCGCTGAAGCCTATGCTGGAGTAGAAGTAACAGCTGAATATGATAACTCTGTTCCTATTACTGACGGAATAATAGATATTACAAGCGGTTCAACATCTACATCAATAGCTGTTAACGCATATAATGCTGTTGAAGGTTGTTATACGCGATTATATCCCGAAGGAACATATACAAATCTTATTAGTGATCCTTTAATGAATAGTCTTTCAACTTACGCCGGATGGGGAAATAAAAGTATTGCAACAGATGCTAATGCATATTGCAACAGCTCTGGTTTTATTAATGGCACTGAAGTATGTTATCCTAACAGTGGTTCCATAGACGCTTCGATTAAATGGAAACCAAATACAAATTATCGAATTTATGCTATGGTAAGAACCGATATTGGAACTATGAATATTGGAGTTAGTAATGTAGGATTGGATGGAGATTTAAATTTTGAAGTTCCTCTTACAAACGGAACATGGCAAGAATTTGATCAAACGTTTACAACTGGAGCAGGAGCTGGTGATGGGTTGTGTTTCTTTAATGGATGCGGCAACAGTACTGGATATATTGGATATATTGATAACTGGCAAATTTACGAAATACCAACACTAAGAGCCGAAGGTAATAATACTCCAAAAGATAGTGTTTTATTTACTGCATCCGATCAACAAATAGAAGTACCTGTTATTGCTACATTATTTACAAATGGATTTAATGTCACAAGTAGCGACCCCACTAACTTCTTAACTGACGTCAGCACATTGCCAAATACCGGAGGAACTGTTATGGTTACATTTAAAGGAACTGCATCTGCTGAAGCAAATTTGGTTATTTCTTCTACTAATCCGGCTTCTCCTGCTCCGGGAATGCAACGTGTAGCCATAGGAGGTACGAGCGTAACAATTCCAATGAAAGCTGTAATATCAGATACACGAGTAAATCAACTTTTAGCAAATAATCTTAAAACATATATACAAGGAAACAATATTGTTTCTGAATTCAATATAGACGAAACAGCGCTCGTTAATATGGCTGTATATACTGTGAATGGAGTTAAATTAGCTGAAAAATCTGAAAAACTAAATGCAGGAGAACATAAGCTTATTATTAATAAAGATTTAAACAAAGGTGTTTATTTGATTAAAATAAATATTGACAGAAAATCTTCCACTCAGAAAATAATTAAATAACCCTTCCTTTCAATAAATTAATAAGCTGTTTCTTTCAAGGGACAGCTTATTAATCTTTTTACATTATACATATTATGAATAAACGAGTATCTTTTTTATTGCTAAACTTTATCTTGTTTTTGTATGCATTTCCTCAAACTGGTTTTGAGAAAACCTTTCAAACGTGGGCATTAACACCTCCTATGGGATGGAATAGTTGGGATTGTTTTGGACCATCTGTAGTAGAGTCGGAGGTAAAAGCCAATGCTGATTATATGGCTGCTAATTTGAAACAGTTTGGATGGGAATATATTGTGGTAGATATTCGTTGGTATGTGGATAATCAGACGAGCGGAACTTATAATGCTTTTGATAATTCAGAATTTGTATACGATCAATATGGGCGTTATTTACCTTCTCCTAAACGTTTTCCTTCCTCAGTAAATGGTGCAGGATTCAAACCTCTTGCTGATTATGTTCATTCCAAAGGGTTGAAATTTGGAATTCACATTATGCGCGGCGTACCCAAAGTTGCAGTAAACAATAGACTTCCCATAAAAGATGGAAACGGAAAAACAGCTGCAGATATCTATTCTACAACAGATGAGTGTACTTGGCTTCACGATAATTATACAATAGCGGCAATTAATGAAGGCGCTCAAGAGTATTATAACTCCATTCTTGAGCTATATGCTTCATGGGGTGTAGATTTTATTAAAGTAGACGATCTTTCTCGTCCCTATCATCAGGATGAAATAGAACTAATACGAAAAGCAATAGATAAAACAGGACGTCCGATTGTATTAAGTATGTCTCCCGGTGCAACACCAATTGATAAATATGAACACGCAAAAAACAATGCAAATATGTGGAGAATGGTGGACGATTTTTGGGATAATTGGACTCAATTGAATTATGCGTTTGGTGTTTGTAATAGTTGGGCTCCTTACGTTTCTCCAGGAGGTTGGGCAGATGCAGATATGTTGCCATTAGGACATATTGCTATAAGAGGCGAAAGAGGCGTTGACAGACAAACAAATTTTACTCGAGACGAACAATATACATTAATGACTCTTTGGTCTATTTTCAAGTCACCTTTAATGTTTGGAGGACATTTGCCTGATAATAATGCCTTTACAGATTCATTAATTACAAACGAAGAAGTGTTGGATATGCACAAACGTTGCGTAAACAGTAGGCAATGGTTGAATGAAAACGATATGATTGCTTGGACAGCCGATGACCCTAATAATGGAGATAAATTTCTTGCTCTTTTTAATAATGGAGGAGATGGTTTTGTAAATACAAAAAAAATATTGTATCGTAGTGGAACTATATCCAGATTAACCGACGAATATGGAACGAATATAGATATTACTCTTCCTGAAGATAGCAAAGAACTTTACTTGATTGTAAACGACGGTGGAGATGGCTATACAAACGATCATGCAGATTGGATTAATCCTACACTTTACAACAATAATGGAGACTCAATAAAACTTACTAATCTCAATTGGGAATTTGCTACAGCCGGTTGGGGAAGTGTGACTAAAAATAAAAGTGTTTCCGGAAACGCGTTAAATATTAAAGGAACGGTTTATAATAATGGAATCGGAACTCATTCACGTTCTGTAATTCTCTTTTCAATTCCGGCAGGATATAATCGGTTTAAATGCTTTGCCGGGTTAGATAAAGGCGGAACAGACCAATCCGGTGGCGCTACCGTAGAATTTTTTGTATCAGATCAAGATCCCACCATGAGACAAGTGGATGTAAACAAAGCCATTGTTAATTCAGGTCGTATAAGTAGAACTTTTCAGCGCGAAGGCAAATATCTGACTGCTAATATTGCAAATGCTACAAAACTATACTTGATTGTAACTGATGCCGGCGACAACTTTAATTATGATCACGCTGATTGGATTAATCCTACGATTTATAAAGAAAATGGAGATTCTTTACGATTAACAACATTAACCCCGATAAGCGCAACAAGTGGATGGGATGTAGTCAAAACAAATAAAAGTTTAAACGGAAACACACTGAAAGTAAATGGAAAAACCTACGCAAATGGTTTTGGAGTAAATTCCTATTCAACAATAGAGTTTAACCTTCCGGAAGGATATACAACTTTTAAAACATTCTGTGGTTTTGACGACGAAGTTCTTAGTGCTCCTAATGGCGTTACTATTGAGTTTTTGGTATTTACACAAAATCCTGCATTGAACACTACGCTTCCTTTTCCCGTTGATCTTACCAAACTCGGCTACATTGACAGTTGTAAGATACGTGACTTATGGACACATACAGAATTGGGAACATTTACAGCAACAAACTTTGTGTCCAATGTCAACCATCATGGAGCAAAATTATACAAAATATCTGCAACAAACAGATTAGATGATATTACAGTTCTGCTTTCGCCCTCGTCAAATCAAATAAATTATGGAGATTCTGCATTATTTGATATTTCTGTTCAAAATACGAAAAATCCTTCAGCAATTCCATCCGGTTCAGTTCAAATAATAAAAAACGATACTGTTGTGGGCATTTTAGCTATAGATAGTATTAATGGCAAAGCTATGTACAAAGCAAATAAACTTTCCGTTGGAACACATACATTTAAAGCAAAATACAGCGGGAACGCTACCTATTCTTTAACATTTTCAAATACCGTTACCGTTGAAGTTATTGACGCTACAGATGTTAAACTTGTCTCTTCACCTAACTCAGATATTAAAATTGTAATATTTAATGATAGGAAATACATACAAGGGACAAAGAGAGGAGACCAGATTTCTGTGTATAATATAGGAGGTCAGTTGATATCAGAATATACAGCGTCATCGGATATGGAACCTGTTCTCAATCAAGGAGCTGCTATAATCACAGTGCAATCAGAAGGAAAATTAATTTCTATGAAAACAATATAATATCAGCTGATATTATCAACTTGGCAATCTCATTTACTGTTTTTGATTCATCTGGGAGAAAAATTTTCAGTGAAAAATCAAATAACAGAGAATATCAGGAATACCTAGATATTACAATCATAGATATAATTCGATTTGAATTGGAATTTGGTAATAAAATGTTTAAGATTGTGTTGTGATAGAAGAGGATGTTCGATAAATTACGTCATCCTCTTCTTACTTTTTATTCTACAATCAACAATCCCGATTTTTCTTCTGCCTGATTTTGTATCGTTTACCATTGTATAAATATTTTGACTAATATCAGATATTTTATAAAAATCCATATTCCCAATAAAATATAGGTCTATTTACGTTTTGTTATGGTAAAAATTCTGTTATATATGTCCAATAAATTTACACCTTAATGACTTTTTTATCTACTTATCTTTCAATATAATTATTGTATTTTTGATATTGAAATAAAATGCAAATCATATCATGAAAAAAATCTTACTTTTGGTTGTATTTACAACCTTATTTTCTCAAACAATCTGGTCTCAAAGCGGATATGCCTTAAGTTTACCCGGCGGAACCGGAGCCGCTTCTACCAGTAGTTTAGCTATTCCTGCATTAAGTTCATTTATCAATCAATATCCTTTTACAGTGGAACTGTGGGTAAAACCAACAGCTTGGGTTTCCTACGGTGGTTTTTTTGTGGATAGGTCGGGAAATATAAACAGCGTTCAGTTTGATAACGTTTCAACAGGATATCTCAGAAGCGA
This sequence comes from uncultured Paludibacter sp., assembly GCA_900498215.1. Lineage (GTDB taxonomy): Bacteria > Bacteroidota > Bacteroidia > Bacteroidales > Paludibacteraceae > UPXZ01. Next base: position 2,863,161 of record LR026962.1, on the reverse strand, counting down.
TTTTAATGCCAATGCACGTTTTATTTCATCTTTAACTACGGCATTTCCTTCAATTGGAGTTTGGAATCATATTTCTTTTATTGTCCGTTCAGATTCGGTTATTGTAGAATTAAACGGGACATATTACAAGGCATTAAATACCTCAACTTCGTGGAATACAAGTTTTTTTAGTAATACCTCATACATTGGGAGCGATCCTGCAACCACAGGAAGAAATGTCGCCGGATTATTTGACGAAGTGCGTTTTTGGAATATCGCAAGAACTCCTGCAGAAATTGAAGCAACAAAAAACCTAACTCTTACCGGTAATGAATCGGGATTAGTAGCATATTATAATTTTGACAGTCAAAATGCAAACGACCTAACTGCAAACGCCAAAAACGCCACCGTAAACAGTGGAAGTTTCAGCTATATTACATCACCGGCAAAAGATGCTACACTTGCGTCCATCACTTTATCCAAAGGAGTATTAGATAAAGATTTTAGCTCGTCCATTACAAATTATAACGCACTTGTTGCTCCTTCATACGCCTCAACTACCGTTACCGCTACAGCATCTCAATCAGCAGCAACCATATCGAACAATCCTTCTAATATAAGCACAGCAAATCCTTCGGTAACAATGGTTTGCACTTCAAGCGATGGAACAACCACTAAAAATTACACTGTAGATTTTACTCCTACTACTTTCGATTATTGGGATGGAAATGGAGTAACCGGAAATCGTTCGTATCCTAATTTATGGGGATGGAACTGCTCCAATACTACCTCTTGTTGGAGTTTGGCAAATTCTTCAGGTACTGCTTGTCGTTTTAACGACGTTACTTCAGGTTGGACTTTTAACGGAAGCAGCTGGACTGGAAGAGATTTATATGTTCGTTGGGATGGCGCAGGCGCAACAACAACTTCTTCCATTTTCAGTTATCCTCTTGCAGTTGAAGCATGTCAAACATACAATTTGAAGTTCAAATATTCTTGGGCAAATAATGCTACTGTTCCTACATTATCTACCACTATTTCTTCTGATATAAACGGAACATCTCCAATTATTACAAAAGATTTTGTATGTTCTTCAACCAAACAATTATTTACAGAAGGTACCATCACATTCAATGCTCCTACCACAGGAGTGTATTATTTTACTATTGGAGCAAACACTGCTGCACTATGTGCTATCGCCGATTTATCTTTAGAAAAAGAAACCGTTAAATCGCTCAGCATTTCAGAAACCGCTCTGGCATTTGACGACATTAATAAAACCCGTACATTTGTAATAAGTGGAAACGAATTGACGGATGCTGTTGAAATAACAGCTCCTACGGGCATTACTGTCAGTCCTGAATCTGTTTCTGCCACTGAAGCACAGTGCGGAATAACGATTACTGCTACTTTTGATCAAACAACAAGTATTTCAAACAAATCAATTATTATCAGTAGCGGTGATCTTACAAAAAGTATTGCCGTAACAGCAATGACGGGTGACGCAGCTTGTTTTACTCCTTTATATTCCGATAAAACAAATCTGATAAAAGATCCGTTTTTTAACAGTTTAAATAATTATTCCGGATGGGGAACAACATCATTGGATTCAATAACTCCCTTCTGCGGAAAATACTCAGGGGAAATAACCACTTCAGGTTCAATTGATCAAAATTTAACTCTGAAACCATACACCAAATATAGAATGCGAGCAATGGTGAAAACCGTTGGAGGAACATTCCAACTCGGTATCGCAAACTACGATGGTTCAAGTCAAGACATCAACCAAGTAATTGACACACAAGAAGAATGGCAGGCGGTAGATTTCACATTCAAAACCGGAGCAGTTGTAACCGATGCACTTACTTTTTTCAATAATTATCAAAAAACAGGTACAACAGGATTTATCGATAATTGGGAATTGTATGAAATAGGGGAAATAACCGGAATGGACGTAATTATATCAAACGATCAGATTCCGGAATCAACAATAAAATCAACCATTCGAGAAATGCTTACAAAACATCTTCCATACGCCGAAGGACAATTCAAAGCCGGGGGGTATTTTGGAAACGGACAAAGTGTAGAACATGGAGCTCGAACTAATGCTGATTACGCATTGATATACGCATTTATTTATAAAAAATGCCAAGATCAAAATTTGCCGAATGGTTTAACTTTTGAAACCATCAAACAACATGCACTGAATGCCATCAGATATTCATACAACACACATACGGCAAACAAAGCCCAATATTGCACCGATAATAAATATTGGGGGCTGGTTTGGGAATCGTCTATGTGGTGTACTTCAACAGCTTATGCCGCTTGGATGATGTGGAACGATTTAACTGATGCCGACAAAGCTGCAGTAAAGGCAATGGTAACAGCGGAAGCTAATTATAAACTTTCCACAACTATTCCCACACAAGTAAACTCCGATACAAAAGCGGAAGAAAATGGTTGGGATACCAATATTTTAGCAATTGCATCGGCTATGTTTCCCGAAGAAAAAAATGCTGAAGCATGGACATATCGTTGTAAACAATACGCTGCCAATACATATAGTGTAGCTTCCGATTTATACAACTACAATATTGAAGATGGAAAATACGTCCGTGATTGGCATATTGGTGCAAATTTATTTCCCGATTACGCATTGGAAAATCACAATTTCTTCCATACTTCTTATTTAAATATTCCTATTCAGGAGATGTCAGAGTCTTTATTGGCTTACAAAGCTGTTCAAAATCAGACAAATCCGGCATTTAATATTCCTCAAACATTACAGCACAACGTAAAAAATGTTTGGGACTCAATGTTGAAGGAATTTATTATGGCAGATGGAATTTTAGCGATGCCAAATGGCAACGATTGGTCAATGTATATTTATGATGAATTGGGAACATATTCCGCATTATCTTGTATTTATCGAGATCCGGATGCTTTGATGATGGAAAGTTTAGTACTTCAATATGCAAAATACCGTCAATCTACCACTTCCGATGGCGCATTTTTATTAAATCCTGATGTAGCCGAACGTCGTATGGCTGTTACGGGACGCAGATTAGTATTTGCACATCTCTATCACGACTACTTTTCTACCTCTGATATGACAGCAACTAAATGGAGCGATTACAGTAAACAGCATGAATTGACAAAATATCTTCCTTACAGTGGAATTATTCGCAGTAATAACGATGACAGATACGTAACTTTTTCGTGGTTCCAATCTGCGGACGGTTCAAGCTATAAATCGTATATGGGAATGACATCGCCTAACAATGCAAATTCCAGCAACATTATTTTCCCTTTAAAGGTTTCTAACACAGGTAATTTTACAGGTTACACCGATATTTCGGGAAAATCTCGCAACGCATCGTTTGTAGCAAGTACTTACACAATGTCCCCAAAAAGTTTTTCTACCACCGGAAAATTAAACATAGACGATAGCAGCGCTACACAATATATTTCTTACTACTCTACTCCGGGAAATGCTGTGATTTATATAGACGAACACGTAGGAAACACATCGGGAAGCGTTACAAAAGAAGGCGGTTTACTTATGGGAATTACCACCGATATTTTGACTAAATTGAAACGGACACTTTATTACGATGGGGGTTTTGTTACTTCTGACGGAACTACTTTAACTAATTTAACAGGGAACTGGGTAAATGTTGACAATCAATATGGACTGGTTTATAATGGAGGAAGCGGAATTGCGTTTGGAGAAAAAGAATTGATTACATCGGTATATGTTTCTAAATTATACGGTTCATATTCTACAACTTCAAAATCATTCACTTCCGGGAATGTTTTCAGCTCTCGTTCAATGATTGCTTACCCGGGAATAAACAGTGAGGCCACTCAAACTCTCGCTGCAAAAGCACAATACCCTACCGTTGCAGACGGATGGAAAGCGGTTGCAGCCGAAGATCCAAATGGGAAACGATATTTGTTAATATCTAATTTCCGTTCTTCGGCAAGTTCAGATGTAACATTAAGTTTTGCGGAAGGCGCTCCCGTTTTCGATAGAGTTACAACTATTACAAATAATATTGGAACAGCCACATTCAATTGTATGACAAATACTTCATCGCCTCAAGAATTATACTGTTTTGTTCTGGGAGCAACATTGCCTTTAAAAGCTGTTCAGGGAGATTCGCCATACACTATGTATGTGAAAAACGAAAATACATCTGATGTCTCATCAACAATAAATATATGGAATAATGGAAGTTACGCGCCAATGGATGTTACAATAAAAGCCAATGAATGTTTGTATTTTGAAGTAACTAATAACACAATTATTTCACAAAATGCAACTTTCCCCGCCGGATATCACAATATTTCAAAAGGAAAACATATTGTCGCCGATGATCAATTGCCGGAACATTTTCCATTCGCTATGATTGACGGTGAAGATTCAACTTATTACCAGTCAATTATATCTCCCACATCAACAGTTCCCGAAAGTATTACTGTTAAATTAATGGGAAATTACGGTTGCAACAAATTAATTATAAAATCTGTAACCGGAATAGGACCAAAAGATATTACAATTCAAACATCAGCCGACGGCTCCGGTTTTACAACTGTTACTTCAGCTAATTTACAAGATACAATTGAACCTCAAACGGTAAATTTCACCGAAACTGAAGCCAATTATATAAGAATTAAAGTAAACTCATCTTACGGAAAAGATAACGTGGGAATTACTTCGGTTGAAGTTTATGGATATCCGAAATAAAAAACATTCAAATTAGTACAGAAATGAAAAAATATATTATTCTCACGGCGCTACTTTTAATTGGATTTGTTGAAATAAAAGCACAAATTCCCGATGCTGATATGATTCAAATAGTTGGAGGTACTTTTACAATGGGAAACAGTTCCTATACAAGAGAAACTCCAATAAGAAATGTTTCCATTAGTAATTTTTATATGAGTAAAAATGTAATTACGAATGCTCAATTCGCAGATTTTCTGAATGCTTACAACAGTTCTGTCGTTTTGAATGGTAATTATGCCGGAAAACCGTTATTCAAAGAAGACTCTTGGGGAATAATCAAAAATAATGACGTTTATCAAGCGGCTGCGGGTTATGAAAATTATCCCGTAATAAAAGTAACTTGGTATGGAGCAGATGCTTACTGCAAATGGGCTGGAGGACGACTTCCTACCGAAGCCGAGTGGGAATATGCAGCAAAAGGGGGAATAAATAAAAATACTTATACTTACAGCGGAAGTAGCACTGCATCCACTGTAGCGTGGTATTATGATAATTCAGGACATACAAATCATCCGGTCGCAACAAAGATAGCCAACAGTTTGGGTTTATTTGATATGAGTGGAAATGTATATGAATGGTGTTCTGATTGGTTTGGACGTTATAACGATATTCTTAGCTCTACAACAGACCCAGCCGGACCTGAAAATGGTGTTTCAAAAGTAATTCGTGGCGGTTATCGTTCATTAGGTTCTACCGACCTTCATCTCACACATCGTGAAAGTATTTCTCCCGAGGAATGTTATAATTTTGTAGGATTCCGTTTGGTAAAAACATCCTTAACTCCGGTAGAACAAATAAAAAACGATGCTATTAAAATTTATCCGAATCCGGCAAAGAATTATATAAATATCCAAACGAAAGAAGACATTAAAAGTATTGAAATTGTTAACAGTGCGGGAAGTGTTGTTTCAATTTCTAACGGAAATGTTCATGTACTTTCTGTAAATAATCTAACCAATGGAACGTACATTATTAAGGTGAAAAACAATTCAAACAAATATTATATTACTAAATTAGTGATAGAGAAATAAAATCATATCCTACACTGAGAAAGTTTTTCTTGGATTAATAAGTGGTCTCTTTCTTAATGATTTACAATTATTTTTTTCACTATTGCGTTTGTGCTTCCTGTCAATTTAATGATATAAACACCTGAAGAAAAATTTGAAGTATCTATTTTGATATTGTCTCCTGAATTAATCTCTTTGTTTAACATCAATGCTCCTTCAGTATTATAAATAGAAATTTGTTTTTTTTGATTTTCGTAATTTGATGAATAAATCAAATTTAATATTTTATCAGCCGGAACAGGCCAAAGCGTTAAATTATTCTCAGAATCTATATCATTTACACTGTTGTAAATTCCGGAAATTTGTTTGATTTCTTCCGCAGATAAAGCATAATTATATATCCTAAAATCATCAATATATCCCTTAAATAATGGGTCGCTAAATTGACTTCGACCAATGTAATTTAAGATAGGTTTAAAATTTAAAGGATTTATTGTAATATTGCTTGATTCCGTTATCAATTCTCCATCCATATATAATTTTGCACCTGCTCCATTAAGTGTGACCGCAATATGTGTCCATTTTCCAATCGTTAAAGCATTTGTATTTAATTGTTGCTCATTTCCTCCATTCTTAATTGCAAAACGCATTTGACCTGCTCCTGTATTAGGTGTTAAAAACATATATTGAGATTGGTCATTACCAAAATCAAAGATTCGTTGCCAACCGGCAGCGCCTTTCCAATAAACCCACGTTGCAATCGTTATTTCCTGCTGATTTGCTATATCCGAGGGCATTTGAACGAAAGCATCCGTTCCATTCAACGAAATTGCTTTTGAGCTATTTTTACCATCAACATAAGATATTCCGCCATAGGAAGCTCCATGATTTAAATTAACAGTACTGTCTGAGGTAGCGTTTTCAAATTCATAGTGTACAATAATATCATTTATTCCTGTAGATGATGAAGATACTTCATTAGAATACGCCGAACGATTCATGGATTTATCTATCGCTTTTACAACATAAAAACGTTGTTCACTTGTAGTAGCTGTATTATCTACAAATGATGTTAATTTTACGTCTCGAGCAATTGTATTATAAGGTCCTCCAGCTGTTTCTGAACGAAAAATCGTATATCCTGTAACATCGCTTTCAGGACTTGCAGTCCAATTTAATTGAATAGATTCTGCGTTTGGTGTAGCAATCAAATCGGTTGGTGCGCTTGGAGCAACAAATTCAACGGTTACATCAACAGGTAAAAATCTCCATTGTTGATTTGTTCCTCCATCCTTTTCCCATTGCTGAATATTAGCAGCGTCAGATAAACTTCCATTTACCACTTCCAAGCATTTTGCACTTTCACGATTTCGAATATAAAACCAACCATCTCCGGCATATTCCAAATACCATTGCTGATTAGAACTTTTATTATCATCCCACTGTTGCACATTAGCTCCATTATCCAATGAAAAATTGTTAACATCAGCAGTTTTACCACTGTGTACAGCAGTTAATGTAAAATAACTAAAATCACCTCCCACTCGTGAATCTACAGGAGTAACATTCCATTGTTGATAGGTTTTACCACTATATGTTCTTTGAAAAATATTAGTTCCATTTGTTGTATAACCGAAAGCTACTTCAATTGCTTTGCCGCTATTTCTGTTTATTATCGTATATTTACCATTAATAACGGGCTGAATATCGTCCCCCCAAGTTATATTTACTACCTTTTCTGCATTCGTCTGTCCTTGTTGATACCCGGTTCCTCCCGGTAATATCATAGTATATTCTCGCTGAGGCCCGTATCCGTCATAAAACACATCTCTATCTTTTGATACAAAACGATAAGTTGTTGTTGCTGCTTGTCTTTCCGAGGTTCCACCGAAAGCTTGTATTTTTCCCTCCGGATTTCGATAAACGGACGCTGCTGTCCAATTTGATCTGTGTTCGGCATAACCAAGCCGCTTGCCATAACTGGCTTTTACGAATTCTCCACGAGCAAGTTCGGCTGTTCCCCACCATATTCCGTTTTGCATTCCGTATTCCACTCCTACCATTGCCTCCATCACGTTATGCAATTCGTCATTTGTAGCATAATGACCGTTTGTTCTTACCGTTTCGAAGAAATTGACATAATTATCAAAACTACCAGCAAGTTGATGTGTATTTCCTTCGTTCAATCTACTTTTTAAAGGATTGTACCAAGCTAAAGCATAATCAGTATTAAGTGTATTTCCTCCTGATATACGGATACTGTCAAATCTCGGATTATTTCTTAATTCTCCGCATATATTATAAAAATCAGTAATAGTTCCTTGTCCTGCAGAAGTATTGTCGGGTTCATTAAAGGGGGCAATGGAAATTACTTTGCGTCCATGCTCCTGAACTCGTCTTGTTGTTACATCCATCAACTGTGCCCAGTGTTGAGCATTTCCTTTATACCAGGACGAAACAGTTGGATTATCATCGTTTAACATAACAACTGTATGTGAATCAAGCAAATCCATTATTTTCAACCTGGCATTGAGTGTGTTGAGCTCTGCGGTTTTAAGATCACCGTCAATTAATGAGTCTGTAGGAGTAAATGATGATCGTACTATATCTATTTTGTCCAATCCCATATAAGCGATTCCTCTTCGAATATTCGTCTCGCTTAGCCAAGCTAAATCTAATCCCCATGTAATAGGTTTTGACACTCCGGAATCTGACAAGTTGAAATATAATGTTCTATCCGGAATAGGTTGTGCTGTGAGATTATTATTGGCGCCAACAGTTTGAGAGCATAATTGTGTAATTCCGAATCCAAATATCAATATTATCGCAACGAGGAATTTAATATTTTTCATAATGTTGAGAATCATTCAAAAAAGGACAATAAATTAATGTAGTGCAATCACAAAGAAAGGAAAAAATCCATTCTATTTTCTTAGGAGTTACAAAAATAGAAATTATCAATTTACTTTTAAGATAAAAATACGTCAAATAAGTGTATATATTTCTCAAAGACTTACAAATTCATTTTTATTTTATACCTTTGAAACATAAAAACGCCATGAAACTCAGAATTATATACCGCATTTTTTGGGGATTATTTTTTTGTATAAATATTACTTTATCCGCTCAAAACACTTCTCATAATTTATCGTATTTAACTAATCGTTTTATAACATTTTCAAAAAACTTCCCTCAGGAAAAAGTTTACCTTCATTTTGATAATACAGAATATTATCTGGGCGAAACTATGTGGTTTAAAGCATACGTTGTACAAGCTAACAGAAACTCTCTCAGCGAATTGAGTAAAATACTTTATGTAGAGCTTCTAAATGCCGAAGGCAATATACTTGATACAAGAAAACTAAAAATTGAAGACGGACAATGTAACGGGGAATTTGATTTACAAAACTACAACTACGGAGGTTATTATGAGGTAAGAGCTTATACTCGTTATATGCTTAATTTCGGAAGCGACAATTATTTTTCACGCGTTTTTGCCGTATGCGACAATCCCAAAACCGATGGAGATTATAAATCTGTTATCACAGAAAGACCATATTCTACTCGTATTCCAAAAATAAGAAAAGAATATAACCAAAAAGAAAAACTCTCCGTTACATTCTATCCTGAAGGAGGAAATTTAGTAAAAAGAATCACTTCGATGGTGGCGTTCAAAGCCACCGGAAGTAAAGGAGAAAACGCAACTGTTTCAGGAGAAATTTATAATGAAAACAACGAGTTAATAACCGAATTTTCTACTGCACATAATGGAATGGGAGCATTTTCATTTATGCCTGATTCAGGTAAATATACGGCAAAAGTTACTTATCTAAATAAAAATTATACTTTTTCACTTCCCGAGATTAAGCCCAAAGGATTTGCAATGAGTATAAATAATTATATAAAAGACAAAGTAAATATTTGCATACAAAAAAGTGAAAATCAGTCGTCAGACACATTAGGAATAAATATTGCTTGCAGAGGTTTTTTGTATGCTTTTGAAAAAGTGGTTTGGAATAATGATAATACCGTTTATTTGACATATCCTAAAAACATATTTCCTTCGGGAGTTTCACAAATTACTCTTTTTAATGCTAATGGAGAAGTTTTAAGCGAACGAATGATATTTATTAACCACCACAGCGAAATGCAGATGCAAGTTACTCAAGAGAAACCAACTTATCAGCCGTTTGAAAATATAAATCTGTCATTTAGTTTAACCGATAAAAACAATCAACCGATTTCCACCAGCTTTTCTGTGGCTGTAAGAGACGCTTCTTTAAGTCCAAATAATTTTTATGTAAACAATATTCTCTCTGATTTGCTGTTATCGTCAGATTTAAGAGGATACATTGAAGAACCTAATTACTATTTTGAGAGCGATGATAAAAAACATCTACAAGCGCTTGATTTATTAATGCTCACGCAAGGTTGGAGCCGATATATTTGGAAAGAAATGACCAATGAAACTCCTCGAACAATGAGTCAACCAATGGAAAAAGGATTATATGTTGAGGGAACCGTAAAGTCCCTCTTTCGTAACAAACCCAAACCAAACGTCAGCGTACTTATGTTTCTCACAAACGATACTACTTCACAACACGGAAACACACTTACCGATGAAGATGGGAAATTTAATTTTTCTATTACAGATTTTTACGGAAGGCAAAATCTAACCATTCAAACCAAAGAGAACAATAAACGTAAAGAGAATAATATTGTTTTGGATAGAATGTTCAGCCTGCCCTTAAAAATATATGATTACTGTGAAGAAAAAATTCCTACAAATAACATTACAATCGGCGACACATTAACAGACAGTATCTCTGAAAAGTCAATTCAATCGGATATTGTAAATGAAGATAGTTTGATAAAAGAAAGATCCTTAAGCGAAAAAATCCAACTTTTGAACGAAGTTACCATAAAAGGAAATAAAAAATGGAAAAGAGAAGGAGAAGGACTGAGAGATGCTTCCATAGTATATAATGTGGAGAAATATGCCGATAATTTGATTGACAGTGATAAAAACCTGTCGAATAACATACTTGAATTTATTCAACAACAAAATCCTTACTTTAGCTACGATATTATAGATAACAATCATTATCTTCAAGGAAGATATAAAAATAAAAATGTCATTTTTTGCTTGGATAATAACAGTCTTTTTGCCGGGATAAGTTCTATAAATAATAAACCAATGTGTACGTACGACGAATTATCAACTTTAATAATAGATCAAATAGAAACCATTTCCATAAACGAGCAGGAAGGCACATCTTTTTTGTACAGTAATTCAAAAATAGACTCATTAACTGGGAGTGAAGTAGTAGTTTTTATTTATACAAATCAAGAATTTAAATCTCGCAATAATGTTACAGGCATCAGAAATACTCATTTTCAAGGATATTCTCCGGTAAAAGAATTTTTCAACATTCCTCCAAACACATCAACTCCAAATGAATATGATCATCGGCGTACATTATATTGGAATCCAAATGCGAAAACAGACGCAAACGGAAACGCCGTAATTACTTTCAGCAACAACAGTTCTTGTAAAACAATAAACATAAATGCTGAAACTGTTACAAAAAATGGAATAATCGGAACATTGAATAAATAAAGACAATAAAGGGCGCAAAAACGCCCCCTTATTTTATTTGATAATTGTTCATTACAACCCTTTTTCGCTCAAATATCTTTCGGTTTCCATAGCTGCCTGACATCCTGTTCCTGCTGCCGTAATTGCCTGACGATAATGAGGATCAGCAACATCACCGCAAGCAAAAACACCTTCGAGATTTGTTTTTGGCGTTCCCGGAACGGTTTTTATATAACCAACCTCGTCTGTTTCAATCCAAGGTTTGAAAATATTGGAATTTGGTTTGTGTCCGATAGCAAGAAAAAATCCGTCAATATCAATATGCACTTTTTCTTCATCGGGTTTTCCGCGTCTTTTTACCAAATCCGCCCCCTGAACAACTTTATCGCCGGTTAAACCAAGTGTTTCGTGCTCAAAAAGCACTTCGATTTTTGGATTTGCCAGCACGCGTTCCTGCATAATTTTTGATGCGCGCATATAATCTTTTCGGATAATTAAATATACTTTTTTTGCAATATTGGAGAGATAAGTCGCCTCTTCGGCTGCGGTATCTCCACCTCCAACCACAGCTACATTTAAATTACGATAGAAAAAACCGTCGCAAGTAGCACAGGCAGAAACTCCTGCGCCCGCATATTTTGTTTCGTCGGGAATTCCGAGATATTTTGCAGTAGCGCCTGTAGCAATAATTAAAGCATCGGTTTCAATAACTTTTTCGCTGTCAATGGTAACTTTATATGGTTTGGAAGATAAATCGGTAGCCGAAGCCATCCCAAAACGAACATCTGTACCAAAACGTTCGGCTTGTTTTTTCAAATCTTCCATTAATTCGGGTCCGGTAATTCCTTCGGGATAACCGGGAAAGTTTTCTACTTCAGTGGTAGTTGTTAATTGTCCGCCCGGTTGTAAACCTTCATACAACACAGGGGAAAGATTGGCGCGGGCAGCATAAATTGCAGCTGTGTAACCCGCAGGTCCTGAACCTATTATAAGGCATCTTACTTTTTCATTCATAATGTATATAGTGATATTATTCTAATATAAAATTTTCTGCAAAAATAGGGTTTTTTATTTAAAATACCAAATAAAAAAAAACGCTTCCGATTTCAGGAAAAAAGGAAACGCTTTTGTTATTTTTGTACATCAGACATCAAATTGAAGAAGCCAAAATATAAATTCTTTTTTCTTCTGTTTTCTGTCTTTTGTCTTCCGACTTCTAATTTCTGACTTAATTATCTTAAATCATTCACTTCCACATCTTTGTATTTGTTTTTATTAAATACAAATTCACTATCCGCAACTTTCAGGTTTGATTTGAATTGTGTAAGTGTAAGCGTTGAAACCGTTCCTTTTTTATCCGTCAGTTGCAAAGATAACGGATAATTATTGGTTTTGTTTACGTTTACAAGGATTTTTTTCACATCCGATTTTGCATCTTTCGGAGTGAGTTGTATGACGTACATAGAAGCGGTTTTTTTTGCTATTTTCATTACCGATTTTGCTTTATAAGCCGCTAAAATCGCTATCGGATTAGTTTCTGCCAATTCTTTTTCAGTAGGATTGGTTATTGAAACTTCGTTCAAATCTTCACGGTAAGCCCATTGTGTTTTTCCATCGAAAAATACGTTCATATCGTTGGTATTCAGCACAAATTTATTCCCTTTCATCGTAATATCGCCCTTCACGGTTTGATTTTCTGCTGAAACGGATTTAACCGTCAATGTAAAATTTGTTTTAACTGCGTTGGTTTTAGATAAATTCAATATTTTTTCAATTATACCAACAGCTTTGGCATCGCTTTGTGCATTTGCGGTAAACATTGTAAACGCCATCAACAAACTTGCTATAAAAGTAACTTTTTTCATCGTTTTAAAATTTTAATCGTTTAAATGTTAAAATGCAATTTGCGTGCCAGAATATAGCAATGAGCTGTGAGTTGCGAGTTGCGAGAATAAATTCACTTTCAACAAATAGATTTTATCCCAAATGTTTCAGAATATGTTCCAATTCGTATTCGGTTTGCACCAGCACCTGGCGGGCTTTGCTTCCTTCGCTTGGTCCCACAATTCCTGCCACTTCCAATTGATCCATAATGCGTCCGGCGCGGTTGTAGCCAATGGAGAATTTACGCTGGATATTGGATGTTGAACCCACCTGAGAAGCAACCATCAAACGAGCAGCTTCTTCAAACATCGGGTCACGTTTAGTCATATCCACAGAAGCAACATCAATTCCTTCTCCTTCCGGGCCAACATATTCAGGAAGATAAAATGCAGTAGGATAACCTCTTTGTTGTCCGATGTAAAGCGCAATATCTTCTACTTCGGGAGTATCAACAAATGCGCACTGCACACGAATTAAATCGCTTCCTTGCGAGAATAACATATCGCCTCGCCCTACCAATTGATTTGCACCGGGAGCATCCAAAATAGTACGAGAGTCAATCATAGAAGAAACACGAAATGCAACGCGAGCAGGGAAGTTGGCTTTAATTACACCGGTGATGATATTTACCGAAGGACGCTGTGTAGCAATAATCATATGAATTCCCACAGCCCGCGCCAATTGTGCGATACGTGCAATTGGCATTTCCACTTCTTTTCCGGCGGTCATAATTAAATCGCCAAACTCATCAACAATTACCACAATGTAAGGCAAGAAACGATGTCCTTTTTCCGGGTTTAATTGACGGTTGAAGAATTTCTCGTTGTATTCTTTAATATTTCGCACGTGCGCTTTTTTCAATAAATCATATCTATCGTCCATTTCTATACAAAGCGAATTGAGCGTTTGCACCACTTTGCTTGTATCGGTAATAATAGCGTCTTCACCGTCGGGAAGTTTGGCAAGAAAATGTTTTTCGATAGCGGCGTAAATATTAAATTCTACTTTTTTAGGATCGACCAACACAAATTTTAACTGCGACGGGTGTTTTTTGTACAATAAAGAAGTTATAATGGCATTCAAACCGACGGATTTTCCTTGTCCTGTTGCACCCGCCACAAGCAAGTGAGGCATTTTGGTTAAATCTACCATAAAAACTTCGTTTGTAATGGTTTTTCCAAAAACAACGGGCAAGTCGAATTTTGCTTCTTGAAATTTTTTGGATGCAATCACCGAGTGCATTGAAACCACCTGTGGGTCTTGGTTTGGGACTTCAATACCGATGGTTCCTTTTCCCGGAATGGGCGCAATAATACGAATTCCGGTAGCAGCCAAACTCAACATAATATCCGATTCCAAATTTCGTATTTTAGAAATTCTGATTCCTGATTTCGGAACAATTTCATAGAGCGTAATTGTAGGTCCAACAGTGGCTTTTATGCTGTCAATTTCTATTCCGAAATTCTTTAACGTGCTTATAATACGGTTTTTATTAGCATTTTGTTCCGCCATATCCACTTGTGTTTCATCTTCATTGCCATAAACCTTAAGCAAATCAAGTGTGGGCGGTTTGTATGAAGATAGATCAAGCGTCGGATCATATTTTCCTAACCTGCCAATGTTATAATTTGGATCATCGTTTTCTTCTTCCGCATATTCTTCCACTACGTCTTCTTCCTCTGTTTTAGGAGCTTTTGTTACTTCAAAACTTACTTTCTCAACCAATTCTTCCAATTCTTCATCTTCTTCGTCAAGTAAATCTTGTGAAGTTTTTGAATTATTGCGTGTCATCCATTCTTCGGGTACAATTTCGGTTCCAACAGCCACCTGACGCTCTTCTTCCTCATCAAAAAAAGTGTTTTTATTCTTCTTGAATAATACACGATTTAAAAAATGAATGGTTCCGTTCCACGTAAAAATAAAATAAATAATTAATGCTGCGAGCAATGCTAAACCTGTTCCCGGAACGCCTATAAAAGAGTTGAGTTCTTCGGAAATAAATTCACCGTGTTTCCCCCCGAGTGAAAAAAACGTGGGTTGTATATAAGGAACAAGACGAGTAATAAAACCAAGAAATACAGACAACCAAATCAACCAGAAAAACGAATGGAAAAAAGCTTTCCAAACCGAAATGAATTTTACTTTCATTAATTTAAGAGCTGCGGCTATCAAGAAAAATAAAATAGCAAACGCTGATATTCCAAACCAGTTATCTATCAATGTTTCCGAGAAAAAAGCGCCTAACACCGAAGTCCAATTCTTTACAGAACTGCGTATTTGTATTGATTCCCTAAAACCAATATTATCGAATACACTTTTATCTGCTGCTCCCGTAAAGAAATAAGAAACAAAAGAAAGCAACAGAAATATTACAATCACAGCAATAAAAAGCCCTAAAATATAATGGGTTCTTTCATCTTTCAAAAATTTAACGATTTGCGAAAAAGAACTTTCTTCTTTATGACGTGAAGGAGATGCCTTTGTGCCTTTGTTGCTTGACGGCTGATTTTTTATTGGTTTTTTAGGAGCCATTTTTTAGTTTGTAGTCAATAGTTTATAGTCTGCAGTTAAAAATGTGTTAAGCAGCGGAGTTATTTAATTCCACAAAAATAATAAAAATGAACGGCAATATAAACGGATTGTTTTATTTTTGCAAATATTTTTCACTTCACTTTATCCCGATAACTATTGGGACTCTTCCGAAGAAGAGAAACTTAAAAATAGATTTATGACAAAAAGAGAAAGATATAATCACATTATTGCGTGGTTTCAGGAAAATCGTCCGATTGCCGAAACGGAATTGGAATACAAAGATGCCTTTGGACTTCTTGTGGCTGTAATACTTTCTGCACAGTGTACCGACAAGCGCGTAAATATGATTACTCCCAAACTGCTGGAAGCTTTTCCAACACCTGAAGTAATGGCAGAAACTACTTCCGAAGTGGTTTTTGAATATATAAAATCGTGTTCTTATCCCAATAACAAGGCAAAACACTTGGTAGGAATGGCAAAAACGCTGGTCAGTGAATTCGGTGGAGTTGTTCCCGATACTGTAGAAAATCTCCAAAAACTTCCCGGCGTAGGAAGAAAAACTGCCAATGTAATTGCTTCCGTTGTTTTTAATCTTCCTGCAATGGCGGTGGATACGCACGTGTTTCGTGTTTCGGAACGTTTGGGATTAACTACCAACTCTAAAAATCCGCTTCAAACCGAAAAAGAATTAGTGAAACACATTCCTGCCGAATTACTTCCCAAAGCGCATCATTGGCTTATTTTACACGGACGCTACGTTTGCATTGCGCGCAAACCGAAATGTGAAGAGTGCGGATTAAAAGTGTGGTGCAGGTATTATGAGAAAAATGTGAAAATTTAATTTTT
Organism: uncultured Paludibacter sp.; assembly: GCA_900498215.1. GTDB lineage: Bacteria > Bacteroidota > Bacteroidia > Bacteroidales > Paludibacteraceae > UPXZ01. The sequence goes on along the minus strand of LR026962.1, from coordinate 2,846,516 downwards.
AAAAAATAAAGGTTGCCTAAAAAAGACAACCTTTATTTACATCTACTTTAATCAATTAAACACAAACACTATTTTTTCATAATAGGTTTTGTCGATACCGCTCCGTTATTATCAGAAATAGTGATAAAATACATCCCGGAAGGGTAAGAAGATATATCAATTTGCTTTGACATTACTTCCAATTCTTTTATTTTAGCTCCTAAAACAGAAGATATAACTACTTTATTTACCGTTTCAGGCAAATCAAGATGAAGGATTCCTGATGTAGGATTTGGATAAATCTTCCAATTATCTGCAGGAATTTTTTCCACCGCCGTAACACAACTTGCATCTACATCTGCATTATATTTCACATTCGGACTGGTTGCAGCAACACTTCCAACATTCCAGCAAATATTATCTGTTGTCGACAAATCAACGGTTTGCTCTCCTTTATTTGCATTGTTGAATATTACATTAATAGTTGGTTGAGTAAAATTTGTTACAGTATATGTATAATATCCGGCAGCATCTTTTGTAACCGCTGTTCCTGGCCATTTTCCTAAAAGTTCACTTGCTGTTCCGTTAATAACTTCCCAAACATAAACGTCTACACTTGTCCAGGTTGTTGGAGCTTTGAAACGAACAGTTATGCTTGTTTTTTTATCAACAATTGTATAACTATTTGAAGTTACCGAAGAAGAACCATTTGCATTAATTGCAATTGCTTTTACTGTAGTAGGACCTACAGGAAGAGTAATTGGTGAAGTATATTTTGTGGAACTTGAAGTGGGTGTCGTTCCATCGCTGGTGTAATATATATCCGCGCTTCCCGTAGCTGTCATTGTTACTGTTTGTCCTGTTATATAAGTTCCGGAAGCAGGAGTTACCGTAAGAATTGGCAATACACTTCCACCTTTAGTCCAAATTGCATAATCATTTCCCGAAGTTGCCAAAGTATAATCAGATGGAGCCGAATAACTTCCACTACCCAATTTTACAATTAAACTTCCTGTTTTTCCTGTAACAGTAGCCACATATAAATTTGAAGCCGATTGATTTACGGTAACAGCGCTTTCGCTGTGAACTTGAACTGCTCTACGAGCTGCAATCATCGCTTGAATTTGAGATTTGTATTGTTTCCAGTGAGGTAAAAACACACAAGGAATTCCGGGAGAACAAATCATAAAAGCATTTGCCATTAACACATCGCCGGTAAATTTATTTGAATCTCTATATGTGTCATGATTATCGATAAATGTGGTAGCGTATCTTCTATAATTAGGATTATGAATTATTCCGGCAGGTTGATTTGCACCGTTGTATGTCCATACGAGTTTTGTAAGGTCACCGCCTGATGCATTATTTAGTGCATATTTGAAAGACCAATCAAAAGTAGTTGATTTTTTACTTGTAGCATCAATCCATGCAACTTGTGGATCATAAGCTCCGTCCCAATATTCTCCTACGGAATAATAAGCTCCGGCGGCATCATTATACATTGCTGTATAATTCGCGGGATAACCTTTGGTCATATCATAACGCCAACCATCATATCCCATATCATTTTTCATAAACTGAAGATATGCTTTTATTGTATTTTGAACCGTTACATTTGAATGGTCTAAATCTCGCGCTCCTCCGAAATCGTCACATCTGGTACCATCGGGCTTGTATCCTTCAGGCGCTCCGGTAGCGGCATAACCTGCAGCAACGCATTCATCACTATTGCAAATTGCCCAACTTCCCCACGTATAAGTTACACCGTTGTAAGTTTCCGAAGGAAAATCTGTCCAGCTTGTTACACCATTCCGGTGGTTAATTACTATATCGGCAATACAACGCGTTCCTTGCGATTTAAGATTGGAAATCAATGTTTGTAGTTCGGTTTGAGTACCAAAACTGCTGTTTTGTTTGAACCAGTAAACATCTGTATAGCCCATTGTGTTACTGTAAGGTGAGTTTGCATCACCGCTGGGAGGAAGCCAAAGCATAGTGAAACTTTGTGCCAGTTCACTTGCCTGAGAATTCAACGTAGTCCATTTTGAATCGGAATAAGAATCCCAATAAAATGCCTGCAACATTACGTCGGTAGCTTGTGCCGGGGCTTGTGCTTTAATAAAGGTTGGATAGAAAAATAGAAAAAGTGCAAATAGAGTAATAAATGTTTTTTTCATGATTATTAAATTAAAATAAGTATTTATGTAAGTGTTTTGCGCCTCAAAGTTAGATATAACCATAATTTTTATTAAATAATAATGCTAGAAAAGTATATTTTAACCTAGAAAACGTTTGAAATGAATAAAAAACACATAAATTCTGCATAAAAAATTCCTATAATGGAAAAAGATAGTAATTGAAGCTTTTCTTTTATTGCCTCATAATTTTAAAACTTTCCATTTATCTAAATTTTGTGTATTTTTGTAGTTTAATAAATTGTACAGATATGCAATCAAGAATAATTTCTTCGGCAATGAAATACGCGTTGATTTTAGGTGCCTTTTTTTCTTTAAATTTTCTTTTTGCCGTTTCACAAAACTCTTTTTTGATTCTTTTAAGTAATTTAATTTTAATTCTTTCCATTGTTTATACTTATCGTTTTACGGTTAGATATCGGGATATAGAAAACAATGGAGCTATAAGTTACGGATATGCATTTTTATATATCTTATTGCTTTATTTCTTTGCATCCATTATTGCAGGAGCGGTGGTATTAATTTATTGTAAATTTGTAAATCCTGCATATTTGTTGTCCATGATGGAAGATCCGAATATGCAAAAATCTATTTCTATTGTAACTTCAATGATGGGTATTTCAGAAAAACAGGTTGAAGAAAGTTTAAATTTACTCCTTTCGCCTACAACTTATGCTCTGCAATATATTTGGGGAAATACATTTTTAGGAGTTATAGTTGGATTGGTACTTGCTGTTTTTGTCAAAAAAAACGCTCATAACTCTTAATGAAAAAATAATTTGTAAAATCAAATTTTGTAATTCAAAAATATGGATATTTCAGTTATAGTTCCGTTATACAACGAAGAAGAATCACTTCCCAAGCTTTACGAATGGATTGAAAAGGTGATGAAAGAAAACAATTTCACCTACGAAGTGATTTTTATTAATGATGGAAGTACCGATAATTCTTGGAAAGTGATTGAAGGACTTCAAAAAGAAGCTCCGAAAAATGTTCGCGGTATAAAATTTCGGCACAATTATGGAAAATCTCCTGCGTTGTTTTGCGGTTTCCAAGCAGCAGAAGGCGATGTGGTAATTACAATGGATGCCGATTTACAAGACAGCCCTGATGAAATTCCGGAACTGTATTCGATGATAATGAAAGAAGATTATGATTTAGTTTCGGGATGGAAAAAGAAACGGTATGATTCAAAATTGACCAAAAATCTTCCGTCAAAACTCTACAATGCCACCGCACGCAAAGTTACAGGACTGAAACTGCACGACATGAATTGCGGACTGAAAGCATACCGCAAAGACGTAGTAAAGAACATTGAAGTATACGGAGAAATGCACCGTTATATTCCATATTTGGCAAAAAACGCAGGATTTACTTCCATTGGAGAAAAAATAGTGGAACACCGTAAACGTGAATTTGGAAATTCTAAATTTGGATTAAGCCGTTTTGTGAATGGTTATTTGGACTTAATTACTTTGTGGTTTATGTCAAAATTCGGTAAAAAACCGATGCACTTTTTTGGTTTAATCGGCACATTGATGTTTTTATTGGGATTAATCTCGGTAATAGCAGTAGGTGCAAATAAGCTTTTAGCGTTATATTCACACACAAGAGCGCCATTGGTAACCGAAAATCCGTATTTTTACCTAGCTTTGGTAGCGATGATTTTAGGGACATTACTTTTTGTTACCGGATTTTTGGCTGAAATTATTACCAGAAATGCACCGGAACGGAATAATTATAATATTGAAAAAGAAATTTGATTCGTAAAAACGATGTGCACATCGCCTTTACGAAAACCATAAAATATGAAACAGATTCTCTTAGTAGGCATCGGCGGTTTTTTTGGAAGCATTGCGCGATATTTGGTTTCAAAACTAAATATTACGTGGTCGTTTCACGATATTCCAATGGGAACGCTTACCGTAAATTTACTTGGAAGTTTTATAATAGGCATATTTTTGGGAGTTTTTCTAAAAAGTGAAGCTCCTTTTGAGAATTTAAAACTATTGCTTGTAGTTGGCTTTTGCGGCGGTTTTACAACGTTCTCATCATTTACCAATGAAAATTTTATGCTTTTGCAAAACGGACAATATCTTACAGCACTGTTATATATAATTGGAAGTATTATCCTCGGAATCTTTTTTGTTTATTTAGGTTATTTAATCACTAATCTATTTTAAAAAGCAATGGAAGAAATTTATAGCGTTTTGCGTTTATATGTAAGCAATACCGATAAAATCGGATTAGATACAGTATATGAATATATTGTGCAAAAAGCACATAAACAAGGCATTTCGGGAGCTACTGTTTATAAGGGAGTGATGGGTTACGGACTCAGCAGTGATAAAATCGTATCTGCCCGATTTTGGGAAATTTCAGAGAAACTACCTGTGGTTGTAGAAATAATAGATAAAACTGAAGTTTTACAGTCATTCTATAAAACCATTGAAAATGAATTAAAAGCGCTTGGCAAAGGTTGCTTGGTTTATATGATTCCTATAAACGTTTTATTACATCAGTCAGGGAAAAAATAATTAGTTTATTTTATGTGGACAACTATTTTACAATACTTTATTCCGGCTTTGTTAGTACTTGTTACAGCTTATTTGCTCATAGATAAACTGCTCAAAAACGAAGAAGCCCGACGAAATTTTGAAATAAAAAAACAAAATCAGCCAATAGTAACCCCTATTAAATTAAGAGCTTACGAACGTTTGATTCTTTTTTTAGAGCGAATTACGCCTCACAATATGCTGCTCAATAAAGTAGAGCCAAATATGACGGCATTGGAATTGCAAAACGTTTTACTGAACGATATACGAAAAGAATTGGAGCACAATTACTCCCAACAAATTTACATTAGTGATGACGTGTGGGAAACTATTAAAAATGCACAAGAAAATACGATACAATTGATAAATTTATGCAGTTCGCAATGCCAGCCGCAAGAAACGGCAACAAATTTAGCCACATTAATCATTCAAGTGTACGANAGTAAAGAAGAAACAGCCATTGATGCAGCCAAAGAAGCATTAAAAAATGAAGTAAATGATTTATTAAAATAAACAGATGAAATTAAAAAACTACATATTTATTCTTTTCACTATTATGATGGTAATTACAGCTTGCAACAACGATGAAACTTGCCGTAAAAACCGAATTGTAAAAATGAGCGTCTATTTTTATAAAGATACTATTAATATAAATACAGGCGATACTGTGGCGCAAACACTTACTCTCGATAGTATAACCGCTTATGGGTTGAATGTAGATTCCATTTTATACAAAAAAGCTACAGGAAAATCCTCTATTCAGCTTCCTTTAAATCAATTTGCCGAAGAATCTAAATTTGTTTTAAAATGCGATACTTTGTATGATACTCTTACTGTAAAATATACAAATCAATATTATTTCTTATCATTGGAATGTGGAAATATTCGTGTGCATCACATCGATACGGTTTTCTCTGCCGGTCATTTTTTCCAATACGCTACCATTGAAAATCCTGAAGTAAATACTACAACAACTTTGAGCAATGCAAAAAATATTAAAATACATCATTTTATTAAATAGTATTTTACTGTGTGGATTTTCAACCCAACTTTCTGCACAGGAAAAAAAAGACACTACAAAAGTAACCGTTCCTCTTTATCAGGGATTTACTGTCGAGTTAGACGTTGTTCCATTCGTAGAAACTGCATTTAATAACGGCGAAATTTATGGTACGCAAGGAAATTTACAATTCAATCTGAAAAATAAATTTTTCCCGGTAATAGAAATCGGTTATAGCAGCGCAAATAAAACATTGCAAAACGAATCAAAAACCAATTTTTCAGGAAAAGGAATGTATGAAAAAATTGGTATCGACTTTAATCTGTTAAAACAAAACCCAGGCGGGAAAATATACAATAATTATTTTCTTGCCGGATTACGCTTTGGAATGACAAAATTTGATTACAGCATCAACAATTTGTATATAGAAGATAATTATTGGGGCGGAAGCGAAAATCTTAATTTAAATCTAACTTCACCCACAAAATTTTGGTACGAACTTGTAGGTGGAATTCGTGTCGATATATATAAAGGAATTACAATGGGATGGAATGTGCGTAATAAACACCTTATGAAAAGTACGGCAAATGGAAATGTTGCGCCATGGTATATTCCTGGGTATGGAAAAAATACTACGTCCCTGTGGGGATTTAGTTATATTATTGGATACCGATTTTAGAAAACTCAACGACTTTATCAATTAATCACAATAAATATGAATACAATTCAAGATTTAAACAAAGCGGCAGATAACCTNCGNATTTTAGCNGCATCAATGGTAGAAAANGCTAAATCAGGACATCCTGGAGGTGCTATGGGAGGAGCAGATTTTGTAAACGTTCTTTTCTCTGAATTTTTGGAGTATGATCCTCAAAATCCACGTTGGGAAAGCCGCGACCGTTTCTTTTTAGACCCGGGACATATGTCTCCAATGCTATATTCCGTGCTTGCTTTCACCGGAAAATATTCTATGGAAGATTTGAAACAATTCCGCCAATGGGAAAGTATTACACCCGGACATCCTGAGTTGGATTTGAATCACGGNGTGGAAAATACCTCGGGACCACTNGGACAAGGACATACGTATGCTGTTGGAGCTGCCATTNCTGCAAAATTNTTGAAAGCAAAATTTGGTGATGTAATGAATCAAACTATTTATTCATATATTTCAGATGGNGGCGTTCAGGAAGAACTTTCACAAGGTGCAGGACGAATTGCGGGACATCTTGGATTGGATAATTTAATTATGTTTTACGATTCAAANAATGTACAGTTATCTACTTTTACCAATGCGGTAACGAGCGAAAATGTTGCAAAAAAATACGAAGCCTGGGGATGGAAGGTAATTGAAATAGATGGAAATAACGCGGTAGAAATACGTACCGCATTAACTGAAGCCAAGAAAGAAAAAGCAAGACCTACTTTAATAATAGGACACACTGTTATGGGAAAAGGCGCTTTGACTGCCGATGGTAGTTGCTACGAGAATAAAGTAGATACTCACGGAATGCCATTAGGTGAAACCGGAGCTTGCTACAATAGTACTATTAAAAATTTGGGTGGAAATACAGATGAAGCTTTTGTTATTTTTGAAGAAACCAAAGCTATTTATGCAAAGCGTGCCGAAGAATTAAAAGAAATTGTAAAANCAAAAACCGAAATTAAAGAAAAATGGTCAGCGCAAAATCCGGAATTGGCTGAAAAAATGAAAGAATTTTTCTCAGGTAAAACTCCAAAAATGAATTGGGATGCCATTGAACAAAAACCAAATCAGGCAACTCGTGCNGCATCATCTGCNGTTTTGGGAATTTTAGCCGAGCAAGTTGAAAATATGATTGTTTCCAGTGCCGATTTAAGTAATTCTGATAAAACCGATGGCTTTTTGAAAAAAACAAAAGCGTTTACAAAAGATGACTTCAGCGGACAATTTTTACAAGCAGGCGTAGCCGAACTTACTATGGCTTGTTTAAGTATTGGTATGGCATTACACGGCGGAGTAATTCCGGCTTGCGGAACTTTCTTTGTTTTTTCTGACTATATGAAACCTGCGGTACGTATGGCTGCATTAATGCAACTTCCTGTAAAATTTATCTGGACACACGATGCTTTCCGCGTAGGTGAAGACGGACCCACACACGAACCTGTAGAGCAAGAAGCACAAATCCGATTAATGGAAAAACTAAAAAATCATCACGGAAAAAATTCTATGCTTGTGCTTCGTCCTGCCGACGCTGAAGAAACAACCGTAGCTTGGAAAATGGCGCTCGAAAATACAGATACTCCTACCGCGTTGATACTTTCGCGTCAAAANATTGAAAATCTTCCTGCCGAAAACAGAAAAGAAGCTGCAAAACAAGCCGAAAAAGGCGCTTATGTGGTAAATTGCGATGGTAATCCGGATGTAGTTTTACTTGCTTCAGGTTCAGAAGTTTCAACATTGGAATCCGGAGCAAAATTACTTCGTGCCGAAGGCATCAAAGTCCGTTTGGTTTCGGTTCCATCCGAAGGTTTATTCCGCACACAATCTAAAGAATATCAGGAACAAGTATTACCTAAAGGCGTAAAAAGATTTGGTTTAACCGCCGGACTTCCCGTCAATTTATTGGGATTGGTTGGAGAAAACGGAAGAATCTGGGGATTGGAATCTTTTGGATTTTCTGCTCCATATAAAGTACTGGACGAAAAACTTGGATTCACAGCAGAAAATGTATATAAACAAGTGAAAAGCTTGTTAAACAGCTAAATAGTTAAATAGTTGATTAGTTAATTGGGTTGGATATTCTCGCGTTCAATATTAAATATACCAATTAACTAATCAACTAATCAACCAACCATGGATTTATTTTCTATCATCATTATNGGTATCGGATTAGCAATGGATTGTTTNGCNGTATCNATNAGTCAAGGTATTTGTGCNAATAANTTAAAACTGCGTCCGGCATTNAGAATGGCNTTTCTTTTTGGNTTATTTCAGGGNATNATGCCTTTGATAGGATTTGGACTTGGACAAACNNTGGCNAAGCAAATAANAGCNGTAGATCATTGGGTAGCNTTCGGNATTCTNTTTATTATNGGNNTAAANATGATTTATGANANTTTCAAAGAAAAAAANCAAGAGGAAACAAAAAATGATTGTAATCCCAACGTTTTTCATTTTTCCAANCTNATAATNCTTGCAATTGCNACAAGCATTGATGCACTCGCTACCGGATTAATATTCGTTCCTTACCCTCAAAAAATAGGCATCGCTGTATTAATTATAGGTTTTATAAGTTTTACGGCATCTATGATTGGTGTAAAATTCGGACACGTCTTTGGCAAAAAATTAGGATTAAACTTTGAGCTAATTGGTGGCATTGTTTTAATTTTAATCGGAATTAAAATATTAATGGAGCATCTCTATTAAAAACCCATCATTATATATTATATTTAACTTAATTAGAACCAATGAATCACTTCCACTCATTGGTTTTATATTATCCACACCGTTTTTTATTAAACAACATTTAAGTTAAATTAATCTACAATTAATATTATAATTACACTGAAAATAATTACAATATCCATTAATCTCCGTATCATTAATTTAACGCAACAAAAAGCTTCAAATAAACATACTGATTAATTAACGTGAGTTCGATATAAGTTTAGAATAATTGCAGTTGATTAGTATCCACTTTTTCAACATTTATTGATGGTTTCTTAGGTAAAAAGCTATAAGCAAGTAATCCCGCAATTAAGTTTGTAATAAAATTTGTAAATGAGCGATGTCTTGTATGTTCGATTTGACATATGTTTTTCAATTCATCGTTAACAGATTCAATTACAGCTCTTTTACGAAGAATTATTTTGTCTTGTAAAGGAATTTCACCACCTTTCATATTGTTCCTTAATTTGGTTACAAAATGAATTCCATCAACAAATAAAATATCTTTAAGTGCCTGGGAAATATATCCTCTATCTGCATATAATTTTCCAAATACTGATTTTATAAATGTTTCAGAATAAAGAGGTTTTCGGTCATCTACATTGCCTTGAGTTATGACAAAATTAAGTATTTCACCTTTGTCGTTGATGATAATATGTAGTTTGAATCCAAAGAACCAACCAATTGTACTTTTACCTTTGGTGGCACTTCCTAAGAAAACTTTATTCTGTTTCTCTCTTTTAATATGACAGACTTTTAGTGTCGTTGAGTCAATAAAACTGATACCGGTACATTCACCCATTCTGCACAATTTTAAGAACAGAACTAAGGGTAAAGCAACTTGTTGCTGAAGTTCTACAAAACGATTATAAGACACCAATTGAGGAAATTCCGCTGTTAAATGGTGACTAACATAAAACAGGTAGTAGTGTTTCAAATTTCTAAATCCTCCTAAATGAAAGGATATCAGAATTGTCATTACTTCACTATGTGAAAGTCTACTGGACTTATTTCTAGTCTTTTTGCCATTATCAGACTGTAAAGAGCGTTTCTTGAATGATTTATCAAATTCTTTTGAAAAATCATCGCATAAATAAAAAATTTCTGTAATTTCGTTAATGGTTAGCATAGTGATGAATTTAGTTATTTGTTTGTATTTCAACACTATAAATATAATAATTATATCTGAATTATGCTAACTGTTTTTAATCTTTCTTATATCGAACTCACGTTAATTAGTATATTTTTGTCCTTATTTTGAAATAAAATGTCTGTTTATATATTTTGTTGCTTAAAAAAAAATATGTACTTTTGCATCGTTTTTCAACCAAATAAAATCAACGAGTAAAATACAAAGTTGAAAGTTGTTTTATTTTCTTATTTACTTATTCAAAAAAGGTTCACAAGTGGATAAATCGTACAAGTTTTCTTATTTAACTTAAAAATTACACAAATTCATAATAAACTTGTATAAATAATTAGTTTTCATTCATTCTTCTTTCTTCTAATACTTACACATTTTAAAATTGTAATAAAAGAATTACCTCTAATTCTTTACTTTACTCAACCTTAATATCGCAATATTTTTTAATGAAAAAAAAGTATTTTTTTCATTGCAGTTTTTATCGCTTTTTAAAAAGGATAAACATAAATTTCTACGTTAATGGCACAATTTTTGTTAAAAATAGCGCTATTTAAAATTTAGCCATATATTCTTACTTTTTAGAAAGTAATCAATAAAAAACTTTGGTCAAAATACCATAAGATTAACATACATAAAATAGTTTAAAAATAAAAATTAAATATATAATTTTCAAGATGAAAAGCAAAATACTATTAACGATTATCTTCGGGTCGATTGGTTTCGCAGTATATTTTTTCTTTAGCAATTTACAAAATGCCCAAAATGAAATATATTACTCTATGACAAGCGTAAACACCAAACCGGTATTAATTTTAGAAAATAATAAAAATATAGCCAAATCTAAAAAAAAATATAGCAATCCAGGCAATTCAACATCGTCTCCAGATGGTTTTGCTGTGACATTGAATACAAATACTGCCAATTCATCACTGTCTTCTACAACATTAGATGAAAACAACAATCAGGGAGCAACAAACAAGATAAGAATTGGAATTAACAACTCAAATAAAAAGAAAGATATTGAGTTAGTAAGTTCTACAACTACTACAACCGGAATATTGTTAGCTAAGGCTTCAGGATCAAAAAAAGCCAACAACCTGTTAGCTTCTGCGGGTTCTATAAGTTCTATAAGCTCCACATCTCACACATCAACCGGAAAAAGTACAATGAATGCTCCGGTATTTCCATCTACAACAGACGATATTATAGTCGACCCGGGAGGCGACCCTGAGTCGGGTTCTATGATACCTGTAGGAGAAGGAAATCATATACTTATCTCCCTCACAATATCTTATCTTATTTTTAGCAAATATAAAGAGAATAAAATCCAACTGATAAGTATCATAAAAGAGATAATAAAAAACACCAAATAAATTACTTATGTTTAGGACTACAATTGTTTTTTATGTATTCGTATAAGTTATTTAAATAAATTTCTCCATATTAATCATTCAAACACTTATTAAAAAAACAATTTTATTCTAATTAATCAATAAATTACATATAAATTTGCAGAAAACACCTTATAACAAAAAAACAAAACTTTATTTAGATGAAGCTTATATTTAAGAACTCATAAATTCAGTTAACAGTTTCATATTATATGTTTTTTCAACCTTTTTTTTCTTCCAATACTTCATAGCTGTAAAAATCACAAATTATTTATTTTATACATTGTTAACATATTATATATTTTCTCTTTTTATAATTATCATAAAAGGAATATATTTACAATTTGTGTTATATGTTTAGCGATAAAAAAAATCAAGTTTATATTTAAGTTAAAACAAAGATAAAAAGAAGATTTTTTATGATTTAACGATTATAAATCACATTTTATTCTCTCAATTCATAAGAATCTTTTTATGGCTAAAACCAACGTTTTAAAATTATGATTTGAATTTTAATATTTTACTTACAATCAATCAGTTTATGACAAAACTTATATCAACAAATAAAAATATTCGAACATTAAAAATTGTTTTATTACTTTTTGCATTTATATCAATTATACAAAATAGTGCCGGGCAATGCACCAATTGTACTACTACTATAAACAATTATACGAGTAGTTCAAACTACACGTTTGCTTCCGGATTAACTTGTTTTACAGGAAGTAACACAATCAATAATGATGTTACTTTTAGTTCAGGCTCATCAATTTGTGTAGGCACAGGAGCAACTTTAAATTTCGGAGGAAACAATTACACGTTTAGCAGTCCCTCAACCGTAGTAGATATCGACATATATGGAACGCTTGTCGTAAATCAAAATCCAACCTGGGCTGGAAATATGAATATCATTATCCATTCCGGAGCTACTTTGTCTGTTAATACCCTCACTTTAAATGGAGCAACTATGACTATTAGCAATGACGGTACATTTAATGCGGGGACACTTCAATTTCAAAAATCAGGTGCAACAATTACAATGACAAACAATAATTCTATGCACGTTACTAATACATTGAATATATCTGCAGGGAATGCTTATTTTAAAAATACGGGGACTTTAACGATTGATGGTAATTATAATAGTAACTCAACTTCTGTATACGTAAATTGTGGAACATATACCGGCCGATTTAATCTTAACGGAGGGGGAAAATTAATTAACAATGGCACTTTTAACACTTCTCAAATAGATTATGGTGGACCTACTTCCAGAGTAGAAAACTATGGTCGTTTCAATGTCTCGGGCAATATAAACCTGGGAGGAAGTGGTTCGGTGTTTTATAATGAGGGAATTACTACATTCACTTCAGGTCAGTTCCAGTCTGATGGAAACTTAACAGGTCCATCGGATGCGTCAAAGAGAGGTTATTTCGTATGGTCTAATAAAGCTGTTATGAACAGTGGAACAATAGGTCCGAATCTTAATTTCAGGAAACCGGGATTGGCAGCACCTCCGACAACATCGATTGCAGATTATAAGACAGCTATGTTCAATGCTCCGGGAAGTATGACATTTAATGAAGCAGGATCCGGAAATACCTGGGGAAATGCTGACCCGACTACATTGCCTTCGACAGATTGTCCCAGTGCTGATGGTAAGCCAGCTGTTCCGGTACCAAGTCAAACTTCAGTTTGTGTTGGTATTAATCTCACATCATTACAACCTTCTTACACCAACGTCACCTACGAGTGGTGGACCGGGAATTCTACTACACGTACAACTCAAATTACATCATCAACATCTCCTTCTGTAAGCAATTATACCACAGCTGGAACCGTATATTTATGGGCGAAAAACGTATCATCAGGAGTATATTCGGCATCGGGTGCAGCAGTCACTGTGAATGCTGATCCGACGGTTACAATTTCACCGTCGTCATCCTCTGTTTGTGCCGGAGCAAGTGTTACCTTAACGGCTTCAGTTAGTAATGGAGTTGGGACAGTAGCAAGTTATCAGTGGATGTCAAGTACCACTTCTGGAGGAACTTATACAAATATTAGTGGCGCAACAAATTCTACATACCCTCCTTCAACCACAACTGCCGGAACAAAGTATTACAAGGTTTATATCACTCAATCAGGTGGAGGATGTGATGGAACATCAAGTTATGTCACCGTTACCGTAAATGCACTGCCTACTATTACAGGAACTACAAGTGTTTGCGTAAATAGTACCACACAATTAACGGGAAGCGGGACACCTGCGGCTTCTAACCCGTGGACGTCAAGCAACACATCGGTAGCTACTGTTTCCAACACCGGATTGGTAACCGGAGTTGCTGCGGGAACGGCTACCATTACTTATACCAATAACAACGGTTGTTCTAAAACTGCTACCGTTACCGTAAATGCATTGCCTGCTATTACAGGAACTACAAGTGTTTGTGTTAACAGCACTACACAATTAACAGGAAGCGGGACGCCTGCAGCTTCTAACCCGTGGACGTCAAGCAACACATCGGTAGCTACTGTTTCCAGCACAGGATTGGTAACCGGAGTTGCTGCGGGAACGGCTACCATTACTTATACCAATAACAACGGTTGTTCGTCAACTGCCACCATTACCGTTTTTATAGTTGCCGATAACGATATTAACCAGGTTCCNGCAGGTACTACGGCTACGGGAAGCGTTCTGACTAACGATGAATACAAAGGTACAGCTACAATAACAAATGCACAATATTACAACGCTTCAGGAGTACCTACCACTCTTCTTGTCGGAACAGCTACGCAAGTATATACTTCAACAGGAACTTTGGCAGGCACAATGACATTGAATACTGACGGGACTTATACTTTTGTACCTGCCGCAGGATTTACAGGAACAGTACCTGTAAATTATACAATGAGTGACGCCTATGGAAGTGATTCCGCTACGNTGACCATTGAAGTAATTGCTGCCGGAAGTTTATCACAAAACGATAAGCCNATTGCACAGGATGATGTGTCAAGCACAGAAATAAATACTGCCGTTTCCGGAAATGCATTGTCTAACGACAGCGATACCGATGGAAACTCATTGACGATTACATCTGCAATACAAGGTGCAACTGCCATTACCATTGGCAGCGCAACCACTGTAGCAGGAGTAGATGCATCGGGCAATGCGGTTGTAAATGCCGGTTCCATCACATTGAATNCAAACGGAACGTATACTTTTACACCTGCCACCGGATTTACAGGAACGGTGAACCCGATTACGTATACTGTATCGGATGGTAACGCAGGGACAGACACTGCCAATATCAATATCTCGGTATATCCAAATACAGGAAATAATGTTTTTGCTAANGATGACGCCAAAGAAGGAATTGCAGGAACAACTCTTACCGGAAATNTTGTAACCAATGACAGCGATCCGGAAGGAAATACAATGACGGTAACAGCCGCTACGGCGAACGGAACTACTGCTATTAATATCGGTACGGCTACCGTTATTCCGAATGTGGGTACGTTGACATTAAATTCCAATGGTTCGTACACGTTTGTTCCTGTTGCAGGTTATGCGGGCACTACAAGTGTGGTATATACCATTTGCGATAACGGAACACCGCAAGCGTGCGATCAGGCTACGTTATATCTCACTGAATTACCCACAACGGTTAAAGTGTGGGTCGGGAATACTTCTACGGAATTTGGCACCGGTTCCAACTGGTCTGCAGGTGTGGCGCCAAATACGGGAGACGATATCGTATTTGCAACGGCTGAAAATAATGGTGGGTTTCCGGCTGAAAGTGATCTGATTTTATCTCAAGGGTCTGAGTTTACAATCGGCGATTTAACCAATAATTCCGATAAAGCGCTTGTTGTTCCCCCCGGAACATCATTGAGGGTAATCGGTACTGTTACCGGTTCAGAAACCGATGCCGGTAAAATACTGGTTCAAGCAGCAGATGACGGAACGACTCCTAACGGTACACTTATACTGAGCGGACAACCTTGCGATTATCCTGTGATGGGAACTGTTCAAATGTTTGCTAAAGGATACAAAGGACCTTTATATGAATGGATTGATAATATTGTGGGTAGTCCAACCTATGGCACAACGTACTCGGGATATTATAAATGGCAGCAGTTTGGAATTCCCGTAGAATCTGTCGTGGCAAATCCTACATTCTACGGATCATATCTGCGTGAATACAGTGAAACTCAGAACGCAACAAATACTTATTACAAAAAATGGATTACATTAAATAATTACAGTGTTCTTACAGGTGACTTTAAAGGGTATTCAATTACACAAGATGTTCCAAAAATAATTACACTGGAGGGGGCGTTAGTAT
This sequence comes from uncultured Paludibacter sp., assembly GCA_900498215.1. Lineage (GTDB taxonomy): Bacteria > Bacteroidota > Bacteroidia > Bacteroidales > Paludibacteraceae > UPXZ01. Next base: position 2,830,479 of record LR026962.1, on the reverse strand, counting down.
TCTGCGATAAAACCATTACTCTTACCCGGACAGCAACGGTGGTGGGCAGTTCGACAGACCCAAATGAAAATAATTATCGCTATGGTTTGGGACAAAATGTATTCGGTAATTCATTTACTGCCGCCATTGATATTTCTACGATGAACTTTCCTGAAAATGTAGAACAAACCGTTTATCTATACAACACGGGGTCATTTGGGGATTGGGGNAACACATCGCCTTCTTCTACGCCTAATAATACGACTATGACAGCCGGAAGTTATCGAGCCATTCCTTATAATGTAAGTCCTGTTGTGGGAAATCAAATTCCGTCAATGCAAGGATTTTTGCTTCGCCATATCGGTACCTTTGGAACAAATATAACGATGACAATGCCTTATGATCAACTGATTGAGAATGTAAACCCGCAATCTGTTCCCAGAAAGAGCAAAGTTTCCAAAGCGTCGTCGTCCTTGCCTTATTTGGAAATAGAAATGAATAGCCAATCCACATACGACAGACTATGGTTGTTCTATCAGGCAGGAACATCGGCTAATTTTGACAATGGATGGGATGGACGTAAATTCTTTGGTACGCCTACAGCGTATATCTACACTCCTACTCCTGACGGCGGTATGCAGATTAACACCTCTGACAATATACTGGATTCATATATTAATTTTATAGGAAACACTGATTCGGAATATACTTTAACATTAAGAAAATCAAATCTTGATGACGTTTATTCCAACTTATATTTAGTGGATTATGNGGCACATGTAGTGACGCCTTTGGATAAAGATGTAACAACGTATAATTTCACGGCGGATAATAACGGAACTGATGTTAAGCGGTTCCAAATTAAAGGAGAATTATCAAATAATAACTCTGATGGACTGTTCTTGAATGCGTATTTTAATGGAAACAGTATTCAAATCATAAATAATTCACAATACGAAGGAACAATGCTGTTATTTGACGTTAGCGGAAAAATGATTATAGATAAAACTTTACTTCCGATAAGTAATGAGGATTTAAATGTAAAACTAATACCGGGAGTTTATTTGATAAAAATGAGCGCAGGCAAATATCTGAAAACAATCAAATTAGTAATTAAATAACAATCAGACAGGTTATCTTAACACATCATTAATTAAGTAATAAAGACTTGTGAGGCAAGTACATAATTCATAAAAAATGAAAAGTAAAATTTTGCTGACACTGATATTAAGCTCCGTAGGGTTTGCGGTATATTTCTTCTTTAGCAATTTAAAAAAAGCTCAAAATGAAGTATACTACTACTCTGTTACGGCTGTAAATAATCAGCAAAATGCGCCCTTATTAAAGAACAGTGCACTTTCAAAATCAAAAAGAAAACATAACAATATTGATAATGCAAACTTTTCTAGTGACGCTCCTGTAGTTCCACTCAATAACAATAGTTCCACTTTGATATCGGGAAATTCCGAGNTTAGTAATATCAATAATAATCTTAACGTGGGAACCGTTGCTTTACAAAAAAGAAGCAAAACAGGAACTGCGAATTCATTAGAGATTTCGGGAATTATGATGACACAAGCATCGAGTATTAAGCAAAGCAATAAAAGTACGACGACGTTATTGATNACAAATAGTTCTTATTCAATTGCTAATAAAAACTCTCTGAATGCGCCTATATTTCCTTCTACAACCGATGATATTATTATAGACCCCGGTGGTGATCCTGATCCCGAATCTATGATTCCTGTAGGTAATGGAAACTTTATTTCTATTTTACTTATCCTCACGTATTTTATTTATAATTTTTATAGAAGAAATATAAAAAAACAATTCCAAATAAAATTGGAATTGTTTTTTTATAATGTTGGCTTTGTTAGTTAAAACTTACTTCTCAAACCACTCGTCAGGAAAATTAACAAGAAAAACTTTCTCCGTGGCGCGTGTAAAAGCAGTGTAAAGCCATCGATAATACTCAATATCTATTTGTTCTGCTTTTACGTATCCATTATCAATAAATACTTTTTTCCACTGCCCGCCTTGTGCCTTATGACAGGTAACAGCGTACGCGAATTTTACTTGCAAAGCATTGAAGTATTCATTCTCCAATATCTTTTTATATAATTTTTTCTTTTGAGTTATTTCAGGATAATCTTCGGCAACAGCATTAAATAAGTTATTGGTTAATTTATTCATCTGCTCCGGATTTTCTGACTGTAAACTATCCAACCATACGCGGGCGTCTATTTCCCAATCATAATCCAAAGATTTCAAAGTTAAATCTACAAACCGGAAACCGTACATTTCTTTGTATTTCCGAATCCGTTTTACTTCCAAAACATCACCATTAGCAATAAAATCAATCCCAGGCAAGTTTTCTGTCCAAAAATAATTATTTCGAGTAACCATAAGTAAATCTCCGTTGGTCAATTCTTCTTCTTTCATCATCACACGACTACGGATTCCATTATTATAACGGTTAGCTTGCTTATTAGAACGTGTTACAACTATAGTATCTTCCACTCCTACTTCGTTATATGAACGCTGAATTTCATCAATCAAATCTGAACCTTGTATTTTTACTACATCAGAAAAAGATTGTTTTGAAAAAACAGAAGCATTTGCAAAAGTTATATTTTCCAACATCTTTCTCCTTAATTCAGTTGCTTGCATCAAAATACCGCTTTCCAACGCTTGCCGAACAACTTCTGTAAGAGTATATTCATAAATATTCAGTCCGTATTCTTCTAAAACCGTTTTTTCTAAAGCGGGACTTTGCGGTTGCAAAACCGGAGGAAGTTGAGCCGTATCGCCCAAAAGAATTAACGAACAATTTTCACCACTGTAAACATACGTTATTAAATCATCCAACAATCTTCCTGTCCCAAACAAAGTATCCAATCCCGAATTAGAAATCATAGACGCTTCATCTACAATAAAAATGGTATTTTTACTTAAGTTATCTGCCAACAAAAACCGATATTCGCTCATTGATTTTTGTCGGTATATTTTTTTATGAATGGTAAAAGCGGAAAAACCTGAATAGGAAGAAAGAACCTTTGCAGCGCGTCCTGTAGGAGCCAACAATACTGTTTTTTGTTGTAAAGTATTCATCGCTCGCACCAAAGCGCTTACAACTGAGGTTTTCCCCGTGCCGGCATATCCTTTCAATAAAAAAACTTTTTCATTTTCGGTAGAGAAAATAAATTTTCCAAGTTCAGTAATAAGTTCTGCCTGCTGATGAGTTGCGTTAAAGGGGAGTTCGGCTAATATTTGTTTACTTATAAAATCGTGCAGCATAATACAAAGATAGTTCAAAAGTTCAAAAGTTTGGCAGGAAATTTGGATAAATAATTAAAAAGAAATTGTATTTTTGAACCAAATAAGTAATCAATAAGAATTAATGTTAGGTTTTGGATAGTTATCTGCCTACAGCGTTATTAATTGTTATTTGCTTCGGGTTATTAAGCAATTATTCAAGAGCTATTCTAAAATAACGTGAAATAAATAACGGCAAAGCCTAATAATGATGCAATCAAATAACACAAATAGAAACATAACAATAGTTACTTTCTAATACTTAAATAATTATGAAAAGGATTTTATTAATTACCACTACTTTTATTTGTTTTAGTATGTTTGCTTCCGCACAGAAATCAACTATTATAAAAGACATACTGAAAAATACGGCTGTAGAAAAAGTGGGTTATATGCAGCGTTTAATCAAATTTAGCGATGAAAATGCTAAGAAACTGGAAAAAATAGAATATCAATTTCTTCTGGATGTTCAGAAAGCCGAGAACTGCTGCATGTGTAATTCTGCAAAAAAAGTGGAAAAACTAAAACTGAAAAAAAATGAAGCTATTCAAAAAATTCTACCCAGAGATGAATATTTAAAATATAATGCAATAGAAAAAGAACGTATCAAAAAACAATCCCTTCAGGTTCAAAATAAAGAATAAAAATAACAAAGGCAACTTTTCAGTTGCCTTTGTTATTTTTATTCTGCTTGTTTTTTTATTCTCATTATTTTTTGCAATTCCTGAGGATTTATTTTTACATTATTCAATATCACAGACGATTTTTTCATATCCATCGGATTAGCCAATTTTACTTCGTATCCCTTTTCTGCTTTTATTTTATTCACAGGAACTTGTGCGGCTGGTTTATACGTTTCATCTTCGGTAATTAAATAAATTGCTTGTCCCAAATATGTATCTTTAGTATCTCCTATTTGCGTCCAATTCGAAATATAGCCTCCTCCTTCTTTCAACGAATAAGCTGGAGTTAAATAACCCGGCGAAGAAAAATCGTTGCCATCTTTGTTAGTGTATTTTGCTACAATTGGTTGCATTGCCCAATCTTTAAGTGTCGCTTTTTCAGATAATGTTAATTCATTTTCATCATACACCGCATTACCTATGGAAGTATCGTAGGCGTGAATTGTCCATGATGCTGTGTATTTCCCTCCGGTATTTCCGCCAATATGAACTACATCCATATACGGTTTTAGACAAAAAGTGGTCAATTCCGAAGCCGAGTAAGAATCACTGGTAGCAATAATATATACCTTGTTTAGATTCAAATTTGCATTTAAAGGGTTTTCTTCGCCATCTTGATAAGTTCCTAAACTATCTTTTCTGCTCCAGTTGTGTTGGTCGAAATAATTATTTATAAAACTATTGTATGATAATATTGCAAATACCGATTTATTTTCAACCACGGTTGCGGGAGCAATTAATGAACTTAAATAGGTGGCAGCAGTAATAGCGCCTCCGTGATTATAACGCAAATCAAGCACTAAATCGGTAACTCCTGCTTGTTTAAATTTGCTGAACGCTTGATATAAACTATTATTATAATTATCAATAAAATCAGTATAAAATAAATATCCTATTTTTTTACCTCCAATTTCATAAATACTATCGCAATACACTGGGTTAGTTTGTATGGTAACAGGTGTAAGCGTCACATTTCTGTCTTGAACAACACCATCAGTTGTAATTTTGTACATAGTAAACGTAGCGGCATCGTTCCCGTATAAAACGGTGTAATTGTTTTCGGTAATGGCATTTCCATTTATTTTACCAATAATATCTTTTCGTTTTATTCCGGCATTGGAAGCGGGTGTATTTGGAAAAACATATTTTACAATGGCATAATATTCCGTTTGAGCTTGATTTGCAGCGGCAAAAGTCAGTGAAAACCCAAATGCTTTAGGTTCTCCGGCAAAATCGGCAATCAATGCTTGCACATCGTCAGTAATCCATGACCATCCGTGATCTTTATCGGTTGCATTGAGAATTCTATCAAAATACGCGGTTGGATCTGTATCGGCAGAGGTTGGTTTTTTATTAGTCACTTCGTCTGCCCAAAAGTAATACAAAGACATACCGTCATATACAAACTGATTCACAACGTTTGTTGTATCGGCAGGGTCATTTGATTTACAAGAAGTAAAAAAACTTAGCGTTATTAAAGTTACGCTTATAATAAATAAAAACAGTTTTTTCATATTTTACTAAGATTAGTTAGAATTACGAAATTACAAAAGTCTTTTATAAAAACGTTTTTGCTTCAGATTTATTTTTCGCCTTCCTTTACGGTATGCATATCGCTTAAATAAATTTCGAGCGCTTTTGCCGAAATCATAATTTCCCAAATAGAATATGCAAGCGAAATGATGAGACAAACCAATGCTACTCCAAACACATAAACGGCAACCACCTGATAATCAATATATATTAAAAACATAGTAGCGACACAAAGCAACAAACTCACAATCCCGAAAACTTGCATTCTTTTGATGAGTTTAAGTCGTTTTTGCAAATTATTAATTTGTCCGCGTGTAATAGCGGTTGGCTCAACCATATACCTGTTTTTCAGTTCGCGCACCAAAGCGGCATACGATAAAAAACGATTAGTATACGCCAAAAAAATAAGCGAAATTGCCGAAAATATAAAAGTGGGAGTTATTAATGTTAGTTCTTTCATCTTACATAAAAAATTAGAGATTATTCAAAAAAAAACGACAGAAAAATCTGATAATTACAGAATATTTAGAGTTTAGAGCGGGAAATAAATTCCTAAATTAACCGTCAATAGTGCTTTATTTTGGGGATTATAATTGGGACTTTTGTTTATTTGATACCCCACTCCTATTCCTGCCTGAAAAAGTTTATTTGCTCGGTATTGAAACGAAGGACCGGCATAAATTGCTTTATATCGGTTACCAAAACCGCTTTGCCAAGCTTGGAAAGAGAAGAAAGAAGAACTTACCGTAGGGTAAATATGGTAATTGATTCCTCCTGAAAATCCCCAAAATCCTGCTCCTAATTGCGCACTGAAGCGAGGCAAAACCATCACTTCCAAATCTGCCCCAAAAATTGAATTTCCGCCCATGCCAAAACCGGCGCTCACTGCTGTTTCACTTACAAAATCCCAAGATGAATTGACAGCAGTAGACGTTTGCGAATTTGCCGTTAAAAATAAAAAAAATAACGCGAATGATATTAAAAGCTTTTTCATAAAAAGATTATCCGTCTTTTATTTTAGACAATTAACAACCAAAATTTCTATAAATTTTCTTACAATAAAAATCAAAACCAAATCTAAGAACGAGCTAAATCGGACAAATTTCAATGACAATTTTCCGGTTCAGGTTCTTCGGTGCGCAATAATTCGGCTAACTTTTTCCCAAGTAAAATACAAGATTGATAGTTGTTCTCTTTTAATCCCATTTTTTCTTCTACCGAAAAATCTACCGTGCGCCACGACATTGTATTGGCAAACGCAGCCAGTTTTTTATTGGAAACACCCGCCCATGAAAAAGAGCCGAAATAAGCAAAATCCCGTTTTCTTATTCCTCTGTTTTCTATCTTTCGGATTAAAGCGTCGATTTCCGGATGTAACTCATTACAATACGTTGGACTGCCTATAACCAATCCTTTATATTTGAAAATATCACGAAGCACAATGGAAGAATCGGAAGTTGCCGTATTATGCATTACCACATTTTTTATTCCGGCAGACACAAGTCCTTTTGCAACTGCTTCCGCCATTTGTTCCGTATTTCCATACATAGAGCCATAAGCAATTACAACACCTTCTTCGGCATCGTAACGGCTCATTTTCTCATACATATCTTTCGCTTTATTCACGTATTCTTTCCATACAGGACCGTGCGTGGAACAAATCATTTGAATTTCGAGCGAAGCAAGTTTCTGAAATGCCTTTTGCACAGCCGAACCATATTTTCCTACAATGTTGGCATAATAAAGAGCCATTTCGTCCCAATATCTTTCAACGTTTATTTCCGAATCCAACACTCCCCCGTCCAAAGCTCCAAAACACCCGAAAGCATCACCTGAGAAAAGCGTTTTAGTAGTTACGTCATACGTCATCATTGTTTCTGGCCAATGTACCATAGGGGTTAAATAGAATTGTAGCTGATGTTTACCTAATGAAAGTATTTCCAAATCCTTAATCTCCATCATATTATCGTCAATTCCATAAAAACCGTCTACCATCCCAATTGTTTTTATATTTCCTACAATGGTAATATCAGGATAATACTTCCGAATAAGACTAATGGCGCTGGAATGATCCGGTTCCATGTGGTTTATTATCAGATAATCTATATTTCTTCCTTTAAGTTGTGATTGTATTTTTTGAATGAATAAATCACTGAAACAAATATCTACCGTATCTATCAATGCAACTTTTTCATCTACAATTAAGTACGAATTATATGTTACTCCTTTAGTGATAGGAATAATATTTTCAAATTTGGTTTTAATACGGTCATTTACACCCACATAAAATGTATCCTTCGTTATTTCTGTATTTAAAAACATAGTAAAATCATTTTATAACAAGATATTCTGTTACTCTGACTTTTATAGGTCAATGTAACAGAATATTCCATTTATTTCTTTCTGCAAAGATATATAAAATGCTGCTTATTATTCTTTGCTTTTTTTATTTATTTTAGAATTATTTTTTATCTAACTGCCCAAATACACGTTGTAACAAGGAAGTTACACGTTCTGCTGGATTCACACGAATCGCTTTTTCTTCTTGTGCTACTTTTACAAAAAGTGCATCCAATGCTTTCCCGGTAACATATTGTTCAAGGTCAACATTTACCGGTTTTAGTCCCGCAACTGCTCCTATCGGATTATTTGCCACTGTGTTGTATGCAGACGTAAGTGAATTCCAAGTTTTTGTTGTTGAAGTATTGAAAACAAGCGGTTTATCTAACGATACTTTAATTTTAGGAGCAAATGCATTTTGAAGTTGAGTATAAGTTGTTTTTTTCAAATATTCTGTTGCTGCGTTGTCTCCGCCAAATAAAATTCCCATTGCATCTGAAAAAGACATACTTAAAATTGCGTTTTTAAATATCGGTGTGGCTTCGTTAACAGCATCTTCTGCTGCACGGTTCATAGACAAAACAGCTCTATCAACCAAATCGCTTCCACCCGGAATAAGTTTTATGTTTTCTGCAATGGTTTGAGCTTCTTTAGGCAATAATATTTTCAGCATCACATCGTTAAAAAATCCATCTTTTACTCCCAATGATTTTACGGCTGTTTCTATCCCTAAATTTAATGCTGCTTTTAATCCTGCGGCATTTTCCTCTTGAGTTACTCCCGTTGTTGAACCCAATGTTCCTAATACTGAAGTTAATTCGGCGCAGGAAACCATTGTTATGGTTAATAAACTGATAAAGAATACTTTTTTCATACTTCTTGACGATTTTATTTAAATTATTTGATTAAAATTTGTAATGTTGCATTTTTAAGGCAATTTTTATACCAAAAATCAAGCAATCAATAAATTGCTGATTTCTAAAAAAATTGTATTTTTGTTATGAAATTACAACGTTTTTTTAACAAAAAAGTTTTAACATGTACATAAATGGTAATCATCATTCTTATATGGCACGTTGTCTTTATTTAGCAAAGCTGGGTAGCAGTTTTACTGCGCCTAATCCAATGGTGGGCGCTGTAATTGTGTACAATGGAGAAATTATTGGTGAAGGTTTTCATAAACGCTATGGAGAACCACACGCCGAACCGAACGCAATCAATTCCGTAAAAGACAAATCGTTACTTAAAAAATCCACGCTGTATGTCAATTTAGAACCCTGTTCTCACTACGGAAAAACTCCTCCTTGTGCTAGTTTAATTGTGCGTATGGGAATTCCCCATGTAGTAATTGCTACACTCGACCCCAATCCGAAAGTATCGGGAAGAGGAGTAGAAATTCTACGTCAGGCAGGCATAAATGTTGAAGTGGGAGTATTGGAGGAAGAAGCACGATATTTAAATAGGCGTTTCTTTTATTTTCAAGAAAAGAAAAGACCTTATATCACACTTAAATGGGCGCAAACTGCCGATGGATTTATTGATATTTGCAGGAAAAATAATTCCACATCTGCAATGAAAATTTCTAATTCCGTTACTCAACAATTTACTCATAAAATGCGTTCTGAAAACATGGCAATGATGGTAGGAACACAAACTGTAATGCTCGATAATCCATCCCTTACATTACGAGATTGGTTTGGACGTTCGCCAGTGCGTGTAACAATTGACCGAAAAGGAATAATTCCCGACAATTTCAACATAAAAGACGAAAGTGAACCTACCGTTATTTTTACTGAAAAAGAAATTGTAGGTAAACCAAATTTGGAATACATCCAAATTTCATCCGATAAAAATAACTTGAACGAAATTCTTCAACATTTATACGAAAAAAACATTCATTCGGTATTGGTAGAGGGAGGCGAAAAACTGTTAAACAGCTTTATTGAAGCAGATTTGTGGGACGAAGCCAATATTGAAATATCAAAAGTAATTATCGGGAAAGGTATTAAAGCTCCTGTTCTGAAAAATGCTGAAATTGAAACTGAGAAAATTGTTGAAAATCATCAGTGGATTCATTATAGAATTAGGAAATAGAAGTCAGAAGTTTGGAGTTTGGAGTTTGAAGATAAAAGATGGAAGTTTGATGTTTTTGATGATAATTATTATTAAAAAAGTAAACTGAATGAATTTCTCAGAAAATTTGGAAAAAGTTGATATATATGGTTTTATAAATACATTTGTTTCATACCTATGAAAATTGACCACATTATCCTTCTTGTGTTTATCGTATTATACGCGTATACGATATTTTCTGCTATTTCGGTGATTTTATTGGAAAACCGAAATCCTTCAAAATCCTTATCCTGGGTATTGGTGCTTATTTTTCTACCTTTTCTCGGATTGATTTTCTATTTGGTATTAGGTCAAGATTACCGAAAACGAAAAATGATTTCGCAAAAAAGCATTCACAGAATAAAGGAACGTCCGGTAACGTCAATTAATCTGGACGAATTAAACAAAAGACACATGGATGTCCCTTTTCTGAAATTAACAAAATTATTGCATAAAAACAATGAAGCTGCCGGATACGCCTACAATAAAATAAATGTATATTCTGATCCCGAACAAATTTTCGGATCAATGTTTGACGCCATTCGGAATGCAAAAAAACATATCCACATCGAATTTTTCATTATTGAAAATGATAAAATATCCAATCAACTCCGCGAATTGCTTATAGAAAAAGCCAAACAAGGAGTACGCGTAAGAGTTATTTACGATTATTTCGGGAGTTACAATCTTAACCGTATTTACATACATTCAATGCGCGAAGCGGGCATTTATATCAAACCTTTTTTACCTTTCCGTTTACGCTGGGGACGAAGTAAAATCAATTTTCGTAATCACCGCAAACTTATCATTGTGGATGGCGAAATCGGTTTTACCGGAGGAGTTAATATCGCTGACCGATATATTTACGGCGATAAACTCGGCAAATGGCGCGACACAGTTGTAAGAATTGAAGGCGCCGGCGTACACGGAATACAACAACTGTTTTTAATTGACTGGTATTTTGTAGAGAAAAAAATAATTACCGATGCCAAATATTTCCCGGAACCGAAAGCGTTCGATGAAAATTTAATACAATTTGTATCGTCGGGACCTGATACCGATTGGCCCGCTATTATGCAAGGAATTGCATCGGCAATTATGACCGCTAAAAAATATGTGTATATTCACACACCTTATTTTATGCCTCCCGAATTAATTGAGGGAAGCATTCAGTTGGCAGCTATGAGTGGTATAGAAGTTATTTTAATGATTCCAAACAGATCCGATGCGCCCCTTTCTGATGCCAGCAGTTTTAGCTTTTTGGGAAGTATGCTTGAAGCAGGCGTTCGCGTATTTCGCTATATGGACGGTTTTTTACACAGCAAAGCCATTGTGATTGACGATTTTCTTTCTATTATCGGGTCGGCAAATATGGACGAGAGAAGTTTTGAACAAAATTTTGAAGCCAATGCCTTTATTTACGATAAAAATACGGCTCTGCAACTTAAAAAACTATTTCTGAGCGATTTAACTCACTGCGAAGAGTTAACGTTAGACGACTGGAACAATCGGCAACGCCGTCAAAAGCTCAAAGAGTCGTTTGCCAGACTTTTCAGTCCGCTGATGTAAAAGTTGATGTAAACGCATAAATTAAATTTACTATAAATATCAAACTAAAATTACAATATTATTCACTTTTTAAAATAACACAATTATGGGAAAACAAGGAATCAAAGTAGCATCAGTAGATGTAGAAAAGTTATTGGAAATGTTAAACGCCGCTCTTTCTGAAGAATGGCTGGCATACTATCAGTATTGGATTGGAGCGCGCTTAATGGAAGGACCGATGAGAAGCGAAGTGGAACCGGAACTTTTAATTCATGCCGACGAAGAATTAGGACACGCCGTATTATTAGTTGATAGAATTATTCAATTAGGAGGAACTCCGGTGATAAATCCTAAAGAATGGACAAAATTGGCAAGATGCTCGTACGAAGAACCATCCGACCCGTACATTGAAGTAATTTTGGAACAAAACCTGAAAGGAGAAAGATGTGCCATCCAACGCTATCAAGAAATAGCAAATTATACGGAAGGCAAAGATTTTTCGACACATCAAATTGCGGTACAAATTCTCAATGATGAATTAGAACACGAAAATGACATTGAAGATTGGATTACCGATTTAAACAGGATGAAAGACGAGTGGAAAAAGATTAGATTGTAAAAACATTCTATGATAAAAACCAAATATTTTTCGTAAATAAATTATTGATTTAGTTGATCAAATTTACTTATATTTCAATCCGCTTTGAGAAAAGCGGATTTTTCTATATTTTTGTATCATAATCAAATTATTGGTAAAATTATGACGAGCAAACGATTCATTGGATTATTTCTTATTTTATTTTTCTTTTTGGAAATTTTCGCGCAATACCCGAAAAGAGAATTTCGCGCGGTATGGATTGCAACAGTGGCAAACATCGACTGGCCCAGTCAAAACACCCACACTCCTACCCAACAACGTATAGAAATGCGCCAAATGCTTGACAGTTTGCATAAGAATAATATCAACGCCATCGTTATACAAATTCGTCCTACGGCAGACAGTTTTTACCCTTCCAATTTAGAACCCTGGTCAACATATTTGAACGGGAAAAACGGTCGTCGCCCCAACCCTTTTTACGACCCGCTCCAGTTTATTGTTGAAGAAGCGCATCAACGTTGTATGGAAGTGCACGTGTGGCTTAATCCCTATCGGGTAACAAATGCAGCGGGACAAATCAATAATTTAGATCCGCAGCACATTTATTATAAAAACCGCGATTTAATTGTAAAATACGGCGACAAATATTATTTCAACCCCGGACTGGACGAAACGCGTGAATTTTTAAATAAAGTAGTAGAAGATATTGTAGAACGTTATGATATTGACGGCGTTCATTTTGATGATTATTTTTATCCTTATCCCGAAGGCAATGCCGATTTTCCCGACCAGGATGCTTTTGTGAAAAATCCGCGCGGATTTACAAATAAAGCCGATTGGAGAAGAAACAATGTAAATATGGTGATTGCCGAATTACAAGAAACCATTAAATCTTTAAAGCCCTGGGTGCAATTTGGTGTAAGTCCTTTTGGCGTATGGAGAAATAACAATCAGGACATCAACGGCTCAGCGACTCGCGCCGGAGTTACCAATTACGATGATTTATATGCCGATATTCTTAAATGGATGCGGGAAGGGAATGTTGATTACGTTGTTCCTCAGCTTTATTGGGAAATTGGTAAAAAAGTAGCCGATTATGAAATACTTGCCAAATGGTGGTCGGATCATTCCTATGGAAAAAATCTGTATGTAGGTTTATACGCATCAGGTTTGGGTGTTACGCGAAATCCTTCCTGGCAAAATGGAAACGAATTGGCTCGACAATTAAATATGAACCGGCAAAAATTCCCTAAAATTGAAGGAGACGTATATTTCAGCGCTAAAACATTTTTGAAAAATCCAAAAGGATTGCTCGACACACTGAAAAACAATTATTACAAACATCCGGCATTACAACCGATTTGCAGAAATATTCAAGGAGAACCTTCGGCGCAACCTCAAAATCTCCGCATTGTAAAAGACGGAAAAGATGCTTACCTGCTTTGGGATGAAGTGAAAGAAGACGGCGGATGTAAAGTCGCCTATTATGTGGTGTATGGATTTAAAGGAAATAAAATCGGAGATATGACAAATCCTGAAAACATTGTAGCTGTAACAACCGACAGTTGTATTGATTTAAGGGAATTAGACAAAAAATTCAAAGGAAAATGCGCCTTTGTTGTAACTGCTGTAAATCGTTTCAAATACGAAAGCATTCCTACGGAAGGAGTAACGAGAAAATTGTAAAAGCCCCCTAAATCCCCCTGTAGGGGGAATTTAAGAAAATAAAAGGGGCTGTATAATGTTTATTATAACTTTAAAGAATTATTAACCACATCAAAAGTCTCCCTTCAGGGGGATTTAGGGGACTTTATTATGAACCACGGATTTGTACGCGTAGCTGCCGCAGTACCCGAACTTCGGGTAGCAGATTGTAAATTCAACATTTCCAAAATAACGGAACTTGTTCTTCAAGCTGTGGAAAACAAGGTGGAGTTGGTTTGTTTTCCTGAATTGAGCATTACCGGTTATACGTGTGCCGATTTATTTTTCCAAAAAAAGTTGTTGGACGATGCTGAAAATGCGCTGTTGGAACTGTTGGATTTTTCAAAAAATCTTTCAATAACCATTTTGGCAGGAATGCCTGCAAGATTTAACAGTCAAGTTTTTAATGTGGCTGTCGTTATTCGAAAAGGAGAAATTTTAGGTCTCGTTCCCAAAATTCATCTTCCCAATAATAGCGAGTTTTATGAAAAACGTTGGTTTGCATCGGGAGCGAATATCCGAAATGAACAAATTCATTTAGCAGGGAAAAAAGTTTCTTTTAGCCGTCAAATTATTTTTGAAACGGAGAATTATTCCTTTGCCATTGAAATTTGTGAAGACCTTTGGATGCCGATTCCGCCCAGTTCGTATTTATGCGTGCANGGAGCTGATTTTATCTGCAATCTTTCTGCGAGCAACGAATTAATCGCTAAAAACCTCTACCGTAAAAGTTTAGTGGAACAACAATCTGCNCGATGNAATGCGGGTTATGTTTANGTTTCAGCCGGAGCAGGTGAAAGCACAACCGATATTGTTTATTCGGGAAGCGCTATGATTACCGAAAACGGAAAAATTCTGAAAGAAGCTGAACGTTTCAGTTTAAAATCGCAACTGATTTTCAGCGAATTGGATATTGAACGTTTGCGTGTGGATAGAATGAAAAATTCCAATTTCCATTTTGATGTGGATTATCCAAAAGCAGAAAAAATTTATTTTGAANATAAATCTGAAAATAAAATTACGGAATTATCACGAAAATTCAATCCGTATCCTTTTGTTCCTCCAATGGAAGTACGCAATGAAAGTTGTGAGGAAATTTTCTCGATTCAAGTGGGAGGATTAGCAAAACGCTGGATGCATACAAACGCCGAAAATGTTATTATCGGTGTTTCAGGAGGTTTGGATTCTACGTTAGCGTTGCTTGTTTGTGTAAAAACGGCAGATAAACTCGGTTTCGACCGCAAACGTGTGNTGGGAATTACAATGCCCGGNTTTGGAACTACCGACAGAACATATAACAATGCACAACAATTAATGCAAGCATTGGGTGTTACGGTAAAAGAAATTTCCATTAAAGAAGCGGCATTGCTTCATTTNAAAGATATTGAACANAANNCTGNNGTNCACGANGTAACTTATGAAAATGTTCAGGCGCGNGAACGCACGCAAGTNTTAATGGATATGGCAAACAAACACAAGGGATTTGTCATCGGTACGGGCGATTTATCTGAAATGGCGCTGGGTTGGTCNACNTATAATGGCGANCACATGTCAATGTACGCNGTAAACAACGGTGTTCCAAAAACGTTGGTGCGTTATTTAGTAGNTTGGGCTGCAACACAATTAGATAAAACCTCCGANAAGATTTTACACGATATTTTGAATACGCCTGTAAGTCCTGAACTGCTTCCGCCATCTGAAAATGGAGAAATCCTGCAAAAAACAGAGGACACNATTGGACCTTANGAACTTCACGATTTTTTCCTTTATTACTTTGTTCGNTTTGGTTTCACTCCAAAAAAAATATTGTTTTTAGCAATNAANGCTTTTNATGGGAAATACGATGCCGCAACCATNGANAAATGGTTGAGAGTATTCTTAAAAAGATTTTTTGCTATGCAATTTAAGCGTTCATGTATTCCGGACGGACCAAAAGTGGGAAGCATTAATCTCTCTCCCAGAGGCGATTGGCGTATGCCAAGCGATGCCATTGCATTTGAATTATAGAAAATCATAAAAATTAGAAGCTAGAAGTCAGACTTCCGATATCATTTCAAACAAAAAACATGTTAGACAAAATTTATTACGGAAATACATTGGAACAGTGGTTAATATCATTAATCATTATTATTGGTTCGTTTTTAGTTGCAAAACTTATTTTATCCATCAATCAAAAATTCATATTCAACCTAACCAAAAGAACAAGCACACGATTGGATGATATTCTTTTTCGCACATTACAATCACCATTGCTGTTTGGAATTATTTTGGTTTCCGTTAGAATAGCTTTGAGTCGTTTGAATTTGGACAAAACATTTGAAAAATATATTTCAGAAGCGTATAAAATACTTACTGTAGTCAACATTACGTGGTTTTTCAAATGCCTTTTACACGCGTTAATTTATGAATATCTTACTCCAAAAGAAAACGAAACGCCGCAACAAAAACGAATTTATCTTGACAGTCACAAAATTTCTTTAGTTCAGAAAACAACCACAGGATTAGTTTGGACTATAGGTATTGTTATTGCGCTTAGCAATGTGGGCGTNAACCTTGGAGCATTGCTCGGCACTTTAGGAATTGGAGGCGTTGCTTTNGCGCTGGCTGCGCAAGATACNATTAAAAATGTTTTCGGNGGTTTTACTATTTTTACCGACGGCACTTTCCGTATCGGCGACCGCATTAAAGTTGATTCTTACGACGGACACGTGGAAGATATAGGCATACGNAGCACAAGAATAAGAACNTTGGATAAAAGATTGGCAATTATTCCCAACTACAAAATTGTGGAGGGCGCTATAGAAAATGTTTCGGAAGAACCCATGTTTAGAGTAAAGCAAACTTTAGGTTTGATTTACAGCACTACACCTGAACAGATGAAAAAAGCCATTGAAATACTGAAAACCATTGCTTTAGAAAATCCGAAAGTAGATTCCGATAATATTATAGCCGCTTTTAACAGTTTCGGAGATTTTTCNCTTAATATACTNTTTATTTATTATGTAAAAAAAGGAGAAGATATTCTTATTGTTCCATCNGAAGTNAATATGGAAATTTTGGAACGTTTTAATACTGAAGGTCTTGAATTTGCTTACCCAACTCAAACACTGTATATGAATAAAGAGAATTTGGAAGAGANTGAAAATAAAACNCCAAAAACCGTAGCAGAAAAAAAACAGACATAAAATAAAAACANACGATTATCTTTTTATTTATCTTTGCAGAAAATTAATGCNTAATAGACTTTGGCAAAGTTTTAAGCTTTGCCAAAGTTACATTTGGGACTAAAAATTTCAAATCCCCTCGCAACATGAAAAACAAAAACATAAAAACGTGGCTGTTTTACACATCGTTATTGTTGTTTTTCGGCATTATTGCATACTTTTTTGTAAAAAAAGGGCAGGCATTGGACGTCTTGCTTGAGCAAGGTCATAATACTTTATCAAAAATCAACAACGGAAATACCCACAGTTTTCTTCTTTTCAAAGAAAATACATTAAAAAATCTGAGAGAGCCCGCAGGATTGCTTTTGCTACAACTTATTGCTATTCTTGCGGTTTCGCGTTTTTTAGGATATCTTTTTATCAAAATAAAGCAACCAACGGTNATTGGAGAAATTTTAGCCGGAATAATGTTGGGTCCTTCTTTGTTAGGATATTTTTTCCCCGATGCTTTCGGTTTTCTTTTCAATCCCAGTTCGTTAAATTACCTGTATATTTTAAGTCAAATCGGTTTGATATTGTTTATGTTCACAATCGGGATGGATTTGAACATTGACGATTTAAGAAAAAAACTCAAAGAAACATTTGTAATAAGCCATTCGAGTATTATTATTCCTTTTGTATTAGGAATGATAATGGCGTATATTGTTTATCGCGATTTTGCAACATCAACGTCAAATTTTCTATCTTTCTCCTTGTTTATCGGTATTTCAATGAGTATTACGGCATTTCCCGTATTGGCGCGCATTGTTCAGGAAAAAGGATTGACAAAAACCCACCTCGGAACACTTACAATTGCCAGCGCCGCAAACAATGACGTTACCGCGTGGATTTTACTCGTTGCCGTAATTGCTATTGCACAAACCGGCAGTTTTTTCAGTTCTCTTTACACATTGCTTTTTTCTGCGGNATATATTATTTTAATGCTGATAATTGTACGNCCTTTCTTAAAAAAAATAGGTAATATTTANCGGAACGAAGAATTATTGAACAAAAGTATTTTTGCNTTTTTTATTTTGATATTAATAATTTCAGCGTATACTACACAATTNCTTGGTATTCACGCACTTTTCGGCGCATTCTTAGCCGGCGTAATTATGCCGCCAATGCCTAAATTCCGCAAATTAATGATTGACAAAGTGGAAGATATTTCGGTTAGTTTATTACTGCCGTTATTTTTCGTTTACACAGGTTTGCGTACCGAAATAGGATTGGTGAATACGCCGCAACTTTGGATTCTTACCGTTGTATTTATACTTGTTGCCACTGTGGGGAAATTGGGCGGGAGTGCAATACCAGCACGTATTTTAGGAGAAAATTGGAAAGACAGTTTATCTTTGGGAATACTGATGAATACACGAGGATTAATGGAATTAATCGTATTAAACATAGGTCTTGAAATGAAAATTATTCCGCCTACGATTTTTGTGATTCTTGTTATTGTAGCATTGGTAACTACTTTTATGACTACTCCATTGCTTGCGCTGATTGAAAAATTTTTCCCCGAAAAACTGAAACAGGAACAAATCTCAAAAGATCACGCGTTAGGTATTTTCAGAGCCATTATTGCACTGGGTAATCCTGAAAACGGGAGCAATATGCTTCGCGTGGCAAAAACAGTTTTAGACGGAGCCAAAAACAGTTTGGCTGTAAATGTATTGCACATTACGGCAGGAACTGACACTAATCCTATTTACGGCGAGCAGTTTTCAAGAGAAAGTTTTGCCGATGTGAAATTGGAAGCTAAAACGTTAGATATTCCCATCACCACCGAATATAAAGTATCAAATAACGTGGAGGGAGAAATTATGCACATTGTAAACGAAGAAGAATACGATTTTTTACTTATTGGAGCAGGACAAACATTAATAAAAACCACTTTTTTTGAAGAAGATTCCTGGTTTGCAAAACTAAAATGGCTCGACAAAATAATAAATAAAATAACTAAAGATAAAACCATATTTTATCCCGGAACATTGATTCGAGATAAAACCCGGTATTTTATTGAACAAAGTAATTGCAGTGTGGGTATTTTTATCAACAGAAATTTCTCCAAAATAACCTCCACGTTAATTGTTTTATCGGAAGAAACCGATGATTTTTTGCTCCGTTACGCCCGCCGGATATTGCGAAATAATCCGGACGTTACCATTCACTTGTTGGATTTGAATAAAATAACAGAACAATTCCCAACTGTGGCAGAAAGCGTACAAACTCTTATAAATCAATATCCATTACGGATAAAAACAAATAAAAGCGGCAAATTAAATTCTAACATTATTAACAAAATGAGTTTTATGATGATGAGTTATCCTGCTTGGGAAAATTTAGTAACTGCCGAAAACAAATCGCTAAAGGATATTCCTTCCACGCTCATTATCAACAAAAAAACCAGTCGTTTTAATAACAACAATACCCATAAAAATATTTCTGTAAGTAACGAAAAAACATACTTCGATGCTTAATTTTTAGCAAGATTCGGGTTTTATACTTCAAGAAATAGAGATATTTTTGTATCAATTAAGTTATTGGAACATAAATCAACTTTTGAACCTTTGAACACACAACAACACATAGATTTTGAACGTATTGCGCAAGCCATTGAATATATGTACGTGCATTACAAAAAACAACCATCGCTGGAAGAAATTGCTGATTATGTGAATGTTAGTCCGTTTCATTTTCAGCGTATGTTTCAAGATTGGGCTGGAGTAAGTCCTAAAAAATTCATTCAATATTTGAGTGTGGAAAATGCCAAAAAGTTACTGAAAAGCAATCAATTATCACTTTTTGACGCAGCGAACGACACAGGTCTTTCAGGCACAGGACGTTTGCACGATTTATTTGTGAAAATAGAAGGAATGACGCCCGGCGAATATAAAAACGGCGGTGAAAATTTAATCCTGAATTACAGCGAATTTGATACCGTTTTCGGAAAAATATTTATCGCTTCAACATATAAAGGTATTTGTTATTTGGCTTTTTCTGAAAACACCGAAAGCGCGTTCAACGAACTAAAAGCATTATTCCCAAAAGCAAAATTTCAGAAAAAAACAGACAATTTTCAACAATCGGTGGTCACTTTTTTCAATCAAAATTGGGAAAAACCGGAGCAAATAAAACTCCACCTGAAAGGCACCGATTTTCAACTTAAAGTATGGGAAACATTGCTGAAAATTCCGGAAGGAAAATTAACCACTTACGGTGAAATTGCCGGGAAAATCAATAACCCGAAAGCATCACGCGCGGTAGGTTCCGCCGTTGGCGATAATCCCGTTTCGTATCTTATTCCTTGCCATCGTGTAATTCGTTCTACAGGCGTTTTAGGCGAGTACCACTGGGGAAAAGCGCGAAAAAAAGCGATGATAGGATATGAAATTTCACGTTTTGAGTTTCGANTTTAATTGTTACAGAACTTGAAACAAGAAACTTGGAACATTAAAATTGATTATATTCTTCTCAAAACCCGTTCAATCACATTGTTTTCAAAACCACGACTTTGCGCAAAACGGAAAAGTTTTCCTTGTTTTTCGTACTCAAACTCGTAATTGATGGTGTGCAGTTTATTTTTTAATAAGCGCGCAAGTTGTTCCTCGTATTCGCCGTCGTCAATTACTTTTAAAGCGTCGGCAATCATCTCTTTATCAATACCTTTCTCACGCATCGCCAGCGAAATTTTAATTTTTCCCCATTTATTCATCCCAAACTTATCGCGCACAAACGCACGACTGTAACGTTTTTCATTGATAAAATCCTGTTTTATTAAATGCTGGATGATTTTTTCACTGTCTGCAGGATTTACACCCCACGCTTTGAGTTTTTCTTCCACATCCGAAATACAATGTTCCGAAATAGAACAATACGACGCCGCTTTATGCAACAATTCGTCAAATGTATATTCCTTCTTCATATCTACCAACGATTTTAAAATACGAATACACAAAGATAAAGATTATTTTATGGAAAAGAAAAAGCAACAAAATTTATTTTGTATTTTTGTAGAAAATAATCTCAAATGAATGTAACAGGAAATATAACTGGTATAAAATACAAAATATTTCTCACTGAAAATTTAAAAGAAATTAATCTTGATGTATTTGATATTAATACAGTTCCTGCTGCTTGTATTATTGTAAATGGACAAAGCAAATATGCTATTTCCAAGTGGGTTTCTCCGAAAAGGACAAGATCATATCCTTTTGAAAGAGTATATAATTCATTAAGTTCTTCCAAAAGAATTACAGTAATTCCAATAGTAAAAGATGAAGGAGAAGTTGGAGATAGGGATTTTTTGCAATGGGATACTGTATCATTGATGTCTTTGTTGGATGTTTATGTAATTTTTGCTTACTATGATAAAGCGTCTGTTCGTAATAAAAAAATCACAAAACAACAATTCAATAATGATTATATTATTTCTAAAATAAAAGAAATTGAGGAATATCACAGTTCTGCTTTACATTGGAACTTAAACGAACTAAATACAAACTTACATTTATTAATTGAGAAGGTAAAAATTTCATATTCTTTCATAGAAAAAACAACAGGAATAAAACTTCATAATAGCAAAGGAATTGATAATTTTAAATCGAATATTGGAGATGATGTTTCTCATTTTATGGAATTTTCAAGAGAAAAAGCAAAACAAGCTCAATCAAGAGAATATGTTACACATCAACCAAAAGAAAGTTTATTGACCTTATCAAAAGCAAAGATTACTATTTTAAATTATTTGGGAGGAAAATATTTTTTAACTGTTGATGAGATTTTAATTGAAGGACAAAATATAAAACTTATTGAAGGAAAACATAGTCAAAATGGATTGCTTCCAAGTAAAGGCGACATAAAAGACGGTCTACTTAAAATGATCCTTTATAGTAATTTGTGTAATGTTTTTTTCAATGAAAAGACAATAAATAGTCAAGCTGTTTTATCATTAACATCAACAAAAATAAAGAAGAACTTTTCTTCAGAAAATTCAGATAAAGAAATAAACTTGTTTATTACAGAAAATAATTTTTCTCCGAGACAAAAAAATATTATCGAAATAATAATTAAAGAAGCAAGAGAAAATAATTTTATTGTGAAAGTACAATATTCAAAATGATAAAAAGCCCATTAAGATATCCTGGTGGAAAAAGCAGGGCTGTTGATTTAATATCAACATTAATACCTGAATACGACGAATTCCGAGAACCTTTTCTCGGTGGAGGGTCCGTTTTTATCTATGCAAAACAACGATTCCCTTTTAAAAAATACTGGATTAACGATATTTATTTTGAATTATATAAATTCTGGGAAATGTCTCAAAAAGATGTAGATGCGTTGATTGATAAAATTTACGAATGGAAAGAGAAATATCCTATTGGAAAAGAATTATATCAATTCTTAAACAATCATTTGGATGACTTCGGTGATTTGGAAAGGGCTGCCGCTTTCTTTGTTTATAATCGAATAACTTTTTCCGGCACAACATTAAGCGGAGGTTATAGTGAAGGAGCTTTTACCGGAAGATTTACAGAAAGCAGTATAAAAAGATTAAATGATTTCGCAAAAGTTGTCAATGGCTCAACTATTACAAATTTTGATTATGAAGACGTTCTAAAAAAAGATGGTAACAATGTTTTTATTTTTTTAGATCCACCGTATTATTCTGCAACAAAATCTGCTCTTTACGGGAAAAACGGAGATTTACATAAATCGTTTAATCATAAACGTTTTGCAGAAAACATGAAAAAATGCAAGCACAAATGGCTTATTACTTATGATGACAGTGAATATATCCGTGAATTATTTTCATTTGCAAATATAATTCCTTGGGATTTAGTTTACGGTATGAGAAATATAACCGAAAATTCAAACCAAAAAGGCAAAGAACTATTTATTTCAAATTATTTAGATAAACTACCTAATCAGCAACTTTCTCTTTTTGAGCCAAAAGCTAAATATAAGGTAAAATCAAAATCGGGACAATAGATTTTTCTATTATCCCGACATGATTTTCTATGAACTGTTTATTATAAATCTCTATCGCCCTGAATGTTTGATAAAGTTTTTTAATTCTTCGTTAAATTCATTTTCTTCCAGCAAATCTTCCATTTTTATATGCATACGGTAACGCCAGCTGAATTTTGAGTTGGAAGGCACGTTGATNCGTTCTTCGTGCGGATTTTCGCGGCGAACTTTATCCGAAATTCCCANCAAATCCTGCATTTGGAAAATCGCCCACATTGCAGGTGAATATAAATGCTGTAAAAGTATATCGCGGCTTATCCACCATTCACAGAAATAAGGAGCTTCGCCCCAATGTCCTAATTGAGAATTGTAGAAACGTTGCGTTATGCCCCGGTCTTCTTCCCACCAACCTCTTATAGTGCTCATATCGTGTGTTGAAGGCGTTACAACTGATAAATAGGGCGCATTTGCAGGATGGAAAAATTCGATTTTATTTGATTTTGGCGCACGTTGCACTTCCAAACTTAAAATGCCCAGTTCGTTCATTACGGAAGTTACACAAGGCGTCATCATTCCTAAATCCTCACCGCAAATAAGCATATTGGTAGAACGTTTCAATGCCGGAAGTTTTTCCATCCCTGAATTGTACCAATTTCCATCCTGACGATGATAGAAATAATCAATATAAAGTTCATTCAGTTTATTTTTGGTATAATCGTCCAAATCAGCATAAGTGGATAAGAAATGCATTCCGTAACGCGGATAATATTGCGTACCGTTCGAACCTTCCGCTTCAAAGAACAACACGTTTGAAATCAAATCAAACAATCCCCATTTCATTTTTTCGGTAATTTTNCCTTCGTTGTAAAGTTGTTCTACATACGCCTGACTTTGATATTCGGGTTTNAAACGCAACACCCAGCCGTCTTCAATTTGTAAACAATTTGATTTTATCCAGTTTGCTTGCTCCTGAAATAATGTCCAAAGAATATGGTCNGTGATGTATGGTTTGCAAAAACGATTATAATCGAACCAAATNCCTTTTTCGTTAAATTCGTTTACGTGAATAGGAACGGAAGGATTCAAGTGTCCCATAATTCCTTCAATTTGATTGGTTGGAATTTCCCAAATACGGAAAAATCCTAAAATGTGGTCAATACGGAACGTATCGAAATAATTGGACATTTGCGCAAAGCGTTTTTTCCACCAATCGAAACCCGTAGCTTTCATTACGCTCCAATTGTAGGTAGGAAGTTCCCAGTTTTGTCCTTTGTAGGCAAACATATCGGGCGGCGCTCCCGCATTCATATTCATGTGGAAAAGTTCAGGAGAAACCCACGTATCAACNCTATTGCGGTTTACGCCGATTGGAATATCNCCTTTCAATACAACTCCGTGTTGGTGAGCATATTTTGCAGTTTCCGAAAGTTGAATGTGTAAATGATANTGCATAAAATAATTTACGGCANCCTCGTCATANTNTGGCTGTGATGGAGATACAAATNCATCTATTTTTTGCTTATCAAACAGTGCAAATTCTTTCCATTCACGGTAATCGTTTGTTCCGTTTTTATCTCTCAACACACAATAAGCTGCATACGGAACAAGCCAGTAAGCATTTTTTTCAAAGAAAGCAAGAAAATCGGGATTTTTTAGAAACTCTTCTTTTTGATGAAGATAAAGTTCTTTGGCGTATTTCAGTTTGAAATTAATCACTTCAATAAATGGAACTAAATCCTGTGCATTGAGTTCAGCTTGCTTGGGAACGTATTGAACTTGCATTTCGTTGTTTTCAGGTAATTTCCCCATTGCGGGTAAATTAAGAAACAACGGATTCAATGCAAACGCCGAAATTGCCGCATAAGGAAGAACGTCTGNTTCGGTATGAGTTCCAATTGTATCATTGAGCGGAAGAACTTGTATCAATTTTATACCGACTTTTTCAGCCCAGTCAACAAGCAGTTTCAAATCTACAAAATCGCCTACGCCAAAACTATTACGTGTGCGGATACTAAAAACGGGAAGTCCCACACCTGTACCGCGCCACCAACGATTATCCATACGTACAAAACCGTTTTCAACTTGTACCAATGTTTTTTTCAATTGAATAACAGGAGCAATTCTGTCCGGTCCTTGTTCAAAATAAAGAAACTTATTGTTTACCGTATCGTAAACTCCGTATTTATAATTTACTTCGTAATTTACTTTAGACAAGTCCAACTTCACCGACCAATAATCACCTTCTTTTTGCATTAAAACCGGATTNTTCACTGACCAATCGCCTAATTCNGGGCAATTCCCGATAGCACAAAGTATGTGTTCTTCGTGCAAAAGCGGCGCTTTTACTTTGAAAATATGTGTGATTTTTTTCGATTTTTTGGCGGCGGAATTTATATCTTTCTTCTTTAAAAGCACTTGCTGAAACGGAGCTGTGAGGAAAGCGTTTTCAGTACTTCCGGAAGCATTCCACGTATCAAAACAAAAAATGTGTTCTAAATCGGTTTTGTCTTTTTTAATTTGTCTGTCGTCGCCCCATTCTTCTAAATATGCTCCGGTATATTCGTTAAAAAGNATATATTTATAACTTATTTCCTNNTNTTCAGGAAGTTGAATATCAACATCGGCTGTCCACTCTTCGTGGTTTTGAAAATGCAGAAATAACGCTTTAGAATAATCTCCATTTCCTAATTCCGGTATATTTCCGGAAACCATTAATCTTTGCCCCCATTGGGTGAAGTACGAAATTTTAAAGTGAATCTTCATAGCTTTCAAAATTGACAACAGAATTTTATAACTTCTTTAATAAAAATAATGCGTTTTTACATCCAACTTATCGGACTAACAAAAGTAGTTTAAAATTAAATTAATATTAATATACCCCGATATTATTTATTAAAAATAAATTTCAAACGTTTGCATTGAGTATAAAATGGCTTTTTCATTTTTTTTTCAAATAAGTTTCAATATTATTTTTTTTAACTTATAATTTGAGTAATTTTGCAGCGAAATTAAATAATTAATGCTAAAAAACGTATATGTCAGCAAAAACATCCGATTTTAAAGTGTTTTCAGGCACTAATAGCCGATATTTAGCAGAAAAAATTTGTAAAAGTTTAGATTGTCCGTTAGGCAACATGAATGTACAGCATTTTTCCGATGGGGAATTTGCTGTTTCTTATGAAGAGTCTATCCGTGGTCAGTACATTTATTTGGTACAATCTACTTTTCCAAATTCGGATAATTTATTGGAATTGCTTTTAATGATTGATGCAGCCAAAAGAGCTTCGGCTTATAAAATTATTGCTGTAATCCCTTATTTTGGTTGGGCGCGCCAGGACAGAAAAGATAAACCGCGTGTTTCCATTGGAGCTAAATTAATTGCCGATATGCTTACCGTAGCAGGAATTCACAGAGTAATTACAATGGATTTACATGCTGATCAAATTCAAGGTTTCTTTGATGTTCCTGTAGATCACTTATATGCTTCCACTATTTTTATCCCGTATATTAAAGCGCTTAATTTAGAAGATTTAGTTATTGCTTCGCCTGATGTTGGCGGTTCAAAAAGAGCCGGTTCTTATTCAAAACATTTGGAAGTTCCGATGGTTCTTTGCCATAAAACACGTGAAAAAGCAAATGTGGTTGGCGAAATGAGAATTATTGGAGACGTAGAAGGAAAAAATGTAATTATTGTGGACGATATGGTAGACACGGCAGGAACGCTTTGCAAAGCCGCCAATTTGATGNTGGAAAATGGAGCAAAAAGCGTACGTGCCATTGTAACTCACGGAGTTATGTCAGGCAAAGCAATTGAAAATATTGAAAATTCGGCATTAACCGAAATCGCTTTTACAGATTCTATTCCTTTTGATTGCAGCAAATGTTCTAAAGTAAGGGTTCTTTCCATTGCAGGATTATTTGCCGAAACAATTTCCAGAGTACAACAGCACAAATCTATCAGCGAACAATATTTATTATAAAATTGTAAAAAAGAGATAAAAACATAAAAAAGACTGCTTCCGAATTTGAAAGCAGTCTTTTTTACATTATTCGTTCTACTTGATATTTTATTGATTAAGAATATATTTTGCTTTTCTCGTTTGCTGATTTAGTTTTATGATATCATTCAATATTAAAAATAAACGATATGTGTCGGCAATGGCTTTTTTATCGTTTGCAGCTAACTGATAGCTGTACATAGATTTTCCTTGAAGCGCCACTTTAATCGGTAAATCTTTATTTTCTGNAATAAACTTACAAATACCGTTTTCCGCTGATTGATTGAATGTAACCACTTCTTTTATATATCCGTTTTCTTCAAAAACTTGGCGATAAAAATCGGCTCCACTTCCATGAATTGTTTCTTTTATCAATGCATTGTTTGCTGTTAATTTTATTGAACTGCAATCTAAGGGTTGCCTGTTAAAATAAGTACTGTTCAAAAATAATTCTCCTTTTTCGGAAACGTTTGCTTTCAAGTAATTTCGTTGTAAATTATTTTCGGCAAGCTGTAATTTATGTGTGTATATTCCTACGGTTAATATTTTTTCATCTTTCTCAAACACAAAAAATTGTTTCAGNGAATCCAGTTCTTTTTGTTTNAGNGGTAAAACACTGTCTATTTGCATCAANATANTTGTACTTTCTTCTNTTTTTAGTTCATCTTCGTATNCTGCAGCTTTTTTTCGTACTTCAATCAAATTCGGATATAAAATATGAATGCTATCGATGGCTTCTTTTGCTGAATTTAAATTGTTTTCTTCTATCAGGATTTTAATTTCCTGCAAACGAGCATTTGCTTCCTTTAGTTGTTTTTGCTTTGAATTACAAGACGTTAATAATAAGAAAGAACAAAGAAATGGATAAATAATTAGTGTTTTCATATTAAAATTAATCCGTTTTTCAAGGGTTTTACGTGTGTAAATATACGAAAAGTTATCTTCCTGCAAAAATTCATTTTCTTCAATTATATTTTTTCAAGGTATATAATAATCAAGAACATCATTTTTTAAATTTATCTTAAATATACTTGAACAAGATTTCAGACACATATATTTAACTGATTATAAGCAAATTACATATCTGGCATAAAATTTGAAATTACATTAATAACAGAGATTTAATAGTTTAACCAATTAAAATATACTATTATGAAAACAAAGAAATACTTCATTGGGTTGGCAGTAGTTTTAGGACTTTTATTTATAATGCCGGCTGATTTAAACGCAGCGCCTCCATTTTGGGCACCTGCAAATGGTTATCGAGTAAAGACAAGACATATATATTTTCCCCAACAAAATATGTATTATGATTTGCAAAGAGNAGTTTATATTTTTGTTAATCATGGAAATTGGGTAGTAAGCGCCTCCATTCCTACTATATTTGGCAGAATTGATTTACGCAGGGCTCCCCAAGTGCAAATTGCTGTAAATTCTCCTTATCCTTATCGTTATCATCAAGGGTATTATGACAGAAATTATTATGAATACAGTACCGTGTATTATAATAAAATGCCGAAAAAGGTTTATAAAAAACATGTAAGATTTGAGAATGACAGAAGACACAGACATTAAAGTTTCTCTCTCAACTCTATATATAAAAAGGGCTGTCAAGGATTTTTCCTTACAGCCCTTTCCCTNTATATTTTCANAAAACAAAAATTCTCTTGTCTCAAATTCTTCTTTAAGAATTAGGAGTTTTACTTCTAAACGATAAAAACAACGAAACCAAAGCATAAGAGAGCAATAAAGGAATCCANGTATTTTTTCCTGTAAACATAAAATAAGCTCCTACACCTAATAACGCTGTAGCTAAAAACATTAACCGATGAAGACGTTGAGTTCTAAAATCTTGATTTTTTGACTGAAACAAATAAAAAAACTGCAAAGCAATCAAAATCAGTGCGCCTGCAGCAAAAATATAATTGGAAAAATCAAATACAAAAAACTTTAATGCAGCNCCNACAAGAATNAGCAAACTTCCTACAAATTGTATAAATGTCAAATTATTTTTTTTCATCATCTTCNTTTATTATGTAAATATCTTCNCTGTCTTTTTTCAAATAATACTGTTCGCGGGCATACTTTTCCAAACTTTCCTTGCTGGAACGCATTTCCTGCGTCTTTTTTTTGTTTTCGTTAATTTCTGAGCGATAAAACTTAATTTCTTTCTCAAGCGACTTAATTTCTCTTCCTCTTTTAAACCGATTTATAAGACTGTTACTCCCACTAAAAGTAAGGAATCCTAAAAACACAATCGTTACAATGGCATATTTATTTAGGAAAATTTTTCGCAATTTCTGAAAAAAGTCAGCAGGAAGTTTCATTGATTTTATTAAATTTACAACAACGCAAAGATAGGATTTTTCTTTTGCGTGCGGAAATAATTTTAATTAATTGATTGATTGAAAAAATAAAAAGCAAGGGACACGAAACTCGATACAAAAAATCAATCACACAAGGTATAAAGGTCGGAACGAGGATTAACAACCAATAACGGAACAGACGATTTTTTAATCAAATGCAACTCGTTGGGACCAAAAATAACATCGTCCAATCCGTATTCTCTTGACGCTGAAATAATTAAAATATCAAAATTTTCCTGTTCAGCTTTTTGAAGCGCTTCTTTGTCCAACTTAAAACTATCTTTCTCGGCTTTTTCCACCTGATATTTAAAGGAAAACTTATCAAAAAGTAACTTCATTTTTTCTATTGTAGTTGCCGCTTTCGAACCGTAATCGTTAGCTTGTAAAAGCGTTACATCCGCATTGCAAAAACGTCCGAAAGCCGACGCGAATTGCGCTTTTTCGTAATCTTCCATTAAAAAACTCACCGAAACCAATATTCGTTTAATATTTAAAACTTCAAATTCATTTTTGAAAAATAAATATGGAATACGCAATTCACGACAGGCATTTAGTTCTCTTTGGATATTTTTTCTTGAATAATCCTGAAGCTGGATAAGTAAAAATGAAACTTCTTCTTTCTCGCAAAAATCTATCAATGAAATTTCTTTTTCTGGTAAAATATAAATATTTTCTGTTGGCAAATTCAGTTTTTTGAGTAAAGAAACGATTTCCTCTTTCTTGACATCAATTTGCTCAACATCTGATAAAAAACAAACCGCACCAAATTTTTTATCGAGTTTTGATGCCAGATAAAAGGTGGATTTCAGCAAATTTTCCGCTGTTTCGGTATGTTCTATTTTTGTTAAAATCATATTGGGATCAGCGGTTTCCAACCGTTGTTTATTATTTAATTAATTTTATGCGATTAGAAATCGCAGGTCACGAAGAAGATTAATTAATTCACAAAATACACTCTTTTCACTCTCCTCGAAACACTTGTAAGAATTTCATACGGAATGGTGTTCAATTTTTCAGACACTTCCTGAATGGTGATGTTATCGCCAAAAATTTCCACACTGTCTCCTTCACTTGCGGGAACATCGGTTAAATCTACAATTATCAAATCCATAGATACATTCCCGATGGTTTTTGCACGATAACCATTAATAAAAACCTCGCCTTTTCCATTTCCCAAATGACGATCGAAACCATCGGCGTAACCAACGGGTATTATCCCGATGCGACTATCTTTTGTAATTTTTCCGTTACGGTTATATCCTACAGTTTCTCCCGCTTTTATTTCCTTAATTTGTAAAATAACGGTTTTAAGTGTGCAAACCGTATCTAATTTAACATCGGGAAGGGCGCTTATTCCGTAATGACCAATTCCCAACCGCACCATATCTAATTGGTAAGTTGAAAAACGCTCTATTCCGGCTGAGTTTAAAATATGTCTTAAAATGCGGTGCGAGAAAGGTGTTGAAATCATATCGGCACAACGTGTAAAGGTTTCAATTTGCTGCTTTGTAAATTCATCAAATTTTTCGGTATCGGCTCCTGCTAAATGTGAAAATACAGAACGAACTTTTACCTGATTTTGATTTTGAAGTTTTTCTATCAAAACCGGAATATCTTTTTCTTCAAAACCCAAACGATGCATTCCGCTGTCAATTTTTATATGGATGGGAAAATCGGTTAAACCTTGTTTTTCAGCGGCTCCCATAAACAAATCCAACAATCGGAAACTGTAAATTTCCGGTTCCAACTTATAATCGAAAATAGTTCCGAAAGCGCCTTTTTCAGGATTCATTACCACAATAGGCAAACGAATTCCTTCCCGGCGCAATTCTGCGCCTTCATCCGCAACTGCAACCGCCAAATAATCCACACGGTGATGTTGTAACGTACGCGCCACTTCCACCGCGCCGCTTCCGTAAGCAAACGCTTTTACCATACACATCACTTTGGTTTCGGGACGGAGTTTAGAACGGAAATAATTCAAATTGTTTACTAACGCATTTAAATCTACATCCAACGTAGTTTCGTGCACAATCAATTCCAGTTTTGCTAAAATATCTTCAAAATGGAACGAACGTGCCGCTTTCAACAATACAACTTCATTCTGAAACTCATACATCAAAGGCGATTTCAACAATTCATCGGTTTGTGTGAAAAAATATTTTTCTTCCGTATGAAATTTATCTGCATTTTTGGAAATTTCCGTTCCAATTCCAATAAAACGTTGGATATTTTTGGTTGCAATAAGTTCTGCTACCATTGTATAAAGTTCATCGGAAGAATATCCGCTTTGCAAAATATCAGACAAAATAAGCGTGCGTGAAAGATTTTTAGAAGTAGACTGCTGATTAAGAAAATTCAAAGCAATACTCAACGAGTTCAAATCGGAATTATATGTATCATTGATTATCAAACAATTACGAATCCCTTCTTTTACTTCCAAACGCATTGCAACCGGTTCTAATTTTTCCAAACGTTTTGCAATGGTTTCAACATCAATATTCAAATAAAGCATTGCTGATACACATTGCAACGCATTTTCAATGGAAGCGTCGTCGGTAAATGGAATTGTTAAGTCAAAATCTTTGTTGCTGTATTTCAGTGTAACGTTTGTTTGCAACTCTTTTTTCTCCACCTCTAAAACTTGTAAAACGGCATTGGATTTTTTTCCCCAAGAGAAAAGTTTTGCTTTCAAATTCGCTTGCTGCACTGCAATATCCACCAATTTGTTATCAGAGCAATAAATTAGCACTTCGCTTCCGGAAAAAAGTTTGAGTTTTTCCTCACATTTTTGTTTCAAACTATGGAAACCTTCTTGATGCGCATCGCCTAAATTAGTAAAAATTCCGATGGTGGGTTTTACAATCGGCTGGAGTTTTTCCATTTCATTTACAGTGGAAATTCCCGCTTCAAAAATTCCCAACCGCGTAGTTTCTCCCAACGACCAAACCGATAGAGGCACACCAATTTGTGAATTATAACTGCGTGGAGAACGTACAATACGAAAATTTTTATTTAGCAACTGATACAGCCATTCTTTAACCATTGTTTTTCCGTTGCTTCCGGTAATTCCAATCACCGGAATTTGAAACTGTGAACGATGAAAAGCCGCCAACTTTTGCAAAGCTTCCAACGTATTTTCCACGTTCAAAAAAACAGCGTCGGGCATATTTTTGAAATCGTCAAGCATTTCACTCACCACAAAGTAGCGTAAATTCTGGCGATAAAGTTCTGCAATGTATTTATGTCCGTCGTTTCTGGAAGTTTTCAGAGCAAAAAAAAGCGTTCCGGAAGGGAAAGAAAGCGAACGACTGTCGGTTAATAACCAATGAATATCTACATCAGGGATATTTTTGGTATTTATAGAAAGTATTTCGGCAATTTTAGAAAGTTTCATATCCTTAAAAATAAGAATACAAAGGTAAGATTTTTTGAAGAAAAAGAATGTGGATTGAAGAATAACATTGTAGAGATTTATTCATAATGAAAAAGCGGACATTTGTCCGCCTAATTTAGTTGGAAAACAAAATCACAAAATTATCTTTTTTGTAATGATTTCTCCCTTTGATGTAATCATTTTAAGAACATAAACACCTTGATTTGGAAACAAAATGATTTCATTATTTGACGGATGCAAAACTTCTTTTACCAACATTCCATTAATACAGTAGATTTTAATTGCGGAAAAAGTTTCTTTGNTCTTAACTTTAACTAAAAGTCCATTTTTATTAATTAATAAAGATAAAATATCATTATATACTTTTTTTACAGATACGGGTACGCCTCCACTATTTACAGTATTCGAAGGCATCGATTCTCCTGAAGGATTAATATAAGAAGCTGTTACCCAACAATTACCAACAAATCCTGTTTTATCATTATAACTGTTATCTGTAGTTTCGGCAAGTTTAATAACACTTGCATATCCCTCATTATAGTAAATATTATAATGGTCAAGAGTAGAAGTAATTCCTGATAAATCAGGAGCATTCCAACTGTATTCGAGGCACCAATCAGGACCACTTAAAATCCCACAATTAGAATAAGCGTCTTGCCCGGGGCCTGCATAGACATCAACTCTTTCAAAATTAGTAGGTGCAGGAAATTGAGAATAAACATCTCCAATAAGTGTAATAATAAAAAACAATGTAAATATTTTTCTTTTCATAGGCAAGTTTTTTAGAGGTTAATAAGCTCAAAGATAATAATAAGAAACTCAAATTGTGTCCTTTTTTGAAAGTTTTTTGAAAATGTGTTGAACAAAAAAGCAAAAAGAAAATTTCTCTTTGCTTTTATATCAATATACTTATTTTATTTCCTACAATGAATTAGCCACCAATCGTTTTGAAGGCGATTTTGAAGGGAAAAAATCTCGTAAAGAAAAAACAGTTGATTTTGCAGGAGCAAATTGCGATAGGTATTCCATATCATTGAAATATTCATTGGCTAAATTTTCCCAACTCAATTTAGAAGTGTATTGAAAACCGGCTTGTTGCATTTTTTCTTTCTGTTCGGAATGGTGAAGTAACTGTTGAATTTTTTCCACATATTCTTTTGCATTATTCGGTTCACAGAGAAAACCGGTTTCACCATCTTTTACCAACGATTGTGAACCGCCTCCTTTTGCAATTACAGGAACGCAACCGCTTGCCATCGCTTCCACAACAACATTTCCGTAAGTTTCGGATACGGAAGGAAATACAAGCACATCGGAAGACGCATATACTTTTGCTAATGTATTATGATTAATATGTCCGAGGAAAAACGCATTTTTCATCCGTTGACGTGCGGTTTCTTCCGCTACACCGTTTCCGGCAATTATAAAATTCACATCCAATTGTCTGGCTTCGGCTTCATCATAAATATTGAATAAGGTTTCCAGATTTTTTTCCCAAACCAAGCGGGAAGCGAACAATACACACGGCTTGTTATTTCCCGTAATATTTTGTATGAAATCCGCATCTTTTTTTGACGGATGAAATAATTTCATATCTAAACCTCGTTGCCATAGTTTTAAATACCTTTTGGAAACACCTATATTGGAAAGTTCATTAATCATTTGATTTGTAGGAGTATATACAATATCGCATTGATTATAAAAATCTCTGTATTTTTTAGCGACAAGTGATTCTGCGGCTGAAATAAGAAACGGAAACGGTTTAAAATAATACTGTATATATGAAATAAAGTGTGTGTGATAAATGGACAATACCGGAACAGCGTTTTTTTGAGCATAATTCAGTGCGAAAAATCCCAATGAAGACGGAGTTGCAATATGAATCACCTCAGGATTAAATTCCCAAAGTGATTTTGCCAAAATCATACTTTTCAAATAAGGCAGAGCCGTTTTATAAGTTGCGTTAAAAGGTATAAAAACAGAAGGAACTTTTGCTATTTTGTGTTTCAGTTCTGTTTTTGGAGGAGCGCCGCAAAAAAATAAAAACTCAAACTTATCTTCCGGAATTCTATCTATCAACTGATACATAGTTCTCACAGCGCCATCCACATCGCGTTCCAGCATATCAGCAAAAAAAGCTACCCGTATTTTTTTTCTGTTCATTGGAATAAAATTTTGTTTTCCAACAAAAATACAGAACCTGCTCCTCAAAATACATTCATAAGACGAATTGTAAAACAATTATAACCATTTTGAAAACAAAATGGAAAATATGTAAAAATATTAAGAAAAAAGAAGATTTTACAAGTAATTTATTCATCAAATTTTTATAAGTACTTCATTATAAAGTTATTATTTCTTAATAACAGTGAAACGGTTTTACATTTTTTTTGCATCAGAAATTAAAAAAATAAAAAATGTTCAAAAAACTAATCTTACTTCTTTTAATTATGTTGCAAACTATACTTGAACCTGTCAGTCAAAATGTTTCTTTTTTCAATAATCATTTTGAAGGAACTGAAAACTTAAAAATTCTCAGTTGGAATATTTACATGCTTCCCTACCTAAGTTTATTTAACGGTAATACAAAAAGAGCAAACTTAATTGCAGAAGAATTACACAATTCTGATTATCAAATCATTGTATTTCAGGAAGCATTCAGTAGTGTTTGCAGAGGTATTCTTTCCAAACGTTTGAAAGACACTTACCCTTACCAGTACGGACCGGCAAACAAAAATCATCCTCCGCTTAAGACAAACAGCGGTCTTTGGATAGTGAGCAAAATTCCGCTTGAAGAATTGGATGAAATCAGATACAGCATAAGTAAAGGATATGACGCTGTTGCACATAAAGGAGCGGTAATATTTCAAGGAAATTATCAAGGTTCAGAATTTCAGTTGGTTACCACGCATCTTCAGGCAGAAAACTTGCCCGAAATACGCAAGCAGCAATGTAAAGAAATGAAAGAAAAGCTGTTAAACAAATACTACAATCCACTTATTCCTCAAATTATTTGCGGTGATTTCAACATTGATATGGATGACCACGAAAATTATCCGTTTTTACTAAAAACACTCGATGCTAAAAACGGTGAAGTGAAAGGAGACAGTACTACGTACGACGAAGTATTTAACACCTTAAGTCAGGAACGTACCGGAAAAAGACGAATTATAGATTACGTTTTGGTGAGAAATTTAGAATGGTTTCACAACATTGAACGAAAAGTAAATACTTTTTATGTGAAAAGCAGTAATTATTCCGGTAATCTTTCAGATCATTATGCGATAGAAGCCAGCATACTTTTTACTCCACACTATATGAAAAATATGGCTATGAATTAGTTTTTAGTTTTTCAATTTTCGTCTTCCGAGCATTTGCAAGGAGTAAAACCTGAATTTTCCTTATATTTTTTAAATAAACGAGGCGGTTTTGAGCCAAACCAACTCAAGTCGTTCAAGGCAAAGGTAATGCCCATTGCTATATTAAATGTTTCGGTATTGTATGGCGCTCCCACAGTTAATGCGGGCAAACTTGAATCTATTTTCTGCAAAGGAATAGGAACATTATTGAAACTAAGATAATCCGCCGTTGCAAACCAAATTATTGGTCCGGTTTGTAATCCCAGTCCTGCTCCAAAACTGCTAAAACGCCCGTTAAATAAAGAATAAGAAAGTGAAGTGTTCAACCATTTCCAAGGGCGTGCATTTAAGGATGTTGTAAGTTCTTCGTTNAAAGTATAATTTTTTATTAAAGTACGAGAGAGCAATCCTAAACTTAGTTTTTTATCCAACAAATTATATTCTGCTCCTATATTTATTTTTGAAAGTAAACGGGAATTGTATGATTTCTCATCGGTATTAACTTCAGAAGCATTTCGAAAAGCGGTTTTCACCGAGTCGAGCAAATCTTTCAACGAATAGCCATCGTTTAAATTCTTTTCCATTCCTGCAAATGTNTAATCAACGCCATACGCAGTTTGAGTGGCGTTTTTATTCCAATGAATGAATCCAACGTCCGTAATAGAAAAAGATATATTNATTTTTTTACTTGCTTTGTAATACATTCCAACATCCATTCCGGCGCCTAATCCCGCTACTGTAAAAAAATTCTTNATNCTTCCGGGAGAAACGTATTGTATACTGTCAAATTTTCCNAAAACATTTATTTTNTCNGCGCCGGATGAATAAAANTTTCCNTATCCNTGNATATNCCATTGTTCTATGTTTGCATTCAAATTCAATTGNGTATGNGAAAAAGATTTATTGTTATTTCCNAAAAGCANTTTTATTTTTCCNCCGATAAAAAGTTTTTTGCTTTTTTTATGAGAAATNCCGAAACTAACATCGGTAAAAACATCGGAATTAAAAGCAAAACTCCCCATGTTATATAAATTTTTAGTTATATCGGGAGTTCCATATAATAATAATTTGAATAAATCTTTCGGCGCAAAGAACTGAGTATTTTCTCTTTGGCTTATTTCCAACGTAAAATAATTATCATTCAAACGCAATCCAGCTCCTAACAAATTTATTTTCACATCTCCCGTAAGCATAGTGATTGGTTGTAATGATTTGTAAAAAACATCCTTGTTTCCTGTTGGATTAAGAAAAAAAATGGTGTTTCCNTCTGCATCGTTTTGAAAAACATCCTTTAATGAAATGGAATTATTTCCAAGATTTACGTGAAAATAACTTATAACGGGCAAGCTTAAATAAAAATCCTGCGAAGGTTGAATNGAAGGATTTATNAGATGTCTGTAAGGAACATTTTCCAGAAAATACATCGTGCTGACACCTTGTGCATTAACAGAAAATGAAGCCGTAGAAAACAATAAAAACAGAAGATATTTTATTTTAATTTTAAGCATTCAATATTGGAATTAATTTCTCAGATGAACATNAGACTTNAATTTGATGTACAATCCGGCTTGAGCATCGATATAATTATCTTGGGTCAAATGAATTTTCTCATTTTCATTTTCACCGGCTATTTTCAAATTGATAACAAAATATTTTGTCCGTTTTAAATCATCTAAATACGATTGATTAATTGCAATTTTAATAATTTGCTTATTTTCTCCTCCTTTTATTACAGTTCCGTTCTCATCAACATTGGCTGATTGAACCGTATATTCTTTTANCATATTATTGTTAATAATATGTTTCATAGAATCGAGCATTTGTAGTTTCACAATTGCTTGACAAGGAAATGCGTTTACCACATTCAAAACAATAAAACACGTGTCGATCTCAATATCACTGCTTAATTCTGCATCGAGTTGATTTTCGAGTTCAGTTGTATCACTATGTTCATAAAATGATCCCTCATTAAAGTATAGCATTATTTTAGAATGCAAGAAAAGATTTATATGAGAATTCGGCACTAAAAAATTAGGCGANGGATCGTTTTTTATTTTATCGGNATCGAGCGAGGAAGTAAATTGATACTCAAACACATCCGGCATTCTAACACTATCAAACAATAAATATGTATTCCCAAAATCTTTATCGAAAGTTTTCATAGTGGTATTACTGAAATTTCCCGGACTTTGCGGTTTATTTAATGTTTGCGCAAACGAACGACTCCCGTCAAACGAAGCATAAATAGGAGCAAAATTAGGATCAGTNGACAGATAAGCTCTAACATAATCAAATGTGAAACGTAAATGAGTGCCAATATTGTGTGAAGCTTTCATAAAAAGTTGCGGATTTGCAAAACGCAAATATCCATTGGGTAAATAACCGAAAAAATTTAAGTTTAATGTTTCGGTTGGGTCGGAATACGCAGATGGATCAAAATAGCCAAATGCAACTTCATAATCTATGTCTTTCATTGTAAAAGTAACAGTACATTTTGAATCTGTATTCATAATCACGGGAACATTACCCGTATTATATGAAATTTCCACCTGAACCGGAATTGTTCGGGCAAAATTTGGGAAAAATAACTTCACATCGTGTATTATAACTTCATTTTCCTGATTATAAGCCAAAGGAGAAAACTCAACCGAGTTGGAATTGGAGTTTGAAATATTTACATATTCGTATGGGAAAATTATTTTTATTTTCACATTAGAAGCAGAAACAGGAAAATCTTGCGATGTTATATTACAGCCTAAGGTCATCGAATTTATGTAAATACTGTCTAAACGATCAGTCAATACGTTTGAATTTAAGTCTGTAACAAATTGAGAGTTTTTTGTTAAACTGCCTTGCGTATTTGGCGGCAAAACAACGGGCAGTGAAGTGGAGTTAAANATAAAATCNTCTGACAAAGGGGAAATATTTTGTCCCAAATTCAAATCTCTGTATNTATAAACTATAGTATCATANCTTTCAAAATACAATTCATTACTCNAAGTATCTCTTGTCAAATATTGATTTTCTTTCAATCTTGTCAAAACATCTATTGTATTAGCGCTTGAACCACCAATAGGAATTACCAAAACTTGATCGAATTTCACTTCGTCCGATAATTTGAATAAATCAATATCGTTGTAGCAAGAAGTAAAGTTCACTGCAAANAATACGACGATTAATAAATATACGGAATAATGATTCTTCATAAATAAAATTTCGCAGTTAGAACAAAGATAATTTTACAATTAAATCATTTTACTAAAAGATAACCCCTTTATCTTTAACGTTTCGAGCGTAAAAAAAGTATAATAAAAAACTCTACTTCCTTCTCCAAACCGTGATTTGCATTTGTTTCTGAACGGTTTTTCTTGAATTCTGCGGAAGTAAAAGAATTATTTCTTCAGGCTGCCTTTGGAGTTCAAAATTTTCTGCAAGCGTTGCTTTCAAAGCATCCAAAGGTGTAACAGGTTCTCCGTCTTTTTTATAACCTCCCAGCCAGAATTTATGTTCCGTTTTTTTCAAATCCCAATCATAATCTGATGCAATAATAAGTGTTGCCTGCGGATTCATCCTTTCCTGAATTGATTTTAAGAATTGACGCGGTTTGGCAATTTCTTGTAAAATATCGGATAAAACTATCACATCATAACCCATAAAATTCGGTTTCAGGTTATTAATATCACCTTGGAAGAAACAAATTTCGTCCTTTCGTTCTCCCAAATCATAATCCGACAAAACCACCTCGCGATAATGCACCAAATCTCCTTGGTCTTTCATTGTATATCGCATAAAACCATTGTCACGCAATTGAATGGACATTTTTACAAATCGAGCGGAAAAATCAACCGCCGTTACTTTTTTGAAATTCTTTGCCAGTTCAAAAGCCAAACGTCCCGTGTCGGCATTGATATCCAAAATATGTTTATTTTCGGGATGTTCAACATTTTCCAAAATAAATTCCGACAGCTTTTTGGAAAAATTCGGCTGTGTATTCCAATCTTTTTCGCAAGCTAAAGTTACTTCTTCATCGGTTTCATATTCATTATTCTGAATTTTTAAAGGATTTTCAGACTCCACAAGGCGAATTCCTGCGTGCTGATAAAAATGACGGCGGAAAGCATAACGTGAATGATATGTAGCTTCGTTTCCGGTTGAAATCCACGAACCACCTTTAATTAAATTATGTTTTCCGTCAAAGGTAGGGGTAGAAAAATCATCGTAAGCCGGATGCACGTTGAAACCCGGGAAACCTGTAATCGGTGTTTCTGTCCATTGCCAAACATTGCCGACAACATCGTAAAAATCGCCTTGTTTGAATTTATCCACCGGACAAGGCGAAGTAAAATATTCCAAATTTATATTTCCCGGAGCTTTTTCCCAATTCATAACATCTTTCAAACCGGCAATTTCAAAAAGCCTGTACCATTCCGCTTCGGTTGGAAGACGATAAGTTTTTCCCGTTTTCTTTGTTTTCCAATTAGCAAACGCTTTGGCTTCCAACTGATTTACTTCCACCGGAAAATTCCAGGGCATCGGAATTTCTTCGGCAACCAATCTTAATTTATATTCTTCACCNTTTTTACGCCAGAAAAGAGGCATTTCAGCTTGTTTGAAATTNCGCCAATTCCAACCTTCTTCCGTCCAAAATTCTTGGGTNNGATAACCGCCGTCTTTTATAAATTCTAAAAACTCACCGTTCGAAACCAGATATTTGGATGCNTTAAAATCTGCAACTTCNTCTTCATAAACGCCGTATTCATTATCCCANCCGTAAAAAGGATGTTCCAANGATTTACCAAGTTGTATTTTTTTCCCCGAAACCGGAATCATTTCATTTTTGGGANCATCGTCGTATTCTGTGCATTGTTCGCCNAATCTNCCCGCAACAACTTCANTTAATGGAAGTTGCCTAATTAGAACCGATGACGTTTCCAAGTGAATTCTTTCGTGTTCNATTCCCATCATTATTATCCACATCGGATTTTCCCAAGTAATAGGCATATCGAATTTTAAAGTATCAATCACATTCAAAATCACTTCCTTGGCTTTGTTCCGATATTTTCTAACTTCTTCCACAGCAGGCCAGTTGTAATGGTTGTTATCCAAATCGTCCCAACTCATTTCATCCACACCAATGGCGAAAATCGATTCAAAATCGGGATTAATGCGTTCGGATATTAATTTTGTGAGCATCATTTTATTGATGTAAAACACGGCGGTATGTCCTAAATAAAATAAAATAATGTGCCTCAACGGATCACCTCTATAATAAAAAACCTCATCGGAAGCAAGTTGAGTATAGAGTTTTTCGTCCACTTCCCACGTTTTTAGAAAATATTCCCGAATTTCTTTCCTTTTTTCCTCGATAGTTCCTTTACGCAAGTCAAGTGTATGTGTGATTAAGTTATTCATATTCTAATTGTTATAAAAAATCCCAAACCGTTTTTGATTTAAACAACGATTTGGGAAAAGTTGTTTCCAAAATACAATATTTGTTGGAGGTTTTATTGTGGCAATGTCGTATTATTTGGAGTATAATTTATCATCCAAAAAATGCCGAATTTGTCCTTCAATTGTCCATAATAATCTCCCCAAAAAACATCTTGTATCGGGACTAATATTACTCCGCCTTCCGAAAGTCCATTGAAAAGCCGATCGGCTTCTTCTTTGGTTTCGGGAAAAATAGAAATGGAATTGTTGTTACCTTCAATCAAATTCTGCATTCCTCCGGGATAGGTA
This sequence comes from uncultured Paludibacter sp., assembly GCA_900498215.1. Lineage (GTDB taxonomy): Bacteria > Bacteroidota > Bacteroidia > Bacteroidales > Paludibacteraceae > UPXZ01. The sequence continues at coordinate 2,788,632 of LR026962.1, read as the reverse complement.
TCGGAACCCATCAATAAATCTACACCTATGGGTAACGCAATGTGCATCACTCGTCTTTTGTCTTCTTCACGCAATTCTTCGTTTCCGGGCATTTCATTCATACGAAGAATACCTCCTAAAAACTCCCCGCCAAAAACCGATTGATAAAACAAGAACGCTTCTTCACACGTTCCGTTGAAATTCAGATATGGATTTAATTTTGCCATGTTTTTAAAATTAGAAGTTAAAATTCAGAAATCAGAAATTAGAAAAATCAAGAATTTAAATGTTTAATTAAATATATTTTATTCATTTTAAATGTCTTATTTTCAGAGCGATACTTGGTTTGTTGAATAGAAATTCCGGTTTCTTCAAAGCCGAGTTTTTTATACAATGAAAGCGCCGGAATATTTTCGTCCCACACTCGAATAACAACTTCCGAATATGTTGCTTTATTCATCTTTTCCAAAAAATAACCGGTTAATTTCATTCCAATTCCTTTTCCCCTAAATTCCTCCTCGGTCATTAATTCCGCAATGTAAATCGATTTTTCAATGGAAATCTTAGTTTGTTTTGGAAAATCTTTATCACACTTTAGCGGATAAGCAACCAAAACTCCCGCTAATTTTTCATCTTGTAAAGCTACGTAAATTTGCCCGATTTCAGCATATTTTTTCCATTCTTTTTCAGCGTCTTTTTCAGAAATGTATTGAGCGTATTTTCCGGTTGTAAAACATTTTAGATAAAGTTTTATCAGTTTATCTCTGAAAATCTCAATATTTTCTTTATCTAATTTCAAAATAACAGCATTTGAAAAATCTTGATTCATTTCTTCTTTTTTGGTGCTGAAATTAATAATTCGTTCGCTTTATATAGAACTATTTTTTCAATTAAATTGTACGGAAGAGGTTTTTCGTAAGGAAATTGAATTGTTCCTTTGGATGTTTTGTAATCTTTCAATTCTTCTGCGAAAAAAATATTAGCCGAAGGAGTTGCATAAAATCCGATGTGATTTTTGTGAGCTGCAAAATAACAAAGAATTTTTCCATGGAACTTAAACGCAGGCATCGAATAACTAATCACTTCCACCGCTTCCGGAGCAACATTTTTTATTATTTCTCTCATTTTTTGTAAAAGCGGCTGAATTTCTCGTGGCTGTGAAAAAATGTATTGGCCAATACTTAAAGGTTTTTCAATTGTTTTTTCCATAGTATCAGTATTTGTCTATTTGAACAAACCAAAAACGATGCTTGTTCAAACAGAAAGCACAAAATTGTGTAAATCAGTCCATGTTTATTAATTACCTAAAAAACATTACTTTTGCAGAGAAGAAATTTTAAATTTATGACATCCGAACAAATTCAACATATACGCGCTGAATTTCCTATTTTGCAGGAAAAAATTTATAACAAACCGCTGATTTATTTTGATAATGCCGCCACTACACAAAAACCCACACAAGTGCTGGACAAAATAATGTATGGCTATACCCATTTGAATGCCAATATTCATCGCGGTGTGCATTATCTTAGTCAAAAAGCAACCGAAGCGCACGAAGCATCACGCAAAACCGTTGCCGACTTTATCAATGCCGGTTCTTCCGATGAAATTATTTTTACACGCGGAACTACCGAAGCTATCAATTTGATTGCGTTTTCATTTGGTGAGGCTTTTTGTGTCGAAGGCGACGAAATCATTATTTCAGCATTGGAACATCATTCCAATATTGTTCCGTGGCAAATGCTTTGCGAGCGTAAAAGTATGAAACTGCGCGTAATTCCCATCAATGAAAAAGGAGAACTGAAATTGGATGTTTTTGAAACATTGTTGAACAACAAAACAAAACTCGTATCCGTTGCGCACATATCAAATGTATTGGGAACGATTAACCCGATTGAAAAAATCATAGAAATAGCGCACGCTAAAAATATACCCGTTTTAATTGACGGAGCACAAGCAACTCCGCACATTGCAGTGGACGTACAAAAATTAGATGCCGATTTTTACGCATTTTCAGGGCATAAAATTTATGCCCCCACCGGAATTGGCGTGCTTTACGGAAAACGTGAATGGTTGGAAAAAATTCCGCCATATCAAGGTGGAGGCGAAATGATACAAACCGTAACGTTTGAAAAAACCACATATAACGCGCTCCCATTTAAGTTTGAAGCCGGAACACCTGATTATATCGGTTCTACTGCCTTGGCTGAGGCAATTAAATACGTGCAAAACATTGGATTAGAAGAAATTGCAGCATACGAAAACGAACTGACGCGTTACGCGACAAAACGTTTGATGGAAATTGAGGGAATGAAAATTTTTGGAACTTCGGAGAAAAAAAGCGCGGTTATTTCATTTTTAGTGGGCAATATTCATCCTTACGATATTGGAATGTTGCTTGATAAACTCGGAATTGCCGTTCGTACCGGTCATCACTGCGCACAACCTTTGATGGATGAATATAAAATTCCGGGAACAATACGGGCTTCGTTTGCATTTTACAATACAAAAGAAGAAATTGATACCTTTATGGACGCGTTGAAACGGGTAATTTCTATGTTATCATAGCGGCGAGAAGTGAGAAGTGAGAGGCGAGAGATAGATATACTTATCAATCAAATAATTAATCTTTTAAAAAATCTTATTATGGCTTACTCTGATTTCAATGAAAAATACAGAAACAGAACAAAGAAATTTGCTGTAGATATTATCCGATTTTACGTTGATAATTGTAAGAATACAGACGAATTAAAAATAATAGGGAAACAATTATTACGCTCAGGAACTTCTGTCGCTGCTAATTTTAGAGCTTTCACACGTGGACGTTCAGAAGCAGAAAGATTCTCAAAATTATGCATCGTTTTGGAAGAAGCCGATGAAACTGAATTTTGGTTTGAAATTATTGACGAAGCTGAATTAATGGAAAAATCCAAGTTTTCTCATATAACAAACGAAGCGCAAGAACTTGTAAAAATATTTTCAACAACCAGAGCAAAAATGAAAAGCAATGACTTGCGTTAGAACACGCTCGCTGCTCACTGCTCATAACTCACAGCTATTTATTATGACTATTAACGAAATACAAGACGAAATCATTGAAGAATTCAATCAATTTGACGATTGGATGGACAAATATTCACTGCTGATTGACTTAGGAAACTCACTGCAACCGTTAGACGAAAAATATAAAACACCTCAAAATATTATTGAAGGATGCCAAAGCCGTGTGTGGCTCAACGCAGAATTAAAAGACGGAAAAATTGTTTTTGAAGGAGAAAGCGACGCTATTTTGGTAAAAGGAATTGTATCATTGCTAATTCAAGTACTTTCAAATCACACGCCCGACGAAATTTTGAATACCGATTTGTATTTTATTGAAAAAATCGGATTAAAAGAACATCTCTCTCCCACCCGTTCCAATGGACTTTTGTCAATGGTAAAGCAAATGAAAATGTATGCTTTGGCTTTCAAAGCAAAGATGGGATAAAAACCACCTTTTTTGTGTATTTACCTCTTTCAAAACTATTTTGGGTGTTAAATTTACTATTGTTCAACGCGCTTAAGGCGAATGTTGTTTTTATCTTTTTCTTGTAGAAGACTTAACTGAAAGTAAAACTGAATTTTGATGGATAAAAAAGCAGAAGACATACTTGCAAATAAGAAGATAAAATCCACGACCATACGAATTTTGGTTTTAAATGAGTTGTTATCTCAATCGAAAGCCATCAGTTTATACGAATTAGAAAACAAACTCGACGAGATTGAAAGAACTTCCATATTCAGGACTCTAAAAACGTTTGAAAGAAATAATCTTATTCACGAGATTGATGACGGTTCCGGCGCTTCAAAATATGCCTTATGCGATGATAATTGCACATGCAGTTTCAACGATTTGCATCTACATTTTTTCTGCACAAAATGCAATAAAACGTTTTGTCTCCGTGAATTTCAAATACCTTCCATTCAATTACCCGACAATTTTAAAGTGGAATCGGCAAATTTCGTACTCAAGGGAATTTGTTCCGGTTGTAATAAATAAGTTTGCAACACTGTTGCATTGGATTATACTGTAAATTTGCACAAAAACAAAAGTATAATCTAAAAATGTAAGTATATGTTAGTTGCAGATCAAAAATTATATCAACAAGCTTTTTTATTAAGTTTATTCACTATTTTCTACAACGTTGTAGAAGGTTTGGTATCTATGTATTTCGGTTATCAGGATGAAACGCTCACCCTTTTTGGCTTTGGCGTGGATAGTTTCATTGAAGTTCTTTCCGGAATAGGAATTGCTGTGATGGTAATTCGCATTAAACAAAATCCTCAGAGTGAGAAAAGCCATTTTGAGAAAACCGCACTTAAAATCACGGGTATTTCTTTCTATTTACTCTCGCTCGGTTTATTTCTCGGAATTATTTTTAATTTGATAAACAAACAAAAACCGGAAACTACTTTCATAGGAGTGATAATTTCTATTATTTCTATTTTAGTTATGCTTTGGCTCGTTTATGCAAAAAACAAAGTCGGTAAAAAGCTACATTCCGAACCAATTATCGCAGACGCAAACTGCACAAAGGTGTGTATTTATATGTCGATTGTTCTACTTGTTTCTTCTTTGATTTATGAATTAACAAAATTTGCTTACGCAGATATAATAGGTTCGGCGGGTTTGATATATTTCTCATTTACCGAAGGCAAAGAAGCATTTGAAAAAGCAAAAGGCAAAGAATGTTCATGCCACCAGCAGTGCGAAAACAAATAAACAGGAGACAAACTTATAATATCCGAAAAAAGCAGATACGAGTTAGAAGATGGAAACGCCGGCACATCTATATTTAACGCAAAGACACCAAGCTACAAAATCTTATTTCACATTCTGTTTGTTGACAACTTTGCGTTAAATTTTTCATTCGTAGATTTTATCTAAATCTTCTTTCCGATGTAGAATACATAACCATAAAACTCTTTGTATTTGTCATACATATGAACTTCGTGTCGCATATATTCAATTAAATTTTTAGCCGTTTGATTGCCTGAATATTTTTCCAGAAAAATTTCCTGCGCTTTCTTCTGCGGAGCAAAAAAATGTTCTGTCCAGCAATTCTCAGGAATAATAAAAACAGCTTCAGGAACATATCCTGCTTTTTCCATTTGCGCTACTTTGTTTGAAATGGTATCAATTTCAGGATAAACCTTCCAGAATGCTTCGATTTCTTTCGGTCGCTCATTTGTAAACCAAGTTGCTTCAGTTACAGCCAAATGACCTCCGGTTTTTAAAAATTTCCGCCACTCGTTGATTCCTCTTTCAAAACCAATGTTGTAAATTGCTCCTTCCGACCAGATTAGGTCTAATTCTTCCTCTTGAAACAAAATATTTTTCATATCTCCGATTATTCCTGTCACTCTGTTTTGAAAATTCAGTTTAAGAACATTTTCGTTAAATTTATCAATAAAAGTGGGAAATAAATCAACACCTATAATCGCGCCTTCCGTATTTTGCGCCAATATCATTGTTTGACCGCCTGTGCCACAACCAATATCTGCAATACGGGAGTTTTTGGAAAGATTTGGAACAAAACTAAGCGCTTTAAGAGTTGCCTCAGGACTTCCCGGTCCTTGACGTTCTGTATTTGAAAAATATTCGCAAATTAAGTGAATATCAAATTCGTCAACGGATGTATTATTTTCGTTACTCATAATAATTTAAATTTAATAAAGTTTGGAGTCGTAAATAAATGTTTAGCTCATCTATTTTCCGACAGAAATAAATTTTGAATTAAAAAAACGTGAGAAAACTTCAGGCAAGAATATGCCCGAATAAAACGATGGGAATAACTTTACTTGCGCAATGCACACGCAAAGTTATTTACTTTACAATATCCGTTTGAGATTTAAACATCCATTAGTTTTAGTGATGCAAATTTAATGATATATTTGATAAAAACAATTACATACGGAGAATTTTGTCCGGCTATTTCTAAAAAATCATACCAATATTTTTTCTTACCTTTGCAAAACTTGAGAAAAAATCTTTATGCAAAGTTACCTTGTTCTTCTTATCATCGTTATCTATTTCAGCATTTTACTCACTATTTCTTATTTTGTGAGTAAAAAACATACCGATAACGACGCTTTTTTCCTGGCAAATCGTAAATCGCCTTGGTGGTTAATAGCCATTGGAATGATTGGAACTTCTATTTCGGGCGTTACATTTGTTTCCGTTCCCGGAATGGTTCGGGATATTAATTTTTCGTACATGCAAACGGTTTTCGGCTTCTTTTTCGGTTATCTGATTATCGCTTATGTATTGCTTCCTCTCTATTATAAGCTCAATCTTACTACTATTTATACCTATTTGGAAGAACGATTCGGACGGAAAAGTTACAAAACCGGCGCTTCTTTTTTTCTTCTTTCAAAAATTATCGGAGCTTCCGCGCGTCTTTACATTGTAGCTATTATTTTGCAAAAAGTGGTTTTCGACAGTTGGAATGTTCCATTTTACCTTACAGTTTTCATTACTGTTCTCCTAATTTGGTTTTACACACGCAAAAGCGGCATTAAAACCGTTATTTGGACAGATACAATACAAACTCTCGTGCTAATTTCCGCGTTAGGTTTAATTTTATATGAAGTTGCCCGAAATCTTCAAATCAATTTTTCTGATTTAATAAGTAATTTGCATCAAAGCCCCAATACCGATATTTTTGTGTTTAATGATTGGCACAGCAAGCAGAATTTTTGGAAACAGTTTCTCAGTGGCGTTTTCATTCCTATTGTAATGACAGGTCTTGACCAGGATATGATGCAAAAAAACCTGACGTGTAAAACCCTGAAAGACGCACAAAAGAATATGACTTGGTACGGACTGGCTTTTATCCCGATTAATTTTCTTTTTCTTACACTCGGAGCCATGTTATTGATGTTGGCAACACAAAACGGTATTCAACTCCCGACAGAATCGGATAATATTCTTACGGTTTTTGCTTCGCAATATTTGGGAAATACGGTATTGGTTTTATTTATTGTGGGAATGATTGCGGCTGCTTTTTCCAGCGCCGATTCCGCTTTAACATCCATAACTACATCGTTTTCTGTAGATATTTTGGGTGTAAAAAGCTTATCTGAAAATGAAGGCGTAAAACTCCGCAAAAGAATTCACATTTTAACCGCGCTCCTTTTTGTTATTTTTGTTATTCTATTTAAAGAAATAAATAACGAAAGTATTATTGATACTATTTACACCATTGTAGGTTACACTTACGGACCGCTTCTTGGAATGTACGCTTACGGACTTTTTACCAAAAGAAACGTAAATGATAAAATTGTTCCTTATATTTGCATTATCGCTCCCGTTCTTTGTTATCTTTTAAATATCTACAGCAAAGCACATTGGAATTATTCATTTGGATACGAACTGCTTATGATTAACGGAGCATTAACGTTTGCAGGATTGTGGATAAGTAAGAAATCTGAACCGTGATTTATTTAATTTTGATGATTTATTAATTTATACGAATTAAGTCTTGATTCTTTATTCCTGACTCTAAAAATCTAAAAGTATGGAAATAAAAACCGCAGAATTTACTATCAGCAATACAGATTACAATAAATGTCCCGAAGGAAACCGACCTGAATATGCTTTTATCGGGCGTTCCAACGTAGGAAAATCATCATTGATAAATATGATTACAAATCGCAAAGGATTGGCGATGACTTCTTCCAAACCAGGAAAAACACTGTTAATCAACCACTTCATTATCAATAACGAATGGTTTTTGGTAGATTTACCCGGGTACGGATATGCTACGGCAAGCAAATCGATGCGCGATAAACTTAAAAAAATCATTGACGGATATATTCTTAATCGTGAGCAGCTTGCCAACCTTTTTGTGCTTATTGACAGCCGCCATGAGCCCCAGAAAATAGATTTGGAATTTATGGAATGGTTAGGAATCAGCGGAATTCCTTTTTCAATTGTGTTCACTAAAATGGACAAACAATCGGCAACGCGTGGAAAAGAAAATATTGAGTTTTACAAAACAAAACTACTCGAAACGTGGGAAGAACTTCCTCCTGTTTTCCTCACATCAAGCGAGAAAAAACAAGGAAGGGATGAATTGCTAAATTATATAGAAGAAATAAACAAAACAATGCTCTAAACTACTCATAAGGGGATTTTTTAAATAAGCATATAATTGTGCAAACGTTTGCATCTCCATTCCAAAACAACAATTACAATCCATAATTATTATTTCATTAAAAATGAATATCATTGCAAATNAAATTTGGAACAAGGAATATTAAATTCGAAACCATTTAAAACTATGTTAGACATTCAAAAGAAATTAAGTAAACCGTTTTTGGCTTTACTTGCGTTGCCTGCCACTGCTGTAGGTTTTGCACTTTCTACTCAAATTGCCGCGTTGAGTTGGATTTTATCAAAAAAATACGGATTAGATATTCACGATGTGGCTTTCGTTTGGCTTGCAGGACCCATTGCAGGTATTTTCGGACAAATTATTGTAGGACTGATTAGCGATAACGTGTGGTTTATGAATGGACGTCGCCGTCCTTTTATTATGATTGGCGGAATGATAAGTACCATCGCTTTTTTTGCGCTCCCGCATATACGCGGTATTTCGCACATTACGGGCATTACCGATATTGTGATTATCGCTTCCATCATTGCGCTTTTCTTAGATTTGTCTATCAATGTAACGTTTAATCCCGCCCGTTCTATTATTGCCGATTTAACTCCGGAAGGAAAAATCCGTACGGCAGGTTATGTTTGGATGCAAATAATTTCGGGTTCGTTGAGTGTTTTTGCTTACTTCCTTTCAATGTTGTTCGGGAATGAAACCTTGCTTTATATCGCGGCAATTTTAGTGTTTATCACAGCAGTTTTTCCTATTTTATTTATAGAAGAAAAGAAAGATATGCCCGAGTTGAAAGCAAGTGGCGAAAAATACGGCGTAGTACAAATTATCAAAGAAATTTTTCCTCTCTATGGATTTCTAACATTCGGATTATTTAGTCTTTTCCATCATTTTATACCGGCGCTTGATCCGCTTCACAATCCAATTTTGATTGCTGCATTAATTTATTCGGTTATTATCGGGATTTACTGCATTATTAAAGGAAGAAAAAATAAAACCAACCAAAACGAATTTCATAAAATTATGATTGCGCACTCGTTTACTTGGGTGGCATTTCAAAGTATGTTTATTTTGAGCGGATTTTTTATTGAAAATAAAATTTTACCAAATCTGAATATTGACAACATCTTTGCAAATTGGTTTGCAAAAACGTTAACCGGAGTTCAACAAACCAACGATTCTTCCGTAGGCAATATTGTTTCACTCGGCTTTTTGATTTTGAACTTTATAGGAGCTGTATTTCCTATTGCGCTGCAAAGCATTGCTAAAAGAATCGGACGTGTAAAAACGTATATTGGAGCGCTAATTTTCTCTATGCTTGGTTACTTCTATATCGCATTTTTAGGCAAAGTGGAATTGGATTTTTATTTTGGAATTTTGTTTGTAGGAATTGGTTGGTCTGCCGTAATTTCCATTGTATTTGCCATTATGAGCGAACGCGTAAATCCGGCAAAAATGGGATTGTATATGGGCGTATTTAATTTAGCGGTAGTACTTCCGCAAATGATGAGTAACGGTGTAGCAAACATCATTAAACAAACCGGAAATTATCAGTTGCTTTATATTTTGTGCGGCGTTTTTGTATCCATGTCTATTCTTTTCTGGATTTTTGTTCACGAACCGGAAGCATCTGAAACCAAACAGACCGTACCTACAGGTGGACATTAAAATAACTCCACCCCCCGAAGGAGATTAATATCAAAATCCTTTCTCAATTTATTTGGGAAAGGATTTTTTATTCCAATAAAATAAATTTTCTGCGTATATTTGCAAGAAACAAATTAATTTAAATGAAAAAGATTATTCTCATAATTATCAGTATTTTATTGTTTGTATCTTGTGTCCCGAAACAATCAAACCAAGAAAAAAAACAAGAGAATAATAAGGTAATACTAACTCATGCAAAAGGATTTTCTATAAAAAATTTTGATAATTATAAAGAAATTACCGTTTTCAGTCCTTGGAAAAAAGGAGAAGTATATGCGAAATATTATTTGGTTCACGATAATAACACAAAAACGCCTTCTGATGGTGTAAAAATTCAAGTTCCAATAAAAAATTTGGGAAGTTCATCGGTTACACATTTGAGTTTTTTAGATTTATTGGATGAAATAAATACCGTAAATGGTTTTTGCAAACCTTCTTTAGCTTATAATGCTCATTTTCAGGAAAATGTAAAAGCCGGGAAAGTAACCGATTTAGGAGAAGAATTTACACTGAACGTAGAAAAAACATTGGCTTTAAAACCGGATGTGTTGATGATTAGCGGTTATAACCAAACTGATGCCAATGTACAACGTATTCAACAAGCGGGTGTTCCTGTGGTATATAATGTGGAATGGATGGAAACTTCGGTGCTGGGACGTGCGGAATGGATTAAATTTATTGCTGCGTTTTTTGATAAGGAGCAGCAAGCCGACAGTATTTTTACTGATGTAGAAAAAAAATACAACGATTTAAAAAACAAAGCATTACAAGCCAAAACAAAACCCAAAATTCTTTCGGGTTCCAACTTTCGCGGAACGTGGTATATGCCTTCGGGAAAAAATTTTATGGGGCAACTTTACAAAGATGCCGGGACTGATTACTTTTATGCCAATGATACGACCGGGGGAAGTTTGCCTTTAAATATAGAAACTGTTTTGAAAAATTTTTCGGACGCACCTATTTGGTTGAACTGTAATTATAAATCAATCAGCGATTTAATAGATTCTGATGGTAAACATGCTCTTTTTCAAGCGGTGAAAAAAAAGCAGGTGTATAATTTCAACAAAAGAATGCTGCCTTCCACCGCCAATGATTTTTGGGAAAGTTCTGTAGCTCGTCCCCATTTGCTTTTAGCTGATGTTATTGCTATTCTGCATCCGGAAATTTTACCAAATTATCAATTGTATTTTGCTGAAAAATTGAAATAATATTGAAACCTCAAAAATCCATATTATTTATCATTTTAACAGGGTTGGTGGTGGTGTTTTTCCTTGCCGATTTGGTTTGGGGAAGCATTCGTATTCCATTTGGTGAAGTGTTGAATACATTTTTTGGGAAAAGCGCCAATCAAATTAACTCTGAAATTTTACTGAATTTTCGCTTGCCTAAAGCCATTACAGCTATTCTGGCAGGAGCTTCGCTTTCTGTTGCCGGATTAATGATGCAAACACTTTTCCGAAATCCATTAGCCGATCCGTACATTTTGGGTGTAAGTTCCGGTGCAAGTTTGGGTGTGGCTTTGGCAATGATGTCGGCAGGAATGTTGCCGTTTGCTTTCGGAACAAATTCCGGTGTGATTATTTTAGCTGCCATAATTGGAGCTGCATTGGTAATGTTGTTGGTTATGGCTGTTTCCTTTAAAATTCAGAATACAGTTTCATTGCTGATAGTCGGAATTATGTTTGGCACAATTGCTTCGGCTATTGTAAGTGTTTTACAATATTTCAGCAATCCGGATGCGATTAAACTTTTTATTATGTGGAATTTAGGAAGTTTGAGCAGCGTTACATGGCAACAACTATATTATTTAATACCTATTATCTTCGCGGGGATATTTTTAACTTTTTATCTTCAGAAAAAATTGGATGCTTTATTGCTTGGAGAAAGTTACGCCAGCGGATTGGGAATTTCCGTAGTTCAAACACGCGTTTTTATCGTAATTGCCACAGGTTTATTGGCAGGTGCAATTACAGCTTTCACAGGTCCTATTGCATTTGTGGGAATTGCCGTGCCTCATATCGCACGGGGAATTTTCCGTACGTCAAAACATCAATTACTTATTCCGGCAAGTATTTTAATTGGAGCCGTGCTGATTTTAGTTTGTGACATTATTTCTCAAATTCCAACTTATACATTGCCTATAAATACAATAAGTTCTCTTTTTGGAGCCCCCATAATTATTTGGATAATTTTGAAAAGGAAGTAAATCTTTTCAACTACTTTTGGGGCTTTCAACCACCAAAAGATTTGAAAACAAACGTAAAACAACTCAACGAATGGTTGTAAAACTTTCGTTGTAGTTGGAAACAAGAAATACAAAAATGGACAAGCGTTATATAAAACCAAAACTAGAATATAATTCTGTTTACCATATTTACAACTGTGGCATAAACGGTTGTCCGCTTTTTCATTCAGAAGAAGATTATAATCGTTTTCTTTTCANAATGGATAAATATATTTTTCCGATTGCCGAAATTTACGCTTGGGCGCTACTTGGAAATCATTTTCATTTACTTATAAAAATNAAAAAAGAAAAGGAAATTAAAACNGTCAAAGAACTGAAGCTTTTCAACAAGGAGAAAAACGAAATTCTTGAAGACAAAAAACCGGATGTAACTATGCAATTTTCNCATCTTTTTAATTCNTATGCTCAATATTACAATTACAAATATAAACGTCATGGTTCACTTTTTGAACATCAGTTTAGAAGAAAGAAAATAGAAAACCGAGAATATTTTAAACGATGTCTGATTTATATTCATCAAAATCCTATTAAACACGGATTTGTAAATGATATTCGAGATTATCCATATTCTTCTTTTAACGAAATGTTTTTTGACGAAAACAGAAGAATCAACAAAACAACTGTTTTAAAGATTTTTGATAATTTGGAGAATTATAAAAATTCGCACAACGAAATAATTAAACTTGAATAATTTACAACCACTTTTGAGGTTTTCAGCCACCTGAAGAGTTGAAAAATAAATGCAAAACAACTCAACGAATGGTCAAAAAACCTTCGTTGTAGTTGAAAACAAAATAATATGCCCATACTTACCACACATAATCTTACCATCGGTTATTCCAAAGGAAAAGGAAAAATCGAGGTTCAAACAGACTTAAATCTGAGTTTGAAACAAGGTGAATTGGTGTGTTTAATTGGTCCGAACGGAACAGGAAAATCAACACTTTTGCGTACACTTGCGGGATTGCAGAAATCATTGAGTGGAAATATTTTTATTAAAAATAAATCCGTTTCTAAAATTTCACATCGGGAAAAAGCGTTGAAAATAGCTCTTGTACTCACCGATAAAATTCAGGTTGAAAACGCCCGAGTGTATGATATTATTGCATTGGGACAATTGCCNTATACACATTGGCTGGGAGGAATTTCATCAGTACAAAAGGAAAAAATAAATAATGCCATTCAATTAACGCATTTGGAAAACAAAAAGGAACATCTCTTCAACGAACTTTCTGATGGTGAAAAACAACGTGTAATGATNGCCAAAGCATTGGCGCAAGATACTCCNTTGGTGTTTTTAGATGAACCCACCGCACATTTAGACTTGCCAAATCGTGTGGAAATAATGTTATTATTACATAAACTGGCTCACAGCACAAATAAAGCTATTCTTCTTTCTACTCATGAGTTGGATTTAGCATTACAAGCATCAGATAAAATTTGGCTGATGAATAAAAACGGCATAATTACAGGCGTTCCGGAAGATATGGTGTTGGATGGTACTTTCAATCAGGTTTTCAAAAGCGATGCTTATTTTTTCAATCCGGCGAACGGTAATTTTTCAATGAATTATTCACTGCATAAACAAGTAAATTTAACCGGCGAAAAAACCAAAATGTATTGGACATTNCGCGCTTTAGCCCGAGCCGGTTATTATGTGACCGAAAAAGCAGAAGTAAAAATCTCTATCGATGAAAAGGGTTGGAAACTAAACAACAAATTCTATCCGAAAATAGAAGACTTATTAACAGAGTTAAATAAAATTACGTTCAACTAATTTTGTTAAAAAGTAAAAGATAAATACTTCTGTTAGCATTTCATTTTTTTATATTTGCAAGAAACTTCCAAATAATTAATATCAAAATAAAATCCATTGAAGAGATNTTTTATCATACTGATTTTGTTGGNTGTCAGCATTTTATCTTGNGCTTCTAAAACGCATTTGTCTGCAAATATTACTAAAAATTCTAATGAAAACCTGCTTTCCATACAAGATTCAATCTTAAATTTCGGATTAACTTATTTAAACACNCCTTATCGCTTTGGCTCAAGCGGACCAAAGACGTTTGATTGTTCCGGATTTACATCGTTTATTTTCCGTCGTTTTGGTTATAAATTGGAACATGATTCTCGTCAGCAAGCAAAACAATCTTCAACGGTAAAAAAAGATGAATTAAAAAAAGGAGATTTGGTTTTTTTTGAAGGAAGAAGACGCAATGGAAGAATAGGGCACGTAGGAATTGTTTACGAAAAAAAAGAGAATGGTGAATTCGATTTCCTTCACGCTTCGATTTATGGAGTTAAAATTTCCTCTTCAAACGAACCTTATTATGCTGCAAGATTTGTAAAAGGTGGAAGAGTGATAGAAAATAATGATNTNTTTTTAGCTCAAAATAGCTCCGAAACTAAAAACGAACCCGAAAAAAATATTCCCGAAAAAGAACAATCGGCACGTTATCACACAGTAAAAAAAGGCGAAACTCTCAATAAAATTGCCCAAATGTACGATGTTCCTGTGGCTACAATTAAAACGCTGAATTCCTTAAAAAGCAACCGAATAAAAAAAGGAATGAAATTAGTTGTAAGCGAACCTATTGAAGTAAGTGAAACAAACAATGTTTCCAATATCGAAAACNTAAATACNACTCAAANTATTTCTCCTGAATCGACACAGGACAAATTGNCAAATGANATTGAACAAATAAAAANCGAAGAACCGAAAACAACGTTGCAAAACTCAACAGAANCAATAAGAGAAAATTCAGAAAATCAGCACAAAGTTCAACACGGCGAAACTTTATTTGCTATAGCTAAAAAATACAATTTAACCGTAGAGGAATTGAAAGAGTTAAATCATTTGGAAACAAATATGCTTTCTTCCGGTCAGATTTTATATCTGAAAAAAACGGGAACTGAAAATAATATCGAAAAAATTAAAGAACCAAAATTAACTCCCAATGATGCTTCTGAACCAATAAAAGAAAAACCTGAAATGGCACAAATCTTTCATAAAGTAAAGAAAGGCGAAACCCTTAATTCTATTGCTGAAAGATACAATTTAAGCGTAAAAGAACTGAAAAAATTAAATCATCTTACTTCCAATAATATTTCTATCGGACAAAAATTAAAAATTCGGAAAGAAGAAATCCCAGGTAAAACAGAAGATTTGCCTAAAGCAAAACCACAAACAGCAAAGAAGCAAAAATCAACCCCCGACATTGTGAAACATACGGTAAAAAAAGGCGATAATCTTTACACACTGGCAAAAAAATACGATTGCACAGTTGATAAATTGAAAGAATGGAATAATTTGTCCGACAAACCTCTTCAAATAGGACAAAAATTAATTGTGAGGAAATAAAACACCTTGTCCTGAGAAATTTAAATATGTTTTTTATTTCTTGCTGTTGCAAATTGCCTTTCTTATTCATCATAATATAAAAAGAGTAATTTGCCCAAAGATTATTTTTTTATCCAAAAAAATTATAACTTTGTATTATCCTTAAAATAAATCCATTATGAAAACAGCCGTTTTAAAAACCTACGGAAGAATTATTGGAGCAATACTTTCCTTTATTGGTTTTTTTATGGGATGTGAAGAAGTGCAACCAATGTATGGAACAATTGCAGAATATGGCGTTCCAAATGCCGATTACATTGTTAAAGGAAATGTAAAAAACGGGTCCACATCAGAGCCTTTAAACAATATTAGAATTGTCGTTCCTAACGTCTATAACTCTCAATATGGTGATACCGTTTACACTAGCGCTAATGGTGATTACGAAATCAAATTCAACAGTTTCCCCGATTTTGATCAAACATACAAAGTTATTGCTTCCGATGCCGATGGAAGTGATAATAGTGGATTATTTNAATCCGATACATTAAAAATTCAATTCTCGGCTAAAGATAAAATTAAAAAGGGAGANGGTAATTGGAACGCAGGTACTTTTCAAAAAACAAATCAAAATTTCTCATTACAATATGAAGCGATAGCAATGTATGGTGTAATGGGCACATCTTACAAAGAAAAAGAACAAAATGAAAATATAGATTAATACGGGTAAATTCTATTGTTCACAGTTATTTTTTATTATAAACATTTTCCCTCTCCATTGGGAGAGGGATTGAGGGTGAGGTTAAAATGAAAAATGGAATTCTTAAATTTTATGATAAAGTAATTATTGCTATAATAGCTGTTACATTTACTCTGATTGGTTGTTGCACAAAAAAAGCATATTCAGAGAAAAATAAGACAAATAAAAAAGAAACTGTGAAAGAAACCACAGACAGTATTCCAACTGTACGAAAAATAAAACCGGGTGAAGTAATTGCAATGTACGGTGTGCGCCATGATCAATTAAAATAGAGTCAAAAACAAAAGAAATTGAATACTTAAAACTCGGAATATTACAGAATGGATTTTAAGAAAAAACTCATACTCTCCCTGTATCAGCAACATAAAAAAACCGAAACAAAACTACACGAACTAACTTACTTGTTTTGGGAATGTACACTTCGCTGCAATTTTAGCTGTATTCATTGCGGCAGCGATTGTACAAAAGAAGCGGAAATTCCCGACATGCCTATGGAAGATTTTTTAAACGTACTCGATAAAATTTCTCCNCATGTTGATACAAAAAAAACAATGATTGTCATTACCGGAGGNGAACCNCTGATGNGNAAAGATTTGGAAGAATGNGGANGAGAAATTTANAANCGNAAATTCCCTTGGGGAATGGTTACAAATGGGTACGGACTTTCTCCTCAACGTTTAAACTCGCTATTAAACGCNGGTTTGCGNTCNATTACAATTAGTTTGGACGGATTAACTCCCAACACACATGATTGGTTTCGTAATAAAAACGGATCGTGGGAACGGGCGATAAACGCCATTGCNTGCGTGNCAAAAACCCCAAATTTGGTGTATGATGTGGTTACGTGTGTAAACAAACGAAACATCTCCGAACTGGAACAGATGAGAGAACTCTTTGTTTCACTGGGNGTTACACATTGGNGGTTATTTACTGTTTTTCCCAAAGGACGCGCAAAAGACAATCCCGAATTACAACTTTCCACCGAAGAATTTATTCGCCTTATGGATTTTATCAAAGAAACCCGCAAACAAGGAAAAGTCCNCGCTTCGTACGGATGTGAAGGATATTTAGCCGATTACGAGATGGAAGTNCGTGATACGCCTTATTTTTGTCAAGCAGGGGTGCACATTGGTTCTGTTCTTGCTAACGGCGACATCAGCGCGTGTCCCAGTTTGCGTGGCGATTACATTCAGGGAAATATTTANAAAGATGATTTTTGGACGGTTTGGAATACAAGATATCAGGTAATGCGCNACCGCAGCTGGACNAAATCAGGGAAATGTGCCACCTGCAAATCATATAAATACTGCCAAGGCAACGGACTTCACCTGCGCGACGAAAAAACAGGAGAACTTCTTCACTGCCATTTGGAAATGATGGGTGAGAAAGTGAATTAAAACCGTGTGATTAATTTGTTTTTTAATACAAAATCATAGATGTATGTCAACATTATTAATTTTCATAATAGTTCTATTTATTTTTAATATTTTTGATGTAACTATTTTATTTTTTTCTAAAAGCAAGAAAAAAGATCCATTAGAGACATTTCAATTAAAATTAAATAAGTTTGATATAACTCTTAATTCAATTTTTATAATATTTGGATTTTCCATAATAATCGCATCAATAACGTATGTTTTTTTCAATTCTTCCAATATTTCAGAACCTAGCAAATTTACTCGGATATTTTCATCTTTAATTTTTCTTTTTTTATTTATCCTTGTTTTTTTAGATGTTTTTATATTTATAACTCATTTAATACACGAAAATAAACAAATTATTTATCTGGATAATCTAAATAAAAAATTAACCGCTGTAAAAAAAGAAAATAAAATAACTTTTGATTTAAACTCTAAGTCTTTAAGAATTGTAGAATTTCAACCTTCACAACATAACTATAAATTGCCTGGATCTACTTATAGTTATTTGATTTTAATTGATAAAGAGAAAAAAATACTTATCTCAAATATGATTTATGATCACTATGACTTCTATTTTGAATTATTAAAAAATCCAAACTTTAGAATTTTTCAAAATCAATTAAATTACATAAGAAATGATTAATAAGGAGCTTGACAAATATAAAGCGCCAAACTGATTAACAATTTGGCGCTTTATTATTTATAATTAAAGCCTTATTCTAGCTCAAGGCTCCGATATTTTCTTCATTAAAAATATTTTTTCCATCGGCAGAATATAAAATTTCAATGCGGTTTTTGTAGCGTTCCTCCACTTTTCCGCGTACTATTTTCATGGTGCTGTTTACCAATCCGTTTTGTTCCGTAAATGCTTCACCCAACACTGCAACTGCCGTTGGCAACCAGCGTTCGGGAAACATTCCTTCAAATTTCCCCCCCTTGCGATATTCGTTAATTTCACGTTGCAATTTACTTAAAGCCAATTCTTTTGCTTCTTTTTCATCCCAATTTAAATGCGGTTTTTTATGTTTCACGTAACTTTTCAACGCCTCTTTATTGGGTACAATCAACGCTACTGTGTAAGGATTTTGATTGTTGTGCAAAATTACCTGGTCAATAAAATGTGAATTTTCCACCAACGATTCTTCAATGCCTTCGGGACTGTACTTTTCGCCATCGCTGGAAATTAATAAACTCTTAAAACGTCCAACCACATACAAAAATCCGTCGTTGTCTATGTAACCCATATCTCCCGTGTGAAGCCAACCGTCAACCACTGTTTCAGCCGTTGCTTTTTCATTTTTATAATAACCCGCCATCACGTTTTCACCACGAATTACGATTTCTCCTTTTTGAAAATTCGGTAATTCTTTTCCATCCGAATCACAAATTTTCAAATCCATATATTTCACCAACGCTCCCGAAGAACCCAATTTATGCTTCTTTTGTGCGTTGGAAGAAATTATCGGCGTTGCTTCCGAAAGTCCGTAACCCTGAAACATAGGAATACCAATGGCGTAATAAAAACGTTGTAAATCAATATCGAGTAAAGCGCCGCCGCCAATAAAGAAATCCAGCTCGCCTCCAAAACCCTCGCGAACTTTGGAGAAAATAATTTTATCAAACAAATTCAATAACGGTTTTTTCAATTTTTGAAGCCCGCGTCCTTTGTTGAAACCTTCTTTATTGTAGGAATAAGCCATATTTAATGCCGTATTGAAAAGCCAATTTACAACCGCACCTTGTGATTTTATTGTTGTTTCAATGTTTTTCTTAAAGTTTTTTGCTAAAGCCGGCACACTTAACAATAAATTCGGCTTCAGTTCTTTAATATTGAGCGGAATATTTTTCAATGTTTCCATGGGCGATTTTCCCGTTTGAACCGTTCCTACGCTTGCACCGGAAGCCATAAAACTGTAAAATCCTGCCACGTGCGCAAAACAATGGTCGAGAGGAAGAATAATCAATGTGCGGTAAGTTTCAGGAATAGTCATCAAAGTCAATGCTTGTTCCACATTTGTCGTGTAATTTCGGTGTGTAAGCATAATTCCTTTGGGATCGGCAGTGGTACCCGAAGTATAACTGATATTTGCCAAATCATCCGGTTTTATTGCGCTTGCGCATTTTTCTACAGCATCCGGATTTTTTTTCAAATATTCTTTCCCCTTCTCAATCAATTCATTTAAACAGATTTCTTTTGTTTCATACTTTTCCTGCGCGTCAAAAACAATCACATTTTTCACATTCGGAAGTTGGTCGATAATTTGTCTTATTTTCTTCAACTGACCGCCTGAAACCAAAATATATTGCGATTCTGAGTGAATTAAACGAAAAATCAAATCGTTGCTTTCTTCCAATTTAATTGAAAGCGGAACATTAATTGCTCCGGCATGTAATATTGCCAGTTCTCCTAAAATCCAAGCGTTTCTCCCTTCGGAAAGCAATGCTGCTTTATCTCCGGGCTTTACTCCTAAACTAATTAGTCCGGCAGCTAAAATATGTGTTTGTTGCTTGGTTTCTAAATATGTGGTCGGTTCGAATTTATCTTTGGTTTTTTCCCATAAAAAGGGGTTTTTACTGAATTTTTCTGCACTTTCGTTCAGCAAATCAATAATGGTGGTTCTTCTCATATTCTGGTAAAATAGATTTATAAAAATAGGGGTGTAAAAATAGGAAAAAAATTAAAACAACAAAACACAAGCGATAGAAAAATCACTTGACGATTTTCTGAAAATACTCTCTTAGAATAATCGAAGGTAAAAGATTATAATGTGCTTCCGCCTTTTATAAGCGTTTCTTGCTCTGGTAAGGATTCTGAAACAGCAGAATATTCGTCGTTGCTTTTTGTTATGTGGACTTCTTTTTTCTCAAAAATATAGTTCCCGCTTTTCTTTTCTTTTAAAATATACACAAAAAAGGCTCCTTCTGATTTTACAAAAGCAGAATTAGGCAAAGCTTGCAATTCGGTTTGGGCGGTAATAATGTTTGCCTGCACATATCCCTCATTTATAAGCGGTTTGTTTAAAGAAGTTTCCATATTAGCAATACAATCTATCGTTTTCGATTCAGTATTAATACTTTTACCTATAGAAATAAGTTTAGCTAATAGATTTTCTGTGCTTCCAGCCACATTGAAACGAACAATTTGACCCGGTTTTAAACGATAAACATCATTCTCGAAAACAGAAAGTGTCAGTTGAGTTTGATTTACATTCACAATTTCTGCAATTTCTGTAGTCATATCAGCATATTGTCCAAGCACAGCGGAGATACTGGTAACATAACCGCTTATTGGCGCTGTAACTGTGTAAACATTATAGATTTTCCCGTTTTCAATATTTGCAGGGTTCAATCCGATGGAGTTTAATTTTGCTCTCGCCGCATTTAGTGAAGCAGAGGCAGCGTTATAATCACTTTTTATTGAAATGAAATCTTTTTCTGCTCCAATGTTTTCTTCACGAAGTGATTTTAAGCGGTCGTAATCAGCTTTAATTTTGACAAATTTGGCGGAATTTTCAGCATAATCTTTCTGAATATCAATAAATTCCGTGCTTGTAATTGCGCAAATCACATTTCCTTTTGAAACAAATTGCCCGGGACGAATTTGAAGTGAAGTTATTTTTCCCGAAATCAACGAAGTTACTTTAGCGCGTGCATTTACTGGTGCTGTGATATATCCTTTACACGAAACTTCTTCTGTGAATGGCTTTACAACAGGTTTGCCTAACTCCATTCCGTTTTCCTTAAATTGTCCTTCGGATATCGTAATTTGATTTTCGGCATTATTTTCTCGCGTATTTTCCGTTTTCTTCCCATTGCAAGAAATCAGGAAAAATCCTGCTAATAAAATAGTGAAAGAATATTTGTAATTGATCATACTCATAATAAATCGTTAGTGATGTTGTTTATATGTTTTTAATCAAGCCATTGGTATAATTTATTTCTCCAAATAATTAATTTCCAACGCCGTACGATTATAATTTATCACAGACTGATAATAATCCGTCGTTAATCTTGAGGCATTCTCCACACTTTGAGCAAATTGATAAAAATCTATTTCGCCCGATTGATAACTTTTTTCTGCCGTACGAAGAATTTCATTTGCCAATTTTTCACCCGTTTCACGATAAGCGTCTATTGACAATTGGTATTTTTTAAGTTCGTTTGAAAGATTTTGATATTTCATATTTAATAAAATCTTATCGTTATCAAGCTGCATTTCACTCATTTTAATTGCGATATTAGATGCTTTTACCTTTGCCGATTGTTCTCCAAAAAATAGTGGAATTCCTACTCCTATTTGAAATCCGTGATAACCGCGGGCATTTTCAAAACGGTTATTCCCATAAAAATAATTCAAGCTTATATCGGGTAAAAACGATTGTTTTTCAACAGTAGAAGAAGTTCTCATTACATTCACACGTGTCTGGGCAAGTTGAATATCGGGATTTTTCTCCGCGTCAAAAGTTTCCAAAGTAACTATTTGAATATTTTTTTCATTAATGATAAAATCTTCATTCGATTGCATCAAGGCTTTCAGTTCATTATAATACATTTCAATGGCTGTTTCCGTTTCTTTTAGCTGGATGAAAATTTGCTGCAAGCGTGCTTGTGCATTCAGCAAATCCAATTGGCTGATATCGCCTTTATCGTAACGAGTTTCACTTCCGCGGGTTATTTTCCGGTATAAACTGTCAATTTTCAGTAAATTATCTTTTTTCAACTGCTCAAAACAAATATCGTAATATGTGCGAGTAACATTTTTGATAAGCAAGTTTTTTTGTCTTTCCATTTCAAGTTCTGCCAAATGCGTGTATTGATTCGCTAATCTGGTTCTTGCACCAAAAGTAGTTGGAAAGGGAAATGTTTGCTCTACGCCTACCGTTTTCAATGGATGTCCGTTTTCCGCTATATTTGCTTGATCGTAACCATAATAAACTTTAGTTTTGTCGGCAAATATTTTCGTAGAACTTAAAACTTTATTTTCTTCCACTTTTAGTTTATAAGCGGCTAACTCTTTATTGTTTTTAATTGCCGTTGCAATGGCGTTTTCCAATGTTAAATTCGTTTGTGCTGAAAGTGGACTGATTGCAATCAGCATTACAATAATAGTTGTAGTTATTTTTTTCGGCTTCAGTTTCAGTTTTAGTTTCAGTTTTAGTTTCAATTTTAGTTTCAATTTTCTTTTCAATTTATCCTTAAAAGGTTCATTTTCATCATTTAAAAGCATAAAAAGAATAGGCAAAGCAATCATTGTGAGCATAGTAGAAGTAATTAAGCCACCAATTACAACTGTTGCAAGCGGACGTTGCACTTCTGCTCCGGAACTTTCGGAAATTGCCATCGGAAGAAAACCCATAGCCGCTGCCGCCGCCGTAAGCATCACAGGACGCAAACGGTCAGTTGTTCCACGACGGATTAATTCTATCATATTGTGCATCCCGTCTTCTTTTAAGTGTTTCAAATGTTCAATCAATACAATTCCATTCAGCACAGCAATCCCAAATAAGGCAATAAAACCTATCCCTGCCGAAATACTGAACGGCATTCCACGTAATAATAACGCAAAAATTCCACCAACTATCGATAACGGAACAGCCGTGTAAATCAGAATAGCATCTTTCAATGATTTAAATGCAAAATGTAGGAAAATAAAAATTAATGCCAACGCAATTGGTACGGCAAAAATCAATCGCCTGCTGGCATTTTGCAAATTCTCAAACTGACCACCATAAACAATTGTATACCCGGGTGCAAGCTGCACGTTTTTTTCTATTTTTTGCCGAATATCTTTTACTACCGATTGTAAATCTCGATTTCTCACATTTACACTTACCACTACACGTCTGTGTGTATTTTCACGCGAAATTTTTGCAGGCCCTTTTGTAATACGAATATCAGCAAGTTCATTTAATGGAATCAGTTGCCCGTTTTTCAACGGAACTTGCAATTGTTTAATATTATCAAGTCCTACGCGGCTTTCCTTTTGCAAACGCAAAACTAAGTCAAAACGACGCTCGCCTTCAAAAATACTTCCTGCTGTTTGCCCTCCAAAAGCAGCGGCAAGATATGTATTTAATGTTTTTATATCCAATCCGTAAAACGCAATCTTGTCCCGATTATATTTCACACTCATTTGCGGAAGTCCTGTGGTTTTTTCTAAAATTACATCTGCAGCTCCGGGTACAGTTTCAATTAATTTCTTTATTTCATTGGCTTTAACGCTCAAATAATCCAAATCTTCTCCGAAAATTTTTACGGCAATATCGGAACGCACACCTGTAATCAATTCGTTGAAACGCATTTCGATGGGTTGAGTAAATTCATAATCCAAACCCGGAATTACCGAGAGCGTTTCTTTGAATTTATCTGCCAATCCTTCTTTTGTTTTCGCTGTTTTCCATTCTTTGCGCGGTTTCAGCGTAATTATCATATCAATTTCCTCCATCGACATCGGATCGGTTGGAACTTCTGCTGCTCCAATGCGGCACACAATGTTTTTTATTTCCGGAAAATTCTTTTTCAAAATTTTTTCCATTTGTGTAGTAAGTTCAATGGTTTTGGAAAGTGAAGTTCCTGTTTTTAAAACCGGTTGAATCACAAAATCGCCTTCGTCAAGCGTTGGGACAAATTCTCCTCCCATTTTAGAAAAAATAAATAAAGAAAGAAATAAAGAACCAAAAGCCAAACCAAGTACAAACGTTTTATAACGAATTGCCAAATTAAGAACAGGTTTATATGTTTTCTCGGCAAATCCAATTATTTTATCCGAGAAATTCTTTTTGTTTATATTTTCCGGCTTAAGAAACAACGAAATAGCTATCGGAAGCCACGTCAAACACAAAATCATTGCCCCAACAATGGCAAAACTAAATGCCAGCGCCATTGGACGAAACATTTTACCCTCTACGCCTTGTAATGATAAAATGGGAATAAATACAATTAGTATTATTACCTGCCCGAAAATGGCAGAATTCATCATTCGAGTAGCGCCTTCAAACGTAATTTTATCAATCAAAGATTTTTGCTGTCCAATTGGTAAACTTCGTAATGTTGCACGTTGCGACGACAATTTTACGGCAACATATTCCACAATAATTACTGCACCGTCAATAATTATCCCAAAATCAAGCGCTCCTAAACTCATTAAATTCGCATCAATTCCAAAAATGTACATCATCCCCAACGTAAAAAACAAAGCCATAGGAATCATAGAAGCAATTACCAATGCAGAACGAATGTTTCCTAACAATAAAATTACTACCAAAACCACAATCAAACATCCTAAAATTAAGTTTTCAAAAACAGTGAATGAAGTTTTGGATATTAATTCACCCCGTTCAAGGATGGGATTAATAAATACGCCTTCAGGCAATACTTTCTGCACTTTTTCCACTCTCTCTTTTACTTCTTTGATTACTTTTTTGGAATTAGCATCTTTGAGCATCATTATTTGTCCCAATACTTTTTCGCCTTCGCCGTTGGCAGTGATCGCTCCATAACGGTTGGCGTACCCAAAATGCACCGTTGCCACATCACGAATAAGAATTGGAATGCCATCGTTATTTTTAACAACAATATTTTCAATATCACTAATGGATTTTGCTTGTCCATCACCGCGAATAAAGTAACTTTCTGTCCCTTTTTCTATATATGCTCCACCCGAAATGCTGTTATTTCCTTCCAACGCATTGTACACGTCAAGCAAAGCTATGTTCAAAGCTTGTAAACGGGCGGGATCAATCGCAACTTCATACTGTTTCAAATAACCTCCCCAACTGTTTACTTCTACTACCCCACTGATACCCGAAAGCTGTCGGCGTACAATCCAATCTTGAATAGTACGTAAATCAGTAGCCGAATAACGATTTTCATATCCGGGTTTTATGTCTAAAATATATTGATAAATTTCGCCTAATCCGGTACTAATCGGACCCATCGCGGGAGTTCCAAAACCTTCCGGAATATTTTCAGACGCTGATTTTATTTTTTCTGCTATTAATTGACGAGGAAGATAAGTTCCCAAATTTTCGTCAAAAACAATTGTTACCACAGATAATCCAAACTTTGAAATCGAGCGAATTTCTTTTACTCCGGGCAAATTTGCCATCTCCAATTCTACGGGCTGAGTAATAAATTGCTCTATTTCTTGTGTGGAAAGATTACCTGACGTAGTAATAACTTGTACTTGATTATTGGTAATATCCGGCACGGCACCAACAGGGATATTCAACACCGAATATATTCCAAATGCAGCAATGGTAAGAGTAAAAAGTATTATGATTAGCTTATTTTGTAAGCTGAAACGAATAATTTTTTCCAGCATAAGTCAAATAGTGTTATCTAAATAATAAACAAAAATAGGAATTATAATAAATAAAAACACATTATACCCTTAATTTAGAATTATTTGCAATAAGCAATAATCCGAATGAGGCATCTGACAATTTAAAAAATAAGATTACAAACAACCTTATTTAGAACGATTCAAAAAAAATAAAGATTTTTTGAACAAATTAATGAAAAATTTCGTTATTTTTCAACTCAAATATTCTATCTTTGCACTTTCTAAAAAAATATCAATAAACATTTATATTGATGGCAAATTCAATAAAGATTACTCGCGGGTTAGACATTAAAATCAATGGAAATCCTACGGAAAAAATTACAAAAATTCCGCATTCTGAAGTCATTGAGATAAATCCTGATTATTTTCACGGAATTATTCCGAAAATGCTTGTAAAGGGTGGCGAAAAAATAAAAGCAGGCGACCCTGTTTTTTACAGCAAAAATTTTCCCGAAATGATGTTTGTTTCGCCTGTAAGTGGAACTATAGAAGCCGTTAATAGAGGAGATAGAAGAAAAGTGCTCAATGTAAGCATTAAGGCAGACGCTAAAACAGACTATGTAAAATTTAATAATACAGAACTAACCTCTGAGAATGTAAAAGCGTTACTTTTGAAATCAGGACTTTGGTGTTTTATAAAGCAACGTCCTTACGATGTAATTGCCAATCCGGATAAAAAGCCAAAAGCTATTTTTATTTCCTGTTTTGATTCAGCTCCATTGGCTCCCGATTATGAATTTATTGCAAAAGATCAACTTGCAGATTTTCAAAAAGGTATTGACGCACTTACAAAATTAACGGACGGAAAAGTTTACCTCGGGGTGAAATCTTCCAATTCCATTTTCAATAAGGTGAAAAATGTTGAAGTTAATATTTTCCAAGGACCACATCCTGCGGGAAATGTAGGAGTGCAAATCAACAAAATCAACCCCGTAAATAAAGGAGAAACCGTTTGGACTGTAAATGCGCAAGATATAATTATTATTGGACGCTTATTTGGCAAGGGAATAGTTGATTTCACAAAAATAGTCGCCTTAACCGGACCTGAAGTCGCTAACCCACAATATTTTGAAACTCTTGCCGGAAATAATATTGGTCAAATTATCAAAGGAAACATCAAAAATGTAAATTATCCGCTACGCTACATTAGCGGAAACGTATTGACAGGGATAAAAATCTCCGAAAACAGTTTCATTTCTCCTTACCACGATCAAATTTCAGTAATTGACGAAGGAACTGAAATTCATGAATTATTTGGCTGGGCAATGCCGAGATTAAATAAATTCAGTTCCACACGCTTATTTTTCACCAGACTTTTTCCACATAAGAACTATAAGTTTGACGCTCGCCTTTTAGGAGGAAGACGCGGAATTATAATGTCTAATGAATACGATAAAGTTTTCCCAATGGATATTTATCCGGAGTTTTTAATAAAAGCCATGATGGCTAAAAACGTTGACAAAATGGAGAACTTGGGCGCTTATGAAGTCGCCCCCGAAGATTTTGCATTAGCCGAATTTGTTGACACATCAAAACTTCCATTACAAGCCATTGTAAGAGAAGCGCTTGATTATATGAAAGGAGAACTGGAATAAAAAAAGTTTCAGTTAGTGTAGTAGAAAATTTTTTTGTAAAATCATAAGCAAGTCTGAAAACATAACAATCTGACATCTAAATGTCTAAAAATAAATATGAATTCATTAAGAAAATTTGTAGATAAAATA
Organism: uncultured Paludibacter sp.; assembly: GCA_900498215.1. Classification (GTDB taxonomy): domain Bacteria; phylum Bacteroidota; class Bacteroidia; order Bacteroidales; family Paludibacteraceae; genus UPXZ01. The sequence continues at coordinate 2,760,959 of LR026962.1, read as the reverse complement.
AAACCGAGTTTTGAAGAGGGTGGAAAATTCGAGAAACTGCATTCCACTTTCGACGCATTCGAAACATTTTTATTTGTTCCAAATACCACATCAAAACGAGGAACACATATTCACGACGCGGTTGACAGTAAACGCACAATGATTATGGTGGTTGTTTCTTTAATTCCTGCACTACTTTTCGGGATGTACAATACCGGCTATCAACACTATACAGCACTGGGACAAACTCCGGGATTCTGGAGTATATTTTGGTATGGGTTTTTAGCGGTTTTGCCTATTATTATTGTTTCTTATGTGGTTGGATTAGGGATAGAATTTATCGCCGCACAAATTAAGCATGAGGAAGTTCAGGAAGGATTTTTGGTTACCGGATTTTTAATTCCCCTCATCGTCCCTGTTGACACTCCACTTTGGATGATTGCTATAGCTACGGCGTTTGCGGTAATATTTGCCAAAGAAGTTTTTGGAGGAACCGGAATGAATATATTCAATGTGGCTCTTGTAACCCGAGTTTTTTTATTTTTTGCCTATCCTTCAGCCATGTCTGGCGACAAAGTATGGATTAGAACGGGCGAAACATTCGGTTTAGGAAGTGGAAATGTGATAGATGCCTTTTCAGGAGCAACTCCTTTAGGACAAGTTGCCACTGCAACCGCCTCAGATTTACATATTACAAACATATTAGGACATCCTATTTCTTTTTTAGACGCTGTTATCGGTTTTATTCCCGGTTCTATTGGCGAAACATCTAAAATTGCGATCCTCCTCGGAGCTGTATTATTATTAATCACCGGCGTTGCAAGTTGGAAGACCATGCTTTCCGTGTTTTTAGGAGGCGCTTTGATGGGAATTATTTTTAATCTGTGGGGACCAAATACTGCTTCAGCCCATTTGCCTTGGTATTTTCATTTAGTATTAGGTGGTTTTGCTTTTGGAGCTGTGTTTATGGCTACAGATCCCGTCACTTCCGCCCGCACTGAAAAAGGCAAGTGGATTTATGGATTTCTAATAGGAGCAATGGCAATTATTATCCGTGTTCTTAATCCGGGTTACGCTGAAGGTATGATGCTTGCTATTTTACTAATGAATGTATTCGCACCGTTTATCGATTACTGGATTGTAGACGCTAACATAAAAAAACGATTAAAACGCGTGAATGGTTAAGAACTTTTGAATTTCCCTATTTAATTTTACCTTCATAATGGATACAAACAAAAATAATTATACTATGATATACGCTACCGTAATGGTAGTTGTAGTGGCGTTAATGCTTGCAATAGTTTCCGGAGCTTTAAAAAGCAAACAAAATGCAAATATCGAATTAGACAAAAAGAAACAAATTCTAAGTTCATTGATGATTGATTTAAAAGGACAAGACATTGCTAAATTTTACAATCAATACATCACAAATGAAATGGTAATAAATTCGGATGGAAAAATACTTGATGAAGGAAAAAATAAAGCTTTTAAAATAGATTTTATCAAAGAAATGAATAAGCCGCTCGAAAAACGTGAACTTCCCATATATGTTGCAAAAGTAGACGGAAAAACAAAATATATTTTAAGTTTACGCGGAACAGGACTTTGGGGACCAATTTGGGGATATGTTTCTTTTAATGACGATAAAAACACCATTTTTGGAGCTTACTTTTCACATGCCAGCGAAACTCCGGGCTTGGGCGCGGAAATAGCCGAAAAACATTTTCAGAATGAGTTTCCGGGCAAAAAAGTACTAAACGCCAATAATGAATTTGTTTCATTAGCTGTAGTAAAACCTGGAGAAAAAACCGAAGGGCAAGATTATGTGGATGGAATTTCCGGAGGTACAATTACAAGTAAAGGTGTCAATGCAATGTTGATGAATTGTATTGGACAGTACAAAATATTTTTAGAAGAAAAATAAAATATAATATAAAAGTTTTCCGCGAAAAGAAAGCTACATTCTTTAAACTTGTAGGAAACAATAAATTATTAAACCGATGAGTAAACTATTTTCACCAAAGGTAAAAGAAGTTTTTCTGGGACCTTTAAGCAAAAATAACCCGATTATGGTTCAAGTGCTGGGAATTTGTTCCGCACTGGCTGTAACTGCAAAATTAAAGCCCGCTTTGGTTATGGGAATTTCGGTAACCATTATCGTTGCATTTTCCAATGTAATTATTTCGTTGTTACGCAATACCATTCCTAACAGAATTCGTATTATTGTTCAATTAGTAGTTGTTGCGGCTTTAGTAACCATTGTTAGTGAAATTCTAAAGGCGTATGTGTACGATGTAAGCGTTCAGCTTTCGGTATATATCGGCTTAATTATCACCAATTGTATTTTGATGGGGCGTTTAGAGGCGTTTGCTATGGGAAATAAACCTTGGGAATCTTTCATTGACGGACTTGGAAATGGTTTTGGATACGCTTGGATATTAGTATCAGTAGCGTTTGTACGTGAACTGTTTGGTTCGGGAACTTTGTTTGGTTATAAAATTATTCCTCAATCGCTATACGATGCCGGATATATCAATAACGGATTAATGTTAATGCCTCCGATGGCATTGATTATTGTTGCTTGCATCATTTGGATACATCGTGCAAGAAATAAAGATTTACAGGAAAAATAAGTTAGTAAAGGGATTTATAGTATTATACTTCGAAATATTTAAGATATGGGAAATATAGCTGATATATTTGTAAGGTCAATTTTTGTTGACAATATGATTTTTGCTTATTTTTTGGGAATGTGCTCTTACCTGGCTGTCTCAAGAAACGTAAAAACATCGCTGGGGTTAGGAGTAGCCGTAATTTTTGTGCTTACCATAACCCTACCTATCAATTACTTACTCGAAAATTATGTATTGAAAGAAGGAGCATTGGCTTGGATTAGTCCTGCGTTAAAGGATTTGGATTTAAGTTATTTGGCATTTATTCTTTTTATTGCCGTTATTGCCGCTATGACACAATTAGTAGAAATGATTGTTGAAAAATTCAGTCCTTCATTATACGCCTCACTTGGTATTTTTCTTCCTTTAATTGCCGTAAATTGCGCTATTATGGGAGGTTCGCTTTTTATGCAGCAACGTCATTTTGCAAATATAGGTGAAGCCACATCATACGCGTTAGGTTCCGGCGTGGGTTGGATGTTAGCGATTGTAGGATTAGCTGCCATCCGGGAAAAAATGGAATATTCAAACGTACCTAAACCTCTTCGCGGATTAGGAGTAACATTCATTACCGTAGCATTAATGGGAATGGCATTTCTTTGTTTCTCAGGACTAAAAATATAACTTTATTTACAGAAAACATAAATTAGGATGATAATATTAGCTCTTAACTCTGCTACAATCATTGGCAGTTTAGTAGTTTTTTTAGTGGTAATTTTGTTGCTTACCGTGATGTTGCTCGTGGCAAAACGATATTTAGTTAGTTCAGGCAAAGTTACCATCAATATTAATAATGACAAAGATTTAGAAGTTGAATCCGGAAATACATTGCTGAATACATTGGCGCAACAACAAATATTTCTTGCTTCCGCATGTGGAGGAGGCGGCTCTTGTGCACAATGCCGCGTACAAGTAACAGAAGGCGGAGGCGAAATTCTTCCTACCGAAACAGTTCATTTTTCACGTAAAGAAATAAAAAATGACTGGCGTTTAGGTTGTCAGGTAAAAGTAAAAAACGATATTTCAATTAAAATACCCGAATCAATTCTTGGAATTAAAAAATGGGAATGCGAAGTGATTTCAAACCATAACGTAGCTACATTTATAAAAGAATTTGTTGTAAAATTGCCTGCAGGAGAACATTTGGATTTCGTTCCGGGAAGTTACATCCAAATTGATATTCCAAAATACAGTTTGAAATACAGTGAGTTTAACGTGGAAGAACGTTTCCGCCCTGAATGGGACAGATTTAAAATGTGGGATTTGACGGCATCCAACTCTGATGAAACGATGCGTGCATATTCTATGGCAAATTATCCTGCCGAAGGCGATATTGTGATGTTGAACGTGCGTATTGCTACTCCTCCTTGGGACAAAACTACAAATAACTGGATGAAAGTTCCTGCCGGAATTGCATCATCATACATTTTCAATCTAAAACCGGGCGATAAAGTTATGGTTTCCGGTCCGTTTGGAGAATTCCATCCGATTTTGAATAGTAAAGCTGAAATGTTATATATTGGAGGTGGCGCAGGAATGGCTCCGCTACGTTCACATTTACTTCATTTATTAAAAACACTGGAAATTACCGACCGTAAAATATCCTATTTCTACGGAGCGCGAGCTTTGAATGAGGTGTTCTATATGGAAGATTTTCTTGAATTGGAGAAAAAGTTTCCTAATTTTTCATTCCATCTTGCTTTGGATCGTCCTGATCCTGAAGCAGACAAAGCAGGCGTAAAATATACTCCGGGATTTGTTCACCAAGTTATTCACGATACATATTTGAAAGACCACGACGCTCCTGAAGATATTGAATACTATATGTGTGGACCGGGTCCTATGGCAAAAGCGGTTGAAAATATGCTTTGGAGTTTAGGCGTACCACGTGAAAATCTAATGTTTGACGATTTTGGAGCATAATCTTTTGAAAGATGTCCGGTTTTTAATCATTTGTAATTTAATATAAATAAGTTTTTCTTATTTTTGTAGGAATAAATTCAAAGAGCGTTTTCTTACGTTTTTTTCATACACCAACAAATGATTTCAAAAAACCTATCTATAAAAAGAGAAAAGACAAAGATTTTTTTTATTTTTTTGTTGTCTGCCTCGTTTACTGTTTCTTTGTTTTCTCAAACTCAGGAGACACAAACATATAATCTTGTAACCAATTCCAATACGTTTGGAATTGGTTCTTCTTTTATATTAGACCCTTACCTTTCTCCTTTTGAGTACAGCGGATGGCATGTGGAGTATCAAAATGAACATCAACAATATATTTCATCAAAAGACACTCTTTTTTCCATAAAAAACCGATTTAATTTTCAGTTAGGAGAAGCGAAACATCCTACGCGAATCAATTCTATGCTTTTTTTCAACGGGAATTATGATTTGGGTTTTCATTATCATTGGCGTCCTGTGTATAACTTAACTTTCCAGTTTGGAGGTAGTTGGGATATGGATTTAGGAGGAAAATATATTTCACGCAACGTAAACAACCCGTTTTCATTGGATTTGTATTCTAATTTAAATGCTTCAGCATCTACTAATTACAAATTCAGAGTTAATTTCTTCAATTGGTTTTCACAAAATTTTAGAGCAGAATATGGGGTTCGTACGCCTCTGTTAGGGGTTATGTTTGTTCCTGAACAAGGCGTGTCTTATTATGAACTTTTTAGTTTAAATAATTTGAAGGATGCTTTCCATTTTAGTTCTATTCATAACCGCAGAGCTATATTGCAATACCTAAATCTGGACATTCCCGTTCGTTTCACTACGTTTCGTATTGGTTTTGTACAAGATTTTTTACAATATAAAGCGAACGATATAATTTTCCACAAAAACAATTTGTCTGTTCAAGTGGGATGTGTGGTAGATTTTTATGTTTTCCGAGGAACAAAAAACAAACTTCCGAAAAATTTTAGAAGTACTTATTAAAATTAATATAATTAACCCGTAGTGCATTTAGACTACAAGTGTTTTTAAGTTGTTTATATTTCTATTTAATAGTTTGTTAATCATCTGAATAACTGTAACAGAAGTTATTTTCGATAATATTCTTGTTTTATAACCGTCAAAAGACTTAGCGTAGTTTCGACGAATCATAAATTGATCACAAAGTTGTGAAAAGAGCGTTTCTATACGTTTTCTTGTCTTTCTTAACAGATAAGGTTGTTTTTTATAATTATGCTGGTTATTTCTCATTGGTACTTCTAATCGGATATTGCTTGAAGTAAATAAATCCAATTGATACTCAGNTTTTTCAAATAATGAATATCGTGAACAGAACCAGCAGTGAGTTCAAAATCACAAAATACTCCATTTGAGCTACATACTGCGTGTAATTTATAACCGTAGAAATCCATTTTCTGACTTGCACAATATCCTTTGGATGGACTTGTTATGTAATTTTCTTTGCAAATTCTGCTTCTAAATGAACGAGATAATTTACAAACTTCCAAAGGCATACTATCAACAATGAAATAATTCTCTAAGCTGGTTAATTGTTCCGACAATGCTTTGCGGATTCGCTCTTTTACTAAAAATAATTTTCGTCTTCGACGATTATATACACTACGTTCAATTTTTGAACTTATGATCTTTGGTAATTCTCTAAATAACTGATGTTCAGAATCTATACTAAATGATTCTGCTGTTAAATCAACAGCTATTAATTCTATATCAGTTAAACGTGGACGACGAATTTGATTCAGAAAATTACTTTTTGTCTCAAATTGTTTTAATATCTCAAGAATTTTCTCGTACTTTGTAATAAAGTTGTTCATTATATTTAGTTGATTGATTACCAAATAAATATACGGATTTTATCCGACATGAACAACTTTTTTTATTATTATTTTATAAATGCACTACGAGTATAATTATTTCAACTCTTCAATTGATTGAAAACCATCGAAGTTGAAAATTAATCTGTGAGAAATTTTTGACATACTTATTAAATAAATTGGTGAGAAACTCTTCGATTGGTTGAAAACCATCGAAGTAGTTGAAAAATAAAAACGATGAAAAAAACATATTTCCTTTTCATAGCAATAACCGTTTTCGGCTTTCAAGCGTGTATGCACGAACCTGATACAGAACCCAACACTGCACAAGGCAATTTTGATGCAGTATGGAAAATAATCGACACCCGTTATTGCTATTTAGATTACAAACATATTAATTGGGATTCAATTTATCTGGTTTATTCCCCAAAAATTAAAGATGTGAAATCCCGTTACGATTTATTTGATTTGTTTGGAAATATGTTAAATGAACTGCGAGACGGACATGTAAATTTATATTCAGGTTTCGATAAAAGTCGATATTGGAAATGGTATACCGATTATCCTGCTAATTTTGATTGGGGTATTATAAAATCCGAACGGTATTTAGGAGACAATTACCGCATTGCAAGCGCCTTGCGATATAATAAAATTGCAGACGGCAAAGTTGGCTACGTTTACTACGAAAGTTTTGCGGAAAATTTCAATAATTCCAATATGAGTTATATTTTTGATATTTTCAAAGATTGTAAAGGAATCATTATTGATGTACGCAATAATGGTGGAGGGCTTTTAACCAATGCGGAATTGATGGCTTCTTATTTCTTTAAAGAAAAAACACTCACAAGCTACATAATACATAAAACGGGAACCGGACATTCCGATTTTTCAGAACCTGTGCCAATATATACCGAACCAAACACAATACTGCAATGGCAGCGTAAAGTAATTATACTTACCAATAGAATGTCGTATAGCGCTACGAATGATTTTATTTGTATAATGCAGTATGCCCCAAATGCCACAATCATTGGAGATCAAACAGGAGGCGGAGGCGGTTTGCCTTTTTCAAGCGAGCTTCCAAACGGTTGGATGATACGTTTTTCAACCAGTCCAACTCTAAATGCTGAAAAACAGCAAATTGAATGGGGAATTTCTCCCGATATAAAAGTAGATATGAGCCCTGCAGATGCTGCAAATGGTTATGATACCATTATAGAAACAGCTGTGAAAGAAATACTTAAATGAATTGTTTTATTAATTTAATGTATTTTTTTGAAAAAGTCTATTTATCTTGGTTCTTGGTTCTCTAAATCTAAAAAAATGCGTAAACTAAAAATAACCGAACTGAATAGATTGTCTATTGACGAGTTTAAACAACAAGACAAAATTCCTTTAATCGTCGTTTTGGACAATGTGCGCAGTTTACATAATGTTGGCTCTGTTTTTCGAACTTCCGATGCTTTTTTGGTAGAGGCAGTTTATCTTTGTGGCATAACTTCCACTCCGCCACACGCAGAAATTCATAAAACAGCGCTGGGAGCAGAAGATTCTGTTATTTGGAAATATTTTGAAGACTGTCATCAGGCAATAAATGAATTAAAAAAAAATAATTTCACTGTTTTTGCCATTGAACAAGTTGAAGGAAGTACAATGCTGCCGGATTTAACATTGAACAAAACAAAAAAATATGCCGTTATACTTGGAAATGAAGTAAAAGGCGTACAACAATCTATAATTAATTTATGCGACGGCTGCATTGAAATACCACAATTTGGAACAAAACATTCACTCAATGTAAGCGTTACTGCCGGAATTATTATTTGGGAGTTTGCCACAAAATTAAAAAAATGATGAAAACATATTTAGCTCTAAAAACACTTTCTGTTTTTCTTCTGTATGCTTCCCATCTTCACGGACAAACTACAATTGAAAAACTAAAATATGACGCTTACATTCAACGTGACTATGTAAAATGGCAAAAAGCCGTTAAATATATTGAGCAAAACACCAATTTATCCGAAACCGAAAATCTGCAGGAACTAATTCACTGTTACTACGGATTAACATCTGCTTTGATCGCAAAAAAAATGCGTAATGAAGCAGCCGATGCTATTAAAAAAGGAGAATCATTAGTGGAAACGTTATTAAAAAAAGAACCAAATAACCCCTTGGCATTAAACTATAAAGGAGTTTTTATTGGATATGAAATTGCTCTAAACAAAATGAAGGCATTTACTTTAGGAAAATCAGGTATAAATTATATCAATAAAGCGTTTCAAGCCGATCCAAATAACCCGCAAATTCTTTTCGACAAAGGAAATTCTCTTTATTACCCGCCTAAGTTTTTTGGAGGAAATAAAAAAGAAGCATTGAAATATTACCAAAAAGCGATTAATATCCTTGAAAAACAAAATAAAACCCAAAATAATTGGATGTATTTACAGCTTTTGGTAGTGGAAGGTCATAGCTATGAATTGCTCGAAGAAGATAAATTAGCAGAAAAAAGCTATCTGAAAATTCTCAAATTAGCTCCTGATTTTCAAACAATTAAAGCTGATTTGTATCCAAAACTGAAAGCAAGAATAAACGGAATATCTAATGAAAAAGTGAAAGAGATTGATTATTCATTGGATAACAAAAAATAAATAAACGATGAAAAACAGTGACTGGAAAGATAAATTAAACGCATTATTACCTTCTGATTATGTTCCGGAACCTGAAGAAGAAACGACTTCCGAAAAAAACATCTTACCGGCTAAACAAACTTTGAGAGTGGAATTAGATAAACGTAACGGAAAACCTGCAACAATTATTTCAGAATTTCAAGGAACCGATGACGAGCTAAAAGAACTTGCGAAAACACTAAAAAATAAATGCGCCGCAGGCGGTTCCCAACGAGATGGTGAAATTCTAATTCAAGGAGATTTTAGAATAAAAGTGGCTGATATTCTGCAAAATATGGGGTTTAAAGTAAAGAGAATAAACTTCAAATAAATTTTCCATCAAAAATTATGATTGATTTTAGTAAATTGGTCATATTTTATTTTTCAGGAACCGGAAATGCAAAACAAATTGCCTATTGGTTTTCTGAATTTGCTGTCAAAAAAGAAATTGACTGCCAAATTTTTAATATTGCAAAAACAAGTGTACAGACAATTCCAACTCTCAGTAAAGATACCTTAATTTTCTTCGTTTCTCCCATTCACGGATTTAATTTTCCCAAAATCACACTTGATTTTATTCGTCATTTCCCGAAAGGAAAAAGCAAAATTGTGTTGATGAATACACGTGCCGGAATGAAAATCGGACGTTATGTTACTCCGGGATTGACAGGTATTGCATTTATGGTTTCTTCGTTAATTTTAAAAATAAAAGGATACACCATTGCCGGACAAATTCCTTTTGATATGCCTTCCAATTGGATTTCGCTACATCCGGCATTAAACGAAAAAACCGTAAAATATCTTCACAAAGTAAACTACAGACGAGTAAAAAAACATGCGGAGAAAATATTTGACGGGAAACGTGATTTTCTTGCACTGAGAGATTTGATTCAAGATATTTTGATTTCGCCCATTGCGTTAGCATATTATTTTATAGGACGTTTTGCATTAGCCAAAACTTTTTATGCATCTGTCAAGTGTGTTAATTGTGGTTTATGTATAAAACAATGTCCTATAAAAGCAATAAAAACAATCAATAACCGCCCTTATTGGACATTTAAGTGCGAAAGTTGTATGCGCTGTATGAACAATTGTCCCAAAAAAGCCATTGAAACTGCGCACGGATTAATTGTGTTTGTAAGTCTGTTAAGTTCAGCAATATCCACTTTTTTACTAGATAATTTATTAAATATAAGTATCAAATCAACTTCTATAAAAACCATTATTTTTTCCATCTTTTTCATCTTTTTGACTTGGATTTTTTACGCACTTCAACATTTATTACTTAAAAATAAATTTATTGGAAAATTAATATCGTTTCTATCATTTACTCATTACAAATTTTGGGGACGATACAAATTTATTTCCTATGGTAAATGGAATAATTAAAATATTCCATTCTGGTTAAATATTTAATAATCAGAACTTACGTAAAAAGAGTTTTTTATATTTGTAAATTAATTCTTAAAAACAAACCTATGAAAACAAAAAGATTAATTATCGCTACCATTTTAGGAGTGGTATTTGGATTTGTATGTTATGGATTTGCCTCTAGTGGAGGAAATGTTATTTCGCCAGCTTTAGCTGCCAATATTATTTTAGGCAGAACCTTAATTGGATTTGGAATTGGAATTAGTCGCTTTTCGTTTAAACATTGGGCTTTGCACGGATTAATAATGGGGTTCATTTTCAGTATTCCTGCCGCTTTCGGTGCAATCTTAGGACCGGAAAAACCCGAATTCAGCCATTCAATGATGTTTATTTCAACTATTGTTATGGGAATGATTTACGGATTTTTGATTGAATTGATTACAAGCGTATTGTTTAAAGCAAAACAGTAAGAGGAGAGTTTATTTAAACAGTGAAGATTTTAATAAAGGGTATCACTTGCAATGATATCCTTTATTATTTTAAAACTATCTTTTTGTCAAAAATATTTCTAAAAACAGCTATTATTTAGAAAATATATTGCTAAATTTGTATATATTTTCCTTAAAACAATGTCAAATTTCTATGAACAACCAAATAAAGTTAAATCCTAATCCGTTAGTAACTTATCTCGAAAAACTTCCTAAAGATTTTACCAAGACTGATATACTTCGCTACATTGAAGAAAACAAAATCAAAATGATTAATTTCCGTTACGTTGGCGGTGATGGAAGATTGAAAGTATTGAATTTTGTTATCAATAATTACGCCTATTTGGAACAAATCCTTACCGCAGGCGAACGTGTTGACGGTTCCAGTTTGTTTTCGTTTATCGAAGCCGGCTCGTCCGATTTATATGTAGTTCCACGTTTTAATACCGCTTATCTTGATCCTTTTGCTGAAATTCCCACATTGGGTTTTCTTTGTTCTTATTTCAATAAAGATGGAGAGCCTTTGGAAAATGCACCGGGCTACGTTTTACGAAAAGCCCACCGAGTTTTCAAAGAAGTTACAGGCGGAATGGAATTTTATGCAATGGGCGAAATGGAATATTACGTAATCGGGGAAAAAGAAGATGCATTTCCTGCGGTTGACCAAAAAGGTTATCATGAAGCGGCTCCTTTCAGTAAATTTGAAGAATTTCGTTGTAAAGCAATGCAATACATTTCACAAGTGGGTGGACAAATTAAATACGGGCACAGCGAAGTTGGAAATTTTGTGCAAGAAAATAAAATCTACGAACAAAACGAAATTGAATTTCTACCCACTCTTGTTACCGATGCTGTCGATCAACTTATTCTTGGAAAATGGATTATCAATAAATTAGCTTACGAATACGGATTAGATGTAACTTTCGCTCCAAAAATTACCGTAGGAAAAGCAGGAAGCGGTTTCCATATCCACACGTGTATAATGAAAAATGGTAAGAATCAGTACGTAGAAAACGGAAAACTATCTGATACCGCTAAAAAAGCAATTGCGGGTTTTATGACTTGTGCAAGTTCGCTTACTGCCTTCGGAAATACTAATCCAACATCTTATTTCCGTCTTGTTCCACAGCAGGAAGCGCCAACCACAGTTTGTTGGGGCGACCGCAACCGTTCAGCGCTCGTGCGTGTTCCGCTCGGTTGGAATTCCGTAACGGATATGTGTGCTCTTGCCAATTTAAATGAAAAAACGGAGAAAAGAGATTTTTCAGGGAAACAAACCATTGAATATCGCGCTCCGGATGGTTCTGCAAATTTGTATTATTTGCTTGCAGGATTGGTTACCGCTGCCCGTCACGGTTTTGAAATGGAAAACGCTATTGAATTTGCCGATAAAAAATACGTTGACGTGGATATTCATAAAAACGGCAACGAAACAAAAACAAATGGTTTTGAACATTTGCCAACTTCTTGTTATGAATCTGCCGATTTATTAGAAAAAAACAAGGAAATTTACACCAAATACGGTGTGTTTAGCGAAGCTACAATCAATGAAATTATCAAAAATTTGCGAAACTACAAGGATAAAAACATACGGGAAGAAATTGCTTCGCAACCGGAAATTTTGCAAAAACTGGTAGATAAGTATTTTTATTGTTGAAAAAAAACAAACCCGAACAGCAAAAATTGTTCGGGTTTATATTTTTTTGTAAAAATCTCTTTTTATCCTTTTACCGCTGCAATTCCCGGAAGTACCAAACCTTCAATTGCTTCAAGTAACGCACCGCCGCCGGTAGAAACATAAGACATTTTATCAGCAATGCCAAATTTGTTTACACAAGCAACAGAATCGCCACCTCCAACAAGAGAGAACGCGCCGTTTTGAGTAGCTTCCACAATGGCTTCGCCTACTGCACGTGAACCGTGTGTAAAGTTTTCAAATTCAAATACGCCGGTAGGACCGTTCCAAAGAATAGTTTTAGATGCTTTGATAACATCAGCAAAGATTTTTTCAGTTTCAGGACCAATGTCCAAACCTTCCCATCCGTCAGGAATTTCACCTACGGGAACCATTTTAGTATTCGCATCGTCGCTGAAAGAATCAGCAGCTTTAGTATCCACAGCCAAAACCATATTTACACCGTTCGCTTTTGCTTTTTCAAGTAATTCAAGGGCTAAATCAAGTTTATCTTCCTCGCAAATTGAATTACCTATTTTTCCTCCCAAAGCTTTAGTAAAAGTATAAGTCATTCCGCCTGCAATAATCAAATTATCTACTTTGGTAAGCAAATTTTCAATGATTTCAATTTTTGTAGAAACTTTAGAACCGCCCATAATAGCTGTAAACGGACGAGCCGGGTTATCCATCAAAGTATCAACCGCTTTTACTTCTTTTTCCATCAAGTAACCGAACATTTTGTGATCGCTGTCAAAATAATCAGCAATTAAAGCGGTAGAAGCGTGAGCACGGTGAGCTGTACCAAATGCGTCGTTTACATAAACATCGGCATAAGATGCTAACTTTTTAGTAAATTCTTTTTGACTTGCTTTAACTTCTTTTTTTGCAGCGGCTTTTTCGTCTTCGGTGGCTGTTTCAGGCAAACGTGGTTTTCCTTCTTCTTCGGCATAGAAACGAAGATTTTCGAGCAACAATGCTTCGCCGTCTTTCAAATCAGCAATCATTTTTTCGGTTTCTTCGCCCATCGCATCTGCAGCAAATTTTACGGGCACTCCAAGAAGTTCAGAAACGCGTGATACAATTACTTTCAAAGAATATTTAGGATCCGGATTTTTTTTCGGACGACCCATGTGAGAAGCAATAATCAGTTTACCACCGTCAGCGATAATTTTTTTTAAGGTAGGCATAGCAGCACGAATACGGGTATCATCCGTGATGTTGAAGTTTTCGTCCACAGGAACATTGAAGTCAACACGAACGAAAGCTTTTTTACCTTTAAAATTAAATTTGTCTAATGTTGTCATATAATTTTAGTTTTTAGTTTTTCGTAAAATAGTTTTGTTAAAGGAATTCGGAAACTGCCAAAGCACAGTTAAGTTTGAAAATCAAAACAGTTTAATTTGTTTTATGTTTATATTTCACTTCCTTGAGTTCTTCGTTAGCTTTTACAATTTTCTTTTTCAAATCTTCTTTATAGTTAATTAATTTATTTTGAAGATTTTCATCGGCTGTTGCGATTATTTGTGCTGCAAGTATTCCTGCATTCAATGCTCCGTCGATTCCAACGGTTGCCACCGGAATTCCCGGAGGCATTTGCACTATTGCTAAAAGCGCATCCAAACCATCCAACGATGCTTTGATTGGAACTCCAATAACAGGAAGCGTAGTCATAGAAGAAATTACACCCGGAAGATGCGCAGCCATTCCTGCTGCTGCAATGATTACTTGAATTCCCCTCTCTTTTGCTCCTTTTGCAAATTTTTCTACTTCTGCAGGCGTACGATGTGCGGACAAAGCATGAATTTCGAATGGAATTTCCATCTCATCCAGAAAATCCGCCGCTTTTTTCATCACGGGCAAATCAGAAGTACTGCCCATTATTATGCTTACTTTTGGTGTCATAATTGCCTCCTAACCCCCTAAAGGGGGAATATTTAAGGTAATATATTTATTCTACGTTGCTATTAATGCTGTCCAAAAGTCCCCTTCAGGGGATTTAGGGGCAGATTATCCTATCAATCCTGTATATGCTTCTGCACTTAACAATTCATCTAATTGTGATGCATCTGAAATGGAAATTTTCACCATCCAACCTTTTCCGTAAGGATCATCGTTTACTAACTCTGGTGCTTCTTCTAATTCTTCGTTAAATTCTAAAATTTCTCCGGAAACAGGAATAAATAAATCCGATACGGTTTTTACGGCTTCTACCGTTCCAAAAACTTCGCCTTTTTCCAATGTTTCGCCTACGGTTTCTACTTCTACAAACACAATTTCGCCCAATTCGCCTTGTGCATAATCGGTAATTCCCACATAAGCTTCATTTCCTTCTACACGTACCCATTCGTGTTCTTTGGTGTACTTTAAATTTGCCGGTGTATTCATAAATTATCGTTATTTAGTTTTGTTCTTAATGGTTATTTTTACTTTACAAAGATACTAATTTTAGTTCGATTCTAATTGTTTTTAAAGTATAAATCTGCTTGTATCGGATAGTGATCGGAAGCTCTTAAATTTCCTCGTTTATAATTGACGGAAGCAAAAGAGTTATCGTAAAAAATATAATCGATACGAAAACGGAAAAAAGAACGATTGAATGTCCAACCCAACCCTGTCTCGGTTTCACAAAAGGCGTCGTTGAGGTTACCTTTTACTTTTGTATATGCATAAGAAGAAGGAACATCATTAAAATCGCCACAAATAATGAGTTTGTATGGAGTTTCTTTTCTTATCCGTGCTATTTTATCTGCCTGCAACGCTCTTACTTTGGACGCTAAACTTAATTTTTCAGATAAATATTTTGTAATATCGGCAAATTTATCAGAATTAAAATCCTCTCTTAACTCTGCTGTTTGCTGCATATCGCGTGCTGTAATTCTATTGGATTCCAAGTGATTATTTATTACCCGAACTGTATCTTTTCCAATCACAATGTCGGAATAAATGGATAAATTAAATTTTGCGTCGTACGGAATATCTTGTTTGTTGATAATGGGATATTTGGAAAGCGTAATTATACCCTGATGCATATTCCAACGGTTAAGTTTATTTTTTCTATGTTGATATGGATATTTAGAAAAATATTTTTGAAAGTCTTCTTCATTAAATTGGCTTTCATTTTCACTAACGGCAAATTCTTGCAAACAAACGATATCGGCATCAGAATCTAAAATGTATTTTATAACAGGATTTATTTTCTCTCCGTTGTGTTTTTTCATTTTTGCCGTAGCCATTGTATTGTAACTTAATATGGTAATTTTTTTATCTTTATCGTCGATTTTGGGTTTACTAAAATTTATAGGAAAAGAAGATTTTATCATTCCAAAAAATAAAATAAAAGATATTGCAGGAAGCAAGAACCACCATTTTTTGAGAAATAACCAAAAAAACAAAAAGAAAAGATTAACTACTGCCAAAGGGAAAAGAAAAAAGGAAAAATAAGATGGCAACAATAACTCGTTTGGACTGGAATTGGAGCCAATTTTTACCATAATCAAGCCAACTACAACCAAAATATTGGCAAGTATAAGTATAACTTTTATAAATTTTGTCATATAAGACTTGATTTATTTTGACTTATTTTTTTTGCTCAAACAATTTTCTTTTTTCATCGGCTGTTAAACTTTCGTATCCGGATGTTTTTATTTTATCCAGAATACGGTCAAGTTCAGCTTCGGTATTTGCTTTTTGTTGATTATAGTCGCCGTCGGACATTTTAGGAGTGTGATAAGTTGTGGTTTTGAATTTGGTTTCTCTACGGCGAAACAAATTTACGAAGAAATCTATAATTTTATTGAAAAAAGGAGTAATATCTTTTCCTTTTTTCTCTAATGTTGCAAAAAGATAACCTGCCAACGCTCCTCCAAGATGCACCATTTCTCCCCCGCCATTTTCGCCGGTAATCCCAAAAACGCTTATAAGTACAGTTACAATGGCAATATAAATAAGTTTTACTTTTCCAATAAACATTAATTGTAATTCGGCATTTGGAGATTTTACGGCATCAGCCACAATTATTGCCATTACCGCTCCNGAAGCCCCTATAACAATAGTGTAATAAGAAGCAGTTTCATAATACGGGAAAAAATTATATGCTAATATATAAATAAAAGCTCCGATTAATCCTCCAAATAAGTATAATGCAAGAAGCTGTTTTTCAGAATAATACATAAGGAAAATTTTCCCAAACCAAAAAAGCATCAACATATTGAAGAAAATATGCATAAAATCCTTATGCATAAACATATAAGTTAGAGGAGTCCAGAAACGACGTCCTAAATCGGTAAAATTAGCAGGAACAGCCAACCAATTCAAGTACATTGATACATCTACATTGAACAGTCGAAAGAAAATGAGAAAAACTTTCACAACAATAAACACTGCCACATTGAAATAAATCAATTTGGTAAGCGTATTTCCGTTTTTATACGTCAATTTTAAATTCTCTAATAAGTTCATGAGTACAAACGTCCTTTTTTACGCCAATAAAACATTAATATTAATCCGAAAAGCATACCTCCCAAATGTGCAAAATGTGCGACATTATCGCCTGAAAAGTTTGCTACACCTAATGATAATTCCATTAATCCATAAATGATTACAAAATATTTTGCTTTTACCGGCAATGCAAAATAAACATAAATTTTTTCGTTGGGAAACATCCATCCATAAGCAAGAAGCAAACCAAAAACAGCTCCGGAAGCTCCAATAGTAATACCTCCGTAATTACCTGATAAATACCATACTACTTGTTGTGCTAATGCCGCTCCTATTCCAGTAAAGAAATAATAGAACAAGAATTTTTTGGCGCCCCAAAAATGTTCCAATACAGCGCCAAACATAAAAACAGCAAACATATTGAAAAATATGTGTGCCAAATTGGCGTGCATAAACATATATGTAATTACTTGATATAACTTGAATTCACTTGTTTGCCAATAATACATACCCAAAAAGTCCCAATTAATATTCTTCAAAAAATAAGTGGCAGCAAATAAAAGCACATTGATTATCAAAATATTTTTTACTGCCTGTGGAAGACCGCCTCCAAAATAAGCTCTATTATTCATTCTCTCCAATTAAAAGTTTCACATTCTATTTTTATATAAATACTTTATTTCAATATCACTTGAAAATTTAAAAATAACGCTTACAAAGGTACTAAAAATTATTTCTATCAAGAAATTAAACCTTTTTTAGTAAAATTTTATTAAAAATTAGCATTTTATTGACAAAATATTTTTTTTTACCCCAACAAATGTTACATTTGCAAATGATAAAACACAAATATTGATTTTTCACACTTAAATTTCTAAGAATCATGAACAAAGCGGAATTAATCAGCGCAATTGCACAAGAAGCCGGCTTAACAAAAGTGGCTTCTAAAAAAGCTCTTGATGCAACAGTAAAAGCTATTGCTGGTACACTTGCAAAAGGTGGTAAAGTAAGTTTAGTAGGTTTTGGAACATTTTCAGTAGCAAGCCGTGCAGCTCGCACCGGCATTAATCCTTCAACCAAAAAAGCAATCAAAATTCCTGCTAAAAAAGTAGCTAAATTCAAAGCGGGAGCAGAATTGGCAAAAGTTGTAAAATAATTTGTACACAAAAGATTTAATAAGAAGGAGTGCGAAGAAATTTCGTACTCTTTTTTATTTTTGTGCGTTCAAGCCGATTGTATTATCTTTGCACTCTCAAAGAAAAAATATCTTTATTTCATCATTTAAAAATTATGCAATTAGAATCCATTCTCACTCAAGGAGTTATAAAAGCTGTTAAACAACTTTATTCACAAGAAATTTCATCTGAAACCATTCAATTTCAAAAAACAAAAAAAGAATTTGAAGGTGATATTACATTGGTGGTTTTTCCATTTGTGAAAATAGCTCGAAAATCGCCGGAACAAACTGGAGAAGAAATCGGTCACTTTTTGAAAAATGAATTTGAAATTATTCAATCGTTTAACGTTATAAAAGGATTCTTGAATTTAAGCATTGATACTTCTTATTGGCTCTCGCAATTGAATGAAATGCATTCCGATAAAAATTTTGGAATGAAAACACCCGATGAAAATGCAGAGTTAATGATGATAGAATATTCCTCGCCAAACACCAATAAACCACTTCATTTAGGACATATCCGCAACAATTTACTTGGCTTCAGTATTTCCGAAATTCAAAAAGCAAACGGTTGGAAAGTGGTAAAAACCAACATTGTGAACGACCGTGGAATTCATATTTGCAAATCAATGTTGGCTTGGAAACTGTATGGAAACGGTGAAACTCCTGAAACTTCCGGAATGAAAGGAGATCATTTGGTAGGAAAATATTACGTAGAGTTTGACAAACATTACAAAGCTGAAGTCAACGAATTGATGCAACAAGGAATGAACGAAGAAGAAGCAAAAAAACAAGCTCCGCTTATAAAACAAGCACAAGAAATGCTTTTAGCGTGGGAAAATGGAGATGAAGAAGTCCGTTTACTTTGGGAAATGATGAATTCGTGGGTTTATTCCGGCTTTGATGAAACTTACAAAAAACTCGGTGTTGATTTTGATAAAATCTACTATGAATCAGAAACTTACACCGAAGGGAAAGAGAAAGTAGAAGAAGGTTTGGCTAAAGATGTATTTTACAAACACGAAGACGGTTCTGTTTGGGCTGATTTAACTTCGTATGGTTTGGATGAAAAATTGCTTTTACGCGCCGATGGAACTTCCGTATATATGACACAAGATATTGGAACAGCCAAATTGCGTTATGAAGATTATCCTATCAACAAAATGGTATATGTAGTTGGAAATGAGCAAAATTATCATTTTCAGGTGCTTTCTATTTTATTGGATAAATTGGGTTTTGCGTGGGGAAAAGATTTAGTGCATTTCTCCTACGGAATGGTAGAACTCCCTGAAGGAAAAATGAAAAGCCGTGAAGGAACTGTAGTGGACGCTGATGATTTGGTAGAAGAAATGGTAAATACAGCTCGTGAAACTTCTCAGGAATTGGGAAAATTGGAAGGTTGCACGCAGGAAGAGGCAGAAAGTATTGCAAGAATGGTGGGTTTAGGAGCGCTGAAATACTTTATACTGAAAGTAGACCCCAAGAAAAATATGACTTTCAATCCGAAAGAATCCATTGACTTTAACGGAAATACCGGTCCGTTTATACAATACACCCACGCTCGTATCAAATCCGTTTTACGCAAAGCGGATGAAGCCGGAATTGATTATAAATCGCTAATTAATAAAGATTTAATTCTTTCTGATAAAGAAAACTATCTCGTTCAATTATTGACAGAGTTTCCTGTAATAGTTAAGCAAGCCGGAGATGAGTTCAGCCCGGCATTAATTGCCAATTATATTTACGATTTGGTGAAAGAATATAATCAATTCTACCACGATTTTTCTATTCTTAGGGAAGAAAACAACGACGTGAAAATTTTCCGTTTGGTTTTATCCGAAACCATTGCCAGTGTAATTAAAACCGGAATGAGCTTGTTGGGAATTGAAGTGCCGGAGAGAATGTAGTTCAGAGTTTCAGGTTTCAAATTTCAGGTTTCAAGTTTCAGGTTTAGGGTTTTAGATTTGTTAATTTCTAAAAAACGCGAAACATAAAACTCAAAACATCAAACATTCGCTTTTATCATTCGGTCGTTTCCCGAAATGTCTTTTTTTATTTGAATATTTTTAAAACCAAGCGAGGAAAGCATTCTTTGGCAATTTTCTCCTTGGTTTTTGTGTATTTCAAAATATAAAGCGCCATGTTTTGTTAAATTATTTTTTGCTAATTCAGCTATTTTCCGATAAAAAACAAGCGGATTATTATCTTCAACAAACAATGCAATATGTGGTTCATAATCGAGCACGTTGGAATGCATTTCTTGTTTATCGTTCTGCGGCACGTAAGGCGGATTGCTAACAATTATATCATATTTTTTATCCAAAATATCTGTTTTAAGAATATCTTTTTGAATAAAATCAATTTTAACGTCATTCAATTTTGCATTTTCTTTCGCTATTTTCAAAGCATCCGCAGAAATATCTATGGCAGAAACAGTTGCATTTGGAAGGTGTTTTTTCAACGAAATAGCAATACATCCACTCCCTGTTCCAACATCTAAATATTCCCCCTTCAGGGGGTTAGGGGGTAAATCGTTCAAAATCCATTGTACAAGTTCTTCAGTTTCAGGGCGGGGAATTAAAACAGACGGATTAACTGTAAATTTCAATCCGAAAAATTTCGTTTCGCCCAAAATATATTGAATAGGTTCACCTTTTTTCAAACGCAAAACCATTTCTTCAGCATCATTTTTTTGGCTTTCTGAAAGTATAATGTTTTTATCAGCAAGCAAGTGCGTTTTGGTATAACCGGTAATTTTTTCCAAAACAGTGTATGTGAAAACATGAATTTCCTCTTCCGAATAAACATCAGAAAGTAGAGTTTTTATGTATTCCCTGAAGTGTTGCATTTGTATTTATGGCTCAATATTTCTAAGTTTCACCCGAAGCAGGCAGGGTTTAATGCGTTTACTATTAAGAAATTAAAACTATTTAGACAAAATAAAAAGACTATCAGACAATTAAAGATGTCTGATAGTCTTTTTATTTATTTTAAATTTTTCAAAACTACAAACTATAAACTACAGACTAAATTAGTTTCCTATTTCCGATAAAAATTTAATTCTTACTAAACGAACTTCCAAATCACTGAAATCATTTTCACCGAGTTCATCCAATGCCGCGCTTATTTTATCGGTTTCTGCCGTACGGAAGTAATCAAAAATCTCGTCAACGCGGTCAGAGTCCATAATTTCTTCCAAGAAATAATCAATATTGATTTTCGTGCCGGAATATACGATGGCTTCTACTTCATCCAATAATTCATTCATATCCAATCCTTTAGACAGAGCAATGTCGTCCAATGCTATTTTTCTGTCAATTGCCTGAATAATAGAAACTTTCAGCTTGGATTTATTAGCCACAGTACGCACACGCAAATCTTCCGGACGAATAATTTCGTTTTCTTTTACGTGCTCTTTGATAATTTTCAAAAATTCTTCGCCGTAACGTTTTGCCTTCCCCGCTCCTACTCCCGGAATATTTTGTAATTCATCCATAGTAATGGGATAAGTGGTTGCCATTGCTTCCAACGACGGATCCTGAAAAATAACAAACGGCGGCACGTCTAATTTTTTAGAAAGTTTTTTACGTAAATCTTTCAACATGGAGAAAAGAATATCATCGGCAGCTGAAGTTCCTCCGCTATTTTTAATGCCAACTTCTTCATCATCCTCTTCAAATTCTGCATCTTTAACAACAGGGAACTCCGTAGGTTTTTTCATATATTCTTTACCTGCAGAAGTTATTTTCAATACGCCATAAGTTTCAATATCTTTATTTATCAGTCCGGCAATCATTGCCTGACGTATTACAGCGTGGATAAAACTTTCTTCTTCATCCGATGCAGCTCCGTAATTCTCCAAATCATCATGTTGATAAGAAGTAATATCCGATGTTTCATTTCCTTTTAACACATCTACAATGTGTTCTGCTTTAAATTTTTCTTTTAGTAATTGAATGGTTTCCAGTATCAATACCAGAAGTTCTTTACCATCTACAAATTTTCTTGGTTTCATACAATTATCGCAACTTCCGCAATTATCTTCTTTATATTCTTCTCCAAAATAGTGTAATAATAATTTTCTTCTGCAAACCGATGATTCTGCATAAGCTTGGGTTTCTAAAAGAAGTTGATTCCCAATTTCTTGTTCTGCAACCGGTTTACCCTGCATAAATTTACGCAGTTTTTCCAAATCTTTATAAGAATAAAACGCAATGCACTGACCTTCGCCGCCATCGCGTCCGCCACGTCCTGTTTCCTGATAATATCCTTCCAAACTTTTCGGGATATCATAATGAATTACGTAACGCACATCGGGTTTGTCAATTCCCATTCCAAAAGCAATGGTAGCCACAATTACCTCGACTTTTTCCATCAAGAACTTATCCTGATTTTCGCTGCGCACGGCAGATTCCATTCCCGCATGATATGGCAACGCCGAAATTCCGTTAACAACAAGCGTTTCGGCCAGCTCTTCTACTTTTTTACGGCTCAAACAGTAAATAATCCCCGATTTTCCTGCCTGCGAACGAATAAACTTTATAATGTCTTTTTCAACGTTATTTGTTTTATTTCGTACTTCATAATATAAATTCGGGCGATTGAACGATGATTTGAATACCGTAGCGTCCAGCATCGTCAAGTTTTTCTGAATATCGCTTTGCACTTTGGGCGTTGCAGTAGCCGTTAATGCAATAATAGGAGCTACTCCAATTTCGTTAATTATAGGACGAATTCTGCGGTACTCCGGACGGAAATCATGTCCCCATTCCGAGATACAATGCGCTTCGTCAATAGCATAAAATGAAATTTTCACCTGACGAAGAAACTCAATATAATCTTCTTTGGTAAGCGATTCGGGAGCGACGTAAAGTAATTTCGTTTTCTTCGAAATTACATCAGCTTTAACAGCATCCACTGCCTGACGTGTGAGTGACGAATTCAAGAAATGAGCCACACCGTCTTCTTCGCTAAAATTCCGCATTGCATCAACTTGATTTTTCATCAATGCAATTAATGGTGAAATCACAATTGCAGTTCCTTCCATTAATAAAGACGGCAACTGATAGCAAAGTGATTTTCCCCCGCCCGTAGGCATCAACACAAAAGTATCATTTCCTGAAAGCACATTTTGAATAATAGCTTCCTGATTGCCCTTGAACGTGTCAAAGCCAAAATATTTTTTCAGGTGTGCTGTTAATTCCAAATGCTGTGGCATATATCTTTATAAAAATTGAATAAAACGAAATTACATTATATTTTTTTATCCTGCAAAATTTTTTTGAAAAAATACAATATTTTTTGCCTTAAGGAATTTAGAACAAAATTATAAACTGATTTTAAATATGCAAATAATTTCAACAAAAAATCAGGATATTAATAAATATTAAACTAATATCCTGATATGCAGATTTTTATTTTGCGTTATATTCTCGCTTATTATGATATTTTACGCTGTTTTCAATCGGTGTGAATTGACTTTGTCCATTTTTTCCTTAGCATAATCGAGCGTTACTACCCATTTCTTATCTTTTTTAGATGGTAATTCATACATTTGATCCATCATAATGGTTTCGGTAATGGAACGCAGCCCGCGAGCTCCAAGTTTAAACTCAATGGCTTTATCTACAATATATTCCAATACTTCCTTTTCAAAAACAAGTTCAATATCGTCCATTTTGAAAAGCTTGGTGTATTGTTTGATAATGGAATTTTTTGGCTCTGTCAGTATTTTTATCAACGCATTTCTGTCGAGCGGTTCGAGATAAGTTAAAATAGGAAGACGACCAATTATTTCGGGAATCAAACCAAATGATTTTAAATCTTGCGGAGCAATGTATTGCAACAAATTATTGCGGTCAATTTCTTCCGTATCTTTTATAGAATTATAACCTACCACACGCGTATTAAGACGTGAAGCTATTTTTCTTTCAATACCGTCAAAAGCTCCGCCACAAATAAACAAAATATTTTGCGTGTTTACCTGAATAAATTTCTGTTCGGGATGTTTACGTCCTCCTTGCGGCGGAACATTTATTACCGAGCCTTCCAATAGTTTCAACAAACCTTGTTGCACACCTTCGCCGCTTACATCGCGCGTAATGCTCGGATTGTCGCTTTTACGAGCAATTTTATCAATTTCATCAATAAACACAATCCCTCTTTCAGCTGCTTTCACATCATAATTGGCAACTTGAAGAAGTCTTGTCAAAATACTTTCGATATCTTCTCCTACATAACCGGCCTCGGTTAAAACAGTCGCATCTACAATGGTAAAAGGAACATGCAATTTTTTTGCGATAGTTTTTGCCAACAACGTTTTTCCTGTTCCGGTGTAACCTACCATTATAATATTGGATTTTTCAATTTCCACATCATCATTGGATTTTTCCTGCATCAGCCGTTTGTAATGGTTGTAAACTGCTACGGAAAGGTATTTTTTTGCTTCTTCCTGCCCAATAACGTATTGGTCGAGATATTTTTTTATTTCTGCCGGTTTGGGAATATTTTCTTTTTCCAATTTTGGCAGAGAAGATGAAATATAAGTATTTTCTCTTACAATTTGTGCGGCTTGGTCGGCGCATTCATCGCAAATATGCACGCCGTCTAATCCCATAATTAAGAATGCAACTTTAGATTCGGGACGTCCGCAAAAATTGCAGTATTTTTTATCCGTTTTAGCCATAAATTTAGTTAGCAGTTAGCAGTTTGTAGTTTGTAGTTTTTTAAAACAATCATCTTGAACTCCAAACACAAAACGTCAAACTTTATTTATTTTTCTTTTCGTTAAATAATACTTTATCAATCATTCCGTATTCTTTTGCTTCTTGTGAAGTCATCCAAAAATCACGGTCGGAATCTTTTTCAATTTGTTCATACGTTTTTCCGGAATGATCGGCAATGATTTGATACAATTCTTTTTTCAATTTCAGCATTTCGCGCAGGTTAATTTCCATATCGGCAGCCACACCTTGCGCACCTCCGCTTGGTTGATGAATCATAATACGCGAATGTTTCAAGGCGGAACGTTTTCCTTTTGTTCCCGCCACCAATAAAACTGCCGCCATCGAAGCTGCCATTCCTGTACAAATTGTTGCCACATCGGAAGAAATGAACTGCATAGTATCATAGATTCCCAGCCCTGCGTAAACAGAACCTCCAGGAGAATTTAGATAAATGGAAATATCTTTACCGGGGTCGGATGAATCCAAATAAAGTAACTGCGCCTGAATTACATTTGCTGTATAATCATCTACAGGAAGACCCAAGAAAATAATCCTATCCATCATTAAACGGGAAAAAACATCCATTTGAGTTACGTTTAACTGACGCTCTTCCAAAATGGAAGGAGATATATAATTGGCTGTTACATCTGCATATTTATCTAATGCCAACCCATTCATACCAAGATGTTGAGTGGCGTATTTACGAAAGTCATTATTTCTATTCATAATTGAAAATTTTAGTATGTTTATTTTCCTCTTTCTTACGAATTTCCTGCCAAATTGTTTTCCTGCCAAATTGACACGTTTCAACTATAAAGCAAGGACAAAGATACAAAATTATATCTATAAAAATAATAAACCCACAGTAAAACTGCGGGCTTATTACAAAATTATTCTTTACGTGTGTGATTACTTTTCTATTTCAAAAAGTTTATTGAAGTCTTCAATAGTGATTTCTGTTTCTTCCAATTTCACATTGGCTTTCAATGCTTCCAACACTTTGTCTTCTAACGTTCTATCGGCAAAATTACGCACTGTTTCTTCTTTCTTCATCATATCTTTAGCGTAATTATCGATGATTGAATCTTCCAAACCAACCATTCCGTATTGTGCAAATTGCGCACGAGCCACTTTACGTGCATATTCTTCTATATCGGCAGCTTCCACTTTTATTTCGTATTTTTCTGCCATTTTTTCTTTAGCCAAATGCCAGGTAACGTCCGAAATCATTTTTGGATAATCTTCATTCAATTTTTCTTCCGTCATTTTGTCTTGTGTCATCAGCCAGCGTTTTAAAAACTTATCAGGGAAAGACAAATCTTTGTATTTTTCTTCCGCCATTTTGCGCGCGTCAATACTAAATTTATAATCGCTATCGGCTTTCAAAGTTTCTTGAATGTTTTCTTTTACTTTATTACGAAATTCCTCTTCTGACGTTACAACACCTTCTCCAAACACTTTATCAAAAAGTTCCTGATTTACTTCACTTTCGTGATAGCGTGTAATTCCTTGAATTTCCATCTGAAAATCAGAATCCATTGTTTTTGCCTGATCTTTTGAAATTTTAAGCAAAGAACTGATTTCTGTCTCGTTTTCAAATGCTTTTTTCGGATTGAAAACAATCTTATCTCCTTTTTTAGCGCCTGCAAATAATGCTTTTTGTTCTTCGTTTTTCATATAAAAAGGCGTCAAAACAGCGTCTTCTACTTTTAATCCTTCTTCATTTACCTTTCCGTCAGCCATTTCGAGCAATTCACCTTTTACTACATCTTTTTCCTCTACGGTTTCTTCTTGCTCGTATTTTCCGTAACGACCTGTATATGATTTAATTTGATTGTCAATCATTTCATCGTTTACGGCGATGTTGTAATATTTTACTTTGTCTTTTGCTGTAAAGTCCACGTCAAATGCAGGAGCAATTCCCAAATCAAAAATAATATCAACATTGTCTTGTGTCTCAAAATCCACTTGGGATTGGTCTTCGCTTGGAAGCGGTTCTCCCAAAATAGGAATATTGTTTTCACGAATATATCCGTACAAACCATCCGCTATTAAGTTGTTGATTTCTTCGGCTTTTATTGCTTTTCCATACATTTTTTGCATTAAGCCCATCGGAATATTTCCGGGACGAAAACCGGGAATATTTGCTTTTTTACGGTATTCGCGTAATTTTTTATCTACTTTTTCATCATAATCCGCTTTTTCAATGCTAATGGTTATTTGCGCATTGGTTGGGTCAAGGTCTTTTCTGACAATATTCATAAATTATTAATTTTTAACTCGTTACTTTTCACAAATTGACACGAGAATTGTTTATTAGAATTGGGGTGCAAAGGTACAAAAAAATAAGGAATTGATACACTAATATTTGGAAAAAATATTAAATCTGCGTACACTTATAAATTAAGTTTTGTTATGAACACAAAAAAATATATTTAATTTTTATTTTGTAACTTTGCCCTGCATTAATTATATTGAGTGAATAATGAAAAAAAACTTTTTATTTTTTATTCTTACATTCATCTGTTTATCGGCATATTCGCAAGGAATTGTTTTTGAAGAAAATGAAAATTTAAAAGATGCTTTAGAGAAAGCGAAAATTGAAAATAAATTTGTTTTTATTGATTGTTATGCACCTTGGTGCGTTCCTTGTAAGTGGATGAGTAAAAATATCTTCCCGCAAAAAGAAGTGGGAGATTTTTACAACACACATTTTATTAATCTGTCATTAAACGCAGAAACAGAAGAAAATAAATACGTTGTGGATAAGTTTGTGGTAACATCTTTTCCTTTTTTTATTTTTCTAAATCCACAAGGAGATGTTATCCACAAAGCAATAGGCGGAATGGAAAAGGATGAATTTATTCAACTTGGGGAAAATGCCTTAGACACCACAAATAACTTTAAAGCTATTTCCAAAAAAGTAAAAAATGGCGAACGTTCTCCGGAAATTCTTGAGAAATACTTTGATTTCATTCCTTACTCTGATGAAAAAGAGGCGCTTGCGATTGAATATTTGAATAAATTAAACGCTGATGAAAAAACAAGCAGTACCGCTTGGCGTTTTTTCAGAAACTATGTTAGAGATACCAACTGCGCTCCATTTCTGTATTTTGCAAAAAATATAAATACGTTTATTTCTAAATTCGGGGAAGAAAAAGTAGAAGAAAAAATGATCAGTTTGTTTCAAAATTCATATAAAGAAAACAGGGATTATTTCAAATCTCTGAAAAAATACAGCCCTAAATTTTACAATGAAGTAGAATTGAAGCTAAAAAAACAAATAACCTGAACACAAATAAAACATCAAAAAAATGAAAAAAACATTCTTATTCGCACTTTTGGTTGCATTAAGTGCTTCGTTATTTTCGCAAGGAATTATTTTTGAAGAAAATCATAATTTAAAAGATGCCTTGGCAAAAGCAAAAACAGAAAATAAACTTATTTTTATTGATGCTTATGCCAGTTGGTGCGGACCCTGCAAACTGATGGCAAAGGAGATTTTTCCACAAAAAGAAGTAGGCGATTATTACAACGCCCATTTTGTAAATCTAAAATTGGATATGGAAGCTCCCGAAAATTTGGAAACGGCAAAAAAATACGATGTAAAAGCATATCCTACGTATTTATATCTAAATCCAGACGGTGAAGTTGTACATAGAGCTTTGGGTTCTATGCCTGCCGAAGATTTTATAAAGGTGGCAAAAACTGCCGATGATGGCGAAAACAATGCAATGGCGATTATGAAAAAAATCAAAAACGGCGACCGCAGTTTGACTACCATAAAAAAATATTTGGAACTGAATCCTTACGACACCACAAACAGCTCATTGATAAACGAATATTTCAAATCTTTATCCGAAAATGAAATATATACCCAAGAAAATTGGGATTTATTTAACAGGTACGTAAACGATATAAATTTAGATTCTTATCAGTATTTTTTGAATAATAGAGATAAAATAGCAGGACTTGTTGGAAAGGAAAATGTGGATAATAAAATTCTTTCCACTATGGTGAAAGCTTGCTACCAAGATTCCGTAAAAGCAGAAAATTTGAGAAGTATTGATCCTGCGCTCTTCGAAAAAGCAAAAACAAGCGTTCAAATAGACAAAGCATATTCTAATTTTGGGAAAAACAAAGACGATAAAACAGCGTGGAATAATTTAATGACACTATTAACCCCATACTTGAACAAGGAAAATACAAAAGCACAAGTCCTAAATAATATGGCGTGGATGGTGTATGAAAATTATAAAAAATTCAATGATAAAAAAGCATTAAAAAATGCACTGAATTGGTCAAAAAAAGCAATCGAACTTGCTCCCGATAAAGATTATGTTTTAGATACATATGCCAATATTCTTTTTGCACTCGGTAAAAAAAAGGAAGCAATTAGCGCCGAAACTAAAGCATTAGAATTAGCTACTAAAGACAATAATAGTCAAAGTATAGAAAGTTTCAAAAAAACAATAGAAGAATTCAAAAAATAATTTATTCACCTTAAAAATTTAACATTATGTACGACTATCACGAACCTGCAGAAGAATTAAGCAAAAAAGCAAGAAGTCTTTCACGCGCTTTGAACAGTTTAAAAGAAGAAATTGAAGCCATTGACTGGTACGGACAACGTGTAGATGTGGAAGAAAATAAAGAGTTGAAAGAAATTATGAAACACAACATGGAAGAAGAAATGGAACATGCTGTGATGACTTTTGAATGGCTCCGCAGAAATATGGATGGCTGGGACGAAATGATGAAAAAGTATTTCTTTACCAAAGGAAATATCTTAAAAATAGAAGAAAAAGAAAAATAAATTTAACAGATTTCGGAGTTACCCTATGTAGATTTCAAACTTTAAGTTTATAACTACAAATTATTTACTACAAACTACTAACGAACAAATATGCCGACAAAACCATTTATTTATCAAGAACCTTTCCCGATGGAAAAAGACAAAACGGAATATTATTTTCTGACAAAAGATTATGTTTCCGTTTCTGAATTTGAAGGAAAACCCATTTTAAAAGTAGAACCACAGGCGCTTACCGAAATTTCACGCGTTGCAATGCGCGACTGTTCTTTTCTGCTTCGTCCCGAACATCAAAAACAAGTAGCCGACATTCTTGCTGATCCTGAAGCGAGCGAAAACGATAAATTCGTTGCGATAACCATGCTTCGCAATGCTGAAATTGCTGCTAAAGGTGTGCTTCCTTTCTGTCAGGATACAGGAACTGCTACCGTTTACGCCAAAAAAGGACAACAAGTTTGGACCGGAGGAGGCGATGAAGAAGCCATTTCCAAAGGTATTTATGAAACGTACACACAGGAAAATCTTCGTTATTCGCAAAATGCCGCCCTAAATATGTACGACGAAGTAAACACGGGAACAAACCTTCCGGCTCAAATTGATTTAGTCGCCACCGATGGAGATGAATATAAATTCCTTTTTATCGCCAAAGGAGGCGGTTCCGCTAATAAATCATATTTATTTCAGGAAACAAAAGCATTGCTTAATCCGGAATCGTTAGAAAAATTTCTGACAGAAAAAATGAAAACGTTGGGAACAGCAGCTTGTCCTCCTTATCATATTGCATTTGTTATTGGCGGAACTTCAGCCGATGCTACAATGAAAGCCGTAAAACTTGCCGCTACCAAATATTACGACAATCTCCCCACTACAGGAAATGAACTTGGGCGTTCTTTCCGTGATGTGGAAATGGAAGAAAAAATATTGAAAGCGGCTCAAAAATCGGGTTACGGAGCGCAATTCGGAGGAAAATACTTTGCGCACGACATCCGAATTATCCGTATGTCGCGTCACGGAGCTTCTTGCTTTGTAGGAATGGCTGTTTCTTGCTCTGCCGACAGAAATATAAAAGCTAAAATTAATAAAGACGGACTTTGGGTAGAAAAGCTCGAAGATAATCCCGGAAAATATATTCCTGCAGAATATCGTCAGCAAGGTGAAGGCGACGCCGTCAAAATTGATTTGAACCAGCCGATGTCTGAAATTCTCAAAACACTTTCACAATATCCTGTTTCTACGCGCCTTTCCTTAACAGGAACAATCATTGTTGGTCGCGATATTGCGCACGCAAAACTAAAAGAATTGATTGATGCTGGAAAAGATTTGCCTCAGTATGTAAAAGATCATCCCATTTATTATGCCGGTCCGGCAAAAACACCTACAGGAATGCCCTCCGGTTCATTCGGTCCAACTACAGCGGGACGTATGGACAGTTATGTAGATTTGTTTCAATCTCATGGTGGAAGTATGGTAATGATCGCCAAAGGAAATCGCAGCCAGCAAGTAACGGATGCTTGTAAAAAGTACGGCGGATTTTATCTGGGTTCCATTGGAGGTCCTGCTGCAATTTTAGCAGAACAAAACATTAAAAAAGTAGAATGTCTTGAATATCCGGAATTGGGAATGGAAGCCATTTGGAAAATTGAAGTGGAAGATTTCCCTGCATTTATTTTGGTAGATGATAAAGGAAATGATTTTTTCCAGCAGATAAAACAGAATGTGTTTTGTTAAAAATAAAAAATCAAAAATTTAAAAAAAATTAAAATAGCTTTTATCTTAATTATTCTTTTTAATTTTGCAGACCAAACGGTCTGTTATAAAAAAAGATGGATACCAAAGAGTATATTTTGATAGAAGCGGCAAAGCTATTTTTACAAAAAAGTTTTAAAGAGGTTACTACACGTGAGATTGTAGTAGCCACCGGACTTTCAAAAGGCGCATTTTATTACCATTTTGAAAGTAAAGAACAATTATTTAGGGAAGTTCTAATGTATATAGCAACAAATGTGTACGCTTATCATTATGACGAATATGATCAAAATAGTTTTCAGGGTTTTTATAGAGACTATGCTAACGAAGCTATAAAAAACACTGGTAATTTCCTTAAAATATTAAACTCAACCCAGAAAGAAGAAGAATTATTTATAAATTTCTTTAATCTTTTCTTTGATGCTTTACGATTAATACCAGAGTTCAAGCATCAAGTAATTCCACAACTCGAAAAAGAACTAAATATTTGGAAAGAATCTATAAAAAAGGCACGAGAAAGGAATGAGATTAAATCTAAAATGACGGATGAGCAAATAGCAAGGTTATTTATCAATTTAGGTGACGGAGTTTCTCTTCATTTCATTTTTATTAGCAACGGTTCTTTAACTGATACTATTAATTATTTCGTTGAACTTTGGGATGGAATCTATGAGTTGATAAAAAATTAAAATCTTCCTAAAACCGGTTTTTATAAGTCGGTTTTAAATTTAGCAACAAACAAACCGACTGCCCAGTATTAATTTTGATTATACACCGAAAAAACAATAAATTATGAGAAAATTATTGAATGTAATATTATTGATGGCATTGTTTTCTATTGCCCAGGCACAACAAGATACGACGTCTATTATTTTGTCACTAGAAAAAGCACAGGAGTTGGCTAAAACCCAAAATTTAGAATTGAAAAACAGCAAGTTAGACGAAAATAAAGTAAATTTTCAACTGAAAGAGGCAAAAAGTAAACTCTATCCGCAAATAGAAGCTTATAGCAATTTTAATTATAATTATGCCATTCCAAAAATTATCTTACCCGGAGAAATAATCGGACAAACCGGAATGATTCCGGTAGAAATGGGGACAAAATTAGATTGGAGCAGCGGTTTAAAAGCCACGCAAGTAATTTTTAATTTGAGTTATTTTACTTCCTTAAAAATGAGTGAGAAAATGACTGAAATCTCTAAATTATCATATGAAAAAAAAGAAAAAGAATTGCTAAATCAAATTTCAAAAATTTATTTTCTCGCAATATCTACAAAAATGCAAATATCAAAGTTACAAAAATCAATTGAAGATGCAGATAAATTGATTAAAATAACACAATCGCTCAATCAACAGGGTTTTGTGAGAAAGATAGATGTATCAAAAATAAATATCAATAAAAATAATTTGCTCTCTCAAATAGACAATCTGCAACTTCTACACGGTCAGCAAAAAAATCTTTTAAAATTCCTTGTTGGAATTAAAAGTGATAAGAATATTGAATTAAGCGATACAACAATCTTTCTTGCAGCCTATTCAAAAAATGAACCTAACTTTGATAATAAGGAAGATGTGCTACTCTTAACCAAACAATTAGAAGTTACAGAACTCACAAAAAAATCACTAAAAGGATTATATGTCCCATCATTAGCGTTATTTTGGCAGCATTATTATCAATCTCAAAGAGATAAAGCCGATTTTTTTAAAGACACTAAAAATAATTTCTTCAAAGCAGGATTAGTAGGACTTTCTTTGAATATTCCTCTGTTTGATGGATTTGAGAAAAATTCAAAAATAAAACAAAAAGACATAGAGTATCAACAAATATCGAATAACAAGGAATTATTACTCGACAACTATTCAAAACAGTATAGAGACGCCTTAATTCAATATGAGACCGGCATTCAAACTCTCAAACGTGCAGAAGAAAATGTCAAAATAGCAAAAGATGCTTATGAAATTGATTTGGTTAGTTACAAACAAGGAATTCTTTCTCAAAGCGACATTTTATCCAGCGAAAACAATCTTATAGAAGCTGAAATAAATAAAATCAATCAACTGTTTCTAGTTAAAAGTGCAGAATTAGAACTTCAACAAATAGAACAATAACACATAATACAAAAATGATTATGAAAAATAAAAAATTAATAATCGGACTATCCATTACAGCAATTTTACTTCTCCTGATAGGATTTGTGCTCGTTTCAAACAAAAAAAACAATGAAGAACAAATAAAAATCGGAAGCAAACAATTATTTTATATTCCTGTAAATGTAGATACAGTAAATACACAAATTATTTTAGATAATATCAAACAAACAGGTTTATTTGAACCCGCAAAACAAACAACCATTATATCCGAAACACAAGGAAATATCACTTCTCTTTCGGTAGATGAAGGTGATTATGTTAATGCCGGTAGAAGATTGTGTTACATTCATACACCAATCAACGATACTCAATTGAGATTGGCTAAAACCAATATGGAGAAANCTNCTANTGATTTAAAGAAATATGAAATCTTATTAAAATCGGATGCTATAAGCANCCAGCAATATGAAGCAGCTAAACAAGCTTATGATGCAGCCATAGCAGCTTATTCACAAGCAAAAATCCAAACCGGAAATTCAATTATTAACGCACCTTTTAATGGCTATGTTACAAAAAAATACGTGGAAAATGGTTCGATAATTATGCCGGGAATGCCAATATTTGACATTGCTGATTTGAATGTAATAAAACTAATAATAAAACTAACATCCGAAGAAATTCAAGGAATACAAATAGGACAAAACGTAACTGTAACAACTGATGTTTTNCCAGCGGAAGTTTATAACGGCAAAATCAGCAAAAAAGAAGTAATGGCAGATATGTCGAAACGTTACGATGTGGTTATTTCTGTCAATAATAAACCACACAAACAACTAAAACCTGGTATGTACGGAACAGTTTTATTTGATTATAAAAATAATAACAACACCTCATCCTCACTTATTATTCCACGTCGCGCTCTTACCGGAAGTGTATTAAATCCACAAGTATATGTAGTAAAAGGTGATATTGTTACATTGAAAAATATTGAAGTAGAACCCATATCCGATATGTATTTAACAGTAAAAAAAGGTTTAACTGAGGGAGACATAATCGTTGTTTCGGGACAAATAAATCTAAAGGATGGTTCAAAAGTTCAAATTATTTCTAAAAATTAGTATTTATGAATATAGCTAAATTATCTGTTAAACGTCCAACATTGGTAATTGTTGTCTTCACAGTTCTCATCTTTTTAGGCATAACAGCTTACAAACAACTTAATTACGAGATGTTGCCAAATTTCTCCTCGCCGGCAATCACTATTGTTACTGTTTATCCCGGAGCATCGCCTGCGGAAGTAGAGAACAGTGTAACTAAAAAAATAGAAGATGCTGTTACATCCATGGAAGGTATTGAGGATATTAGATCAATATCTCAAGAAGGTATTTCCATATCTATAATAATGCTAAAACTTTCAACTAATGTGGATGTGGCAATACAAAACGCACAGCAAAAAATAAATATTCTTAAAAGCGCGCTGCCCGAAGGTGTAAAAGAGCCTATGATATCAAAATTTTCTATGGACGATTTTCCTGTGATGAAAGTAGGTGTAACATCTTCTTTACAACCAACAGAAATGTATGATTTGCTCAAATATCAAGTTGTACCTGAATTATCAAAACTGAAAGGTGTAGGTGAAGTCTCTCTTACTGGTACTCAGGAAAGAGAAATCAAAGTAAATCTGAATGCTAAGAAACTAGAAGAATATAATATATCGGCATTACAAGTGTTACAAGCAATAAATTCTTCAAACCTTAATTTTCCCACAGGAAAAATAAAAAATAACGAAACAGAATTGGTTATTCGTCTTTCTGCCAAATTTAAAAACGTTGAAGATATTAAAAATGTAATTATTTCCAGCAATGAAACGGGAAGTAAAATAAGACTCAGCGATATAGCAGAAGTAATTGATTCTGAAAAAGATATCGAAATCCTCAATCGTATTAACGGGAAAAACTCTATTGGAATATTAATAAAAAAACAAACCGGAGCGAATGCGGTAAAAGTGGCTGAACTTTTACATAGTCAACTAAAAAATATTGAAAAAAACAACAGCAAATCAAATCTTCATTTTGAGGTGGCTTTTGATTCCTCCATTTTCACAATGGAAGCCGCTTCTTCCGTAATGCATGATTTATTATTCGCTATTATTCTGGTTGCTTCGGTTATGCTTATCTTTTTACATGGTATAAGAAATGCACTTATTGTAATGGTTGCTATTCCTATTTCTTTAGTCATTTCGTTTGCAGGCATGCAATTGCTGGGATATTCACTTAATTTAATGACGCTTCTTGCTATGTCGTTAGTTATAGGTATTTTGGTGGATGATGCTATTGTAGTGCTCGAAAACATTTACCGTCATATGGAAATGGGTAAGAACAAGGTTCAAGCAACATTAGACGGGCGTAACGAAATAGGTTATACCGCCATTGCCATTACCTTAGTGGATGTTGTTGTGTTTTTACCTATCGGTCTATCTAAAAGTATGATTGCACCTATTTTAAGCCCATATGCATTGGTTGTGGTAATGAGTACCCTTTTAAGTTTACTTGTGGCATTTACCGTTGTACCAATGATAACATCGCGATTTGCCAAATTATCTGTATTCAATAAATCAAAATTCCCAGGTATTTTCTTTATTTGGTTTGAAAATCAAATAGATAAATTCGGAGATATATTACACCATATTTTGGTTTGGGGATTCCGACACAAAATAGCCACATTAGGATTTGCCACTGCCTTATTTATTGCTTCCATAATGTTGATTCCAATGGGGTTTGTAGGACAAGAGATATTTGGTTTAGGTGACTCGGGAGAATTTGTAATGAATGTGGAACTTGCTCCCGGCACTACTTTGAAAGAAACTAATCTCAAAGTGCTTGAAATAGAACAATATCTTTCACAGAAAAAAGAAGTACAATCTATCTTCACAACTATAGGTTCTTCCAGTGAAGGATTATTGAGCGGCGGCGCTCTAGGAAATTCTAATAAAGCAGAAATAGATGTAAAATTGATAGATAAGAACAAACGAAAATTAAGTGCAAATGTTTTTGCGAATTTGATAAAAAATGAATTAAACGGAAAAATCGCAGGCATTAAAGTACGCACTACATTCTTTAACCCTTTGATAGGAGGCACGGACGATAGTCCATTACAAGTGCTGGTTAAATCAACTAATCCGGATTCTTTAATGAGATATGCTGTCATCATAAAAGATATTATGGAAACAACACCGGGAGCAATGGATGTTACTTCCTCCCTTGATGAGCTCAACACGGAAATAAATGTAGAAATTGACAAAGATAAAATGTCTGATCTGGGATTATCGTTGGCAACGGTTGGACCTGTAATGGCTACCGCTTTTAGTGGTAATAATGATGCCAAATATAAAGACGGCAATAATGAATATGATATTACAGTAAAATACGATGCCTTCAATCGTAAAAGTATGGAGGATGTAAAAAATCTTACTTTTCTCAATACGATGGGAGCGCAAGTAAAATTATCACAATTTGCCAATATCTCCTTTGATAATGGAAGTTCTAAATTGGAACGACATAATCGCGTACCATCTATTAGCATAATGGGACAAACTTTTGGACGTCCTGATGGCGATGTGGGAAATGAAATAAAAGAAAAAATTAATAAACTGAATCTACCTTCTAACGTAAGTATTGCTTATGATAGTAATATGAAGATGCAAGATGATGCGTTCGGAAGTTTAGGATTGGCGCTTATTACAGCGATATTCTTCGTATACCTTGTTATGGTAGCTTTGTATAATTCTTTTGTATATCCTTTTGTCGTACTTTTCAGCATTCCTTTAGCTATTGTTGGGGCTATACTTGCACTTGCTCTGACAAATGACAACTTGAGTATTTTCAATATTCTCGGACTTATTATGTTGGTTGGATTAGTCGCGAAAAATGCCATACTTGTAGTGGATTTTACCAACCACTTAAAAGAAAAAGGGTATAATACAATACACGCACTTCTTACCGCTACACGAACACGATTACGTCCGGTTCTTATGACAACTATTGCTATGATTATCGGATTATTACCCATCGGATTGGCTACCGGTGCCGGTTCTGAGTGGAAAAATGGTATCGCCTGGGTATTAATCGGTGGCTTGACAAGTTCTATGTTTTTGACATTAGTCATAGTGCCTATTGTATATTACATATTTGATTTAATTAAAATTAAGTTATCTTCAAGTAAACGTCCATCTCTTAAAATAGAAGTTGAATAATTTTATCCCTTAAAAAAGAAGTGTTAAAAATATTTAATTGTTTATCATTTATTGACTCTGCCTATAAAATTATACAAACGAAAAACTATGAGGCTTACCCTTGTAGTTTTTTCTTTTGAAATTATAACAGTCTCTTTAGCAGTTATTCAATTTTTCGTTAGTTTGTGTCTTTAATAATACATTTCTTTTTGTAGCTTTGTAATTCCAAAAACTTCAATAATATGCCTAAAACTAAAGTTTTTATAAGCAGTGTTCAAAGTGAATTTTCAAAAGAAAGAAGAGAATTACACGATTATATAAAATCGGATGCTTTATTGGGAAAGTTTTTTGAACCATTTATTTTTGAATTACTTCCGGCATCTGATACAACTGTAACCCAGACTTATTTGAAAGAAGTAGAACAAAGTGGCGTGTATATTGGATTATTTGGAAAACTTTACGGATTTGAGGACGAAAAAGGCATATCACCTACAGAAAGAGAGTTTGACCACGCCACATTACACAGGAAAACACGTTATGTGTTTATTACTGAACATTCTAATTCTGAAAGACATCCAAAAGAAGTGTTGTTGATTAACAAAGCTCAAGAAAAATTAATCAGAAAAAGTTTTAGAGACATTTCTGAACTCAAAACTGCCGTTTACACTTCATTAGTAAATTATTTGATTGAAAAAGAGATTGTGCGCACCGCTCCTTTTGACGCTTCTACAGACAACAACGCTTCGTTATCTGACATTGACACAAACAAAATTATTAATTTCATAAAATTATCGAAACAAAAGAGAGGATTTCCTTTATCGGAAGCAGCATCAACGGAAGATATTTTAACTCATCTGAATTTATATAATGATGGAAAATTGTCAAATGCAGCCCTTCTATTATTTGGACGTGAACCACAACGTTTCTTTATCAATTCTGAAATAAGATGCGCCTATTTTTTAGGTACAGAATTAGAAAAACCAATTCCATCATACAAAGTTTTCAAAGGAGATGTTTTTGAACTTGTAAATCAAGCGGAAGAATTCGTATTATCAAAATTAGATTATTCGATAGGGACACGATCTGAGGGAGCTTCCATTCCGGGCGCTTACGAAATTCCGAGAGAAATAATTTCTGAAGCCATTGTAAATGCCGTAGCGCATCGCGATTACACTTGCAATGGAAGTATTCAGGTGATGTTATTTAAGGATCGATTGGAAATTTGGAATCCAGGGAATCTTCCATTAGGTTGGACAACAGATAAACTTAAAAAATTACATCGTTCAGTACCGGCTAATCCTCTTTTAGCAGAACCGATGTATCTCGCAGGCTACATTGAAAGACTCGGTACAGGCACTATGGATATGGTAAGAATTGCGAAAAAAGCTGGACTGAGCGAACCTGAATTTATTGATGATGACGAGTTTAAGACTATTATTTTCCGAGCTAATCTTCAACAAGCGCCCGACAAGCGCCCGACAAGCACCCAACAAGCATCCGGCAAGCAAGTACCGATAGAAGTAAAGAAAGTCGTTGAGATACTTTCGGGCGAAATGAAAAGAAGCGAGTTAATGGAAATTCTTCAACTGAAAGATAGAGAGAATTTTATGTCTAACTATCTTAATCCATCGGTAGAATTGAAACTTATAGAGCCAACTTATCCTGACAATCCGAGACATCCTAATCAAAAATATTTTTTAACTGAAGAAGGAAAACAATTGAAAAAACATCTAAA
Organism: uncultured Paludibacter sp.; assembly: GCA_900498215.1. Taxonomy (GTDB): domain Bacteria; phylum Bacteroidota; class Bacteroidia; order Bacteroidales; family Paludibacteraceae; genus UPXZ01. Next base: position 2,721,368 of record LR026962.1, on the reverse strand, counting down.
CAATAATTTATGAAAACTCTCGGCAATGTTCTCTGGCTCGTTTTTGGCGGATTTGTTTCTGCCACGCAATACGTAGTTTCCAGCGTAGGAATGATGGTTACCATCGTGGGCATTCCTTTCGGATTGCAAACGCTGAAACTGGCAGCGTTAATGCTTTGGCCCTTCGGAGCAAAAATCACAGATAAACCAAATAAATCGGGATGTCTTTCATTTATAATGAATGTGATATGGATTTTGATCGGGAGTATTTGGATTAGCATTACGCACGTTCTTTTAGGAGTTTTATTTGCCATCACGATTGTAGGATTACCTTTTGCAAAACAACATTTCAAATTTGCACGATTAGCTTTTACACCTTTTGGGAAAGACGTACAACTTGCTTGGTAATAAAATCTATAACTTTTTAGTTTTTAAATTGTTGTATTTTAAAATTGAATATGCCAATGCAAAATTTTCTTCAAATATTACCAGCCGAACTCGTTTCATTTGTTTTAGTTACGGTTTTTTCATTTCTTATCGGACTTTCGCAGCGAAAATTGCAGCAAAAACACGAAGGAGACAAAGGAGAAATCACCACTTTTGGTACCGACCGTACTTTTACGTTCATAGGAATTTTAGGGTATATTTTGTACATTCTTGATAAAACCAATCTATTTCTCTTTTTTGGCGGCGGATTTGCATTGGTTGTTTTTTTCGGCTTGAATTATTACGGAAAAATCCGCAATCACGACATTTACGGGCTTACAACTATTCTCATCGGTCTTATCACCTATTGTCTTGCTCCCGTTGTTATTACTCAACCTATGTGGTTTTCTCTGATGGTAGTTGTGCTTATTTTAATGCTTTCTGAAATGAAATCTACCTTTAAACAGTTTGCAAACAAAATGCGCAACGACGAATTGATAACTTTATCTAAATTTTTGATCATCAGCGGTATAGTTCTTCCTATTTTACCTAAGAACAACATTATTGAAGGAATAAATCTCACTCCCTATTCTGTTTGGCTTGCAACTGTGGTGGTTTCAGGTATTTCGTATGCTTCTTATTTATTGAAAAGATATGTTTTCAAAGAATCGGGCATTTTTGTTTCAGGACTTTTAGGCGGGCTTTATAGCAGCACTGCCACCATTGCTATTTTAGCCAAAGAATCTAAAACAGCTTCGACCAATGAACTTCCAAAATTTACAGGTGCAATGATTATTGCCAAGAGTATGATGTTTCTTAAATTTCTGATTTTAATTTTTATTTTCAGTAAAGCTATTTTTATACAGATTTACCCTTATCTGCTCGTTATGGTAATTGTCGCCGCTGTTGTTTCCTGGTTTTTTTACCGAAAAAAGAATGGAAAGGCGGAATTGAAAATTACGGATGAAAACGCCGAAGAAAAAGAGTATAAAAATCCGCTGGAGTTTAAAGTCGCACTAATATTTGCAGGATTATTTGTATTTTTTACTTTGCTTACAACATACACAGTGCGTTATGTGGGAAATTCAGGCGTAACTGCACTTTCATTGTTAAGTGGTTTTAGCGATATTACCCCTTTTATACTTAATTTGCTTCAGAATATAGGTGAAATTCAACCAAAAATTGTGATAATGAGCATTTTGCTTGCTATGATAAGCAATACGATTGTTACGATGTTTTATGCGTATTTTTTCTCCGGACAAAGAAAAGAACTTAAAAAAATGTTGTTTACAAGTTTTTTAATTGTAATTTCACTGAATGTTTTATTACTTGGAGCGGCGTATATAATTTAGATAGAAAACAAATACCTATCTTTGCATCAAATTCTTTTGAGTTATGATAAGTTATTTGCAGGTTGAAAATCTTACAAAATCTTTTGGCGACAAACATCTTTTTGAAAATATTTCCTTTGGAATTTCTGATAATCAGAGAATAGCGTTGATTGCCAAAAACGGAACCGGAAAAACCACCCTTCTCAATATTATTGCCGGAAAAGAAAGCGCTGACAACGGCAAGATTTCATTTAAAAAAGATTTACGAATCGGATATTTGGAACAATCGCCTGAGTTTCCCAAAGATTTTTCAGTAATCGACGCATGTCTGCAATCGGATAATGAAATTGTGCGTACCATTGCCGAATACGAACATATTATGCTGCATCCTGATGAGCAAAAAATGAATCATATTTTGGCTCAAATGGATATTTTAAAAGCATGGGATTACGAAACGCGCATCAAGCAAATCCTCGGTAAACTCAAAATAACCGATTTTGAACAAAAAATAGGAGAACTTTCGGGCGGACAAATCAAACGGGTTGCATTGGCAAATGTATTGATCAGCGAACCCGAATTATTGATTTTAGATGAACCGACCAATCATTTGGATTTGGAAATGATAGAATGGTTGGAAGATTTTTTAAAACGCTCTTCGATGGCGTTGCTTATGGTTACGCACGACCGATATTTTTTAGACCGAGTTTGCACCGATATTTTAGAAATCGATAATCAGACACTTTATTCATATTCAGGAAATTACAGTTATTATTTAGAAAAACGTCAGGAGCGTATCGATGTTTTTAATGCAGAAACTGAAAGCGCTAAAAACATTTACCGGCGTGAATTGGAATGGATACGAAGCACACCTCAAGCGCGCACAGGAAAATCAAAAGGAAGAATTGACCGTTTTCAGGAAATTGAAGAGCGCGCAAAACAAAAAACAGTAAACGAAAACATAAAACTTGCCGTAAAAGCATCGTATCTCGGTTCAAAAATTTTTGAAGCAAAATACATCAGCAAATCGTATGGCGATTTAAAAATTCTGGATAATTTCTACTACAATTTTGCCCGGTATGAAAAACTCGGCATTGTTGGGAAAAATGGTACCGGAAAAACCACTTTTCTAAAAATGCTTTTAGGCGAAGTAAAACCCGACAGCGGCAGTTTTGATATTGGTGAAACCGTTGTATTTGGTTACTACAGCCAAGATGGATTGAATTTTAACGAAGATATGAAAGTAATTGACGTGGTACGTGAAATTGCCGAAGAAGTGAACTTGGGAAACGGAAAAAAGATGAATGCCTCACAATTTTTGAATTATTTCCTATTCACTCCTGAGAAACAGCATAATTACGTTTACAAACTTAGCGGCGGCGAAAAACGACGGCTGCATCTTTGTACTGTATTGATGAAAAATCCTAATTTTTTAGTTCTTGATGAACCGACGAATGATTTGGATATTGTTACATTGAACATTTTAGAAGATTATTTGCAAACATTCAAAGGATGTGTTATTGTAGTAAGCCACGACCGTTATTTTATGGATAAAATTGTAGATCATCTGTTTGTTTTTGAAGGAGAAGGTGTTATACGAGATTTTCCCGGGAATTATACACAATACCGTGATAGTCAGGAACAAAAAACCAGAAATCAAGACGCTGAAAAGAAGCAAGAATCAAGAGGCAAGAATCAAGATTTTTCAGATAAGAAAGATAGACCAAGAAAGATGAGTTTCAAAGAAAAGCAGGAGTTTGAGGCATTGGAAAAAGAAATACCGAAACTGGAAAAGGAAAAAGCCGATATTGAAACGAAACTTTCGTCAGGAAATTTAACTGAAAAAGAAATCATAGAATTACCACAAAAATTTGCAGAATTGACCGAATTGATTGACGAAAAAACAATGCGCTGGCTTGAATTGAGCGAAATTTAAGTGCTTAATTTAAGTGCTTAATTTAAGTGTTTAATTTAAGTGTTTAATTTAAGTGTTTTTAAAAGAGAAAGGTAGCCACGCCTGACTACCAATCTTTGTTAACCTTAAATCTAATACTATGAAAAAATCACGATACAAATATAGAGCGTGTTTTTAAATTGTGCAAACTTTTACAATCAATATTCAGGCATTTAACCTTTTTTAACCATGCTATGACAAAAACATGTTTTAGAACATATTTTTAACGCTCAAAATCCGATAGATTTTAAGTATAATCCGGCGCTTTCATCCAATCCAAATATTAAATTCATATTTTGAACTGCTTGTCCCGAAGCGCCCTTTAAAAGATTGTCGATTATAGAAATAATTAACAGATAATCTCCATGTTTTTCTACATAAACCACCGCTTTATTTGTGTTTACCACCTGTTTCATATCGGGATTTTTATCCGCCACAAACGTAAAAGCTGCATTTTTATAAAAGTTCTGATAAAGTTTTTTTACTTCATCGGCAGCTAACTTACATTTTGTATAAACGGTAGCATAAATTCCCCGAGCAAAGTTTCCTCTCACCGGGATAAAATTAACAGGTTGTGCAAAACCCGGTTGCATCTGATACAAAGATTGCTTAATTTCGTGCAAATGTTGATGTTCAAATGGTTTATAGATGGATATATTATTGTTTCTCCAACTAAAATGAGAAGTATCGGAAGGTTTTACTCCGGCGCCCGTAGAACCCGTTATGGCATTTATATGAATTTCATCATTCAAAAATCCTTTACTTGCTAAAGGAAGAAGCGCTAATTGAATTGCTGTAGCAAAACAACCCGGATTAGCTATGTGATCTGAATGCTTTATTACTTCCCTGTTCATTTCAGGCAGTCCATACACAAAATCGTGTTCAGGTCGCACGAGCCGAAAATCTGTGGACAAATCGATGATTTTCATTTCGTCAGGAACGGTATTTTCCTCCAAAAATTTTTTACTGTCGCCGTGAGCAGAACACAGAAACAACACATCTACTTTATCCAGTGGCAATTGGTCTGTAAAACGTAAATCGGTTTCTCCAATCAATCCACTATGAACATTCGCAATCAGATTACCTGCATTGCTGCTGCTGTTTACAAATTCAATTTCCACATTCGGATGATAAATTAAAATCCGAATTAATTCTCCCGCAGTATAACCTGCGCCACCTATAATTCCTGCTTTTATTTTCATATTATTTTAGACATTTAGCATCAAGAACCAAGAGTCAAGACTTTTGACCTCTAATAGTTGAAATATTAAAATTTATCGGACAATTTCTTAAACATCAAACGTTCAAACCTCAAACACTCGAACTATAAAATTACTCAATTCTTTCAAAAATCTGTTTTTCGGGTGAATAATTAAAAACCTCCCCTGTTTCAATTACATAATACCAACCCAGAATGTTCAGTTTTCCTTTATCGAGCCGTTCTTTAATGTACGGAAAAGTCAATAAATGTTTCATTTGTTCTATTACATTCAATTGGGCAGTTAATTCATCGCGCTTGCAAGTTTCCGTTTTTTCTGTTTTTATTTTCTCTTTTACCAATGCTTTTACCGGCTGAGCCAACTCCAACCATTTTTTTGTCATAGGCAAATTTTTCAATTTGCTCTCTGAAGCATATAATGCTCTGCATCCTCCACAATTTGAATGTCCGCAAACAATAATATTTTCTACTTCCAATACATTTACAGCGTATTCAATGGCAGAAGAAGTTGCCAGATGCGCATCCAAATCTTTTCTGAAAAAAGGAACCAAATTTGCCACATTCCGAATAATAAACAACTCACCGGGAAGCGATTTGGTAATCAAATTAGGCACCACGCGCGAATCGGAACAACCGATAAAAAGTGTATGCGGATTTTGATTTTTTTCGAGATTTTTAAAAATTTCCTGATGAATCACAAAATCTTTCTCTTTGAATTCTTTTACTCCTTCAAAAAGCGCATTTGATTTTTTATTTTCACGTTTCATAGATTCGCCAATCGGTAAAGTTCAAATTTAAGCATCAAAACTCCTACAATCCATAACAGTAATATCAAATAAGTTACAACGTAATATTTGAATTTCAGATTTTTATGCCGAATAATGTACATTAATGGAATCACAGCAAAAACACCGCCCGACAATTCCAAAAAATGAAGCAGATATTCCGGTATTCTTGTCCATTCTTTTTGCGCGGCAATTTTATCGTAAATAAATAGAATTGCTGTGATTAAATTAATAATTATCAGATATATAAGTAAAAATCTCATCTATCAAAAACAAGAAATATTCTAAAATACTCCCGATAGGAAATTGAGAATATTTTATTCATCTAACAAATCCGGTCGTAAACGTTTGGTTCTTTCTACCGATTGCTGATGCAGCCACTCTTCTACTTTTGCCTGATGTCCCGAAAGTAAAATATCCGGTACTTTCCACCCTTTGTAATCCGCGGGACGTGTATAAACCGGCGGCGCTAATAAATTATCCTGAAAACTATCCGAAAGCGCAGAAGTTTCATCACTTATTACACCCGGAATTAAACGTACAATGGCATCCGTAAATATTGCCGCCGGAAGTTCGCCTCCGGTAAGGACAAAATCACCAATACTTATTTCTTTGGTAATCAGATGTTCCCGTATACGATGATCAATTCCTTTGTAATGTCCGCAAAGAATAATCAAATTTTCCGACATTGAATATCGGTTGGCTAATTTTTGATTAAATTTTTCTCCATCGGGCGAAGTATAAATAATTTCATCGTATTCCCGTTCCGATTTCAGTTCTGAAATAACATTGTCCACCGGCTCTATTTGCAACACCATTCCTGCGCCAAAACCAAACGCGTAATCATCCACGCGCCGATGTTTATCCTGCGTATAATCACGTAAATTATGTACAAAAATTTCCACCAATCCTTTTTCTTTCGCCCGTTTCACAATGGAAAAATTCAAAGGACTTTCGAGCAATTCGGGTACGGCGGAAATAATATCTATTCGCATACAAAAATCATTTTTGCAAAAATACGAAAAAGATTCAAGAAACAAGAACCAAGAATCAAGATTCAAGAAACCTGCTTGCAGCAGGCAGGCACGAAACACTTTCAACTTTTTGAAGTTCTTAAACACAAGAAAAGAACTTTTTTATATCTTTGCATAAATATTTATCGGTTTTTCGTAAAAACTTATCAACTTGGAACAGAACTCTTTTAATACTTTTTTTAAGTTAGTAGAATTCAATCAGTTTGGTATTATCAACATCATTATTTTAGCGATTGTTTCTTTACTGCTTTTGGCTGTTTCCGTTTTTTTAACCGGTTCGGAAGTAGCTTATTTTTCTTTGGATAACAACTCGTTAAACAAAATGGCTGAAAGTGAAGACAAGCGAGATAGAATTGCTCTGAAGTTGCTTCAAACACCACAAAAACTGCTTGCCACTATTCTTATTTCCGATACATTTATCAAAATTGCGTTTATCGTATTTTGTTCTGCTTTTATAACTTCTATTTTTAATTTTGAATATGCTCCCGTTACAGGATTTTTTCTTCAACTCGCTTTCATTACTTTTTTAATCCTGCTTTTTGCCGAAACTATTCCTAAAGTATATGCTTCACAATATTCTCTAAAGGTGATGCGAAGAAGTTCTCGGGTTTTATATTTTCTTCAAAATATGCTGAAACCGTTTGTGAACTTGCTTGTAAATTCCACTTCGCTGGTAAATGAAAAAATCACGAAGAACTTGAACAGCAATATCTCGCGTGATGAATTGACTTATGCGCTTGAAATGGCTTCCAGTTCGCAAGAAGAAGACAAGGAAATTCTGGAAGGAATAATAAAATTCAGCAATATTCAGGTTTCGGATATTATGACATCACGTGTAGATATGGTTGACGCCGACATTAAGAATAACTTCAAACAAGTTCTGGATATTATCATAAAATCGGGTTATTCGCGAATTCCGGTATTTTCCGGCTCTCATGATAATATTAAGGGCGTACTTTTCAGTAAAGATTTGCTTCCACACTTGGATAAACCGACTACATTTCGATGGCAATCGTTGATTCGTCCGCCTTATTATGTGCCTGAAACAAAAAAAATTGACAATTTACTGAGTGAATTTCAGGAAAACAGAATTCACATAGCAATAGTGGTAGATGAATACGGCGGAATTTCGGGTTTGGTTACAATGGAAGATATTATGGAAGAAATTGTGGGCGACATAAATGATGAATACGATGAAGAAGAAACATTGTACAATAAAGTTGACGACCAAAATTTTGTGTTTGAAGCAAAAATTCTTTTAAACGATTTCTTCAAAATTACCGATATTGACGAAGAAGATTTTGTAAAAGTGACGGAAGATGTGGAAACCTTAGCCGGACTTATTTTGGAACTGAAAGGAGAAATTCCAAAGAAAGGTGAAAAAATAAAGTACGGAAGATATGATTTTGAGGTAACCGCCGTAGATAAACGCCGCATACAAAAAGTAAAACTCCACATAAAAACCGATGAGGAACTTAAAAATGAAGATACGAAAAAATAAAAAAAACCTCTTTTTTGTATGTTTCGTTTTTTCCTTTCTTTTCTTTTTAATGAGTTGCGGAAAAACAACCATACCACGTCCTTACGGTTATTTTCGTGTGGATTTACCTCTACACGTTTATAAAAAGTTCGACTCCGTTTCACTGCCATATTCATTTGAAAAATCGGTAATTGCACAAGTAAAACCGCGCATAGAAAAAGGTTCGGATTATTGGATTGATATTATTTATCCATCATTAAACGCAAGCGTATATTGCAGTTACAAACCCGTTCATAACGATTTGATTAATTTATTGGAAGATACGCGTAAAATTGTTTATAAACACACCGTACGCGCTGACGCCATTGATGAAAAAGTGTTTGAAAATAGAGAAAAACACGTTTACGGCATTTTTTATGATTTGACAGGAAACACCGCCTCGCAAGTACAATTTATTCTTACCGACAGCGTGAAGCATTTTTTCCGCGCTGCGTTGTATTTTGAAAACGTTCCCAATAAAGATTCTATTGCGCCTATGGCAGAATATGTAAAACAAGATATGATACGGATGATGGAAAGTTTTGAATGGAAGAAAGGACATTAAAATATGACTGATATTCAATCAATTAAACATAAAGATATATCCATCTGTATTTTTGAAAATAAATATTCATCGGATGAGCTATTGAAATTCTTCAATAAACCCGAATTATATAAAAACGAACTGGAACAAATTTCCGGGGAAAAAAGGAGAAAAGAATACTTGGGTTTGCGTTTTGCCTTAAAAGAATGTCTTGATAATAAAGAACATAAAATAATTTACTCGCACGAAGGAAAACCGATGCTGGAAAACGGAAAATTTAATATAAGCTTTTCTCACGCAGGCAATTGGAATGCAGCAGTATCACATCCAACAAAAAAAGTGGGAACAGATATTGAAATTCCATCGGAAAAATTAAGACGTGTTTACGAAAAATTTTTAAGTACGCAAGAACAACAAGATTTCCCTAAAATATGCGATTTGGAAACCCTTTGTTTGCTGTGGTCGAGTAAAGAAGTTTTGTTTAAGATTATTGGAAACGAAGCAGTCGATTTTGCAAAACAATTACAAATTTTTCCGTTTGAAAAAAAAGAACGAGGTGAAATAAAAGCTAAACATTTGGTGAGCGGAAAAAATTACACCTTAAATTACAGAATCACTCCAAATTACGTCATTGTGTTTGGCATTGAAGAATGATGGATGTTTATCAAACAATATTATCCAACATAAAGAACGGAAAAAAAATGCTTGCCGTTCTGCTTGACCCTGACAAGTGTATTGATGACATTCGAAAAAAAATATTTGAAGAACTATCCAAATCGCAACCGGATTTTATTTTTATTGGGGGGAGCAAAACCTCACGTTGCACCAATGAATTATTACAATCTTTGGAAAATATTTCCATTCCTAAAATATTGTTTCCCGGAGATGCGTCACAGTTCACACCGAATGCCGATGCACTTCTTTTTCTTTCGTTAATTTCAGGAAGAAACGCCGATTATATTATAGGCCAGCACGTTACATCTGCCAGGGAAATTAAAGAATCAAAAATTGAAGTTATTCCTACCGCTTATATTTTAATTGACGGCGGAAAAGACACATCGGTAAAAAAAATATCAAATACAACTCCTATTCCTTCCAATGATGTTCCGCTTTGCGTTTCTACCGCCGTTGCAGGCGAATTGCTTGGACTAAAAATGACCTATCTCGAAGCGGGAAGCGGAGCAAAAAATCCTGTTCCCGAAGAAATAATTCGCGCTGTGAAAAATGAAATTTCGCATCCGTTAATTGTGGGTGGAGGAATTAAAACATTGCAGCAACTTCAAAATGCTTTTTCTTCCGGCGCCGATTTATGCGTGGTGGGAAATCTTTTTGAAACTCATCCCGAAAAGATATCGGAATTTGTAGATTTTGTGAAGAAATAAAAAAGGACAGTTTTTACTGCCCTTTTTTACTTTATTTTTCTCCTAAAGTTTCCAACGCCTTTTTTACGGTTTTATCGTCTTTATTAAACATCGGATAAAAACCTGCATCTCCCAAGATATTGCGTATAATGTACGCTTCAATTTGATTTAAAATAATATTTTTGGAGATATTTATTTCTCGCGTATTTGGATGAATTCCTTTTGAAGTGGCAAATGCTGTAAATTGCGACAATAAATTTTGAGCAGATAAATAATTATCCATTTGCTGCCAAGTTTTCATTGTGTTTAATGTTGCACGATTTTTATCAGTATATTGGAATGCGAACTTATACAAATAACCATAATTGATTACTTTAGTTAAGTATGGAGAATATTCCGAAGTATCGCGCGGCACAAAAATATCGGGCATAATTCCACCTCCACCATATACGGTTCTGCCTTTCAGCGTTTTGTATCTTAATGTTTCTTTCTGATGAATGCTGTCTTTACTGTCAAATTCTCCATGTTTGAAACGTTCCAACAAATCTTTTTCATATTCTTCGGTTTGTCCGTTGATGTAGGGTTTTTGAATACTACGCCCTGAAGGAGTATAATATCGCGCTACTGTAAGGCGCACGGCAGAACCATCCGAAAATGGAATTTGCTGCTGTACTAATCCTTTTCCAAACGAGCGTCTTCCAATAATTGTTCCTCTATCGTTATCTTGAATTGCTCCTGCAAAGATTTCACTTGCCGATGCACTAAATTCATCTATCAAAACAACAACCGGATTATTTTTCAATGCGCCTTTTCCGTTTGATTTTGACTCAAATCGCGGATATGCTTTTCCTTCGGCATATACAATCATTTGATTTTCAGGCAAAAATTCATTCACCATATTGATAGCCTGATCCATTAATCCTCCACTGTTTTCACGCAAATCGATAATGTATTTTTTAGCTCCCTTAGCACGCAACTCAGCAATAGCGTTTAAAAATTCATCGTATGTTGTTTGAGCAAATTTATCTACTCCGATAAAACCAATATCGGGCGTAATCATATAAGCAGAAGTAACCGAGTTAACAGGAATTTTACCCCGTATAATATCGTAAGACAATAGTTCATTCGTTCCCGCGCGTTTTATACTGAGTTTTACCTTTGTTCCTTCCTGTCCGCGAAGTTTACGCATTACTTTTTCGTTGCTAATCACATTTTTTCCAACAAAAATACTGTCATTTACTTTTACAATTCTATCTCCAGCCATCAATCCCGCTTTTTCCGAAGGTCCGCCGCTAATAACGGAAACAATCATTACAGTATCGTTTTGTATATTAAACTGCACGCCAATTCCACTGAAACTTCCATCCAATTCATCATTCACAGCTTCTAAATCTTTTGCTGGAATGTACACGGAATGCGGATCGAGTTTGGCAACCAAATCCATCATCATATCTTCGGTCAGCGAATCCACATCTACTGTATCAACATACTGTTTACCAATTAATGACAGAAAATTATCAATTTTACTTCCTTTGGACTTAAATAAACTTGAAAATGAAGATATATTTTCTTGTTGATTGGCTCTTCCTGCCAATAAATTTCCAAGAAAAAGTCCCGCCAAAACTGCAGCTACTAAGCCCAGTATGATGTAAATGTTTTTTTTGTTGTTCATTGAATTTTATTTTATTCCACATTTTCCAAATATTTCACTTCAATTCCGGCGCGTTCCAATAATTCCACGCCGTCCATAATTCGGTATTTTTCACCGTAAACCACCCGTTTTATTCCTGCTTGGATTATCAGTTTTGAGCATTCCATACAAGGCGAAGCTGTTACGTAAAGAGTGGCGCCATCGCTGCTGTTGTGTGAGCGTGCAATTTTACTTATAGCGTTAGCTTCAGCGTGCAAAACATACGCTTTTGAATTATTATTTTCATCTTCGCATTTATTCTCAAATCCGGATGGAGTTCCATTAAAACCATCGGAAATAATCATTTTGTTTTTTACCAGCAACGCTCCTACTTTACGGCGTTCACAATACGAATTTTCTGCCCAAATGCGCGCCATACGCATATATCGTTTATCCAAAAGAAGTTGTTTTTCTGCTTTATTTTGCTCCATAATAAGTCTATTTGTCTTGGCTTTTGGTTCTTGGTTCTATAAGTTCAGTTGCAAATTCCATAATATTTATTCCCGAAAAGTTCCCTGACGACATAAACAGCAGCGCTGAATTTTCAAAGTCCATTGCCTGCAGTGTTTCCTGCAATTTTCCTCTGTCTGTGAAAACCTTCAGATTTTTTCCTCCGAATTCTTCTTTTACTTTTTCGGGAGAAATATATTTTAATTTTTTATGCTCGATCACTTCAGGATTGTAATATACAAACGCAATATCCGCATCTTTCATACTTCCGGCATATTGAGGCAGAAAATCTTCATTCAAGCTACTGAAAGTGTGTAATTCCATACACGCCACTAATTTTCTATCGGCATATTGTTTTTTTACCGCTTTTACCGTGGCTTTCAATTTGGAAGGTGAATGTGCAAAATCCTTGAATGCCACAGCTGTTTTTGTTTCTGCTATTTTCTGTAAACGATTAGAAGCTCCGGAAAAATCGGCAATAGCTGTGTAAAAATCATCGTCGAGTACCCCGATTTGTTTGCAAGCCAACCGTGCAGCTTCCATATTTTGCAAATTGTGTTCACCAAAAATTTTCAGAGCAATTTCGCCTTTACGTGTTTTTACGTATGTAATTCCCTCACGAATTTCATATTTTGGCGTATTATACGGAAATGCTACAATATCCCTACGTGCAGTTTCCATTTCTTCGGCTATCTTTCTCAAATTTTCATCTCCTGAAAAATAAATAAATCGCCCTTGAATTTCCATTAATTCCACAAACTTACGGAATTGTTCCACATATAATTCAAACGTGGGAAAAACATTAATATGATCCCATGCAATACCGGTCAAGACTCCAATATGCGGTTTATACAAGTGAAATTTAGGTCGTTTATCAATAGGAGACGTTAAATATTCGTCGCCTTCAAATACAGCAATACGTGCTTCGTAAGAAAGACTAACCATATTTTCAAATCCTTCAATTTGTGCGCCTACCATATAATCTGCCTTCATTTTCAGTTTTTTAAGCACATATAAAATCATTGCAGTTGTGGTAGTTTTCCCGTGGCTGCCGCCAATAACTATACGCGTTTTACTCCGGGTTTGCAAATACAAATATTCAGGGAACGAATAAATTTTCAATCCAAGTTCTTTTGCCCGTAAAAGCTCCGGATTATCTTCCCGAGCATGCATACCGAGTATTACAGCATTCAAATTACTATGAATACGTTCAGGAAACCAACCCATTTTATCCGGTAATAATCCTTTTTCCTTCAATCGTGAGTAAGAAGGTTCAAAAATTTCATCATCGGAGCCGGTTATTTCATAATCTTTTTTCTGACTTAAAGCCAGAGCTAAATTATGCATAGCCGCACCTCCTATGGCAATAAAATGAACTCGTAACATATTCTATAATTTATTTTGTAATTTTGCATAGTTAATGAGACAAAGATGTAACGACGAATCAGAAATTTCTGATGTCTGACATCTGATACCTCTAAAATACAAAAGTAATAATAATCAACGAAAGAAATCATAAAACATTATGAAAATCCATAAAATAGAAGCCGGAAACTTTTTTGCAGACGGAGGAGCTATGTTTGGCGTAGTCCCCAAACGCGTGTGGGAGAAACGATATCCGTGTAATGAAGATAATTTTTGTAAAATGAATATGCGTTGTTTGTTAGTGGATACAGGAAAACGCATCATTCTGGTAGATACAGGCACAGGCGACAAGCAATTGGAATATCTGAAATATTATCAATTTAAAGACGTCGTAAATTTTGAAACCGAACTTCAAAAACTTGGTTATTCTTGCAACGATGTTACTGATGTAATTCTCACGCATCTTCATTTTGACCATTGCGGAAGTTGTACCAAATACAATAAAGACAAAGAAATAGAACTCGTTTTCCCCAATGCAAATTATTGGGTTGGCGAACGCCAGTGGCAAAATTTTTTAAACCCGAATGTGCGTGAAGGAGATTCTTATTTTCCTGAGAATATGATGGAAATAGAAAAAAGAGAAAAACTGAAGTTAGTTTCTGAAAGTATGTGGATTTGCGATGAAGTAGAACTCAGACTTTTTCACGGGCACACTGTGGGACAGATTGCGCCGTATTTTTATCTCAACAACGGAAAAACGTTGATTTTTCCCGCCGATGTTATCCCTTTTCAAGCAGCATTACCTATTGCTTGGGTTTCGGCATACGATACTTTTCCTATCACATCTATGGAAGACAAAGAAAAAATATTAAAAGAAGCTGCCGAAAAACATCAAATTCTCTTTTTTGAACACGACGCCTACAACGAATGCTGTACCGTACACGAAGTAAACGGAAAATATCGAGTAAAAGAAAGTTTTAAGCTGGAAGAATTAATGTGAAATAGATATTTCCAAAAAAATCTTAACCCGCTTGCGTGCGGCGAAATATTAAACTTTTTAGATTCTTTTATCCGCTCCCCACATCAATTTATTTCTCAGGGTATTAAAAAATGTGTGGCTTTTCGGTTTAACAAGTTTAATGGTGTAATCAGCTTTTTTTATCCTTAAGCGCGTATTTTGACTTAATACTTTGGAACGCCCATCCAATGAAACAAGATAATTATTTGTACGGCTTTGTACTTTTAATTCTATTACCCACGTATCAGGTACAATCAATGGACGCACATTTAAACTGTGGGATGCCACCGGCGAAATAACGAAACTTTCCGCTTGCGGAACCATAATTGGTCCGCCTACGCTCATAGAATAGGCGGTAGAACCTGTGGGAGTAGCAATTATTAGTCCGTCTGATTGATATGTGTTGATTAATTCTCCGTTAGCTTTGGCTTCCACAATTATCATAGAAGAACTCTCTTGTTTTTGTAACGCAATGTCGTTCAGCGCATAAGGAGTTTCAAGCCGTGTTCCGTCCATTGTTTGCAAATGTAATAATGAGCGTTCTTCTATAGAAAATTTATTTTCAATTACTGCATTGAGCGCATCATATAAATCTTCCATGGCTACATCCGCCAAAAAACCAAGCCGCCCGTTATTTACGCCCAAAACCGGAATACCTTTATTTCCTACACGCGCCGCCGTACTTAAAAAAGTACCGTCTCCGCCAATACTAAAAGCCATATCAGCATAAAAATCATCTGTTAAAATCAACTCGCAGTTTTTAAACGATTTATTTAGTTTTTCCAGAATGAAGTCTTGTAAATACGAATCGAGAACGGCGGTTATCTCTTTTTCATCAAAAAAATGTATTAATTGCTGAAGCAAATCTTCAATTCCTTCCCGATGAAGATAAACAAAAATGGCAACTCTGGTTAATTTCTCATTAGGCATATTTGAAGTGTAATATATTAATCTGTCAAATTCATTAAAAAATACGAAAGAAAAACGTTTTATTCTTTTTCTTCGATTTTTTGAATTATTTTTGTAATGCTAAAACCTTTTACAAAGGAACAAAATGCAAACGGAATTCGCAAACTTTTTTCTTTTAAAATGAGATGACAACTTTAAGTGTAAATATAAATAAAATAGCCACGTTGAGAAATGCCCGCGGAGGAAATGTGCCCGATGTGCTGAAAGTAGCTTTAGATTGTGAAAAATTCGGCGCCGATGGAATTACGGTTCATCCCCGCCCCGATGAAAGACACATCCGCTACGCTGACGTATTGGCATTAAAACCCGTTTTGAGTACCGAGTTCAATATAGAAGGATATCCTTCGCCGGAATTTTTAAAATTGGTGAAAACAATAAAACCCGCTCAAGTTACTCTTGTTCCCGATCCGCCTGATGCTATTACGTCCAGCGCCGGTTGGGATACAAAAAAGAATCAGGAATTTTTACGTGAAATTATTGAAAATTTTCAGCAAGCAGGTATACGTGTTTCCATTTTTGTTGATACCAATTTAGAGAATATTGAATACGCCGCAAAAATTGGCACAGACCGTATAGAACTTTACACCGAACCTTATGCCACAAATTATCCAAAAGACAGAGAAAAAGCAGTTGCACCTTTTGTAGACGCAGCAAGGTTAGCGAAAAAATTGGGTTTAGGATTAAACGCCGGACACGATTTAAGTTTGGAGAATTTGGCATATTTACATCAAAATATTCCTTGGCTTGAAGAAGTCTCCATTGGGCACGCTCTTATTTGCGATGCATTGTATTTAGGACTGGAGGAAACAATAAAACGTTACAAAGAAGCGTTAAAATAATTACACGTTAAAAAATACGGATCTTGAAAATTCAACAAATAACTAATTATAAACTTCTAAAATAATGAATCTATTCGTTTTATTACAAACTGTGGCAGATACCACAATGACTTATACCAATACCGCACCTGCAGTGGAAGCTCCAAAAGAAATGAATTTATGGTCGATGGCTGTGTATGGCGGACCAATTATGATTTTACTGGCATTGATGTTTGCTATTGCTATTTACTTTTTTATTGAACGATTGATTACCATTAAAAAAGCATCGCAAGAAGACAAAACATTTATGAACCGCGTAAAAGATTATATTCACGATGGAAAAATTGATTCCGCATTGAAACTTTGCCGCGACGTAAATTCACCGGCTTCACGTATGGTAGAAAAAGGAATTACCAGATTGGGACGTCCGCTGAATGATGTTTTAGTGGCTGTGGAAAATGTAGGAAATTTGGAAATTGCCAAACTGGAAAAAGGATTGGTATTCTTAGCTACTATTGCGGGAGGCGCTCCTATGCTTGGGTTTTTAGGAACAGTTACAGGGATGGTGTTAACTTTTTACACTATGACTCAAAATCCAACAGGAGTGGTTCAATTAAAAGATTTATCTGAAGGGATGTATCAAGCAATGGTAACTACCGTAGGCGGGTTAATTGTAGGTATTTTGGCTTATTTTGCTTATAATTACTTGATATCAAGAATAGATTCTGTAGTGCGCACATTGGAAACACGTACATTAGAGTTTATGGATTTCTTGAATGAACCGTCTAAATAGTCGATAGTTTATAGTCGGAAGTCAACACAAAAAGACTAAACAACAAATTAACTATTTAACAAATCAACCAAACAAATTATGGCTTTAAAAAGAAGAAATAGAGCGGATGCAGCTTTTTCAATGGCATCAATGACGGATATTATTTTTCTGTTATTGTTGTTCTTTGTAATTTCATCCACTATGACCACGCCAAATGATATTCAGGTAAATTTGCCGGAAAGTAGTGCAAAAACATCCACGAAACAAGTGGTGGCAAGAGTTTCAATAGACAAAAACGGTACTTATTTTTTGTCAACCGATAATAAAAATGCACAGCCGGTTGCAGCTGATTTGTTGGAACCGCAAATAATGCAAATCATTTCCAAAGACACTGCCAATACATATTTAGCTTTATATGCCGATCAGGATATTCCTTATAAAGAAGTGGTACGCGTATTGGATATTGCAAACAAAAATAAACTAAAACTGGTAATTGCAACAAAACCTCTCCCTGCAAAAAAGACCGAATAAAAAATGCTGACTCGTGAAAAAATATATGCTCTGACCGGTTCAATTATTGGCTGTATTGCGTTGTTCCTTATTCTTTGGTTTATATATATGCCGGCTTTTTATACCGATAATATTTTGGATGAAGGAGTAATGGTGAGTTTTGGCGATGCTTTTGACGGTGGCGGAAACGATATGTCTGTTCAGGATGTGTATGCTCCTCCCGCAACAGCACAAACTCCTACTACAGCACAAAAACTTCCTTCGGAACAAGATATTATGACCCAAAAAAGCGTTTCGCCCGTAAAAGTAGCTGAGAATAAAAATAAAACGGATATAAAAGCACAGGAATTAGCTCTGCAACGCGAAGCGGAACAACGTCGTATTGCAGAACAGCAACGACGCGAACAAGAAGCCATTGACAGAGCCAATAACACTATGTCGGGATTATTTGGCAATAGCGGTGGCAGCGGAAGCGGAAATACACGAGGCGATACGCGACAAGGAAATCCCGCAGGAAAAGGAACTTCAGGAGGAAATTCATGGTCTCTTAACGGACGAGATTTGATTGGTTCGTTAGTGCGTCCTTCATACTCGAGCAACGAAGAAGGAAAAATTACCGTCAGTATTCGAGTGGATAAAAGCGGAAACGTAACCTCAGCAACGGTAGTTTCACCTACCACTATTTCTGATGCCGAAACACGCAGCGGAGCAATTACTGCCGCTCGTCAAACCAAATTTAGCGGCGGAAGCGGTGTGGTTGTCGGTACGATTACTTATTTTTATAGATTGAATTAAAAATGAAAAAAAGTTTACTTTTACTTTCTTTTTTATTTATTTTTATTTCGGTAACTGCTGGTGGTTTTAAAGATATTATAAAATTAAATTTACCATCTAAGTATTATTCTCCGCAATTTTCATACAGTTTTTTTCTTGCGGATGTATCAAAATGGGATTTTAATCAATTTAGTGAGTTGGGTGAAAAGAACGTTAAGTTTCTGGATTACTATTATATACCATTCAGTAATGAATTGGGTATTACGTTTTTTAATGCACTTTATACCGGTATAAATTTTGGATTTGGATTTCGTAATTCAAAAGAATTAGATAATTATACAGCAGATTCTTTATTTTATGAATATAATACTCAAAATATTGGTTTAAATATAGGGTATCAGTTAATTAAGAGTCGCTATATCATTTTCACGCCAAAAGCTAATATAAAATGGAACAGACTACATCTGCAAAATTATCAAAATAAGGAAAAAGTGACATTAAATGATTATTTATCTAACAAAGATTTGAATATCAGTTTTCATCAATTTACTGGTTTTTTAGGGGCTGATTTAGCTTTTAGATTATATGATAAAACTGTTAACGGCAATATCACCTTTAATGTGTATGGAGGATATCTTTATAAATTACATTCAAAACCTTTAGTTTATTCAACAGGAAATCGATTAATTACTTCTAAAAAAATAAATATAGATAATTATTTAGCAGGAATTGGTTTCACATTTTTATTTTACTAATTATGAAAGCTTACATTTTTCTTGCCGATGGCTTTGAAGAAATTGAAGCCATCACACCTATGGACGTTTTACGTCGCGCAGAAATAAAGGTTGTAACTGTTTCTATTTCAAACAATAAAGTGGTAACAGGAGCACACAATATTCCTGTAATGGCAGACAAATTATTTACTGAAATAAATGTTTCAGGCGATGATTATTTGATTCTCCCGGGAGGAATACCCGGCACAGCTAATTTAATGGCGCACGAAGGGCTTAATAAATTAGTGAAAAAACAATACGACGCCGGAAAAGAAGTGGCTGCTATTTGCGCTGCTCCTTCGCTTTTAGGGAAATTGGGAATTTTAGAAGGAAAAGAAGCTATTTCGTATCCCGGTTTTGAGAAGAATTTAATTGGTGCAAAAATTTCGGATAAAACAGTGGTAAAATCCGAAAATATAATTACAGCCAAAGGTCCCGGTGTTGCTATTGCTTTTGCATTAAAAATTGTAGAAACCATAAAAGGAAAAACCGTTGCAGACAATGTAGCGAACGGTATGTGTTTTGTCATCTGATTTCAGACATCAGATGACAGATTTCAAACAACTTTAAGCTGATACTATTGACGATAGACTTTTAATGAAAATTTTATGTTAAAAAAACTACTTTCCATTTGTTTTGCTTTTGCATTTATTGCGTGCAATAATTCCAATAAATTTACCGTAACCGGAACTATTTCCAATGCCGATAATCAAACGCTTTATTTTGAGCACAACAGTTTGGTAAAAGACAGTTTGATTGATTCCGTTAAACTAAATCAAAACGGAAATTTCAAATTCAAATCCATTCATCCTGCCTATCCTGATTTATATACATTACGCATTGGAAATCAGAAAATTGTACTTGGCGTAGATTCCTCTGAAACAATATCTGTCACAGCCGATGCCGACAAATTAATTGACGCCGAAATTGTCAATTCCATTCCTTCTTCCGATATTCAAAAGCTAAGAAAATCGGTATTGAAATTGCAAAACGCAGCTTTGCTGATTGGCGCAGAAAAAGATCAAGCAAAACAAAAACAAATGCTGGATTCGTTTTCCGTAAATGTAGAAAATCACAAAAAAACGGTTATGGCTTTAATTTTAAAAAATCCGCGTTCCATAGCTGCGTATTTTGCTCTTTATCAGCAAGTAAACGGTTTGTACATCATATCTCCTTACGACAAAAAAGACCGTACTTATTTTTCGGCAGTAGCCACTTCTTTTGACACATATATGCCTGATTATGATCGCTCTAAAAATCTTCATAATTTGGTTATAGATGCTTTGAAACAAGATAAAGCCCAGGAACAACAGCAACTTTTAACACAATTACAGAATACATCAGGCATAAGTTTTCCCGAAATTGAATTAAATGACGCAAAAGGAGTTTCACATAAACTTTCATCTTTAAGAGGAAAAACTATTGTGTTGGATTTTTCTGCTGCAGAAATGGAAAATAACATTGAATACACCTTTGAATTGCGCGACATTTATAATACTTATTCAGGGAAAGGATTGCAAATTTATCAAGTTTCACTCGACCAAAATAAAATGCTTTGGGAGCGCGCAATAACGAATCTCCCTTGGATTTGTGTTCGCGATGAAAATGGTCCGTCATCAAAATATGTTAGTATTTACAATGTACAGAATATCCCGACAATTTTCTTAATTGATAAAACAGGAAATATAGTAGGTAGATATACTGATTTTAATTTGTTGAAAAAGGATATTAAACGTGTAATATAATTTCGCGGGGAATTTGAAAAAGGTATTAACGGATTTCATAAAAAAACAAGCTTTAGAAATTGGTTTTGACGCTTGCGGAGTAGCAAAAGCGGAGTTTTTGGAAGAAGATCTATTATTTTTTAATTCTTGGTTAAAAAACGGCTTTCAAGCAGAAATGAGCTATTTGGAACGAAACTTGGAGAAACGTTTTAATCCGCAAATAATGGTAGAAGAATGTAAATCTATCGTGGTAGTAATGTTGAATTATTATCCGGCTGAGATTCAAAATATTCATCAACCTAAAATTGCAAAATACGCTTACAGTAAAACCGATTATCATACTGTAATTAAAGAAAAATTACGAGAACTCGAAAACAAAATAATTGAAAATTTTGGAGAAAATTGTTTTAATTCAAAACAGCAACATTTATTTGTTGATTCAGCTCCGGTTTTAGAAAGGCGTTGGGGAGAAAAAGCCGGTTTGGGATGGATTGGACGAAATAAAATGCTGATACATCCCGATTTTGGTTCGCATTTTTTCCTGGGTGAATTGTTTATTAATGAAGAACTTGAATATGATTCTCCAATAAAAAACCGTTGTGGAACGTGTAGAAAATGTTTGGACGCTTGTCCCACAAATGCACTGACTGAAAAAAACGGGTTAAACGCTCGCCGCTGCATTTCATATCAAACCATCGAAAATAAAAAAGAGGTGGATATTGAAATAAGGAGTAAACTTTCAGGTTACGCTTTTGGTTGTGATATTTGCAATGATGTTTGTCCCTGGAATAAGTCACGCAACAAACCGCATCAAAATAACGGGTTGGAAACCGCGCCTGAAACAATTCATTGGACAGAAAAAGATTGGAAAAGCTTATCGGAAGAAAAATTCAATCAAATCTTCACAAACTCAGCGATAAAAAGAGCCGGATTTCAAAAACTGAAACAAAATATTAAATTTGTAACGGAGAAAAATTAAGAGAGGAAGATAGAGGAAAAAATGTGAAATCAGAAAAACTCAGACTATGAATATATATTGGCAGCTTTTTACTACTTTCGTTAAAATCGGGAGTTTTACTATTGGTGGCGGTTATGCAATGATTCCGCTGATACAAAAAGAAGTAGTGGACAACAGAAAATGGATGGACGAAAAGGAATTTATTGATATGCTGGCAATGGCACAATCAGCGCCGGGTGTTATTGCTATTAACACATCCATTTTTATCGGTTATAAATTACGCGGAATTAAAGGCAGCATTGTTACTACACTGGGAAGCGCTTTGCCTTCTTTTATCATTATTTTACTCATAGCAATGTTATTCACTAATTTTAAGGACAATCCTGTCGTTGAAAAAATTTTCAAGGGAATTCGTCCCGCAGTAGTAGCATTAATCGCGGCTCCGCTTTGGAAAATGTCAAAATCCGCTAAAATTACTTGGAAAACGTTGATTATTCCCGTGGCGGCAGCATTGCTTATTTGGGGATTGAATGTTTCTCCGGTGGTAATTGTTGCTATTGCAATAGTTGGTGGAATGTTATACGGGATCTACTCTGCAGAAAAAAAATTATAAATATATTCAATGGAAGTTTATCTACAACTATTTATATCGTTTTTCAAAATCGGATTGTTTGGTTTTGGAGGCGGATACGCTATTTTATCCCTTATACAACACGAAATAGAGGTGCATCACTGGATGACACAAAAAGAATTTACAGATATTATTGCTATTTCGCAAATGACGCCCGGACCTATCGGAATAAACAGCGCCACATACGTAGGTTATACCGCATCCGGAAGCATTTGGGGTTCCGTTGTTGCTACAGTAGCAATTGTTTTACCTTCATTCATTATTATGATTGCATTAGTAAAATTCTTTTTTGCACTGCAAGGAAATAAATATATGGAATATGCTTTTCTGGGGCTTCGTCCTGTTGTGGTGGGATTAATCGCTGCTGCCGCATTACTTTTGATGAACAGTGAAAATTTTATTGATTATAAGAGCGTTATTATATTTCTCGCAGCTTTTCTTTTATCTTTTAAGTTCAAGCTTCATCCTATTCTACTTATAATAATCGCAGGTGTAGCAGGATTTATTTTATATTGATTTTTTTTAATTGATTTAGTATGAAAAAACTTTTTTTATTTTACATCTTTTTATTTTTTTGCAGTGGAACTTTTGCTCAAAATAAAGAAAAACCAAGTTCTGCAGCATACACCATTTTACTTACAGGAGCATCTTTTGCATCGCCCGAAAACGGTTGGTTCGAATTGGGTTGTAAAGCTTTAAATGCAACTCCTATAAATAGAGCTATTGGAGGCGAAGCCATTGCCGATGCTGCAAACAGAATGGCTGCCGGAACGCTCTATTCAAAAAAAGAATTGGAAAAAACAGACGCTTTTGTTATTATGCAAGTGCACGATAAAGATGTATACGACACAACACAACTAAAGGAGAATTATACGGATTATAAAATTCCTTTTGACCGCTCCAACTACGCTGCGGCGTATGATTATGTGATAAAAAGATATATTACAGAATGCTATAACCTGAAATTTGATTCCACTTCCATTTATTATAAATCTCCTTACGGAAAACCTGCCGTAATTGTGTTTTCTACGCATTGGCACGACGCACGCGTTACTTACAATACTTCCATTCGTAAATTAGCAGAAAAATGGGGCTTTCCTTTGATAGAATTTGATAAATACATCGGCTTTTCAAAAAACGCCCTTCATCCTGTTACTAAAAAGCAATACAGTTTGATTTACGGCGTTGGCGACACGCAGCAAACTGACGGCGTAACTTACGGATGGCATCCCATACGTGGTAATGACAGCTTTATTCAACAACGCATGGCTGCTATTTTCGTAGATACAATGCGGAAAATTTTGCCGATAAAATAAAAAAACTAAAACAACTTCGGTTTCCTTCTTTTTGCTTCATCTAAAGTCAAAAGTTCCTTTTTCGGGGCTTGTCTTTCTCTGATTTGCTGATATTCATTCTGAATTTCGGAAACATAATCCATTTTTGTTTTGGCATTCATCAAATTGGCAACTACCGAAGTATTTACAGACGCATCTTTTACGTAAATTACAGGATTGCTGTAATTGGGGGCAATTTTCACTGCCGTGTGGATTTTAGAAGTCGTGGCTCCGCCTATCAGCAAAGGCACTTTTAATCCTGCTTTTTCCATTTCGGAAGCAACGTTGCACATTTCTTCCAACGAAGGCGTAATCAATCCGCTTAAACCAATAATGTCTACTTTTTCTTCAATAGCAGTTTGAATGATTTTTTCCGTGGGCGTCATCACTCCCAAATCAATCACTTCATAATTATTACAACCCAAAACTACAGCTACAATATTTTTTCCAATATCGTGCACATCGCCTTTTACGGTGGCAATCAGGAATTTACCTGCCGAAGAACTTTGCCCCGCCACTTTTGTTTTTTCAATTTCCGGTTGAAGAATAGAAACCGCTTTTTTCATTGTACGTGCGGTTTTAACTACTTGCGGCAAAAACATTTTTCCTTCGCCAAAAAGTTCGCCCACAATGTTCATTCCGTTCATCAACGGTTTTTCAATGATTTCAATTGCCGAAGAATATTTTGTCAATGCTTCCGCCAAATCTTCCTCCAAATGATCGCTGATGCCTTTAATCAAAGCATATTCCAAACGTTTTTCCAGTGTCTCTGAACGCCAAACGTCCTTTTGCTCCGTTTTTTCCTGCGATTCTTCATTTTTAATTTTTTCTGCAAATTCAATCATCCTTTCGGTAGCATCCGTACGCCGATTTAACACGACATCTTCTACCCTTTCCAACAAATCTTTCGGGATTTCTTCGTAAATCTGCAACATTCCCGCATTTACAATTCCCATATCCATTCCAGCTTGAATCGCGTAATATAGAAAAACGCTGTGGATGGCTTCACGTACGGGATTATTCCCACGGAAAGAGAAAGACAAGTTACTCACGCCGCCACTTACTTTTGCATAAGGAAGGTTTTCTTTTATCCAACGCGTAGCATTGATAAAATCCACACCGTAATTATTGTGTTCTTCAATTCCGGTCGCAATCGCCAATACATTCGGGTCGAAAATTATATCTTGTGGTGGAAAATCCGCTTTTTCGGTAAGAAGTTTATATGCTCGTCCACAAATTTCGGTTTTTCTTTCAAGACTATCGGCTTGTCCTTTCTCATCAAACGCCATTACTACCGTAGCCGCGCCATAAGCACGAATTTTCTTGGCTTTTTCAATAAAATCATCCTCGCCTTCTTTTAAACTGATGGAATTTACAATACATTTTCCTTGCACGCATTTTAATCCGGCTTCAATTACTTCCCATTTTGAACTGTCAATCATAATAGGCACTTTTGCTATTTCTGGCTCGGAAGCAACGTAATTCAGGAAAGTAATCATTTCCTGTTTTGCATCGAGCATCGCATCATCCATATTTATATCTATCACTTGCGCACCATCTTCTACTTGTTTTCTGGCAATAGTCAATGCTTCTTCGTACTTCTTTTCATTAATCAACCGCAAAAAAGCACGTGAACCTGCAACATTACAGCGTTCGCCAATGTTTAGAAAAAGAGACCTTTGCTCCTCTTGGGGTGTTAAAACCTCACCCCCTACCCCTCTCCTTGAGGAGAGGGGAGAAATTGATATACTATTAAGAAACTTTTTAACATTTTGAGCTACTCCGAAAGTATTCTTTATTACTTCGTCATTTGTATATCTGGCAATATTATATCCGTTTGAAATTAAAATATCAGTCCGCAATTTATCGTGTTCCTTCTGCTTTGAAGTTAAATGAATACCTCCATCAATTTCAATAATAGCTTTTTTTTCAACACAATAAAAATCAACAATATATCCATTAATAATATGTTGACGACGTATTTTATAACCTGTTTTGCCATTTCTCAAACTTTCCCACATTTTCTCTTCTGCTTCCGTAGAATTGAATCTCATTTCTTTTGCAACATTGATTAATAAATGCCAAGATTTTGCATCGGTGGTAAAATTAGCATGCTCCTTTCCATAAAACCATTTGGAAGTTTCCCTCTCCTCAAGGAGAGGGATTAAGGGTGAGGTTTTACCTTGAAGTTTTGAGACATCTTTGTTATTCGCGATAATTTTATAACACTCTACAGATGGAGATAAAATCACGATTTCTTCCAACCCGCTTAGATGCAAATTCTTATCTTCTGACTTCGGCATTCTAATTTTTGCTCCTTCAATCAATTTCTGATATTCTGCAATGTGTGCCGGAGAGGTTCCACAACAGCCGCCAATGATATTTACCAACCCTTCATCAATGTATTCTTTTATTTGCAAAGCCATTTTTTCCGGCGTTTCATCGTACTCTCCAAACTGGTTGGGTAATCCTGCATTTGGATGTGCACTTACATATATCGATGAGCGTAAACTTATTTCCTGCAAATATGATTTTAAATCTTTAGCTCCAAAAGAACAGTTCAAACCTACAGATAATAAATTAGCGTGTGAAACGGAAGTTAAAAACGCACCAATGGTTTGTCCGGAAAGTGTTCTTCCACTAATATCTGCAACTGTAGCTGAAAGCATCAATTCCACACATTTCCCACATTCTTTCATCACTTCTTCAGCAGCAAAAATAGCAGCTTTGGCATTGAGCGTATCAAAAATAGTTTCTATCAAAATAGCATCTACGCCGCCTTCGATTAACGCTGAAATTTGTTCTTTATATGCCGTAACCAAATCATCAAACGTAACTGCGCGATAAGCAGGATTATTTACATCGGGCGACATGGAAGCGGTTTTATTTGTAGGTCCTACGGAACCCGCAACAAAACGAGGCTTGTTAGGATTTTTCGATGTAAATTCATCGGCAGCTTTTCTTGCCAGCTTTGCTGCAGCAAGATTTATTTCGCGCACCAGATTTCCCATACCGTAATCTTCCATAGAAATACGTTGAGCATTGAAAGTATTCGTCTCAACGATGTCAGCTCCGGATGCAAGATATTGGAAATGAATATCGTAAATAATTGTTGGATGAGTCAAAACCAATAAATCATTATTTCCTTTTTGCGGAATTTTTACATCAGCAAAGCGCTTGCCACGATAATCTTTTTCTGTGAGCTTATGTCTCTGAATCATCGTGCCCATTGCACCATCAAGTACTAAAATCCGTTTCTCAAGTTCTGTTCTTAAACTCATAATTGCGCTATTTTTTGCAAAAATACAGATAAAAAACGAAAAGTAAGGATTTTACAGGATTTTCATTTATAACTGAAAAAGAAATCCATCAAAATTTGTTACCTTTGTATCAAAATTTAGAAAAATTATAAACCCGTTAAAATATAAATCAGAATGAAAAAAGTAGTTTTAATCCGCCACGGCGAGAGCGTTTGGAATATGGAAAACCGCTTTACAGGTTGGACTGACGTTGATCTTTCAGAAAAAGGAGTTCAAGAAGCAATTAAAGCCGGTCAATTATTGAAAAAAGAAGGTTTCGAGTTTGAAATAGCGTTCACGTCTTATTTGAAACGTGCTGTAAAAACGTTAAATAACATTCTTGACCAAATGAATTTGGATTGGATTCCGGTGA
Source organism: uncultured Paludibacter sp. (assembly GCA_900498215.1). GTDB lineage: Bacteria > Bacteroidota > Bacteroidia > Bacteroidales > Paludibacteraceae > UPXZ01. Next base: position 2,693,761 of record LR026962.1, on the reverse strand, counting down.
AAAAAACTTGGCGTTTGAATGAAAAACATTATGGAATGCTTCAAGGATTAAACAAAGCAGAAACTGCTGAAAAATATGGCGATGAACAAGTATTGATTTGGAGAAGAAGTTACGATGTTCCGCCAACGCCAATGGAACAAGCAGATTCACGCTCGCCATTTCAAGATCCTCGTTACAACGGAGTTCCAAAAAAATACCTGCCACTGACAGAGTCATTGAAAGAAACCGTTGAACGTATTGTTCCTTATTGGGAAGATACAATTTATCCGGCATTGGTAAATCACGATCAAATTTTGGTTGCTGCTCACGGAAACAGTTTGCGTGGTATTATTAAATATCTGAAAAACATTTCTGACGAAGACATCGTAAGTTTGAATTTGCCAACAGCAGTTCCTTATGTATTTGAATTTGACGATGAACTAAACTTTGTAAAAGACTATTTCCTTGGCGACCCTGAAGAAATCAAAAAACTGATGGAAGCCGTTGCTAATCAAGGAAAAAAGAAATAAACCTCACACCAACCCCTCTCCATCAAGAGAGGGGTTTTCCTTTTTCAAATATGCTTATAGTTGTCCTCTGTATGCTTTGCGGAATATTAATCGGTTTTTTATTCCGTAAAAAACAATTCAAATATCAAAGTCAAGTGATTATGGCTTTAATTTGGATACTATTGTTTTTGTTAGGATTGGAAGTTGGAAGCAATGAACAAGTTGTAAAACAATCGGGGAAAATTATTCTGCAAGCGTTTTTGATTGCTACGGGAGGAACATTAGGAAGCGTAATTGCTGCAAAAATTTTATGGAAAAATATCCTCAGGAAAAGTAAATAGTTGATTGGTTTATTGGTTTATTAAAACTTATAATTTTAGATAAAAATCTTTTACCAATTCGGCATATTCAGGAGTGTAAACATTTCTTTCTTTTTCAATGATTAATTTTGATTCTTCACATTCCCTTTTTTCTTTTCTAAATTCCAACAAAAATCGCTTTGCAGGTTTTTCATAGTTTGGGAAAACCGTTACTTTTTTCGAACAAAACAGATTGTTTTTTTCCGATAATTCTATAAATTGGTTTCCTTCCACCACAGGTAAAATCACACATAATTTTCCCTTTTCCGACAAAAGTTTTTTGGAGTTTTCAATCAAATCCGGATGTGAAAGCATGTTATTATGACGAGCTTGTGTGCGATTTTTTGAAGGAGATTTTAATGAATTGATAAAAAACGGAGGATTACAAACAATTAAATCAAACTTTTCTTGTGTTTTTTCTGCAAAATCTTGAAAAGAAGAATAAAAAACCGAAATTTTACTTCTCCAATTTGATCGCTCTACGTTTTCTTTTGCTTGATTAATACATTCAATATCAATATCTATCGCCGTAATTTTCGCATCCGAACGCTGTGCCAACATTAAAGCGATTAATCCGCTTCCGGTTCCTACATCCAAAATACTTTCCGTATTTGCAACATCACTCCAAGCGCCAAGAGTAACGCCATCCACACCGACTTTCATCGCACATTTGTCGTGAAAAACGGTAAATTGTTTGAAACTGAAATATGGATTTGACATACAAGAATTATCTTCTTCCTCCCGATGAAGAACGTTCTCCTGAGTTTCTGCTTGAAGAACCGCTATTGGATGAGCGAGAACTTGATGAACGAGATTCTGAAGAGCGAATTGCCGAATTTTGATTGGAAGAACGTGTCGGCTGCTGACGGTACGATTCTCTTGTCGGATATTGTCTCTCATCTGAACTTGTTCTATCCGGAGATCTTCTCAATTCTCCGCGCTGATTTGTTTGACGGGTGTTGATTTCGTTTCTGTCGGAAGTTTGTTGTTTTCCATCGCCTGCTTTAAAACTGCTCCTTGTTTGTGGATTAGTACGCAAATATTGAGTATTATCGCCTATTTCTACCGATTGACGGGGAATTCTTCTTGATTGCAATTGCTCATATTGTTGATTGCTTAATACTCTTCGAATATCTTCGTCTTTATTTTTAATTATTTGCATCGCATCACTGCGATTTGCCGTTTTTTGACGCGCTTGTGCGTAACGGAGATTAATTTGATAAACCGCTTTAACTTGCTCTGGCGTAAGATTTAATTCCATTTGAAGTTTTTCGGTTTGTTTTGACGCTTCTTGTTCCGGCGTACGTTGGTTAACAGATGTAGAGACACTGTTTTGCGCTTCCATCGGAATAATAACAAACAGAGCAAACAATAAAAAAATCAATATTTTTTTAAAACTTTTCATTCGTAAGTAGCCCACTAAAATCTATTTTATCATTATCACAATGATTATGCCATTTCTTTGCTTGTTAACTTTTTTGCTGATTTTTAACTATTTAATTATGAAATAATTATATCTATTATTTATTAAAATCCCGAAGTTTGATATTGGTAAGTACTTTTTTGGTGTGTAATGTGAAGTCGCTATCCATAATCCAGCCGTAGTATCCTATATCTTTTTTCAATACGTCGGTCACTTTTTGTCCTTTGTATTTGCCAAAATTGATAACTTCTTCGCCTTTTTCATTGTAAATAATTCTTCCGGCAAAGTCTGCATTATTGGTTTGCGCTGTAAATTTCGCTAAAAATTCAACGTCATTTTTAATTTCGGAATAACGATCGAGTTGAGCTTGAAGTACTTCGTACGTTGCACGTGTATCTGCTTCAGCGCTGTGAGCGTTTTCCAAGTCTTTATCGCAATAAAATTTGTAGGCAGCTGAAAGCGTTCGTTGTTCCATTTTATGAAAAATTACCTGCACATCTACAAATTTTCTTTTCATCAAATCCACATCCACATCGGCACGAAGAAGTTCTTCAGCCAACAACGGAATATCAAATCTGTTTGAATTATAGCCGGCTAAATCTGCTCCTTCAATATCTCGCATAATCTCTTTGGCAACTTGTTTGAATGTAGGACAATCTTTCACATCGTCATCATAAATCCCGTGAATAGCTGAAGCAAATTCAGGAATTGGCATTTCAGGATTTATACGAATGGTTTTACTTTCTTCTCTTCCGTTTGGATATACTTTCAAATATGATATTTCTACAATTCTATCGGTTACAATATTAGTTCCGGTAGTTTCCAAATCGAAAAATACAATGGGATTTTTGAGATTGAGTTTCATTATGGAAAGTTATTTGGCTTTGCCGTTATTAAATAATTATTTATTGTTATTTTCCACAAAACAAAATGCAGAAATTGGTGGTTCCTTTTTCTGCATTATACGTGTATCAAAATATACAAAAGTTACAGGTTTTACAAAGTTTTCGCTCTTTATTTTTGATGTCTTCGCTCTTTTTTAATCATTCAACAACATCGGCATCAAAAGCATCAATAAATCTTCACTTTCTTCATTTTCAAAGGGCAATATAATTCCGGCGCGAGATGGATCTGCCAATTCTAATATTACTTCATTGGAACTAATATTGGCAAGCATTTCAATCATAAAACTGGATTTGAAACCGATTTTTATTGGTTCCCCTTCATATTGGCAAGAAATTGTTTCTTCTGCTGAAATAGAAAAATCAATGTCCTGCGCTGAAATTTGAATATTATTATTGTTAAACTCAAGTTTTATTAAATTACTTGCTTGATTTGAAAATACCGAAACACGCTTCAATGCGTTTAGCAACGTATTTCTATCTACAATTACTTTATGCGGATTATTTTTAGGAATTACACCGTTATAATTAGGATAGCGACCTTCCACCTGACGACAAACCATGGTGTAATTGCTTAATCTGAAGTAAGCATTTTTCTCATCAAATGTTATTTCTACTTCACCTGCTTCTTTTGGAAGAATATTTTTCAACATCATCGCAGGTTTTTTAGGAAGAATGAAATTCATTGTTTCACCTTCTGCTAACGATGCCGAAGTATATTTTGAAGTAAACCGCACTAATTTATGAGCATCGGTTGCAACCAAAGTCAATTTTTCGGGAACAACATCAAAATAAATACCGTTCATCACAGGACGAAGTTCATCGTCTGCCATACAAAACGACGACTTGGAAATTCCACTCATTAATACGGGAACTTCTACGCTTAATTTACGTGCGTTATCGTCCAATTTTGGCAACTGCGGATACATATCTCCATTTTGTCCTATAAAATTGTATGTACCATTGGCAGAAGTAATTACCATTGCCAAATTACTATCGTCAATATGAAATGTGAGCGGCTGTTCCGAAAATTCACGCAACGTATCAAGCAGCAATTTACTGGAAACTGCTACCTGTCCTTTCCCTTCCACCTCTTGCACTTGCATAGAGGTTATCATCGTAGTTTCAATATCCGACGCAGTCATAGTAAGCGTATCGCCTTCCAACTTTAGCAAAAAGTTATCTAGTATTTGTAATGAATTCTTACTATTTATAACTCTACTGATTGCCTGAAGATGAGAAAGTAATTCTGTACTTGATACATTAAATTTCATATTACTTATGATTTTTCTTTATACTAATGAGAATAATTAAGCAAATGTACTATTTATTTTTTAAACGGAAAATTTTTTACCTCTTTTTTCTAAAAAATGATATTATTACCTTTTTGTTGGGAATATTATTACTGAAAATATAAAAATATAGGAAAAAAATCGTTACTTTTGAGCCAAATTATAATCATAAAAAAGCACAATGAAAATAATTCAAATCAAAGACAAGCAATTCAGATTGTCTATTCCTTCCGAAGAAATTTTAAAAGCAGTAGAAACCGTTGGAAACAAAATTAATGAAGATTTAGCAGATAAAGACCCTTTGTTTATTTGTGTTCTTAACGGAGCATTTATGTTTGCTTCCGACCTTATGAAGGTAGTAAATATCCCGTGTGAAATCACGTTTATAAAACTTTCTTCTTATGAAGGACTTTACACTACCGGAACCGTAAAAGAAGTGATGGGACTAAATGAAAGCGTGGTAGGCAGAACTGTGGTAGTGGTGGAAGATATTGTAGATACCGGAATTACGATGGAAAAAATTATAGGTTCGCTGCAAGCAAAAGGCGCCAAAGAAATATACGTCGCTACGTTTTTACAAAAACCCGAAGCACTCCAAAAAGACGTAAAACTCGATTATATTGCTATGAAAATACCGAATGAATTTATTCTCGGTTACGGTTTGGATTACGATGGTTACGGTAGAAATCTAAAAGATATTTATACGGTGATTTAGCTTTTTAGCGGCGAGAAGTAAGCTGCAAAACTCTTTTTGTTATTGAAAATCCAAAAAGTAGTNGAAAAGCGGAAGAAATTTATAATGATAAATCAAACACGAATATCTTCATCAATGAAAATTTCAAAACCAATCATACTATTCTTTATTCTTATGAATATTTTCTCTTTTCTTAATTGTACAACTAAAAATCAGCACAAAATTGGTACTTATAAAGAGGTAAAAAATACATTAAAAGAATCCAAACAACCTGAGAAAACTCCTGTTGGCGATATAGAAGAATTAGAAGGGGAGGTTAATAATGGTGGCTTCAATCAGTATTTCTTTAATTCAAGTGGTCAAAACTGTTTTGCTACATTGAAATTATTAAAAGAAAAAAAGAAATATAAAACAGCAAAATTATTGGAAGAAGCCATCAACCTAATCAATCCAAATCATTTATCAGAAGAAGAATTAATTAAAAAAATAAGAAACAGAGAAGTTGAAGAACTTGATGATGATACAATTAGCGAGAAATTGAACAAATTGGATGAACTATTTTATAAAAATCCAGACGGAATTTAAATATAAAAATTATTATTAAATACTTAGAACAAAAACATGAAAAATGTAATTATATGTGGCGCTCCCGGAAGTGGCAAAGGAACGCAAAGTGATTTGATAATAAAAAAATACAATCTTAAACACATTTCCACAGGCGATTTGCTGCGTAAAGAAATTGCTGATGGTACAGAATTGGGTAAAAACGCACAACAGTATATCAGTGCTGGTCAGCTTGTTCCTGATGACGTCATAATCGGAATAATTGCACACAAATTAGACACACTGAATAAAGAGGAAATCAAAGGAATTATTCTGGATGGTTTCCCGCGTACGCTGGCACAAGCAGAAGCGCTGGAAAAAATGCTCGAAGATCGCGGAGAAGAAACAGAAGTATTGGTTGATTTAAATGTGGATGAGGAAGAATTAATCAACCGCTTATTAATTAGAGGCAAAACTTCAGGCAGAAGCGATGATAATCTTGAAACCATTCAAAAACGACTCAATGTGTATCATTCCCAAACCAAACCCGTAAGCGAATACTATAAAAGCAAAGGAAAATACAAAAAAATTCATGGAATGGGAACCATTGAAGAGATATTCGGGAGAATATCGGAGGCATTGGATCCGGAGAAATAATTTTGTAAAAATTAAATAATGGCAGGTTCAAATTTTGTTGATTACGTAAAAATATTTTGCCGTTCAGGAAAAGGCGGCGCAGGTTCTACACATTTTCACCGTGAAAAATTCATCCCAAAAGGTGGTCCTGACGGTGGTGATGGTGGACGTGGCGGACATATTATTCTCAAAGGTAATTCCAATCTTTGGACTTTGCTTCATTTAAAATATGCTCGTCACGTATTTGCAGGTGATGGCGGATCCGGAAGCAGCAGCCGAAGTTTTGGTAAAGACGGAAAAGATCAGATTATTGAAGTTCCGCTCGGAACTGTTGTTTACGACGGCGAAAACGGCAAATTCCTCTGTGAAATTACCGAACACGGACAAGAAACTATTCTTTTAAAAGGTGGACGCGGCGGACTTGGAAACTGGCATTTCCGCACCGCAACAAATCAAACTCCACGTTTTTCTCAACCGGGTGAACCACGCATAGAAAAAACCATCATAATGCAATTGAAAATACTTGCCGATGTCGGTTTGGTTGGTTTCCCCAATGCAGGAAAATCTACGTTGCTTTCCGTTGTTTCTGCTGCAAAACCTGAAATCGCCAATTATCCCTTTACTACGCTTGTGCCAAATCTCGGTATTGTTTCTTACAGAGATAATAAATCGTTTGTAATGGCTGACATTCCCGGAATTATTGAGGGAGCATCGGAAGGTAAAGGTTTGGGATTAAGATTTTTACGCCATATAGAACGAAATTCCATTCTGCTTTTTATGATTCCCGCCGATAGTGATAATATCGAAAAGGAATATAATATTTTGTTGAGCGAGTTGCAGAAATATAATCCGCATTTGATGGATAAACAACGAATTTTGGCTATTACTAAATGCGATATGCTTGATGAAGAACTGATACAACAAATGAAAGCGGAACTTCCTAAAGACACGGAAGGTGTATTTATTTCTTCAGTCAGCGGATTGAATATTGACAAATTAAAGGATATGATTTGGACGGAACTCAACAAAGAAACCAATAAAATTGTTGAATGGGTTCATCCGCCTATGGAAATTGATATTGAGAGCGAAGAAGAAGAATTTGACGATGAAAAATTTGAAGGAGAAGCTTTTGAAGAAGATTATGACGATGACGAAGATGTAAGTAAATATAAAGGAATTGGTTGGGACGAACAGGATTAAAAGCCCCCTCAATCCCCCACAGAAAGAGTTTGTATGGCATTTAGTTAAAATTGATATGCTGTAACGATTTGATAAATCTAATCACATATCCGCTTCTTTCTCAGTTTAAAGAAATAAATCACTTTACTTCTACGCGAAATTCAGGCGTGAGTGAAGGAAATTTTTCTTCGTTGAATTTGGGATTGTATTCTACTGATAAACAGGAATTTATTCAGGAAAACTTTAATCTGCTTTTCAATTTTACGGGAATTAAACCCGAACAACTTTTTATTCCGCATCAAACTCATAGTGATGAAATTATTGTAATTGATGAAGATTTTCTGACAAAAACCCGTGAAACTCAACAATTTCTTCTTTACGGAAAAGATGGTTTAATTACTAAAATCTCTGATATTTATATTGGAGTAACCACTGCCGATTGTGTTCCAATTTTAATTTATGATCCAAAACAAAAAGCGGTGGCTGCGGTTCATGCGGGCTGGCGTGGAACATGTTCAAAAATTCTTTCCAAAACCATTGAGAAAATGCAATCGGAATTCAATTCGCATCCCGATGATTTATTTGCAGTATTTGGACCTTCAATTTCCGTGGATGTTTATAATGTTGGAAATGAATTGGTGGATGAATTTCAAAAAACAGGATTTGATACAAAAGAAATTTTTCAATTAAAAGATGGGAAATACCACCTTGACCTTTGGAAAGCGAATAGGAATCTCTTGTTAGAAAAAGGGTTGAAAAAAGAAAATATTGAAATTTCGGGACATTGCACTTTCTCCGAGCCAGATAAATTCTTTTCTGCGCGCAAATTAGGAATAAAGTCAGGAAGAATGATTAGTGTGATTGGGCTAAAGCCACTCTCCTTTGGAGAGGGTTAGGATGAGGTTTCAAACCTCCACAATTTATCTTTCCATTCGCCGGCGTAATCTACACCAACTCGTCTTATAGCTTTAAAATCGGCTGTTTTATTTGTGTCTTCAATCCAAATTCTATCGGAAGTAAGTAAATCTTCGCCGTAAAAACTTTTGTCCATTTTTAATTCTCGTCCAACCCTACCCGACCCTTTTATATCACCTATTCCACAAATAAGTACCGCTTGCGGATGATTTTCTTCTCCTGTTACCACATTCAGCATCCAATACATTCCATAAATCAAATACACGTAAATATGTCCACCTTCACCAAACATTACTTTTGTTCTCGGTGTACAACCTTTACTGGCATGACAAGCTAAATCGTCTCCTCCTAAATATGCTTCAGTTATCGTGATTGGATATCTTTTTTCTATTCCGTCTTCAAAAACACGTACAAGTGTTTTTCCAAGAAGCTGTTGAGCAACAGAAACGGCATCCTGGCGATAAAAGTCTTTTCCAATTTTTTTCATTCAATAAATTTTTGATACAAAAATAGCACATTAATTCCTAAAAAATTTCTAATTTTGTATCGTAAAAACATTGTTCCATGGTGTAATGGTAGCACAACAGTCTCTGGATCTGTTTGTTAAGGTTCGAGTCCTTATGGAACAACAAAAAGCCCTTGTATATAAATTATATGAGTATTTTTGTTTGAAAGGGGATAAATGAGGGGACAAAATGTTTGGAAAAATTGATTTTATCATCTTTTGATAATCGGATAAAATAACTATCTTTGTAACACTTTCCAACAATTGCCGTTGGTAGGTTAAACACAAAATAAAAAACGGTCCGGAATAACGTCTCCCGACCGCTTTTTTTTAGTATTTCCCAATCTTTCATGCGCGCGCGTACTGGTTCGATTTTTTTACTAAGAAGAATATTCCCATCATTCACAAAAACACTCAATGATAAGTCAAATTCTATATTATACGAGGGTTCTTTTTGCCTAAATTCTCATCAATACTTAACATAACAGCTTCTAACAATATATCCCTTGCCGGATTGACAGCATCAAAGTATTTATTAAATGTTTTATTGGCAAATTCACTATTTCTGCCATAATTGATATTTATTAAATTGACAAATTTTTCTCCTAAAATATCTAATTCTCTGATTATATTTAAATAATCATTAGTTTGCTCACCTACTGTAAACTTAACTGTATTCTCAATTTTTTCCATAATCTTTATTTGCCTTGAAAATTTCACTTAATACATCTCTAATCAACCTCAAATTGAAGTGATTTTCTAAAATGATTTTTGCTCTCAAATTATTGTCCGCTTCTTCATCGGACATATCCACCATCACGCCTCTTACAATTAAATCTGAAATGTTATCTATATCTTCTAAAAAAGATTCATCTGTATATTCGAGCAACCTTTGAATAGCTGATTTTTCAATTTTTATACTCATAATTTTTTATAGATTAATGATTAAACAACTAAATTCCATTTTTTGAAACAGCGAAATTCTTGCTTTTCGGTGTCAAAATAAACCTGAACATTTTCATTTTTGTTTCTGCTGTCTCCTTTTACCTTATCCGCAGCATTTTGAAGGGTTCCGTATGCTTCACGAATAGATCCGTCCACTTTTTGAAAGTGAAATTTTACAACCCCGGATTGCATTTGCTGAACAAGTTTGAAATTTGCCCACGACATTTTCAAACACTCGCTGAATGTTTTGCCGGTTATGTGGAAGAAATTCCACGCCGCTTTCATAATAGATGATAATTTTGTGTTCATAACTGTATCTTTTTGTGTGGTAGCGTTACGCTCCACTGATTAATTATTAGTCGCCTTTATAGCATTTTGAATTATAAAAATTGATATTAAAGTTTATTTCACTTTCCATCGATACACAAACAGTCGTGTTCTGTGATTGATTAATTGCATTCATACGATTCTTAATTACGTTTTTCCATTCAATCCAAGATTGTTTTAGATAATATGAAAATGGCTTATTATATTCAGGAAAGTTCTTGCTGGTAAATCTTTTGAACTTTGCCCAAGCTGATTTCATCACTTCTGATTTTGAAATTTTTAATGTTGTATTCATTTCGATTGTGATATTTAATGTTATTTTTATAATGCAAATGTAACCCAAATAATCACGCAAAACAAATTATTTTATATAAAAACGTGATGTTTAATGTTATTTAACTATAAATATGTGATAATATGCATCATATATGTCTATTTTTGTGGTGTAATCTAAAATATCACAACTATGGAACTAAGAATTAAAGAAATTTGCAAAGAAAAAGGTATCACTATCGGTGAACTTGCCGAAAAAATCGGAATGATGAGAGAGAGTTTATCACGCACGATCAACGGCAATCCTACATTAGAGAGTTTGGAAAAAATATCGAATGCGTTGGATGTTCCGATAACAGAATTATTTGCTCAAAAACAACCGATATTTGGAGTTATTATTCTAAATGGCATAACGCACCGGATTGAAAGTTTTGAGCAATTGGAAGCGTTGTGTGCTACCTACAAAGAACAATAAAACTGTTGCGGTTAAAATGAAAACAAACATCATTATTGATATTTCAAACAAACGATGGATGAGCGAAACTGAAGCAGTGACTTACACAACGCTTTCAAGGGATTCTTTACGTTTTTTCCGGGACACAAATCAACTCCCTTTCAGGATGTTTGGTAAAAATGTAAAATATGAACGTAAAGACCTTGATATAGTGATGGAAGGTTTAGAGTATCACGAAAATGGAAAAATCAGGAAATCAAAATTAGCTATACCAAAGAATCATTGATGTGATTTCTTTAAGAGTATATAAATTACTTTTTCAATTGAATGAAAATAACCTTTTTCATTCAATTTTTTTTGTTCATCCTTTAACATTTCCCATATTTTTGGCGGGATATTTCTTAATCTATATTGATAAAATCTCTCTTTTTCCTTATTTTTCGTATTAAATTCTGCACTTATTTTATCTGCAACATCCTGCATTTCATTTATAATTTCTTCAAAATCAAATGTTTCTTCCATAGTTTCATATTTATTTTAGTGCAATATTTTGAAATATATTTTTTAATAAACTCCGAAAACTCCTATTTTTCTTTTTTTATATAGTCAAATATGTCAAATATCGAGCGTAATTTCAATTTCCTTTTGCAACTCTATTTTTTGTTCCGGCCTTCCGTCTATTTGTTCCATAATCATCTGAATAGCTTTCAAGCTGTCATTTCCCTTTTTACTTACAGCCCAATCTATCAACTTCATTGCAAGTTGTTCTTGAGTAGGTAAATTCAAAACCACACTTCCATCTTCATTAATTCTCCTAACCTGAAACGCTGGAATAGTTATTTCACCATCTCGCTCTATCAATTCTTTTAATTCATTTCTGATTGATGCTGGACGTCCGTTTGTATTTATATTTTGTGGGTTTTTATCAAATCCGTTAGTGTTTTTTTTATCTCTAAAATTTTCTATCATATTGAGTTGTATTTGGGTTGCTAATTACTCCATTTCCCTGAGTATTTTTTATTTATAAAATTTGTATTCAAATTCCCATCTTGTACATTGATTCCGTTTTTATCCACACTTATTGAAATGTTGTTCTGCTTGATGTTTTTCGTTATGGACTTACTCAACTTATCATAATCAAATGCGAGCTTATTATAATCAAAATTTATTTTTCTTTCTTGCATAGCAAGTTCCATTATATTTTTGTCAAATCCAGTAATCTTAATTCCAAACTCTTTTAATGTGTTTGGAGTTAAATTCCTATGTGCCGGAATGATACTCGCTCCATCAGGAACCCACATAACCTCCGGTCCTTGTTCACCTACTTTTGCAAACTCACCCCTTCCACCTTTACGACCTTTGGCGTATTGAGGTAGTGGTTTACTTGCAACCATAGCTGCTTGAACTGTTCCTGTAACCCCTGCGGCTATAGACATAATGGTTCCTTGTATTCCACCCGGATCTTTCAACATCCCTATGATAGCTTGAGCGGTACTTAAAAAGATATTAAACATAGCTTCTTGTTTTTCAACTTGTGCCTGTTTGCGTTTTATTTCGAGCTTCTTTTGAGCAAGTGCTTTTTCGGTTATCAATTTTTTATCGGAATTATTCTTCGCCTCTTCTGCATCGGTAGTATAATAATTATCCAAATCTTCTAATTGGGTAGATAGCTTATCTTTTATGTAGTCAAAATAATAACCCGCTATCTTTTTGCCGTTCTCATACAGCGAGTTCCACATTTGTTTCTCTTTTTCGGCTTCATCTTCTTTTATAGCAATTCTTCTGTTCGACAATTCGAGTTCCAAGTCAATTGTATCTTCGCCATAAGACTTACGGAGAGCTATTTCAGTTTCCAATTCGTCAATTCCGAGTTGTTTAGATTTAGATGTATATTCTTCTTTGGAAATTTCGCCGTTTTCATATTGTTTTTTCAGAGCCAATTCATACGCCTTGCTAAATTCATCAAATAACTTCAAATCATCATCGTATCTCTTTTGATTATTATCTTTGTCAATTTGTGCCAAGTCTTTTCCGAGCTTGATATTGATAGCTTTAATTTTTTCGGCTTTGGTTTCTTCACTGTCAGTTGATTGATTGATATTAAGAATGTCGAGTTCCGCTTGTTTTTGAAGAGTTGCTTTTTTTAGAGCAATATCATCAGCACTTCCAGCTTCAGCGTTTTGTGTTTTCAAGAGTTCGAGTTCTTTGGCGGTTTTCAGACTTTGATTTGCGTATTTGGTTTCTATCTTCTGAATTTCCTGATTTTCTTTTGTTTTTAACTGTTCACGTAATTGAATTTCAGCTTCCGAATCTCCTTTAATAGCTGCAATCTTTCTATCGTAAGTTGTTTGAACAATATTTACCTCTTTCAGCATTCCATCTATCATCAAATCATTCAATAAATCGTCCAAATCACTTTGAGCTTGTGCAATTTCCTGATTTCGTTTTTCGCGTTCTTGTTTAGATTTTTCACCGGCTTTTCTCTGTTCTTCCAAATGCTTTTTATTTGCATCTGTTTGATTTTTAACAGATAAAACTGTGAAACTTTCGTTAATATCTCTTCTTTCATCATAAGCGTCTTGTACGAGTTTGTTGGATTCGTCCAATCCTTGTTTCATTTCTTCTTTTCTCTTTTTATCAGCCTTATTGTATAATACTTGCAATTTATCTCGACTTGCCTCTGCGTCTTTTATTTCTTTATCGTTATTTTCGCGTCTTTTTTTAAGCACATCTTCTTCTGATTTACCGGCTGCTTGCATTAATTTTATATCAAAATCTAAATCTTTTTTTCGACCATCCGATATTCTTTTCATAGCATCTAATTCTGCATTAAATTCGGCTTGAGCTTGTTTTGCCTCTTTTGCAGATGATGAAAACAAATAATACGCTCCAACTAAAGCCATAATTCCACCTATCAACCAAAATGCTGGATTTGCCAACATCGAAGAGTTCAATGCCCATTGAGCTGCTGTACTTCCTATTTTAGCAACTTTATTTCCATTCTCTGCGGCTGCCTCAAGTTTAGTAGCAGCAATATTGGCGTATTTAGAAACTGTATTCTTTATTTTTGAAACCGTATTGTTGTTTTCAAGTGCCGTTTGAAGTACCACATTTGCCACACTGTCTTTATTCAGTGTATTAGCAACCATCTGAACGCCATTAAGTATCTGCAATGCAGCTTGAACTTTGAAAAATGCCTGTTGGAGTTCCTCGCTTTCGCCACCTAAAAGAGCAGCTGCACTTGTAGCAGCTGTAAATCCACCAGCCAAACCTTGACCTAAACCCATCACAGCATCAAGGTTTTTAGTATCAGAAGATAAAATTGAAATTCTTTGACGCGTATCTCCGATTTGATCTTCAAGTTGACCTGCTTTTATAGCTAAATTGGTGAATGCTTTAGTTCCAAATTGACCTGCCTCTTCCATTTTGGCAAGCTCATCTTTCATTGCACGTAATTGTGTGGTAAATTTTGGAGTGGAAATAGCGCCTTTTGCAATAGTATCGTTTACGTTCGACATTTTTTGTGTAAAATCTGCTAAAGATGCTTTGGTTTTAGTCATTTCAGCAGATAGAGATTTCTGCTGTTTTTCGCTCGCTTGACGTACTTTTTCTATAAGCTGAATTTGTTCTTCACGACTTTTATTTGTAGATTGAATGCCATATACTTGCTTTTGATAGTCTGATTGAAGTTTTTGCATCTGTAGAGATATCTCTTTTTCTCTATCTCTCAATGATTGCATTTCAGCATCTACTTTGCTTAAGTCGCTTTCAGCCGTGAATTTTATCAATATGTTTTTTTCCATTGTGAAATATTTTGTTGTTAATGTTTATATTTCAATTTGCCCGCGCCCCCTTGTTTTTGTAAGGTTGAAATGCGAGATTAGTGTAATGAATGAAAATCCGAAATGTCTAAAAAAAATCATCAAATACTTTTGATGTATTCTTATGAGTATATTATTTAAGATATTAATTAATATTTTATTTAAGATATTATTTAAGGTGTTGTACTGGTTACACTCTCGTTGCTATACTCGTTGCTGTTAAGTTGCGATTCAACAATCTTTTTCATTGCATTTTCACGAGCTATTATTTTACTGTTTTTTAATTGTTGTATTTTCCGTTTTCTACTTTTTTCCTCAACAACCTCAACGAGTTTTTCAAGAGATATTCTCCTTTTGTAAGCTATAAACATTCCTCTCATATTTTGACTTGAATACCGGAAAAGATTCCAATTCCCAATCTCTATTTCATTAAGTATTTTATCCGTTTGGTATCTGTTAAAATACTTCTTAAAAAGTGGTGGCTTTTCTTTCTCTAAATCTCTCATTGTATTAAATCCGAACGCACGACACAATATCAATTCTTTTGTAGTCTTACAATATGGTTTTGTGCCTAAAATACTTCTCATTCCTACATTTGCAGCAAAAACAATAAGTTGAAATTCTGTCTTTTCTTCATCTCTAAATTCAAACAACTTGTTTTTGTCTATCATTGGAAAAGGTTCTTTGTCGGGAATGCTTTCAGCAATTATTTTTCCTTTTTGTAGTATCGCATCGTAATTGCCCGATATTTCAAAAAAATTGATAACAGATACTTTCTTAAACCATTTGCAAACTTCCAAATAAAAATCATTGTCGGTATTGAAAATCATTTCAAGTTGTTCCATCTCGGTTGTAGGTTCAAAATCTCCTTGACCGCTAAAACCTAAATAGTTCTCATTAAAATCAATTTCTCCCAGCTCTGCAAATTTTGTTAATCTCTCCTTTATTTCATTTGGTAAACCGCCACGATAATATGTGTAAATGGTATGTTCTAACATTCTGAAAAGGTCGATATTCAACTTGTTTGATAAATCATATAGGCCATAGCAAACAATGTCATTCAAACATTTTTCAGTATCGTACATAAAATTTCTGAAAAGGAACAACGGAAATTGAAAGTATCTATCATCGTTTTGTTTCATTGAAAATTCTCATTGTACCAATTAAAAAATGACGTGAAATTCTTTGCTAAAAAATATATTCCACCTGCTTTTTCAATCTCGATTTGATATTGTTTTTGTTTCAAACTTTGAAAATCTCTTCCAATTTTCACCTCTATTTTCACACTCACCCCAAATTTTGAGTTTTTAGGTTTTATTGTTGCGTGAATGTCGCTTGAGCCGTCCGTACCTGTACCTTTCACCCATTCGATATTACCGATTGTTCTTTGCATTCCAATTGTATTTACATAGGTTTTACGGTTATCAACCGGGCGACCATAATTATTTACTCTTTCTGCCTGAAAACCTCTTAGTTTGATATAAGCAATGATTGCACGAGTTAAACCGTTGGCTGTTTTATCCTCAAAAATGATAGGCGCTAAAAATGGAACATCAGGATATTTCTTTCTTTTCGCTTCGAGTGCCAGGCGTTCGAGTTCCTTTATACAGTCGGGTTTTTTGTAACGTTCTTTCATAGTATGAACCCTTTGTTAATCCAGTATTTTTTGAAACGAGTATATTCATCGTAAATCCATCGGTCTGAAATTAAAATACCTATGTTACGAATGTCGCAAATGCACCGTCTGGTATCACTTGCTTTCGTCATTTCTGTTAGTTGTACGTTGGTATATTCATTTCCTGACAAAAGAACTTTCAAAACTCTTTTGGAACTATAAGGTAATTTATTAACTTTGTCCTTGAGTTCTTGATCATTAAAATACAGCTCCAAAGTACTCGTTATGCTTTCGGGGCTTTGTTTTTTTCTTGACATATTTACGCCCTCCGATATTTAAGGGTTTCAACATCTTTCAGAGAGTTCAAAACAACCTGCTTTTCGTAACGCACACGATTTCCTATTCTTTTAGCGGATATTACTCCACTTTTAGTCCATTCGTTTAACGTAGGTAAAGAAATGCCCAGATATGCAGATGTTTGTTTGCGAGTGAGTAAGTCAGGTAAATTGTCGGTGGGTTCTGACTTTGCAGTCTGTTTGCTGATTTCATCCGCAACAATAGTTCTCAAACTATTTTCAAGTTGTTCAAATGAGATTCCATTCAATAAAATTTGTTCCATATTTATACCTCCTGCATTTGTGCGACTTTATTTTGTAAAAGCCATTTGTTTAACTCATTTCGGTCAAAATATATCATTTTTCCAAAAGGTTTACTATGAGGTACTTTATGTTGATGAGTAAGTTTATACATATATGACCTACTTAATCCAGTATAGATACAAGCCTCATCAAAAGTCAAAACATCTTTTTGCGACAATAAATTCTGATTTTCCATTTTCAATAAATTATTTGTTTGTGAAATGGACTTTTGCAAAAGTCGGATTACTTTGTAATTACATAATGCAAAAATCAGAAAATACACTAAACAAAAAACCCTATAAAGCACTATGATATACCTTATAGGGTCTGATATTAATAATGAATATGTATTATTCAAATAATTGGTCTATATCTTTTTGTCGCGGAACAACTCCGTATTTCTCAAATGATTCATAATTGTATTGAGCTAAATTTTTTACATTCCAAAATTTTTCAAATATTGCCCATTTATTAGTTAATCTGAACTTTTCACCATATAAAAAAGCAAAATAAGCTCTTTGTCTATGTGTACCAATAAAGCTATATTCTTTATTCATAAATCCTTTTTCAATAGCTTTCAAAAAAATACTCAAAGTTTCTTCATTGTCAAATTCAATTGGCAATTTATTATTTTTCAAAGGTGAAATATATGCTTTTTCTTTTTCAATTTCTTTTTTTAATTTTTCCCTAAAATTATAATCCTTAAAATTATAATCTTTCATATAATCTAACCAATCTTGCCATTTATAATTCAACTCCTCACCATATTGAATATTATATTTATCTCTGACAAATTTATTAAATCCAAGTTCGTGGATAGTTCGTTGTACTTCAACATAAAAATCAATATCCACATCCCATTTGTGTATTTCTTTTAATTGTCGTACTTCATCAACAAAATTAAAATGCTGTCTTGATAATGCCAAATCAAACATTTCATAAAAAGTATCAAATTTTACATTTTCCATACTTAACTATTTTGCTATTGATAAATGATTAAAGAACTTATGAGATTTCAGTTTGATTGCATTGTCTTTAGCGCTCATTTTGATGTATTTCATAAAGGCGCTTTCGGTTTTGTGTCCGGTTATTTGCATTATTGCAAGTGTGGGAACATCTGCCAAGAATGCGTTTGTCGCAAAAGAACGGCGAGCGGTGTGCGAGCTGATCAGGTTATATTTTTCGGTCGTCTGATTTACTAACTTTCCACCCCTTGTGTATTGTTTTGTTATTTTCTCATCAAAATCAGCCAGTTTTGCAACTTCTTTGATATATTCATTGAAATTTTGGTTGCTTATCGGTTTAGGGAGTTCATAATTGTATTTTTTCAGAATTTCAGAAACTCGGGAATGTATCGGTATTTCAACATTCTTTCCGGTCTTTTGGGTTTTAATGCTTATCGTGTTATCAATAGTGATAAAGTCTTTTTTCAATCTTGTTAAATCCGAGAACCGCAACCCGGTGTAACATCCAATCAAAAACAAATCTCTGACTTTATCCAAATAGTTTGGTAAATCTTTCAGATTGTAAATCTCATCCAATTCAGATTCACTCAAATATACGTTTTCTGATTCTTCAGTTACTTTCTTAAATGATTTTTTCTTATAATCCTGACAAACATCAATTCCCCTATCATTTGCATTGTTGAGTACTGTTTTTACAACTTTTATCCTGGCGCCTATGGTATTCACACCGAAATTTTTATGTTCCAAGAATTTAAGGAAACTGTTGTAAAAATCAATATCTACATTCTGAAATGTCAAATAAACATTATTTTTATCCTGATATTCGATGAGGTTATTTTTCACAACTTTATAAGCTCGTATTGTTGAGTTCTTTAATGTTGCGGTGTCGATTAAATGTTGCAAGTAATCAACAAATCCCAATCTTTTAATGTCTATTTCGTTGCTTTCAATAGGTGTTTTGTCCGGTTTGATGAGTTTATCCAAAGCTGTTTTCAATTGCTTTTTTGTTGGCGTTATACCGGCATTCTCAAACTGAAGTAATACGCTTTCAATGTCATTACTTATCATCCTCAATCTTTCATTAAATTCGGGATGTTGTGGAAATTTATTTGTTTCTCTTGCTTTGGATGTTCGAGTATTCCAAAATTCAGGATTGATGCTTTTTGAAATATAGTATTTCAAATAATCATACTTTAATTTCCCATTTACTTTTTGTGGAGTTCCATAGCTGAAACGAGCGTAAATTGCCGTTTCTTTCTCCTTTGGATTTTTAAGGTAGAATTTTATTGCCATTGTCAGAAAATAACTTAGTTAAACACACCACAAATTTAATAAATTATTTTGAGGGGACAAATGAGGGGACAAATATTTTTAATTTTATTTTATATTACTTTTCTGAAACTTAATTGCAATATTAAATATACGGCTTTAATTGATTGTTTTTATCTATTTTTCCTTACCTGCAAATAATAAATAAAACAAACAAAATGTTGTCCTTATGGAACAACATAGTACAATAATAATAAATCCTGCTAATTTTCTTAGTGGGTTTTTATTTTAAAATATGCACAAAAGAAAAAAAGCGGAATTTATTCCGCTTTTTTAAAGTATTAGATTAGATTTGGTTAACATCAATTGACCAACTACTCAATTTGATGTATTTCATTTGATGAAAATGAAAAAATATCACTCATAACCGACTAAGTCTGCTACTTACTACTTAAATTATTTATACTATTTGTGCCATCAGTTATCACACACATAAAAATTTATTTATCAGCCGGCTATGAGTGAGTATTTTTAAGAGATGAAAAAACAATACGCCATCCTTGAGTGACTGCTAAACAAACAAGAACACCCGTTCGTTTCTTCAAATATTTTTAATAAAAAATACAAATTCCCTTTTCTACTTATCTAGGATAGGCAACAACAATGTTTCTGTTTTTGTCATTGTCCTCTGCGTTTGAGGTTGATTGACATAAGTGATTTTTTCCGGCATTGCTTACTACCTGATATGTAGATGTTTTATGGCTGGTGTATGACATTTTGTCTGAATCTTTATTTTCAAATATCAAAACACAAGTACAAGTAACTAAAAATGGAAAAATATATTTTTTCATAGTATTAAATTTAGTTCTTATTATAAGGTAAAAGTACCTGTATACANACCTTTATATTCCAAAGTAATACGGATTGTGTATTCAATCCCTAGCGTCAATTGGTCTAAAGGTAACACTTCCATAGCTGCACCATCGCAATAGAAAGAAGACGTATATCCGTTTTCTCCGATGATTTCAACTAATACATTTCCTGTAAAATTAGAAACGTTTAACGTAAGATAACTGCTATTTATATTCGCAGTAACAACAGGTGAACTTACTCCGGGAGCACGCGGCACTTTCTGGGTTATTACTTTTTCAAATATAACCTCTTTATCATCTACAGTTGTAGTATTAGTAGAAGTTATTCCAAATGCACTAAAGTTCCAGGCGCCTAAAATAAGAAGGATCAATAATAAATTCTTTTTCATAAGTAAATAGCTTTTTATGTTTGTTCGATGCAAAGATAGACCAAATAAAAAGTCCTCGAAACAATTTTTCAAGGACTCGCTAAAATTTCCGGTATACACACACCATAAACTACTCATTAACAGTGATTTATTATTTTAAATTTCCGCCCATTATGATTACAGCTTCATTCTCTTTTTAAACTTTGAAAACTTTTTTCATCTAAAAATAAGCTATTTTCTTCCATTTTTTTCAGTAGTAATCCACGACGTTTTCTTATACTTTCAGCACTACTTCCTGTTAAAGAAGCTATTTGTTTATTATTCATCTCGCAAATGATAAGTACTAAAAGTAATTTTTCACTATCTAATAAAACACTTGCTTTTTCAGTATTTAATCCGGTAAATTGTCCAAACATTTCTTCATCCAACAATTTAATGCTGCTTTCTTTCATTTCTTTATTATATTCCGTCATTGTTTCACCAAGCAGACTCATCAATTTCTCATCCTGACGAAATAGTTTATTGTTCTCCAATTTATATAACAGATTTTCAAGCTTTTTATCCCGCTCTATAACATATTGATACAAATCATTTATCCAACGTTTAATGGTGGCATCTTTTTTAACCTGTTCCAATTGATGATTTTGAATAATAAGCTCCTGTTCTATAGTCTTTTTTGCAATTTTCTCATGGAGTAAACGCTGCCGGTGAAAAAAGAATAAATAAATCAAAGCAGCAAACACAGCGCTCATAAGAGTTAAATAAACGTAAGAACGTTTTTCGGCTCGTAATTTTTTGTTTCGTGCTTCAGAAAGATCGTATTTTTTTTCCAATTCAAGGACTTTTGTGTCTAATTGCTTGTTAACAGATTTAGTCAGCAATTGATATGCTATTTGATAGTTCCTTGCACTTTCTTTCCATAATCTTAAATTAATAGCATTCTTAGCTATATTTTCGTAATAATAATAGTTCATATAGTGAGTGCTATCGCTTGCATTTTTTTCAGCAAGCAGGGCATATTTTAATGCGCTATCGGGTTTATTGATTTGTCGATAATCTTCAGACATACGATAATAGATTCCAGCTAATACAGTTTTATCTTCTGGGATGGCTTTATCCGACAATAACTCATATTCCACTTGCAATGCTTTTCCATATTCTTTTTGATTCTTATAATAAACGGCATTCGCATTACTTACATCAATTTTGTACGCTGGCACTTTTTTCCATTGATTTAATGTATCTAAATATATTTTAGCTTGATTAAAATCACGCGTTCTTAGTGCATTCCAAAATAAATTTAAATAAATAAGGGTGATATTATCTCTATTACCAATAATACGCGCTGTTTTTAACGATTGTTGAAAATAGAAATTGGAAAGTTGAAGATTATTATTTTTAAAATTTAAGTCTCCTAAATAATAATAACATAAATAAAGATTCTGTAAACTTTTTGGCGGTGTCAAACTTTCAAAAATTGTCACAGCATCTTTTATTGGTTGATAAGCCGTATTATCAATTACTCCCATACGATAACGTACTAATCCTTGATACATTAAAGCTCTTGCATATTGGCGAGGATGATGAATTCTATAATGAGATAATGTAGAGACTATTTCATTTATTGCACTATCGGAAGTGAAATCTATAAAGGATTTATCGGAAGCTATAACAGTAAGTAAGTCATAATAAGCACGATCATATTTAGACAACGTGTGAACATCTATTTTTTTTAGGCTATCTAAAACAGCTTCCGGCTTTGCTGAAACTATACTATCTAACATATTTAGATAGCGAAGATTTTTATCTTTTTCCTTTTCTTTTTTGTTACAACTGAAAGAAAACAACAATGATATTCCGATTAAGAAAAATGTAAAAAATCTATGATGTTCAAAGATTTTCATTTAGTGTTATTATTTNAGAAGTTCGAAAAAATAACGGGCAAACCACTATAAATAATAGGTTATTTTGATATTTTTTTGTAAAAATAGGAAAGAAATTTTATGTATGAATTTTATTTTTAATATTTTATACAAACTTTATCATATTTGGATGTGAAATATTTTTATCATCCACTTCTGCTTAAATGTATTTTATAAATAAAGCCTTAGTTTTTAAAATTAATATAACATCACGAAATAAGTTCCATTCTTAATTTGTGAAACTTTGCAATTTAATCTTCTTCAAATCAAAACAACTATAAATAATTGATTTGCATACAATTAAACAACTGTGTGAATTAATTCTTACTTCTGTATTAGTGGAAGGTATTTTGAGGTTTTAAAATTTATAAAAATAGAGAAAATGTAATCAATAGAATACAGACACTTCTTATTTGGAGTTTTAATTCGTTTTTTTATAATTCAAAATAGCCATTGTATTAATAATAATTGAAAATGCAACAATGTAAATCATATCTTTCCAAATATCTAAGAAAACACTTCCTTTTATTACAATAGCTCTCATTGCATGCATAAAATGCGTAACGGGTAAAATATCAGAAATAAAATAAGCCCATTTCGGCATACTTTCCACATTGGTAAACAAACCGCTGAGCAGAATAAAAATCATTACAAAGAAAAAGGCAATAAACATGGATTGTTGCTGTGTATTGGCAAATGTGGAAATCAACAATCCTACTCCTAAAATTGCCGTAATATACACTATCCCAAATAAATATAAGGTACTTATATTTCCTTCTATATGAATGCCGTACACAAAACGCATAATAAGCAGACCAAGTGATAACACAAAAATTCCAATAAGCAAAAACGGAATTAACTTTCCAAGAATAAATTGCCAGCGTTTTAACGGAGTTACATTGATTTGTTCCATAGTGCCTTCTTCTTTTTCGCGCACAATGTTAAGCGCCGTAATAAACCCGCTTAACGTAGTGATTAAAAGNACTAAAATAGCAGGTACCATATAGTTTCGGTATTTCAAAAAAGGATTATACCAAAACGAATATTTTACATCTACAGGAGCAACAATCTCCTGCCCTGAATTCCATTCTAAACGGATTTGTTGATTGAAATTTTGAATAATAGAATTCAAATAAGCCGTTCCCAATCCGGATTTTATAATATTAATTGCATCGGCAGCAATAGCTATTTGTGATCCATCGTCGCGTACCAAATTACGCTCAAATCCTTGCGGTATTTGAATGATAATATCTGCCTTATTTTTTCCAACATCTACCAGTGCATCTTTGTAAGAATTTACAACATCATAAATCGAAAATAAATCGGATGAAGATATTTTAGATATCAATCGTTGCGAATAGGAGCTGTGATCATTATCCACAACGGCAATTTTCAAATGTCTCACATCCAAATCAATAGCAAAAGGAAGCAGAATTAATTGTATTGTGGGCATCATAAGCATCATAGGGACAATCATTTTATCCCTAAAAATGAGTAAAAATTCCTTTCGTAGAACAAACAGCAACGTTTTCATTCTAATCTGATTTTAAATTTTTTTAAACTAATAACGACTAATACAGTCATCATCACAAACAGTATCAACATTTCGCGCCAAACATCAAAAAATCCTCGTCCTTTCAGCATAACCGATTGAAAAATAAGGAAAAACCACCGTGCAGGAACAAGGTTGGATAACCATTGAAAAAAACGGGGCATATTTTCTATCGGAAATAAAAATCCAGTAAGAAGCAGTGTCGGCAACATAATTCCCGCCATCGAAATCATCATTGCAAATGCTTGTGATGAAGTTACATTAGAAATTAATAAACCCAAAGCCAAACAAGCCAATATATAAAGCATACTCACTACAAGTATTAGAAGAATATTTCCGTGAATGGGAACTTCCAATACGACATTACTCATAATCAGTATTATAATCAAATTCACAACGGAAAGCACAAAATAAGGCACTGTTTTAGAAATGAGCACAAAAATGGGCCTGACAGGCGAAACAAGTAATACTTCCATCATTCCAAATTCCTTTTCACGCACGACAGAAACGGAAGTAAGCGCAGTACATACAATCATCATAATAAGCGCAATTACACCCGGCACAAAATTCATTGAACCATTCAAAGAAGGATTAAACAACATTCGCGTTTCTGTTTTTATCTGCATCGGCAATTTTTGTGTGGCGTTGGGCTTATTAATAAAATCCATAATAATTGCAGATAGATAATTGATGGCAATTTTTGCAAAATTTGGATCGGATGCATCGGTAATAATTTGTATTTCTG
Source organism: uncultured Paludibacter sp. (assembly GCA_900498215.1). Taxonomy (GTDB): domain Bacteria; phylum Bacteroidota; class Bacteroidia; order Bacteroidales; family Paludibacteraceae; genus UPXZ01. The sequence continues at coordinate 2,669,059 of LR026962.1, read as the reverse complement.
CAGCTTCATTTCTCGGAGCCGAAAAATCTTCGGGTAAAATCAAAGCTGCCTGCGCATCTCCATTTTTAAAATACTTTTCTAAATTTTGTACATTTGGTTCTATGTGTTTTATGGTAAAATAAGAGCTTGCTTCAATTTTTTGTATTAATTGCTGACTTTGCGCTTCATTGTTGGGATTTACCACTAATAATCTTGCATTTTTCACTTCGTTTGTCAAAGCAAATCCAAAAATCAGAATTTGCACAATCGGCACTCCAAACATAACCAGCAAAGTACGCTTATCACGGAAAACGTGAAGAAATTCTTTTCGGACAAAAGCAAGAAGCCCTGCCCCCCAACCCCCTGAAGGGGGAGTTTTCGGCTCATTTATTTGCGTTTTACTATTTATTTTAATCATTTTTATTTTTTATTTATTTTCACTTTTTTGTTATATGACCACTTCTCTTGTTCCCCCATTTAGGGGGTTAGGGGGCAGGTTATTCATTTCTCTTTGCTTTCCTCGCTAATGCGTAAAAAACTTCGTCCATTGATTTGGCGCTGTGTTCTTTTTTTAATAATGAAGGAGAATTTAAAGCTTCAATTCGTCCGTCAACCATCAGCGAAATTCGGTTACAGTATTCTGCTTCGTCCATATAATGCGTAGTTACAAAAACAGTAATTCCTTTTTCGGCGGCTTCGTAAATCATATTCCAAAACTGACGACGTGTTATAGGATCAACTCCACTTGTGGGCTCATCAAGAAAAACAATCTTCGGTTCGTGAAATATAGCGGTGGAAAAAGCCAGTTTTTGCTTCCAACCCAATGGAAGTGATTTTACAAGTTTATCTCCAAAATTTTCCATTTCCAGTTTTTGTAATAATTTAGTCAGCTTTTCTTCAATTTCTTTCTTTTGCAAACCGTAAACTCCGCCGTAAAAAGTAATGTTTTCTTTTACCGTCAAATTTTCGTACAACGAAAATTTCTGGCTCATATAACCGATACTTTTCTTGATTTTCTCCTGTTCTTTGTAAACATCAAATCCGGCAACGGTTGCTTTTCCGCTTGTAGGATATGAAAGTCCGCACAACATACGCATAGCGGTGGTTTTTCCTGCGCCGTTTGCACCAAGAAATCCAAAAATTTCACCTTCATTTACTTGAAATGTGATATGATCAACGGCTGTAAAATCTCCGAATTTTTTTACCAAATTTTCAGTTGTTATCGAATAATTCATTTTTTATTTTATTTTTTCAATAAAGTCTGAGATTGGGATAAACGGTTTCCAAACCGTTTAATATTTAATCTCTTTCAAAATCAAAAGTTCCTCTCCAATTCTCTTTTTCTTTAACTAACTTTGCTTTCAAAGGATTATTTAGAGTATATTCTATTGCATTGTATAAATGCTTTGTATCTCTAATAGTTGTATCAAAACTTTCTTTGTTCCATAAAATTCCGGTTCTATTCTCGAGAATATTTATCTGCCTAGCTGTAAATAATTTAACAGAATGCATAATTTCTTCAAGGTAAACAGGTTTGCCTTTATCATCTTTTTCAAAAACACGCAACACCCAATGAATGTGATTTGGCATTACACAAAAGCAATAATTTCCAATTCTTTTTCCTCCCCAAAATGTAAGTGTATCATAAATAATTTTCAAATTATCGGGTTTTGATAAATCAACTATATTATCCGTCTTCGCATCTAAAATTTCGTCAACTTGTGTTATATATTTCTTTCTAATTATATAATAATCTTTTTTGGCAGTCTCAATTGCTCTAAAATCAGCATTATTTCGTTTCAAAATATCAATCTCATTTTTCAATTCTTCCATTCTTTTACTGTAGATTTCTACGGCTTTTTTAGGAACAGCACCTTTCAAAATCCACGTAACAAAATAATCTTGTCCGGGTTGCTGAAAATGGGGCAGATTTCCACGATAAGCTTCTTTTTTCATATATGTGTTTTTTCAACGGTTTCAGAAATGTTTAATGTTATATTTCAACGAAAAGGATTTCGTTGTTCCCAATCAAGACAATTCTATAAAACAATCTTCCACTGTTGGTTTTATTTTTTCAATTTGTATTTTTTCAAAATTATTTGTCGATAAAAAATCGAAAAGTTCTTGTTCCGAACCATCCAAAATAGCGTGTACATTTTCACCGAAAGCATAACTGTTTACATTTTTAGGATATTTTTTCAGTATTTGTAAAAGATGATAGACGTTTTCGGCGGAAATCGCATACAACGGTTTTTCAAAATCTGTTATTAAATTTTGCGGAGTATCTATTTTCATTATTTCACCGTTTTTTATCAATCCAACTCTGTCGCATTGCAATGCTTCGTCCATATACGGAGTAGATGCTAAAATGGCAATATCTTCCGATTTCAGTTTGCGCAACATTTCCCACAATTCCTTACGCGAAACGGGGTCAATTCCTGTAGTAGGTTCATCAAGAAAAAGAACACGTGGTTTATGAATTAATGCACAACAAAGCGCCAGTTTTTGTTTCATTCCTCCCGATAGTTGCCCTGCTTTTCTTTTCTTAAATGGCTCAATCTGAACATAGATGTCACGTATCAAATCAAAATTTTCATCTACGGTTGTTCCAAAAAGCGTTGCGTAAAAATTCAAATTTTCTTCAATGCTTAAGTCCTGATAAAGTGAAAATCGTCCCGGCATATATCCCACTTCTTTTCGAATTTCCTTGAAATCTTTTACCACATCAAATCCCAACACCGAAGCAGAACCGCTATCGGGAATAAGCAACGTAGTAAGCATACGAAAAATAGATGTTTTTCCTGCTCCATCCGGACCGATTAATCCAAAAATTTCCCCTTTCTGAACATCATAACTAACATTCTTGACAGCTTCAACCGTGCCTTTTTCGTAGGTTTTTGAGATATTATGTAACTCGATATAATTCATTTATTATACTTTTATTTTCAACGATTAGGAAATCGTTGTTCCTACTTTGAAACTCTTTTCTTGTTTACTTGTCAACTTGTTTACTAAATGCAACTTCTCCATACATACCTATTTTCAAAAAACCATCGTTTTTTACACGAATTTTTACGGCATAAACCTCATTGGANCGNTCTTCTTTAGTCTGTATGGTTTTNGGNGTAAATTCAGCTTTGGAACTTATCCATTCAATTTTTCCTTGATAATCGGCANTTTTATTTTCACCTTTATCAATTATCACAGTTACATTTTGACCTAATTTTATANTTGCCAANTGACTGTTTGTAACATACGCACGAAGAATAATTTCGGATAAATCAGCAATTTTATACAAAGGTTTTCCCATTGCCGCCATTTCATTNGNTTCTGCATATTTTACNAATACGGTGCCGGTTANAGGATTAATGATATGTGTTTTTTTGAGTTGATCTTTCAAAAGCGACATTTGNACCTGCAACGGATTACTTTCTTTAGTAACACTTTGCGATGCGTCCGAAAGAGATGTTTGCTGCGCAGCAAGTTGTTTTTGAAGCACAGTTACTGCAGAACGTGCATCGTCCACTTGTTTTTGTGTGGCAGCATTTCCTGCGGCAAGATTTTCAACGCGACGTAATTCTCGTTGAGCTGTTGCAATTTGTTCTTTTAAAATAGCAGTTTGCGACGCAATATCCGGTTTTCGGCTTAAAACAGCGCCTCGTTGCGATTGAATTTGTTGCAATGTCAGGTAAAGTTGAGTACTATCAATTTGCCCTACTTGTTGTCCNGCGNTAAGTTCTTNTCCTTCTTCCACATTCAACGATAGAATTTGTCCGTTTGCTTGTGCAGAAACAATGGTTTCAACTGCTTCAAAATATCCTGAAGCATCGTACTTTTCATCTTTTGATTTACAAGAAGTCANTATTACTGTTCCNAAAATAACAGTAGAAAGTAAAATTTTTATTGATGTNGGTTTCATANAAATATTTTTTCTGATTTTTACTCTAAATTTATTCTGTCTCCGTGCGATTTTGGTTCCGAAACTACCAAAAACTCCAGATTTTCATTTGAATTATTTATAATTTTATGTCGTAATTTTGGCTTAATATGCAATCCATTCATCTCCTTGATTTTTAGAATTTCACCTTCAACCTCAAAAGTTGCAATCCCTTTCAGAATAAAGAAAAATTGCTGTGATATATTGTGATAATGTAATACTTCTGATGTTTTTGGAGACATAACTTCTTGAATGACACTTAAATTATCGGACTTTAACAAATGCCAACCCTCGCAATTATTTCCCCATTGGTAATGCTCAGCGTTATCTTTATCAATTGCTTTCATTTTCATTATTGAATTTATGTTTTTTCAACTTTAAATTTACTGCTGATTATTTATCCACTTCAAATTATACTGCGCCAGCAACAATTGCATTTCGTGAAGCGCTTTTGTTTGCCGCGCTTGATTTTCAGCATTGGCATCGCGAATAAAATCCGAACTCGTAATTACTCCGTTTTCGAGTTGTATCTGACTTGTTTTTTTGATTTCAGTGCGCAAAATAAGAATATCATTATCCGATTTCAGTTTGTTTTGTAACTTTTGAATTTCACTGTTTTGTTGTGTTTGAGCAATTTCCTGATTTANATTGAATAAATCTTTTTGAATTTCCAATGATTTTTCCTGAACTTTCAAATTATCGCGGTCTTTTTTAAGAGTGTATAAACGTGATAACTGCCAATTCAATCGTACGCCGGCTATGTAATACGGTTCAAACTCATTTTTGAACATATTCAATGCCGGCTTTCCGTATCCTCCTTGAAGAAATAGATTTAATTTGGGGACATTTAATGCTGTAAGCTGTTGATTTTGAGTTTTTAAAGCATCCAACTGGTAAGAAATTAAACTTAATTCAGGACGGGTTATGTTTTCAATTTCAGAAACAAGTTGTGGTTTTTTGAAAATCGAATTTTCGTCCATTTCTTTTCCCGTTAATAAGCTCAATACTTTTATCAACATTTGCCGCTGTACAATAATTTCATCTTTCGCTTGTTTCACTTTAAGCATTTCTGCTTCCAAATTTTGTTTGTTGCTTAATAACGAAACGCCGTTTTTTACCATTACATTTACTTTGTCGAGTGCGGTTTGCAAATCATTTTGAAGTAAATCGGTTTGTTTCATTTGTTCATCCATCAGTAAAATTCCGAAATAAGTCTGATTTACACGGTCTTTTAATTTGTATATTTCCACCGCAACTTTCTCTTTTTCAACCAAGTTGTTTGCGTTTACCATTTTGCGTTGCGAAGAAATTACACCGCCATCGTAAATGGTTTGAGAAACATCGGCGTAAACCTTGTATTGATCTTTATCTGGCGTAGGAAAAGTCATTGATTGCAATGCCGGCGGAAGATTTCCCAATTCGATTTTTGTAACGTCCGACTGGTATGTTGCTTGTCCGTTTATCTGAATTTGCGGAAAATATTGCGTTAACAAAGCGGAAGCTGTATTTTTTGAAGTTTCGTCGATTAAATTCTGCTGTTTGGCAAGCGGAAAATTTTGCTTTGCCAATTTTTGACATTCATCAAGCGTAATTGTCTGCGAAAACGCAGTTAAAAAGNAAGTTAAAACTCCGGTAAATAAGAATATTCTTTTCATTTTTGTTGTATTTTTAGTATTTCTTCCATCCAAACAGGAATTAATTCCCTTCTTTTATTTAGCATTTTATAGTAATCTTCGGGTGAAAAATTCAATAAATTAGTAACAACATCTTTAGCTATAAAGGGGAAAAGCGTCATTCCCAACAAGGTTAAAACCACCTGCATCAATTCTTCTTTTGAAGAAAAGTTATTTGCTTGCAAAAGAGTTGCAAAACCGTTATTCACAGGCTCTTTCACCCGTAATCTTTCTTCAAAAAATTTTGGGTTTTGTTTTATTTCATTCAAAATAAACATAGGTAAGTCCGGTAACGAAATCAACATATCAGTATATTTATTTACTAAAATTTTGATTTTTTCTGGCAATGTTTTTTCAGGATTTTCCAAAATTTCAATTACGAAACCAAAAAAAACACCCAATTTTTCTTCCATTATAATTTTGAAAAGATTTTCCTTACTTCTAAAATAGTAGTTTACTAATGCCAAATTTATTCCCGCGTCTTTGGCTATATCGCGTGTGCGCGCTCCAAAAAATCCTTTCTCCATAAAAACTTTTTCAGCTGACTGCTTTATTTTTTCTTCTGTTGATTGATCCAAAAAAGTATTATCCATTTTTTTCATTCACCTTAAATTTTAGTTAAATACAAAAATACAATATTTAAACGNAAAATTTAATCATTTGTTTAATATTATTGATTAAAACTTTTGTTTAATTTTAGAATTAGAAAATTAATGCTGATTATCAAAACAATAACCAGCACAAAAAAAATATTATTAAAAATTATTTTTGATGAAGAGTTTTAAACGCTTTTCCTATTTTTTCAATCACATCACGCGCCAATAAACTTTCTTCCGATTGATTTTCGAGAGCAATATCGGCAGCTAAACCATGCAAAAAAACTCCCAAAATTGCACTTTCTAAAGGAGAATAGTGTTGCGCGAGTAAAGCGGCAATTATTCCCGTTAGTACATCGCCCATACCACCCGTTGCCATTCCGGGATTTCCGGTGGAATTGAAATAAATATTACCATCTGAAGAAAAAATTGCCGTATATGCTCCCTTCAGCACAATAATAATTCCTAATTCTTGCGATTTTTCTTGCGCTTTCAGCAAACGTTCCGAAGAGTTTTCACATTTCCCGAAAAGGCGCTCAAACTCTTTTGGATGAGGTGTAATAATTGTGTTTTTGGGAATGACGTTCCAAAGTTCGGGATTTTCTGAGACAATATTTAAAGCATCGGCATCAAGAACAATTCCTAAATCTCCTGAAGAAGCCTTTTTGTTATCTTGTAAAACGATTTTTTTCAATAATTCCCTGAGTATCTGTTCCGATTCCTTTGTTGCTCCAATTCCCGGTCCGAAAGCGTAAACTGAATATTTTTCAAAATCATTCAAATCTGTTTTATATATTGTTTCAGGAACAGAAGTTTGAAGAATTACACGGTTTTCTTCCGTTCCAAAAACCGTTACCAATCCCGCACCTGCACGCGAAGCTCCCGACGCTGAAAGTACCGCCGCACCTGCCATTCCTTTGCTTCCCGCCATCAAACAAACGTGTCCGAAAGCGCCTTTGTGAGCGAATCTGGAACGGAGTTTCAATTTGGAAACAATATCATCAAATTTTTCTGTGTAATGCCATGGTGTAAGTTCTTTTTCAATGGCTTTTGGATGAAGTTTAATATCAATTATTTTCCATTTCCCAACAAACGGCTCATTTTCCGCAAAGAAAAAAGCCAATTTTGGAAATTGAAGCGTATAAGTTACATTTGCTTTTACANTAATNTCATNGTNTCCGGCNCATTTTTCACCGTCTAAACCGGAAGGAATATCTATCGANACNACCGAATTTTGCAAAGAATTNATCCAATTAACCGCATCGGCAAAAATTCCTTCAAGCGGNCGNGCTAANCCCGANCCGAAAAGCGCGTCTACAATAATTGTTTTTGCGGANANTTCAATCGGTTCAAATTTTTTGCTTTGTTCTGTGAAANAATCAGGAAAATGNTCTATTAATCGTGCTTTATTTTGTTCNCAGTCTGCAGATAACTTTCNCGTACGCAATAAAACTACCTGAACATCATAACCAATTTGCAACAGCATTCTTCCCAATGCTAAACCATCTCCACCGTTATTTCCGGGACCACACAAAATCACCACATCNTGACTTAAACTCCAATCTNTTTTGAANTGCTNAAGAATNCNNTCGGCAGCACGTTCCATCAAAGAAATAGACGCAATCGNTTCATTTTCAATNGTATATTTATCNANTTCNCGAATTTGGGATGTNTTAAANAATTTCATAAAACATTTGACNTTTAAAGTTTAATGTTACGGTTTTNAATCTGCAAATCAAATAAAAGCTCCCAATCCAAACAATGCAAAATCATACTTTATAGGATCTTCGACATCAAAAGTACGAAGAATTTCGGTAATTTCTTCCACAGCTTTCCAATCATTTGGTTTTCTCCGNAATAAACCTAAATTCCGGCTTACGTTTCCTGTATGTACATCCAATGGAAGCATTAATGCGGACATCGGAATATTTTTCCATAAACCAAAATCAACGCCTTTCTCATCATGCCTTACCATCCAGCGTAAAAACATATTCAATCTTTTGGCAGATGAATTGGAAAGCACATCCGAAAGATGTTTTTCGCTGCGTTTTTCGTGTGGAATATCCAAAAATGCCTCTCTGAAATGTTTTAATGCGCCAAAAATTGTGTTTTCTTTTTGAAAACCATCGGTAAAAACCTTTTCCAAACCGCCATGATTTGTGTATATATTTTGTAACGATTTTAGAAAAAACGAACAATCTTCGCCATTAAAAGTCCGGTGAATAAAACAGCGTATTTCATTTTCTTTTTCAGTCAAAAATTCACCGTCCATTAAAAAATCGTATGGTGAATAATCCATCAGTTCCATTAATCTCATTGCATTTTTTATAATGCTTTTCCGTTGCCCCCAAGCTATGGTTGCCGTAAGAAATCCGGCAATTTCTATATCTTCTTTTTTTGTAAACTTATGTGGAATTTGAATAGGGTCCGTTTGAATAAAATCAGTATGATTGTAACGCTTTACAGCATTATCCAATAATATTTTTATTTCGCTAAAATCACTCATTATTTGCTTTCAATTTCTTTTTCCATTCCATATATCCTGAAATAGCCAACACTAAAAATACCGCATATTGAAAACCGGTAAAAAACAATCCCTGCGACAAAAAAATCGGGATAGAAATCACATTTCCAATAATCCAAAACACCCAATTTTCAAGTTTTTTTACCGTCATTAAAATGGTGGCAAAAAAGAAAACGGTGGAATTAGCCGCNTCAATCCANGGTAAATAAGAATGAACGTATTGAAAATCGGTTTTATTTGACCAACGCAACAACAGTAAAACACCGATATACACAATTGCAACTCCCAATACTATCCACAAATTTTGTGTCGGATTATNTTTGGTAATTTTCAATTTNTCNTTGTTTTCTTTTGGTCTTGACCAATTATACCAACCGTAAANATTTGTNAGTAAATAAATTATATTAATTCCGGCATTGGCGTATAATCTTTTTACAAAGAAAATATAAATNAAAATAGCNACGCTGATAATTCCAAAAGGAAAAACCAATATATTTTCTTTACGAGCGTACCAAACNCTTAAAANNCCAAAAANTACGGCGATNAGTTCAGGATAATTCATTGTTTTCGTATAACTTAAACTAAAAATCAGGTTTCATAATCACACCCTTGNTTTTTCTTCCGTCCACTTTGGTTATAACCGGTTTTTCAAAATGCACGTGGCGAATGTAATCTGATTCAAAAACCGCAGGTTGCGCGTTTAAGAAATCGATATCATAAGTTCCATCGTTTCTAAATGGATTAATTGTAAAATACGCAACGCCCATCGAAGTAAGATTTTGAAAAAAATGCGTTCCTTGGCTTGGATCGATCCTGTAATTTGAAAGTCCGCTTTCCACAATNATNCGAGCNTTNCAAATATGNGTCCATTTTACGGGTATTCCNAACCAANGNTCNCTTGAGCCCCAACGTCCNGGACCTATNAANATATANGGNTTATTNTGCATCTGTGNGTTTATTTTTTCTATTTCNGNCATAATNAANANACTTTTTGCTGCNTTAAANGNTTCNGGCTTNANNTATACAANATCNTANATATCATTNCAAATTCCATGTCCNAANGCNNTATTNCAACTTATTATNGTNTCTNTTTCNGNAANNGNACCGATATCTTCATTNATTANTTCTTTANTATCNACNATAGGNCGAATTTGAAGCANATAAAANGTATGNGTNGGNTTNGNNGAATAATCCAATTTTACNGCAAATTCNATTTCNATCGGTCNTCCCATNTCGNNTTGCGANACNCGCATTACTTCTTGNAGAATTTCNGCNAATGGAAAAACATTGTGTTNCAATATNTTAGCAAAAGTGATTATTTTTCTNCCTTTTTCTTCNACTGTATTNTAAATTGTTTCGTTTTCCAAACTATANGTNGAAGCNATGTATTTCAATGTTCCNTCTTTTAANGCNTCCTGAACANTTATTTTCAGCAAATTAAANCCATCGTCCAATTGNGGAACAAACCANTTTTGTGTTAAATCGAGNGCNTTNAANTAAGTTTGTGTTTCTTTNAGAGNNANTNCTAATGTACTNGTTTGCAATATNTTTTTAGGATGATAAGGNGAAAATCGNAGTGTAATTCCNCCGTCCATAATATATTTTCCAAGTCCCATNGCCACATTNGNAATNCCNTCTTCTGTTTTTTCNGNGCCNAGAGGATAAAAGTTCAAAGAGCGAACCACACCNGAAAAAGANGGATAATATCTCNTACCATNNGNATTNCCACANATTTCTTGTAANACAATNGCCATNTTTTCTTCATCNATNACATTTTTTGTNGCTNTCATATANNATTTGCTNNCTTTATAATATACNGANGCATANACNGCTTTTATNGCTTCTTTAATCATAAGNAGCANNTTGGTTTTACTTTNTTCGTCAAAAGGNACCATNTANGTNGAATANATNCCNGCAAANGGCTGATAATGAGAATCNTCCAATAAACTNGANGAACGAANTGCNATGGGTGAATTTACTACNCNCAAAAANGCAGCCAAATCGGCNATTAAACGNCGNGGAAGTTTGGCTTTAAGAAANTGNTGNAAAATAACNTCATCNTNGGCATCGGAAAGNGCNATGGAATACAAATTATTNTGTTCCATAAANTCCGTAAANATATCGGTACAAATTACCACCGTNCGCGGAATTACAATTTGTGTNTTTTCAAATNTNTCAAANGAATNATTNCCNTTAATCATNGCATCNACAAAAGCTAATCCGCGACCTTTTCCTCCCATAGANCCTTCGCCTATNCGTGCAAAATTNGANTATTGGTCAAATCTGTCTCGNTGAAAAACAGCTACNACTCCTTTATTTTTTACTTTTCNNTAACTNACAATCGCATCAAAAATAATNTCTCTCACNCGCTNCATATCGGTATTTTCTTTTGTGCCNACATGNATGTTTTTTAANAATTCNGCNAAAGGAAACATNGCGCGGGAATAAAGCCANCGGGAAATATTATTTNGTGAAATATGGTAATACAATGAATCNTCGCTAATAGTAAAGATNACATCTTGNAATCCTTTCAGNTTTTTTATNCGCATTTCTTCTTCGCCCGTGNNNGGATTAATAAANACAAAATCACCNAANCCAAAATTATTCGTAATGGTTTCCCTCATTTCNANNAGTTGTGTTTTTGACAATTTATGAATAAAGGCGGCTTTTACTTCATCCGCTTTTATTCTATTGTTTTCATCGGTAGATTGCACAATAAGAGGAATATATTTATCTTGCAAACGAATTTCTTTNCACAAATTAATNCCNGCTTGTNTGTNTTTTACTCCATNNTGCATAAAACTAACATCNGTAATNACTCCCAGCATATTATTTTTGTATTTTTCATAGGTAGATATGGCTTCCTCGTAATTTCTTGCCAGTAATATTTTAGGGCGTCCTCGCATCCGAAGCATTTGTTCGTGTTCNTTCAANGCTTCGGTCATAAANGANCGTGATTGTATNAAAACNTACTTATAAATATGNGGTAAAATGGANGAATAAAACCGTATGGAATCTTCCACCAGCATGATTACTTGTACGCCAACCGAAGTTACGTCTTTTTCAACATTCATTTTATCTTCCACCAGTTTAATAATGGCGAGTAAAATATCGGAATCACCCAGCCAGCTGAAAACATAATCAATAGCGCTTAAATCTTCGTTGGCAATGCGTGTGGAAACCATTTTTGAGAACGGTGTAAGAATAACAATGGGAATATCGGGATGAATTATCTTCACTTTTTTAGCCCATTCAAACGGATTTACACTATCACCGCTGGGCATAGAAATAATTAATTCGTAACTTCGTTCTCCTAATGCTTTATTTGCGTCTTCTTCATTGTCAACCAATGTAAAACGAGGCGGATAACGCAAATTTAACGAAACGTATTCATTAAAAATCTGTTCGTCAACCCTCCCGTCTTCTTCCAACATAAACGCATCGTATTTGCTGGCATAAAGCAACACGTTATAAATACGATGACGCATTAAATTAGCAAACGAAGTATCCTTAAAGTAAAGTTTTTTTATGCTACTGGTATTCATATATAATAAGTAGTGGTATATAGTCTGTACTAGTTAAGTGTTTTTAATAAATATTTTATTATTATCTGACTATCAAGCAATTAACAACAGGTTGTATTTCTTGAGAAATAATTTTTCAAAAATAGTTGAAAAAATTTGATTATAACAAATAAATAGTTTAAACTTGCATCGCAAACAGAATGTAAGCATAAAATAAGTCGATATATCTATTTAAAACAATTTTCACCAAAATTACTCCAAAATACGAATAAAAATCTTACATTTTGTTATAATTATCAATATTTCTGAAATTTAAACTGTAAATGTTTTTTTTGAAACACGAAAAAATATAAATAACCAATCTCAAAACGACCAATCTTAAAGAAAAAATCCATCTATGAATCTCGAAAAATTAATGCAGCAACTTGAAGCAAAACACCCCGGAGAACAAGAATATCTTCAAGCGGTGCGCGAAGTGCTGACGACCATCGAAGATGTTTATAATCAACATCCGGAATTTGAAAAAGCAAAAATTGCCGAACGCCTTGTGGAACCCGACCGTATTTTTACATTCAAAGTACCTTGGGTAGACGACAAAGGCGATGTTCAGGTAAATCTTGGCTATCGCGTGCAATTTAATAACGCTATTGGTCCTTACAAAGGAGGACTTCGTTTTCACTCATCGGTAAATTTATCTATACTGAAATTTTTAGGATTTGAACAAATATTCAAAAACTCACTTACAACGCTCCCAATGGGAGGTGCAAAAGGCGGTTCCGATTTCAACCCACGCGGAAAATCGGATGCGGAAGTAATGCGCTTTTGCCAGGCGTTTATGCTTGAACTCTGGCGTCACATAGGCGCAGACACTGATGTTCCTGCAGGCGATATTGGCGTAGGTGGACGTGAAATAGGTTATTTGTATGGAATGTATCGTAAACTGGCTCAAGAAAATACCGGTGTTCTTACCGGAAAAAGTTTAGAGTTTGGCGGTTCTTTGATTCGTCCGGAAGCAACCGGATTTGGCGGATTATATTTTGTAAAACAAATGCTTGAAACTGCCGGACACGATATAAAAGGAAAAACCATTGCTCTTTCCGGTTTTGGAAACGTTGCCTGGGGAGCAGCAATTAAAGCTACAGAAATGGGAGCTAAAGTAGTAACTATTTCCGGTCCTGACGGTTATATTTATGATGAAAACGGCATTTCCGGCGAAAAAATCGATTATTTGCTTGAACTTCGTGCAACTTGCAACGATGTTGTAGAACCTTATGCTGAAAAATTCGGAGCAAAATTCTTTGCAGGAAAACGTCCTTGGGAAGTAAAAGTGGATATTGCATTGCCTTGCGCTACCCAAAATGAACTGAACGAGGAAGACGCTAATATTCTGATTGCCAACAATGTACTTTGCGTAGCAGAAATTTCCAATATGGGTTGTACGCCCGAAGCAATTGAAGCATTCTTAAAACACAAAGTTATGTACGGACCGGGCAAAGCTGTAAATGCAGGAGGTGTGGCAACTTCAGGTTTAGAAATGACGCAAAACGCAATGCATATTTCCTGGATAGCAGAAGAAGTTGATGAACGATTGAAACAAATTATGGGTAGCATCCACGAACAATGCGTTAAATACGGAAAAGAACCCAGTGGATATATTAACTATATGAAAGGAGCAAATGTAGCCGGATTCCTTAAAGTTGCCAAAGCTATGCTGGCACAAGGTGTAATTTAATAACTTTCTTTAATTCTCCTATTATATAGACTACCTCGCATCACATTGCGGGGTAGTTTTTTTATAAAAACGGTATTAAAAAAATTTGAATATCACCGCAACAAAAAACAGTTTCTTTTTTTATTTGTTATGCATAATAAATAATTACATCTAAACAAAAAATTAAAAGATATGGCATTAAAAGTAGGCGATAAAGCTCCTGAGGTTTTCGGAGTAAACCAAGATGGTAAAGAAATAAAATTATCGGATTATAAAGAAAAAAAAATAGTTCTTTACTTCTATCCAAAAGATAACACATCGGGTTGCACGGCAGAAGCATGCAGTTTGCGCGATGAATATGAAGAATTGAGAAAAGACGGTTACGAAGTAATTGGTGTAAGCGCCGATTCTGAGTCTTCTCACCAAAAGTTTATTCAAAAAAACGATTTACCATTTAATTTAATTGCCGATACCGATAAAAAACTATCGGAGCATTTTGGAACGTGGGGTGAAAAATCAATGTATGGGAAAAAGTATATGGGAATGTTCCGGACTACTTATATTATTAATGAACAAGGAATTATTGAGAAAGTATTTTCTCCCAAAGAAATCAACACTAAAATCCACGCTTTACAAATTTTAAATAAAGCGAAATGATTTATGCAGAACAATTCTATAAAACACGTTGTTTTATTACTAAAAATTAATCTTTAATTTAAAAACTAAAAATTATGGGAATTTTAACTTGGATTATTTTAGGCTTATTGGCAGGAGCTATTGCCAAAGCTATTCATCCCGGTCCTGATCCCGGAGGATGGATTATAACAATCATTATTGGTATTATTGGTGCGATTGTTGGTGGATTTATCGGATCCGCGTTAGGATGGGGCGGAGTTACTGCTTTTGATATGAAATCACTCCTATTATCCATAGGAGGTGCAATAATTGTTTTGTGGCTTTATTCAATGTTAAAGAAAAGGTAATTTTTTTTCATTGAAGCATAATAAAAAGAGGTTATTTGAAATATAAATATCCTCTTTTTATTTTTTAAATACAATGAATTAAAAAATAGTTTTACCTTTGTATTTTAGATAAATAAAAAAATAATTATGCGAAACACTTTTAACCCTTGGCATCACGTAAGCCCGGGAGACAAATTGCCCGACATCGTAAATGGAATTATAGAAATTCCCAAAGGAATTCGTGGAAAATACGAACTGGATAAAGACAGCGGTTTGCTGAAATTAGACCGTGTTTTGTATTCTTCGGTTTATTATCCTGCCAATTACGGTTTCATTCCTCAAAGTTACTGCGATGACAAAGACCCATTGGATATTCTTATACTTTCACAAATTGAAGTTGTGCCGCTTTGTATTGTTCCCGCCAAGGTAATTGGAGTTATGCGAATGCTTGATAACGGCGAAGCCGATGATAAAATTATTGCCGTAGCTGCAGGCGATCCCAGTGTGAATCATTATGACGATATTTCAGAACTTCCACCACATTTGATTACGGAAACTATGAGTTTTTTTGAAGATTACACCAAGCTGGAAAATAAAACCGTAGTGGTAGAAAAATTCTTCGACAAAGAAACTGCCATTCAAATTATGGAAGATGCTTTTAAACTTTATAAAACTCATTACGGAGAACTTCACCGTTGGTTTTTCGGATAAAAAACAATAAAAAATGTCAGTACACAACGAAGACACAAGAAAAGTTACCACCCAACGGTTAATTGAAATGAAAAACCGGAAGGAAAAAATAAGTATGCTCACGGCTTACGATTACACTATGGCAAGCATTGTAGATCAAGCAGGTACAGATGTAATTTTAGTAGGCGATTCAGCTTCAAATGTAATATGTGGAAATATCACAACACTACCTATTACACTTGATCAAATGATTTTTATGGCTACATCAGTGGTGAAAGCTGTAAAAAGAGCACTGGTAATGGTAGATATGCCATTCGGCTCATATCAGGGAAACTCTGAAATTGCATTGGCATCTGCCATTCGTGTTATGAAAGAAACTGCTGCCGATGGAATAAAAATGGAAGGAGGCGAAGAAATAATTGAATCGGTAAAACGAATTTTAAGCGCCGGTATTCCTATAATGGGACATTTGGGATTGATGCCGCAATCTATTAATAAATATGGTTCATACAACGTAAGAGCCAAAGAAGAAAAAGAAGCGGAAAAATTGATTAAAGATGCTCATTTATTGGAAGATGCGGGATGTTTTGCATTGGTGTTGGAAAAAATTCCGGCAAAGTTAGCCGCACAAGTCGCATCTGAACTCGTTATCCCTGTAATAGGAATAGGAGCCGGAAACGGCGTTGATGGGCAAGTATTGGTGCTCAACGATATGCTTGGACTTACAAAAGGATTTTCACCCCGCTTCTTGCGCCGTTACGCAAATTTGGAAGAAATTATGCACAATGCTATTGAAAATTACAATACAGATGTAAAGGCGGGAAGTTTTCCAAACGATAATGAACAGTATTGATCATTCATAATTTGAAATAATTTTTCTTGCCATTTTCAAAAGGAAAAGAGGAATTTAATCCACTGACTAAAAGAAAGATAGAAATAAAAAATTCTTTATTAGAAAGAATTTTTTATTTTTTCGCATCGAATAATTTTGTTAAATGTATTAAAAGTTCTATCTTTGCACTCGCAAAAAAATAAGGCGAGATAGCTCAGATGGTTAGAGCGCATGATTCATAATCATGAGGTCGCGAGTTCAATTCTCGCTCTCGCTACTAAAGACTGCAAAAATGCAGTCTTTTTTTATGTGAATATTTTCTATTCTGTTTTGATTATATTTTCGATATTTACATTTCATTCCAATATCTGAATATTTCGATGTTTTCTATCAAAAATTTTCTTACTTTTGCCTCTCTTTAATTTTTTATTTCTATGGTTACACTTATCATTATTGTAATTACATCTGTTGTTTCCTTTATGGCATTTAACAATAGTTCGTTAGTAAATAATTTTATTTTTTATCCGCCGGCCATTAAAAATAAAGAATGGTATCGATTTTTCACCTATGGGTTGTTGCACGCCGATTTAGCACATCTTATTTTTAATATGTTTGCACTTTACCTTTTCGGTACGGAAATAGAAAAAGTATTTAAAGGTGTGTTTGCAAATGAATTAGGGACGGTTTTATATATATTAATGTATGTAATTGGTTTAATTGCTTCCATACTTCCCACTTATTTTAAGGAAAAAAATAATTATAACTATCGCAGTTTAGGCGCTTCAGGAGCTGTTTCTGCGGTTGTTTTTGCTTATATTCTTATTTATCCGATGAATTTTATGGGAATAATGTTTATCCCTATTTATCTTCCGGCATTTTTATTTGGAATTATTTACGTAATTGTTTCTGTTTATTTAGATAAAAAACAAGCTGGCAATATTAATCATTTAGCGCACATTACAGGTGGAATTTTTGGAATTATGTATATGTTTATTGTGTTTATGGCATTTGTCAAAATCAATATATTTTCTTTCTTTATTCAAAACATACAAATTGCGTCGGTTAAAGATTTAATACATTTCGGATTTTAAAAATGTCTCTGTATTTTTTCAGAATAAATATTTGATTTTCAATCTATTTTAAATAAAAATCATTTAAAAATATCTTATTTTGTAATATACGGTTTGCAAAACTGAAACTTTTACCTATCTTTGCACACGTTTTTAGAAAACGTGCAAAATTCAATTTTCACACAAAATTCTTACCTGATTATAAACAAATTGTATGAATAATTTATCACTTTTCGTGGTAGTTCTTCTTGCCGGAATTACATTAGTCGTTGTCGGTCTCAGTGCGGCTATTTTGCTTTCCCCAAAATCTTTCAATTTTCAAAAAGGCGAAACTTACGAATGCGGACTTCCTACCAAAGGCACCTCGTGGATGCAGTTTAAGGTCGGCTATTATTTGTATGCCATTCTCTTTTTGATGTTCGATGTGGAAACATTGTTTCTCTTCCCTTGGGCAACGGTAGTACGTTCGCTTGGAATGACAGGATTGGTTAGTATCCTTATATTTATTGCAATTCTCGGTTTGGGCTTAGCTTACGCTTGGCGGAAAGGAATATTGAAATGGATGTAAAAAAAATAAAAATAAAAGGCATTCCCAGCGAAGAATTCAAAGATAATGATTCGCTGCAAAAACATATTGACGAACTGAATGCTAACGGAACGAACGTTATTGTAGGCAATTTAGATCAAATGATAAATTGGGGACGTTCCAATTCTCTTTGGCCTCTTGCTTTTGCTACCAGTTGCTGTGGCATTGAATTTATGGCAGCTGCCGCCGCTCATTACGATTTAGCTCGTTTTGGAATGGAAGTGGTACGTAATAGTCCTCGTCAGGCAGATTTAATGATTGTCGCCGGTACCATTGTGAATAAAATGGCGCCGCTTGTACGCCGTGTGTATGATCAAATGGCAGAACCAAAATACGTTCTGGCAATGGGCGCTTGCGCCATTTCGGGCGGACCGTTTGTAAATTCATATCACGTGGTAAATGGTGTGGATAAACTCATCCCTGTGGATGTTTATGTGCCGGGCTGTCCTCCAAGACCCGAATCTTTATTTTACGGATTATTGCAATTACAACGTAAAGTAAAAGTAGATAGATTTTTTGAAGACAGAGTTTTTGATAGACCGTATAATCCGGAAACGCTTGTAGATCCTGCCACGGGCAAAGCAATTGACACCACTGTAGAAAAAGAAAAATAATCATTACATCATAAAAAGATGAAAGATATAAAAGAGGTAATTTTAAAAGCCGTAAATGACGCCGTTATTGAAGAAAAACAAAAATTGACCGTAACGGTTGAACCAAAACAACTTCATCGTTTAATTGAAACACTTTATAAAAATGCCGAACTCCCTTTCGATTATTTAATCAGTTTAATCGGAATGGATTGGGGCGAAAAATTGGGCGTTATCTACCAACTTTCCTCTTCCAAAGACCCTTCGCAGGAAATCGTTGTTATCACCGCAACACCCGACCGTGAGAATCCACTGCTTTACACTGTTACCGATTTATATGAAACCGCGCATTTAAATGAGCGTGAAGCATACGCTATGTTCGGAATCCGCTTTATTAATAATCCGGATATGCGTCGTTTCCTCTTAAGAGATGACTGGAACGGTTTTCCATTAAGAAAAGATTACGATGCAGAAAATCCTGTCAACATTGTAAGTAAAGAAATTGTGGACAAAGCACCACGCATTATGGAAACGCCTGATGGAAAATTAATTGAAGAAGTAGTGGATGTTTTTGAAGAAGATGATTATGTTATCAATATCGGTCCTCAACATCCTTCAACACACGGCGTAATGCATTTTCGCACGGCTTTGGACGGTGAAATCATCAAAAAAATTGACGTACACAGCGGTTATATTCACAGAGGAATTGAAAAGCTATGTGAAAATATGACTTATCCACAAGCGCTTCATTTAACCGATCGTTTGGATTATCTTTCGGCAAGTATGAATCGTCATGCCTTGTGTATGTGTGTAGAAAAAGCAAGCGGAATAGAAGTTCCTGAACGCGCACAATACATTCGTACCATTATGGACGAACTGAATCGTATCAGTTCGCACTTAATTGCATGGGCGGCTCATACAAACGACCTTGGCGCGACAACCGCTTTTATCTATGGTGTGCGTGAACGCGAACACGTTTTGGATATTTTTGATAAAACCTGCGGCGGACGATTAATTGTGAATTACAACGTTATTGGTGGAGTAATGAATGATATTTATCCTGATTTTCAGAAGGATGTAAAAGCATTTATTCCGTATATGCGTGAAAAATTGAAAGAATACGACAATTTCTTTTCTCACAACGTGATTGCTTTAGGACGTATGGTAAATATCGGGAATATGACAAAAGAAGATGCTGTCAGTTACGGTGTAACCGGTCCTGCCGGACGTGGATCAGGTTGGTCTTGCGATGTTCGTAAACATAAACCATACGCTCTTTACGATAAAGTGGAATTTAAAGAAATCATTCGTACTGAGGGAGATTCTTATGCTCGCTATTTGAACCGCTTGGATGAAATTGAAGAATCGTTACATATTATTGAACAGTTGATTGACAATATTCCTGAAGGAGATTTTTGTGCTAAAACAAAAGCGATTATTCGTATTCCCGAAGGTCAGTATTTTCAAAGCGTGGAAGCAGGAAAAGGAGAATTTGGCGTATTTATAGAAAGTAAAGGGGATAAATTCCCTTATCGCGTAAAATTCCGTTCGCCTTCTATGGCTGCAGTTTCCATAATGCCTCACATCTGTAAAGGAGAAAAAATTGCCGACTTTATCGGTATCGGAGGTTCTATGGACTATGTAATCCCGGACATCGACCGATAATTAGTTGATGTTCTGTAGCTTACAATTAAAAGATTTTGACGAAAAAATTGTAATTTATAATTCGTAATTCGAATACAAAATATATGTTATTAAATTATTCACAACCTTTAGAAGTAACAAATCTCTTCCAACAAATCGACGCATTTTTCAGAACAAACCTACCGTCGTTTTGGGCTACTTTTATAGAAGGTCTTATTGTTTTGGTTCTAATCCTGGCGGCGTATGCTGTTATTGCTTTGGCGCTAATTTATATTGAACGTAAAATAACGGCATTTTTTCAGGCGCGTTTGGGTCCAAATCGTGTGGGGAAATATGGTATTGTACAGAGTATTGCGGATATGGTTAAAATTTTAATCAAAGAAATTATCCATGTAAATAAAGTGGATAAATTCTTGTTTTATGCCGCTCCTTTCTTTATGATTGTTGCTTCCGTACTTACTTTTGGAGCTATTGCCTTTGGAAAAAATTTGCATGCGGTTGATTTCAACATCGGAGTTTTTTATGTCATAGCGGTTTCTTCGTTGGGCATTATCGGGGTTTTATTAGCAGGATGGTCAAGTAACAATAAATATGCGATGATTGGAGCTATGCGAAGCGGCGCACAATTTATCAGTTACGAAATGTCTGCCGGATTTGCTTTGATGACCATTGTAGTGCTTTCCGGAACAATGCAATTCTCTACTATGATTGAAAATCAGCGATACTGCTGGAATTTGTTCAACGGACATATTTCTTCCATCATCGCCTTTATGATTTATCTGATTTCGGGACACGCCGAAACGAACCGTGGTCCTTTCGATCTACCTGAAGCGGAATCGGAACTTACTGCAGGTTATCATACAGAATACTCCGGGTTGCAATTTGGTTTTTTCTATTTAGCTGAATACTTAAATATGTTTATTATCGCAGGTATTGCCACTGCGGTATTTTTAGGAGGTTGGATGCCCGTTCAAATTAAAGGTTGGGAAGCATTTAACCAAGTGATGTGGTATATTCCATCTTATGTTTGGTTCTTTGCAAAAACAGGCGTATTGATATTTTTAAGTTTATGGGTTCGTTGGTCTTTCCCACGTTTGCGTATTGACCAATTACTTAATTTGGAATGGAAATATCTTTTGCCGATAAATTTGGTAAATCTGTTGTTTATGGTTATTCTCGTACTTACAGGATTAACGTTGACGGATATTCTTCCATCGCTTTTTAAATAGAAATTAAGAAGTTAAAAAACACAAGAAAATCTGATGTCAGAAGTATGACATCTAAAAGTCTAAAAAATATGAATTCTTTTTCAAAATATATTTCAGGGATATTTATCGGCTTGAAATCGTTATTCAAAGGTATGTTTGTAACCTGGAACGAGTTATGGACTAAAAAAGTAACGATGCAATATCCTGAAAATCGAGATACGCTTGTTATTTCAGACCGCTGGCGCGCTACGCTTATTATGCCGCACGATGAGAATAACGAACATGCGTGTACTGCTTGTGGTATTTGTCAAACAAATTGTCCTAATGGTACGATTCAAGTTATTTCAAAAATGATTGAAACTGAAGATGGTAAACAAAAAAAGGCGCTTGATAAACATATTTGGGATAATGGAATGTGTACATTTTGTAATCTTTGCGTGATTTCGTGTCCGTCAGATGCTATTACTTTCACCAATGAATTTGAAAACGCTGTATTCGACAAAGAAAAATTAATACATCAGTTGAATAAAGATGGTTCAAAATTAAGGGAAAGGAAAATAACCCCCAAACCCGCTGTAACCATTGAAAAAGAAAAACCGTAAATCGTAAATAAAATTATGGCACAACAAATTATATTTTACATTTTAGCTCTTGTAATAGTTGTTTTCTCTGTAATGGCTGTTACAAGTAGAAGAATTATCCGCTCGGCAACTTATTTGCTTTTTGTACTTTTAGGTACTGCCGGGTTGTATTTATTACTTAATTATCATTTTCTTTTTGCCGTGCAAATAGCTGTATATGCCGGCGGTATCATGGTATTGTTTATTATGGCTATCTTCTTAACTCATCGCCCTGAAAAACATACGGAAAGCCAACAAGGTAAAAAATACGTTTTTGCAGCTTTACTCTCCATTACCGGACTGGTAATTACAGGATTTATTATAGTTACAAACGTAACAAGAATATATAACTATGTTACTGAGAATGAAATTAATATGCAAGATATTGGTTCTGCATTGATGGGATACGAAAAATATCAATACGTGCTACCATTTGAGGTTGTGAGTGTGCTATTGCTGGCTTGTATTATAGGGGCAATCTTAATTGCACGCCCTGAAAAAAACGAAGAAAAACAATTGGAAGAAAATAGTAAAGGAGAATAATTTTATGGGAGAACTTTTAGTAAATGCAGGAGCTCCGGTACCAATGATTGCGTACCTTGCCGTGAGTGTTATAATGTTTTTTGCCGGTATTTTCGGATTTATCACTCGTAAAAATCTGATCTCCATACTTATTTCCATTGAGTTGATACTCAACGCTGTGGATATTAATTTTGCCGTATTTAACCGCTATTTGTATCCGGGTCAGTTTGAAGGATTGTTCTTCGCTTTGTTTGTGATTGCCATTGCTGCGTGCGAAACGGCTATTGCCATTGCCATTATCATTAATATATACAAACGCTTTGGCGATGTAAATGTGGATAACCTGGAAGGAATGAAAGGATAATTTGGTCAATAAGTTTATTAGTTAATTAAGTCGATTTGTAAAAATTTGTTTGCGTTTTTAGTCTTTTATCCTAAAAGTGAAATGGTCTTTTATCTAAAAGCGTAGCGTTCTAAAATAAAATATATGGAATATACAATTCTGATTCTCTTGCTTCCTTTGCTTACTTTTATAAGTTTAGGGTTGCTCGACAGTAAATTAAAACCTCAAATTTCCGGATTGATTGGAACAACTTCGTTGGGAATTGTTACCGCTCTT
The DNA here is from genome assembly GCA_900498215.1 of uncultured Paludibacter sp. GTDB lineage: Bacteria > Bacteroidota > Bacteroidia > Bacteroidales > Paludibacteraceae > UPXZ01. Next base: position 2,645,772 of record LR026962.1, on the reverse strand, counting down.
TCTTACTACACAGCATTTGTGTATTTTACTACTCAATGTGTGGATGGAGTATATCAAACGCTCATACCTTTCAAAACACTGTGGGTAAATATGGGCGCCAATCTTCACATTGATTTGGGAGTATTGCTCGATCCTATTTCTGTAATGATGTTAGTAGTGATTTCTACCGTATCGTTTATGGTACATCTATACAGTTTGGGTTATATGCACGGAGAAAAAGGTTTTCAACGCTATTACGCATTCCTTTCCTTGTTTAGTTTTGCAATGTTAGGACTGGTTGTGGCGACCAATATTTTCCAAATGTATATATTTTGGGAATTGGTAGGTGTTTCTTCTTATTTACTTATCAGTTTTTATTACACCAAACCATCAGCTGTGGCTGCCGGTAAAAAAGCGTTTATTGTTACTCGTTTTGCCGATATGTTTTTCCTGATTGGAATTTTAGTTCTTTCTTATTATACAAAAACATTTGATTTTAATATACTTACATCTGGAAACGAAAGTGTATTTAGTTCCGCATTAGGTTCGAAATTTATTGGCGCGTCTGTTCTTACTTGGGCAATGGCATTGATTTTTATCGGAGGTGCGGGAAAATCGGCTATGTTTCCGCTGCACATTTGGTTGCCGGATGCAATGGAAGGTCCAACACCTGTTTCCGCATTAATCCACGCAGCAACGATGGTTGTTGCCGGAGTGTATTTGGTAGCACGTTTATTCCCAATTTATATTGATTTTACACCTGAAGTACTTCACGGAATCGCTTATGTTGGCGCATTTACGGCGATGTTTTCAGCAATTATTGCCATTGTACAAACCGATATTAAACGCGTACTGGCATTTTCCACCATTTCACAAATCGGATTTATGATGGTAGCGCTTGGCGTGAGCACCAGTATGGAACTTAACCACCACGAACACGGAGGTTTGGGTTATATGGCTTCAATGTTCCATTTGTTTACACACGCAATGTTTAAAGCATTATTATTCCTTGGTGCGGGTTCAGTTATTCATGCCGTTCACAGCAACGAAATGAAAGATATGGGCGGATTGAGAAAATATATGCCAATTACACATATTACTTTCCTTATCGCTTGTTTGGCAATTGCAGGAATTCCTCCCTTCAGCGGATTTTTCAGTAAAGACGAGATTTTAACCGCAACGTATCATTTTGGTACCGGTATGGGAATTTGGATGACAATCACTGCGGGAATAACCGCATTTTATATGTTCCGTTTGTATTATAATATTTTCTGGGGAAAAAACCAAGAACATTCTCACGATCACGGACATCATACGCCACACGAATCGCCGATGATTATGTCTATACCTTTATTAGTGTTGGCTGGAATTACCGTTTTCGTTGGAATATGGTCAATTTTTGGTTCTTTTGGAACATTTATTACTCCTGAAAAAACGCAATATCTCATTCATTTGGATTGGAAAATAGCCGGAACAAGTATTGTTGTTGCATTGATTGCTATCATTCTTGCTACAATATTGTATAAAAAACCAAATGAAGTTCCCACAAAAATGGCTCAACGTTTCTCGGGACTTTACAAAGCGATGTACAATCGTTTCTATATTGATGAAGTTTATTTATTTATCACTAAAAAAATCATATTCAATAATGTATCGCGTCCGCTGGCTTGGTTTGACCGCCACGTGGTGGATGGAGCAATGAACGGAATGGCTTGGCTTACAAGTTGGACATCGAAAGAAACGAAAACGTTCCAATCGGGAGAAGTACAATGGTATGCGTATGTATTCCTTTTCGGAGCATTACTTATTACGGTATTGAGTATTTTGATGTAAAACGCTTATCCCGACACTTTCAGGGTATTTCGGGGTTAAAAAAATAATTGTATGAATTTCTTATCACTTTTTGTACTGATTCCTGTACTAATGATTTTTGCACTGTTTGCTGCACGTAACCGTAAGCAAGTATTGGGTGTTATGGTGGCAGGCAGTATTGCATTGATTGTTTTATCAGCTTATTTGGTTGTTGCTTACGTTAGCGCACGCAATGCAGGAGCAACAGAAACAATGCTTTTTACGGCGTCCGAAGTTTGGTACGCCCCTTTGAACATTCATTATGCTGTGGGTGTGGACGGTATTTCGGTAGCAATGCTTTGTTTATCGGCAATCATTGTATTGACAGGAACATTTACCTCATGGAAAATTGAACCGTTGACCAAAGAATTTTTCTTGTGGTTCAGTTTGCTTTCTACCGGAGTATTTGGATTTTTTATTTCCGTGGATTTATTCACCATGTTTTTATTCTACGAAGTAGCTCTTATTCCTATGTTCTTATTGATTGGTATTTGGGGAAGCGGAAGAAAAGAATACTCCGCAATGAAACTGACGCTGATGTTGATGGGAGCTTCTGCGTTTTTACTTGTAGGAATTTTAGGACTATATTATACCGCAGGTGCAACAACAATGAATATTCTGGAGATAAGAAACATACATATTCCTGTTCAACAACAATACTTATTCTTTACACTGATATTTTTCGGATTTGGCGTGCTTGGAGCATTATTTCCGTTCCACACGTGGTCTCCTGACGGTCACGCATCGGCACCAACAGCGGTTTCTATGCTTCACGCGGGTGTCTTGATGAAATTAGGAGGTTACGGCGCATTCCGAGTAGGGATTTATTTAATGCCGGAAGCTGCTCACGCAATTGGTCCCGTTTTCCTTGTTATGACCGGAATTGGAGTTGTATATGGAGCTTTTGCAGCTATTCATCAAACCGACTTAAAATATATCAACGCTTATTCATCGGTAAGCCACTGTAATTTGGTGCTTTTCGCTATTCTGATGATGACACGCACCGCAATGACGGGAGCTGTTCTTCAAATGCTTTCTCACGGATTAATGACAGCATTGTTCTTTGCTTTAATCGGGATGATTTACGGACGTACACACACACGTATGATTACCGAAATGGGCGGATTGATGAAAGTAATGCCATTTCTTGGAGTTGCATTCGTAATAGGCGGGTTAGCTTCGTTGGGACTTCCGGGATTGAGCGGTTTCGTTTCAGAAATGACCATTTTTATCGGATCGTTTGAAAATGCAGATTTGTTCAGACGTGTTTTAACTATTGCCGGTACAAGCGCCATTGTAATCACTGCCGTATATATTCTTCGCATGGTTGGTAAATTTCTTTACGGGCCTATTCAGGATAAGCATCACGCTGAATTGACCGATGCCGTTTGGTTTGAAAGATTAGCGGTAATTATACTTATCGGAGGAATTGTATATATCGGTTCGTTCCCATTGGGATTGTCGGATATGATAAATCACAGTTTGGGGGACGTAATGGCGCAACTTGCCAGATAAATAAATGGTTGATTAGTTAATTAGTTAATTGGAAATTTTTATATAATATATAGATTTCAATCGTAAACCTGCTTGCAGCAGGCAAGTTGTAAATCCAAAATCGAATTAAAATATGTATTTCAGTAATTTTTTATATATGCGGGATGAGGTTTCCCTTTTGTTGGTAATGCTTTTTCTGCTGATGTACGACCTAATTGCAGGCGAAAAAGGGATGAAGTATTTTCAACCGATTGCTATTGCTGTATTTACAATTCATACCCTGTTCAACTTACGTCCTTACGCTGCAGGTGAATCTTTTGGCGGAATGTATCAATACGCCCCGATGATGACGATTGTGAAATCCATCCTCAACGTAGGTACTCTGGTTGTATTTTTGCAGGCAAAATATTGGTTTGATACTGAAAACCAACGAAACAAACGCGGTGAATTTTATTTTCTAACGCTTACTACATTGTTGGGAATGTATTTTATGATTTCTGCCGGAAACTTCCTTTTGTTCTACATCGGATTGGAAATGGCGTCTATTCCTTTGGCAACACTTGCCGCATTGGATAAATACAAACAAAAATCTGCCGAAGCAGGCGCAAAATATATTTTAACCGCTGCATTTTCTTCCGGAATACTTTTGTTTGGACTTTCATTGGTTTACGGAACTTGCGGAACGCTTTATTTTGCCGATATACCCGCTATGGTACAAGTAAATCCGTTGCAAATTATGGCATTTGTTTTCTTTGCCGTGGGATTGTTTTTCAAAATATCACTCGTTCCCTTCCATTTGTGGGCTGCCGATGTGTATGAAGGAGCTCCAACCAACGTAACGTCTTATCTTTCGGTTATTTCAAAAGGTTCGGCAGCATTTGTGTTGATGGTGATTTTTTACAAAGTTTTCGGAAGTATGATAAAAGAATGGCAGGGAATTCTTTATGGTGTAATTATTGCAAGCATCACACTGGGTAACTTGTTTGCGCTTCGTCAGAAAAACCTGAAACGTTTTCTTGCTTTCTCTTCCATTTCACAAGCGGGTTACATTATGTTGGGAGTTATAGGCGGCACGCCTATGGGAATGACTTCGTTGGTATATTACATTTTGGTGTATTTATTCTCTAACTTAGCCGCTTTTGGTGTTATTTCAGCGATTGAAGCGCGCACGGGAAAAATAAACATACCGGACTATAACGGACTTTACAGCACCAATCCGAAACTGAGTTTTGTAATGATGTTGGCATTGTTCTCGCTGGCAGGAATTCCTCCGTTCGCGGGATTTTTCAGTAAGTTCTTTATTTTTGCCGCCGCCGCACAACAAGGATATTATATGCTGGTTTTGGTGGCTTTAATAAACACTATCATCTCCTTGTACTACTATTTAATTGTGGTGCGTGCCATGTTTATTGAGAAAAGTGATGCGCCCATTGCTACATTTACCACCGACGGTTACAACAAAGCAAGTTTGATTTTTTGTACCGCAGGCATTATTCTTATTGGTTTACTGAGCGTTATTTATCAACATATTGATGGGTTGAGCTTTGGAATGTAGATAGACTTTTACAATCAAGAACCAAGACTTTTAATAATTATCCTCTGCATACATTGTGATGCGGAGGATTTTTGTTTTAAAATGGTTTACAGAGAGCTAAAACACAATTTTTAAAAGCGTTTATAAAATATTTTACATTTTATTGATGATTCGTAAAAAATGTATATTTTTACGGTTGTTAAAAGAGCAACGTAAAAGTATGGTTGTCTGCTCATGTTTGGAAATTATTCTTGATTAAATATTTAATTGTGAGAATTGAAATAAATCCTTAAATATAATGAATATGACGTTAAAAGAATCTGTCATCAAAAGTCTTGAAGATATTGGTGAAATTACAAATTACGCTGCAGTTGTAACAAACATTATCGAAAAAAAATATTATGACTTTAGTGCCTCTAAAACACCTGGAGCAACTATATCGGCTGTTTTAGGAGATTTCATTAGGGAAGGTGACTCAAGAGTAAAAAGAGTAAAACACGATAATGGAACGTATTGGTATTATCTAACTAAAAACGAACAAAATATAGGTATTGAAATTTTGAGTGGAGATTCTGAATTAGTTGAAACAAAAAAAATAAAGTCAAATAAAACCGAAAAAATAAAATCGTACGAAGAAAGAGACCTACATAAGTTGCTAAGCAGTTACTTGAAAAATTCTAGTATTTACTCAAAAACAATATTCCACGAACAATCAAATGGAAAAGATAACAACCAAATTTGGACTCATCCAGATATGGTTGGAATAAAGTTTCTGAATTTACAATCAAAAGCAAGTCAGAATTTCATTAAATCTATTAATCGTGTCGATACGTTCAAACTTTATTCTTATGAATTAAAAAAAGAAATAAATAGTGATAGCGAACTAAAAAAAGCATATTTTCAAGCAGTATCAAATTCAAGTTGGTCGAACTTTGGTTATTTAGTAGCTTTTGAATTTAGTGATAGTTTAACTGAAGAAATGGAAAGATTAAATCAATCATTTGGTATTGGAATTATTGAACTGAATGCAAATCCTTATCAAAGCAAGGTATTGTATTCAGCCAAATATCGTGATTTGGACTTTAAGACGATAGATAAACTATGTAAAATTAATAAAGATTTTGAGAAATTCATTGAACAGACAGAGAAATTAATGACCGCTGAAGAGAGATATTACAAGTCAACAGAAAAAGAACTTGATGAATTTTGCGATGGCTATTTTTCAGATGATACAGAAGTTGACAATTATTGTAAAGAAAGACATATTCCATCTGAAAAAGAATAAAAACGCAAAAACCACCCAACACATTCTATGATAAAAATCAAATAAATCTAATTTAAATTACATATCAACAAAAAATTATTTCTTTCCATTTTTCTTCAGCAAATCAATTAAATCGATATCCTGCTTTTCGCATATCGGAAGCAGATTTAAATGGTTTGGGAGGATGAAGGTATTTTTCAAGAAACTTGTAAATGGTAAAACGTATATCGGTGGCTTCTTTCATATCAATACGGTCAAAACCGTGTCCGCCTGAAGATTTCTCAAAAATTTTATATTCAAATTTCTTATCGTAAAATTTCAGCGAATCAATCATTAGTTTTACTTCTTCCACATACACATCGTTATCGTTGGTATTGGTATGAATCAGTAATGGTTTGTTTAGATTTCTGGCATAATGTGTCGGAGAGCGGCGTATATATTCCTGTGGGTTTTGCTCGGGCGTTTTGCCTATAAAATAATCTGCCGAATAAATTTCCGTATAATCTTTGTCGTGTGATGCCAAACGATTGTGCAAATCACTTACAGGCACGCCTGCAAAAGCGCATTGATATGCTTCGGGATGAAGTAAAATCTGCATTAACGCAATCATTCCACCATGGCTCCAACCTACTACTCCCACTTTATTTTTATCGATGAAGTTGTAATTCTCCACCATATAATCACGACTTGCCAACACATCATCGTTTTCTCGTCCTCCGTAATCAATGTTTTCATAGGTGGTTTGTCCGTAACCGGTGCTACCGCGATATTCGGGAGCAATTACCACATAACCCTGCGCCAGCATTTCGCGCACAATATGCGTATGATAAGTGGTAAAATCGGCGTGTACTCCTCCATGCGGAAGTACAATTAACGGATATTTTTTTGCCGTGTTAATATTTCTCGGAATAAAAACATAAGAATAAAACTGCAATTTGTTCTTCGCAAATCTATCGTCGGGTGTGCGCGGTTTCCAACGCGGCGTGGATGCAATGCGTACTTTATCAATAAATGCAACATCTCCTACTCTTTCAAACCACAAAACATCGTCAATATTTTTCAAAATCTGATCGAAAGTATGGTTATTGTTTTCTATTTGCTTTTTGAGTGATTTTATTTCTTTCAGTAACGTAGTGTCTTTTTGTGCGAAAGAGATTTCAGGTAAAACCAAAAACAAAATCCAAATGAAGAATGTGATTTTTTTCATACTAATTCTGCTTAGTTATATAATCATTTACATACTGTAATTCTCACTATAGAAATTATTTATTTGTAACTGCATTTGAATAATTACAAATTTCTGTACGCTTCGAGCAGTTTTTTTGCGGCAACAAATGAACTCAATTCATTGGAAAGCACTTTTTGTTCGGTTTCTTCCAAGAGTTTTTCAATTATTTCATTGTTATAAAAGTCGGATTTCAGTTTTTCGTTAATGCTTTCGTACATCCAATATTTGGATTGGAAGGTTCTTTTTCCCTCAAAATATTTGCTTTCTTTTGTAAATTGAATGTATTGGAGCACCATTTTCCACACTTCGGGAATTCCGGTTTTTTCAATAGCGGAACACGTAACAACTTCCGGTTTCCAACCCGAATCGGGCATCGGGAAAAGATGAAGTGCATTTTCGTACTGCCGTTTGGCAAGCTGGGATTTTTCCACGTTTGTTCCGTCGCACTTGTTAATGGCAATTCCATCCGCCATTTCCATAATTCCTCGTTTAATTCCTTGCAATTCGTCGCCTGTTCCTGCCAGTTGAAGCAGCAAAAAGAAATCGACCATAGAATGTACGGCGGTTTCAGACTGTCCCACTCCTACTGTTTCCACAAAAATGGTATCAAATCCGGCTGCTTCACACAATACGATGCTTTCACGCGTTTTACGCGCCACGCCTCCCAATGAACCTGCCGAAGGCGAAGGACGAATAAACGCATTTTTAGCTACCGAAAGTTCTTCCATACGGGTTTTATCGCCCAATATGCTTCCTTTGCTCCGTTCGCTGCTGGGATCGATGGCTAATACGGCTAATTTTTTACCAGAATGGATTAAATACATTCCGAGCGCTTCAATAAACGTACTTTTCCCTGCTCCGGGAACGCCTGTAATTCCTAATCGAATGGATTTCCCGGCATAAGGAAGACATTTTTCAATCACTTCCTGAGCAATTTGCTGATGTTGCACAAGCGANCTCTCCACCAACGTTACCGCCTGACTTAAAATGGAGATGTTTCCCTCTAAAATTCCGTCTACATAATCCTGAACACTTAATTTTTTGCGTTTCGGGCGTTTTTTTGCGTACGGATTTACCATCGGAACATCAGAAACTCCTTCGTTTACGGTAAGTCCTTTGTATGCGGGATCATTTTCAGGATGGTGATGTTTATAATGCATAATTGATAAGATTGACAAGATAAATTATAACTTTGCAAATATACAAATAAACAATAAGCCCGACAATGTCGAGCTTATTACTTTTATTGAAACAGATTTCAGTCTTCGGATTTCAGACTTCGGTCTCTACTTCACTTTCCAAGATAAATTAAAAACAATGAACGAATTTTGCGGATCGTTGGTTTGCATTGTAAATGTCCTTTTATATTCGCCTTTTGCTAAATCTTTTGAATTAATATCTACTTTAAGTTCGGAAGTTTTACCGCTTTTAATACTCATCGTAGCAGGACGCACAAGAATTTCATTATTGTTATTCACAATACGGCGAATTTCCAACGAATTCTTACCACTATTTTTAATGTTTATCTTGCCTCTTACTTTATGTCCTTGGGTAATTTCGCCCAAATAAATATTGGGGGATTTTATTTCAAAAATAGGTGAATTTCTTTTATCGTCGATGGTCATTTTTCCAAAATCTTCTACCACATTTGCAAGTAAAGAAACTTTATATTCATCCGCCATCGTTTTTTTACCGTTAAGTACTAAAAAAACATCATCATTTACAGGTCCCCACATAGAAGTTTTTGCCGAATTGAAAGTGAAATCAATTTTACCTTCCTGTCCCGGTTTTAATGTAGAAGGAGTTACTACAGCATTAACATAAGCCGGCAAATTTGCAACATCCACTTTCAAATCATTATTGGATGAATTTTTAATTCCAAGAGAACGAGTTTGAGTATTATTTTTAGCAATATTGTTCATTTGAATGATTTTAGTATTGTATCTCAAAGCTCCTCCTCCCATTTGAAGCGGGAGGTTGTTTGCTGTTTCTTGCGGTTTTGGAATTACATTCCCTTTTATATATAGTACTTCTGTTTCGTTGCTGGCATTGGAATACACTGTGATGGATTTTGTAAAAACTCCGGGACGTCCTTGAGGATTATAAGTAGCAGTAATCGTCCCTTTTTTACCGGGTTCAATCGGTTCTTTTGTCCAATCAGGAGTAGTACATCCGCAAGATGCTTGTACGCGTTGTACAATAAGCGGTGTTGAACCTGTATTGGTAAATTCAAATACATAGGTAATTTTTCCGTCCTGTTCGTTTACTTGCCCAAAATCATGTTCTTTTACCGGAAAACTGATGACCGGTTTTTGCGCCGCTGCGGTTAAAATTACCATAGTAAAAACAGCCAGCAAGATTCCTAATTTTCTTTTCATACTAAAATATTTTTTAAATGTTCTGATTTTCAATTTTTAGACTTGCAAAATTAAAAAATTTGTTCGTAAAAAAATTCATTTTCATATATTTATCTGTTTAAATAAGGTTAATAACCTCTGAAAATGAGTTATATTTGTACCGAAATAAGTAAAAATATTCAAAATGAATGCCAAATTTCGATATTTAGTAGATAATTGTTTCCATTATACACAAAACATCTATCATCATTTACATGCTCATCCCGAGCTTTCATTTCACGAAGTTGAAACATCCAAATATATTCAAAATGAACTGAAGGAACTCCATATTCCATTTCGTGCGAATATTGCAGAAACAGGCATTCTTGGAAAAATTGAAGGAAAAAATCCGAAGAAAAAAATAATTGCGCTTCGCGCTGATATGGATGCGCTTCCCATTCATGAACATAACAATTTTCTCCATAAATCGAAAAACGAACACGTAATGCACGCTTGCGGACACGATGTACATACCGCCTCTTTGCTTGGCGCAGCAAAAATTTTGAATGAATTGAAAGATAAATTTGAAGGAACAATATTGCTTATATTTCAACCCGGCGAAGAAAAAGCTCCCGGTGGCGCTTATTTGATGTTGGAAGACGGAGTTTTCAACGAAACAGAACCCGAACTGATTATCGCTCAACATGTTTCGGTAGATTTCGCGGTAGGAGAAATGGCTTTTCTTCCGGGAAAAATTATGGCTTCGGCTGATGAAATTTATATCACTGTAAAAGGAAAAGGCGGGCACGGCGCTTTACCTCATCTATGTAACGATACAGTTTTGGCAGCATCACAAATCGTTGTTGCATTGCAGCAAGTTAAAAGTCGGCTGTGTCACCCGGCAATTCCTATGGTATTGACTTTTGGTAAAATGATTGCCAATGGAGACACCAACATTATTCCCAACGAAGTAAAAATAGCCGGAACATTCCGTACGGTGGATGAAAACTGGAGAGCGGAAGCAAAAAAACATATCCGTCGGATTATCACAGAAACTTGCGCCGCTTATGGATGTACTGCCGAAATTGAAATTCCCGAAGGATATCCGTGTGTGATAAATGATAAATTTGTTACGGAAGAAGCACAAAAATTTGCCGAAGAATTTGCGGGAAAAGAAAACATAAAAGCTATGGAATTACGTATGACTTCCGAAGATTTTGGATTTTTCACTCAAAAATATCCCAGTTGTTTTTATCGCTTTGGCGTGAAAGGAAAAAATAATCCCAGCTCAGGCGGACTTCATACGCCTACTTTCTGTGTTGATGAAGAAGCATTAAAAACAGGCACGGGTGGATTGGCTTGGATTGCTTATAATTTTTTAAAAACCAAGAGTTAATCACTTCACTCGATACACATTTTTATAAATGGTGGTTTTAATAAATTCATAATTATCTAAAACAAACTCTAAATTATCCGTCATTAAGTGAAGCGGCTGAGGATAACCGTTTTTATTGTAAGGCGGTTGTAAATACTCTATAGGAACAATTTCATATCCCAAACGGTGATAAAACTCAATTCTACGTGCGTTTATTTCCGTATCGGGAAGTTCTACCTCAAAAACGAGAGGCAATTCCGCGGTAGATTCTATCATTTTCATTACTTTTTCGCCAATTTTGTTGCCGCGTACGGCTTCTTCTATGGCAAAATGTTCGGCAAAAATAAATTTATCAAATATCCAATGATTAAAAAATCCTACAAAAAAACCGTTAAGCAACACGGCATTGCAATAAAAATTATTTTTTCCTGATTCTATTAATTTTTTGAAATCGGCATTGGTATGTCGCTGATTTTCGGGAAAAGCTTCTTGGTAAAGTTTTAGGATTTTGTCAAAAAACTTATCTTCTGAGGATTTAATCTGAATAAATTCCATAGGTTTTGATATTAGAATTTATGATAAAGCAAAACATCAGACAAATGTAAAAAATAATTTGTCTGATGTCTGTTAGTCTGAAGTCTTTTATCTAAAAATTAATGGCATCCGCAACCACTTCCGCAACCGCAACTGTCGTCTGAACAATCATCGTCGCCACAACCGCAACTACCACCTCCTAAAAGTGCATTTATTTCCTCTTGACTTGCTTCACGTACTTTCAAAATTTTTCCTTTAAAATGAAGTGTTTCTCCTGCCAAAGGGTGATTTAAATCTACACGTACGTGTTTATCATCTACAGAAACAATTTGCGCTTGCACACGATTCCCTTCGTTATCCATTAAAGGTACCACGTTTCCTTCAAAAACCATTTCTTCATCCAATTTACCGTTGATTTCAAATACCGAACGGTCTAAATCTATCACGGCTTCATCTTCATATTCTCCGTATGCTTCGTTTTGTTGTAGTGTAAAATCAAATGTATTTCCTTCTTCCAAATTTGCCAAGTTTTCTTCAAATTTCGGCAACATCATACCTACGCCATAAATAAAATTCAGCGGACGTTCCGGTGTTGCTCTTTCCATTAATTCCAAATCTCCGTTTTCACCGTCTACAAATAATTCATATTCGGCATCTACTACTGTGTTTGCTGTAATTTTCATTCTATTTTTGTTTTTAATTATGTTTGTATTTATTTTTAACACAAGCGATTGCCTGTCTTTTTTAATTCTCAATGCCAATATAACTCAATACCATACAATATTGTTTTGGCTACTTCCTCTATTTCCTTGTTTTTCATACTTCAAGTCTTGTAACATACTGGAATTCACCCCAATACGGAAGCTGTATGTTTTATACGGACCAAATGGAACCATACTCCCTGTAAGTGTCCAGCAGTGAAGATTCCTGGTAATATTAAACATCGTATAACTAAACTGCTTAGCATTAAAATCATAAGATGTAGTCCCGTTTATTTGCCACCCCGGAGTAAGTTGAAGATTCCCGGAAACGCCAATATTATGAGTAAGTTTGCGTTTATACTCCATTTTTTTATAATCAAACGCAGCCAGAGAAGTATTATCACCGTAACGGACGGTGTAATTAAGCGATAAACTCCAAGGTATGTTAATTTTATCATAGCCGTCAGCATCTTTTTCCATTTCTTTATTTGCTTGAGTTTTATCATTACCTTGCAATACATCGTTCACATTTTCATCTTTAAAATTCCCATCCTCACCGTTTACATTATTTGGTAAATTTGCATTATCATTTTCATTTTTTTTACTTGTCTTCTTTTTAAATGTTTGATTTGAGAGTGTATAAGAAAATGAAGTTCCCGTTCCTAAAAATCGTGGGAATTTTCCATGATTCCATCGAAGCTCGTTGATTCGTACCGGTGTTTTTCCATCACTCTTTGATAAGCCCCACATATAAGGATCAAAAGACGCGCTTAAATTTACACTATATGATTTCCCAAACTTTAACCGGAGCGTAGTTCCAAAATTTGACCAGTTCATTGAATCTGTTGCCATATTATAACTTCCGCTCACCGAAAAATTATCTATTAAACTTATAATTTTTGTGGCATTTACATTGGTAGTATCTTTAGGATTTTTTACTTTCATTTCCAAATTATTCCCCAGCGAGAAGTTGATACTTCCTGATTTTCCTTGCCCGGGACCACCATACATTGTTCCTTGATATTTCGAATAATGAACTTGATCTACTACAATGGTTGTATTTCCCTCCGCATCTGTTACTTGTCTGGTACGAACGTATGAATCCCAAAATCCCCAAAAAGGATCGCTAAAATCCGGATTATATCCAAATCCAATACTCGGAGTTATTACATGACGGATTTTTTGTATTTTATCCCCAAAAATGGCAGGGATAGGAGTGTAAAATCCATATAATGTGGTATTGGCTGAAACTCCAAGATTAAAATTATAGTTACGATAAAAACCGTAAAGAGTATCTATAACTTCTTTACCTTGCTTGGTCCTTTCATTCCAATTCCACGATTTTTTAAATGAGCTTAAAGACCAACGTTCATTGTAATTAGCAGATGTTGTAAATGTGATGTATTTTAATATATTAAATGAAGCGGAAATAGGTATACTATGTTGCATTCCGTTACGCCAATCTTTTGAAAAAGAGGAATGTAAAAGTTTATATTCTTTTGTGTTTATACTATTTGACAAAGTACCCGAATACGACATGGATATTTTTTCATACCACCTTTCATTTCCAATTGCATTTTTTCTTTTGAAAGGAAAAATACGGCTCATAGATATAGAAAGATTTGGCAGAGTGAGACTAATCATCGAATCCCGTGTTTGTTGGTTAATCAACATAGAACCGGAAATAGAAAAAGGATTGTTTGGAAAACGCTGTGAAAAAGACACACTCGAACTTTTCGTGTTTTCGGCATTAATAGGCGAATAATAGCTGTTTATATTGCTTCTGTTATAACCACTGGTAGAAAAATTCACACTGGCAGAAAGAGTTCTAAAAGGATTTACTTTCGGATTTTGCGAATGCGACCAACGGATATTTAAATTTTTCACTTTACTGTAATTATCCAAATCAGGTTCTCCCGTTACATCTTCCCTGTATGAAATACCGACATTTCCGGTGTACTTATACCTTTTCAGGTAAGTTGAAGTAATATTTAATCCCCAAGTGCCACGCGTATAAACATCGCCTCTTATGTCCAAATCCATGTAATCGCTAATAGCAAAATAATAACCTCCGTTTGTTAATCCATAACCGCGGGTATTGTCTGTTTCCAAATTAGGCGTTTCTATACCGGAAGAATATTTTGAATTGAAAGGAAAATATCCAAACGGAATATACAATGGCAACGGGATATCCAATAAAACCATATGAGCGGGACCGGTTGCAATATAACTGCCCGGCTTCACTTTAGCATTCGATAAACTTAAATAAAAATGAGGATGTTCGTGATCATCGCAAGTGGTATATTTTCCATCGGATAAGCAAAGTTCATCGTTTTCAGTTTTTTTTGTTTTGTCGCTCAAAATATATGCTTCACCCTGCTGTGTTACAGCTTGACGAATAAATCCCTTTTTGGTTTTTAGATTATACGTTAATTCTTTTGCTGAATAGGGTTCATTTTCTCCTTCCGAAAACTCCGGATTTCCCTGTAAAACGCCTAAAGAATCTAATCTTCCTTTGGCAAAAATCATACTGCTGTCCATTTTTACACGGACATAATCTGCTTTAAGATTTATTTTTTTGTAAGTTATGTCACTTTTCCCATATAAAAGACCCGTTCCGTTTCCAAAAAACACAATAGAATCGTTCGCCGTGTAAGAAATCTCACTGTCTATTTGATTTGGATTGGTTTTTGATTGCGTGTTAGTGGAGTCTTTTTTATCGAGCGCTACTTTTTGGCTATCGACAAGTTGAGTATTTTGTGTAGATATAGAATTTGGTTTAGCTTGTTGAGCAGAAATAGGAAATGCGCCAAACAAACAAAACAATAAAATAAGGAAGGTTAAAAATCTGATGTTATTTAAATACTTGCGAAAAAGCATTTTACGTAGTTTCAACTTGATAAAAATTATTCGTGCAAATTTAATTAAAAAAACACGTCAATATTGCATTTATACGTTTTTTTATGAATAATTTGATATTTTAGAACTCATTACATACCTTAGAGTGCAATAAAATTCGTATTTTTGCGTGATTTTAAAAATATAAAACAGATATCAAACTATATTTTATATCCAAATCTTAATTTAATTTTGATTTTGTTATGAAAAGAACGATGAAATACTTTTATTTATTTTTCAGCTCATTTATTTTTCTTTTAATATTTTCCATTGAAAATGTTTCTGCAAAACCTTTTACCATAGTTATAGATGCTGGACACGGAGGACACGATACAGGCGCGGTGGGAAATTATTCAAGAGAAAAAGATTTAAATCTTTCCGTTTCATTGCTTTTTGGAAAAATGATAGAAGAAAAGCATCCGGAAGTAAAAGTTGTTTACACACGCAAATCGGATTTTTTTCTCACTCTTCAAGAACGTGCCGATATTGTAAATAAAAACAATGCCGATGTTTTTTTCTGTATACACACCAACGCCAACAACAATTCCTCAGCTCGAGGTACCGAAACGTACACCTTAAGAGCCAGCGGCAGCCGCACGGAAGGAAATCTTGAAGTAGCAATGCGTGAAAACTCCGTAATGCTGCTCGAAGACGATTACAAAACACGCTATCAAGGTTTTGACCCGCGTTCGGTAGATTCCTACATTATGTTTGATTTTATGCAAGATAAATATTTGGATAGAAGTGTACAATTGGCTTCCAGTATACAAAAAGAATTTGTAAAAGCCGGGCGATATAATCGTGGTGTGCAACAAGCAGGTTTTTGGGTATTGTACAAATCTGCTTGCCCCAGTGTTTTAGTTGAAATGGGATTTATTTCAAATAAAACAGAAGAAAGTTATTTAAACTCCTTTATAGGACAAAAAGAAATTGCCGCTGCTTTATACAAAGCATTTTTGATTTATAAAAAAGACCATGATAAAAAATCAGGTAAAAATACCACTATCAAAGATGAAGATTTTTATCAGCAAGAACAAAGTAATGAAATTTCTGCGAAAGACAACGTAAAAGAAACTGCGGATACACAATCCGAAAATTCCCAACAAGTAAGCGTTAATCCTAACGATTCTGACAGTGAAAAGGAAAACATTATCGTCTCACAATCTACAAATACAGATAAAATTGTTTATAAAGTACAAATTCTGGCAATGAAAGAAAAACTCGGAAAAAATGACCCGGAATTAAAAGGATTGAAAAATGTAGAAAATTATAAAGAAAACGGATTATACAAATATACTTATGGAGAATGTTCTTCCTTACAAGAAGCCAATCGGCTGCGTACAAAAATAGTGAAGAAGTTTCCACAATGCTTCGTAGTGGCTTTTAAGAATGGGAAAAGGACGTCTATAAAATAAATCGGTAAATTAAGATTTTTTTCTTTATTAAAAAGATAATCATCGTATATTATTTAGAATCATTCTAAAATACAAAAACCAGGAAAATATTTTTTTTAACATTAAAACGTCCTAAAAAACAAATAAATACGTTTCCATTTGCAAAAAATTACCATTTTTACTTATGAATTATTAATTGCTTTATTATCAATATAATTCAAACATGTTACAAATCCAATACATTAATTATCAGTCAATTATAATAAATNACTAATAATCAGCATTTTACATTATTTTTTTGATTGAAAAAAATAATCTATTTTTTTTTCATAAAAATAATTTTGATATTTGTAAAATAGAAAATTAGCCCTTACATACAAACCTAAAGGCGTTTTCATTTATATTAAGATTGTTTTTATCCATTTTTCGACGCTGAGTCGATTTTTTTATCTAAAATTATCATTTATTTTTTACAATGAGGAATCACGAGCAGTTGTGGAACGAATGTTTGAATATTATCCGCGATAATATCCCGGAAGTGTCGTATAAAACGTGGTTTGCCCCTATTCAAGCTATTAGTTTTAAAGAAAATATATTTGTAGTTCAAGTTCCAAGTCAGTTTTTTGTAGAATATATCGAAGAAAAATACATCGATTTATTGGGAATGACACTAGCTCGCGTAGTGGGAAAAGGTACAAAATTGGAATATCGCGTACTCATTGATAAATCAAGCGGGAAAGGCACACAAATACCCAGTTCAAACGAATCATTCGCAAATATAGATTTAATATCTAAAAACGGAGCGGAAAAAATCATTATTTCCCCTTATCAACGCAGACAATTACCTGAAATTGACCCACAGTTAAATCCAACCTATAATTTTGACACTCTTATTGAAGGAAAAAGCAATCAATTAGCTCGCACTGCGGGGTTAAGTATTTCAGGTAATCCGGGAAAAACCGTTTTCAATCCGCTTTTTGTATATGGAGTTTCAGGCGTTGGAAAAACTCATTTGGCAAACGCTATTGGGGTACTGACAAAAAAACACGATTCGCAAAAGCGCGTTCTTTACGTTTCTGCCAATACATTTTTAATTCAATATACCGATGCTGTTAGAAATAACACCCAAAACGATTTTCTGAATTTTTATCAAACTATTGACGTGCTGATAATGGACGATATTCAGGAATTTGCAGGAAAAACCGCCACACAAAACACGTTTTTCCATATTTTCAACCATTTGCATCAAACGGGAAAACAACTTATTCTTACAGCCGACCGTTCTCCAATGAATATGGAAGGAATGGAGCCGCGTTTACTTACACGTTTCAAATGGGGGCTTTCGTGCGAAATTGAAAAACCTGACTTTGAACTACGAAAAAATATTCTGAAAAATAAAATTTACCGCGACGGTTTGGAAATTCCGGAAAACGTAGTGGATTTTATTGCAGACAATGTTATTGATAACGTACGCGATTTGGAAGGCGTACTGGTTTCGTTACTGGCACATTCTACACTTACTAATAAACCCATTGATTTACAACTGGCGGAAAAAGTGGTGAGCAGAATTGTTACTATCACTCCTAAAGTGAATACAATGGAACAAATTCGTCAGGTTGTTTGCGATTATTTCAAACTTTCAGTGGAATCTATTTCTACCAAATCACGTAAATTGGAAGTAGTTCAGGCACGCCAAATTGCTATGTATTTCTCAAAACGATTGACAAAAAATTCACTTTCTGCCATTGGAAGCTATATTGGTCAGCGTGATCACGCTACCGTGCTTCACGCTTGCAAAAAAGTGGAAGATTTGATGGATACAGATAAATTCTTCCGTCAAAACGTAATGGAGATTGAAGAAAAGCTGAAGAAATAAAGTTTATAATTAAATAGATTGGAAAAGAGTTTGAAAATTAATTTCAAGCTCTTTTTTTATTTTTCAATCAAACATTTTTTTCATAATCAAATAAATTTGTATTTTTACATCGAAAAACTAACACACTCAAAAAACCATTATGATTTTTAAATTTACAATTATTTCCGACGAAGTTGATAATTTTCTTCGAGTAATCGAAATAGACTCTGAAGCAACATTTCTCGATCTTCACAGCGCTATTTTGGATTCGGTAGATTATGAAAAAAATCAAATGACATCGTTTTTCCTTTGTAACGATGACTGGGAAAAAGAACAGGAAATCACGTTGATTGAAATGGAGTCCAGTTCAGAATACGATAATTTGGTTATGGAAGATACCATATTGGACGAAATGTTGACAGACGAAAAACAAAAACTATTGTATGTTTTCGATATGGTTTCGGAAAGAGCTTTCTTTATCGAACTTACTGAAATGATTCCCGGAAAAGATTTGGACGAGCCGGTTTGTAAGGTTTCAAAAGGAAAAGCGCCTAAACAAATTTCCGAACAAGAAGATTTTATGAACATCGTACAAAAAAGTGCTCCCACTGCAAGCGATGAAAATTTTTATGGGGACGAAGATTTTGACATAGATGAATTAGATGAAGAAGGTTTCGGCGATTTGACTTTTGATGACGGAAGTTTATTTACTGAAGATTAAAAATCTTCAACAAAAATTTTATACATATTTAGAAAACAGAAGATTGCTTTGTATATAAGGGATTTTCTGTTTTTTAGTTTTAATGCCTAAAAAAATAACCTGTTGTGGCAGGCAGGGAAACAAGATGCTTTCTTCGATCTTTTGACTTCAAACTTCTATTTTTAAAATTGAAAACACTTATTGTAATATTAGGCCCTACCGGTGTTGGTAAAACCGACATCAGTTTGCATTTGGCTGAGAAATATCGTTGTCCGATAATTTCCTCCGATTCTCGTCAGATTTTTAAAGAATTGAAAATAGGAACAGCCGCTCCTGCTGAAGAAGAATTTAAGCGCGTAAAACATTATTTCATCGGAACACATTCTATTTTTGACACCTACAGTGCAGGACGATATGAAGAAGACGCTATCAAATTGTTGAATAAATTATTCAAAATGCACGATGTTGTTTTATTAGTAGGTGGTTCGATGATGTATATTGATGCCGTTTGTAACGGCATGGATAATATTCCGCAAGTAAAATCTGAAATCCGTAGATTTTGGCAAAAAGAATATGCCGAAAAAGGATTGGAATTTATTCAAAACGAGTTGAAAAGATTGGACGAGAAACATTATTCGGAAGTGGATTTAAAAAATCCGAAACGAATTTTGCATGCGTTGGAAATTTGTACGCAAACCGGAAAAACGTTTTCGGAATTTCGAACCGGACATCGAAAACAACGTGATTTCAATATTATCAAAATTGGATTAAATCGCCCACGAACAGAGCTTTACGAACGTATCAATCAACGTGTGGACATGATGATGCAGCAAGGATTACTTGACGAAGCTCGCCCGCTTTATCCTTACAAACACTTAAATACACTTAACACTGTAGGATACAAAGAATTATATAAATATTTGGATGGAGACTGGACACTTGATTTTGCCGTAAATATGATAAAGCAAGATAGCCGCCACTATGCAAAACGGCAACTAACTTGGTTCAATCGAGATACTGAAATTCATTGGTTTCATCCTGAGGAAGAAGAAAAAATCATATCATTTATTGATGAGAAGCTTAAGTAAAATGAAATTTGAACAAAACATATCGTTAAAGCCATACAACACATTTGGTATTGATGTAAAAACAAAATATTTTACTGAATATAATTCCGTAGAGGAGTTGAAAGCAATATTGCAATCTGAAATTCTTCTAAAAAATAAGTTTTTTCATATCGGAGGAGGAAGCAATTTACTGTTTTTGAATGATTTTGACGGTGTAATTTTACATTCCAACATAAAATCCATCGAAAAAATAAAAGAAACAGATGATTTTATATGGCTCAAAGTTGGTTCCGGTGTAATCTGGGACGATTTTGTTGCGTATTGTGTAGAAAATAACTGGTATGGAGTAGAAAATTTGTCGTTGATCCCGGGAGAAGTTGGGGCTTCTGCCGTTCAAAATATTGGCGCTTATGGAATGGAAGTACAGGAAACAATCGAAAACGTAGAAACCATTGAGATAAAAACAGTTACAAATCGTACTTTTACTAATTCCGAATGCGAATACGATTACCGGAAAAGTATTTTTAAAGCTGAATTAAAAGGAAAATATATTATTACCTTTGTAACTTTTCGTCTAAAAAAACAACCGGAATATCAACTTGATTATCAACATTTAAAAGACGAAGTTCTAAAAAACGGAGAAATAAATCTACAAAACATTAGAAAAACCGTTATTTCCATTCGCGAAAGCAAACTCCCCGACCCAAAGATAATTGGAAATGCCGGCAGTTTCTTTATGAATCCGATTGTTTCAACAGAAAAATTCAACAAACTATTGAGAATTTACCCTTCGATGCCTCATTATACAATCTCTGATAGAGAAGAAAAAATTCCTGCAGGTTGGTTGATAGAACAATGCGGATTGAAAGGAAAACAGTTCGGAAACGTCGGCGTGCATAAAAATCAATCGCTGGTACTTATAAATCTCGGGAATGCCACAGGAAAAGAAGTGGCAGATTTGGCAAAAATAATTCAAAACACCGTAAAAGAAAAATTTGGAATTGAAATTACGCCTGAAGTAAATTATATCAAATAAAAAACGAAAGGGTGTCCTTTTTGCGGGACACCCTTTTGCATTAATATGACGTTGATTTATTTGTTCTGTACTGATATATTTACCCAAAGTGTTGATTTTGATATTTTTTAGAAGCTAAGTTTCAGCAACTTTGCTACATTTGGCTGTCGTTAAAGCCCCAATTGACTGTAGATTAGCATGCGCCTCTCTATTTTAATTTGATGCAGGACAGCTTTCATATCTTTCACTATGGAACTGCTTTCTTTAACTTTTTACGAGCCGGAATTATTTTTCCTGTTTTTAGAAAAAACAACAATCATAATTACAAGTTCGCCTGGTTGAGTTTTCTTAATCGCAGATAATTGCTCATCTTTGTAAGTATTCTCGCCCGAAGTTTGTATTTTGCCTCTAAACCATATCAATATGATTTACAGTCAAAGTACTGCCGTTTCAAAGTGCTAAATCACACAATCTTACCGGAAAATGTTCGTATATTTAAACTTCACTGAAATGAATCTGCGAAATTATTGTTGATGATTGAGTTTGTATGTTTCTGTTTATTGATGATTCAGTATTTCCCGCTACTGTTACATAGCGTTCGTCTTCTACCCATTCCACGTCTTTTAACAGACGTTTCATCGAAAGAATTACCTTGAAAATCATTTTATCTAATGCCATTACAGCATAAAAATCGTAGTATAAATTTCAACTACTCTTTTATTTAGATAAACGTTCCTTCTACTTTATTACGTTCCTCCTCTCCGAAAAGATTGTGGAGATATAATTCCGTATCCGAAACAAACTTCAACAATTCAAAATCGACTACGTTATGTAGTTTCATCTTTTGGCATGAAACATTGGTATTACTACCAGCGCTATACCAAAATACGATTTTTCCTGTTTGGCAAGTTTGTCACTTTAGTATTTGCCGCTGATAAATTTGTTTACGAGAAACGCATTTATCAAATTAAACATCCTTATAATTATCGTTTTGCGTTCTTGAAAAGAGGAGCAAAACTCTATGTTCTGCTAAAGGGTACATTGACTACCGAAGCACTCAATATTGCCGACATTAGTTCGTACATTTTGTTGTTATCTTCTTTTCACACAAAAAATAATTTTATCTGAAACTCAGATAAAGACATTTAATTTTTGGCTTTTCAATGTATCAGTATTTCAAAGAACATATCAACATTCTATTAATGTTGTTGAGTATTGAACTCGTTGCAAATATAACATTCCAAACAAATATTCTGCAAATTTTTTTAGTCGTATTTATACACAAGTTTTTCACAGAGTTTTCAACAAGATTTCAACAATGTGTAAAACATGTTACAGCAAAGGGATAGAAGAAAAAAACATATTTTTTAAATGATAGTTATCAACAGGTAAAATTTACTTGTTTACCGCAAAAAAAATTTCAAAAAATAAAATTTCGGTTGATTTTAGAGGAACTCATCAGATGATATGTTATTTTAAAATACTTTTTCCTAAAAAAATTCTACCTTTGCATTTTAATGTAAAAAGTTATGTCTCGAAACAAAAAACCACTTCCTATTCTCGAAAATATATCCATTACAGGAATAGCTGCCGAAGGTAAAGCTATTGCTAAAATAAACGATTTAGTAATATTTGTACCTTATGCAGTGCCGGGCGATGTTGCAGATTTACAGGTTACTAAAAAGAAAAGCAGCTTTATGGAGGCTCGTGTTATAAATTTTCGGAAATATGCAGAAAACAGGCAAGAAGCTTTTTGTCGGCATTTTGGAATTTGTGGCGGCTGTAAATGGCAATTACTTCCTTATACCGAACAACTAAAATATAAACAATTAGAAGTAGAAAACAATCTTAAACGAATAGGGAAAGTGGAATTACCTGAAGTTTCTCCGATTTTAGCGAGTAAAAAAACAGAGTTTTATCGAAATAAACTGGAATTTACATTCTCAAATCGTCGGTGGCGGACAACTGAAGAAATTAACTCAAACAAAGAATTCGATACAATGAACGCCGTTGGTTTTCATATTCCGGGAATGTTTGATAAAGTGCTGGACATTGAAAAATGTTGGTTGCAAGACGATATTCAAAATCAAATCCGTAATGAAATTCGTAATTATGCATTAAAACATCATTTAGAATTTTTCGATTTAAAAAATCAGGAAGGTTTTTTACGCACAATGTTAGTTCGTACGACTTCCACAGGCGAACTTATGGTGATTATGGTATTTTTTCGTGAAGACAAAAAAGAACGGGAAGCATTGTTGAAACATATTGCAAATAAATTTCCACAAATTACTTCATTATTGTACGTTATCAACTCCAAAGCTAACGATACAATTACTGATCAAGAAATTCAGACCTACAAAGGAAAAGATTATATTATTGAAGAGATGGAAGAATTAAAGTTCAAAATAGGACCGAAGTCATTTTATCAAACCAACTCAGAACAAGCGTATGAATTATATAAAGTAGCACGAAATTTTGCACAGCTTACCGGAAATGAATTAGTTTATGATTTATATACCGGCACTGGAACTATTGCCAATTTTATCGCAAAAGACGCTAAAAAAGTAATTGGAGTTGAATATGTTCCTGAAGCTATTGAAGATGCAAAAGTAAATTCTTCATTAAATGATATTGAAAACACACTTTTCTTTGCCGGCGATATGAAAAATATTTTGAACGAAGAATTTGTCAAAACACACGGAAAACCCGATGTTATAATTACCGATCCGCCTCGAGCAGGTATGCATAACGATGTGGTAAAAGCCATTCTTTTTGCTGAACCGGAGAAAATTGTGTATGTAAGTTGCAATTCAGCCACACAAGCGCGTGATTTGAACTTACTGGATGAAAAATACAAAGTTACTGCTGTGCAGCCTGTAGATATGTTTCCGCACACGCACCACGTAGAAAATGTAGTGCAATTGATGAAACGCTAAATTTATTTCAGGTTAATTACCGTTCCGGTTTTATTGAAATTTATTATTTTTGTTGAAAATAATTGTTATTTACTGGTTTAACACTTTTACCGATATGGTTAAAAAATATGATTTTGTGGTAGTTGGCGGTGGAATTGCCGGCATTAGTTTCGCTTTAAAAGCCGCTAAATTTGGGAAAGTTGCATTGCTCTGCAAAACCACTCTCGAAGAAAGCAATACATCTTTTGCACAAGGTGGAATTGCAACTGTGATGTATCCGCCTGATAATTTTGAAAAACACATTGAAGATACACTTATTGCCGGTGATGGACACTGTAATTTGGCCGCTGTGGAACAAGTGGTAAAAAATGCTCGTCCACAAATTAATCAGTTGTTAGCGTGGGGGATGGATTTTGACAAAGAAGAGAACAGTGATAAATTCGATTTGCACAAAGAGGGCGGACATTCTGAATTTAGGATTCTGCACCACAAAGACAATACCGGTTTTGTTATACAAGAAACACTTAATAAACAAATACGCAACCATCCCGAAATTGATTTATACGAGCACTACTTTGCTATAGAAATACTTACTCAACACCACTTGGGTGAAATTGTTACACATCACACGCCCAATATAGAATGTTACGGAGTATATGCTTTGAATCAAAAGAGCAATCATATTCATACTTTTTTAGCTAAAGTTACCGTACTTGCCACAGGCGGCATCGGGAGCGCTTATTTTGCGTCCACCAATCCTTCTATTGCCACCGGAGATGGTGTTGCAATGGTGCATCGTGCGCGTGGCGTAATTAAAGATATGGAATTTGTGCAGTTTCATCCCACCGGATTTTATCATCCGGGTGATAAACCCGTTTTCCTTATTACAGAAGCTATCAGAGGTTATGGCGCTGTTCTTCGAACTCAGGATGGAAAAGAGTTTATGCAGAAATACGATGAACGCGGTTCGCTTGCACCTCGCGACATTGTTGCTCGCGCTATTGACAATGAAATGAAAATTCGCGGAGAAGATTTTGAATATTTAGACGTTACCCATAAAGATCAGGAAGAAACAAAGGAAGGTTATCCGATGATTTATAAAAAATGTCTCGAATACGGTATTGACATTACAAAAGATTATATCCCGATTTGTCCTACACAGCATTACATCTGCGGAGGAATTGCCGTAGATTTAAATGGACATTCTTCTATCAATCGATTGTATGCACTGGGTGAATGTTCTTGTACAGGACTCCACGGTGCGAACCGATTGGCTTCTAATTCTCTGATTGAAGCTATAGTTTATGCTGACACTGCCATAAATCACGTTATTCCCCGTTTGGATGATTTAAAATTTAATGAAATGATTCCTGCATGGAACGACGAGGGAACATCATTAACGGAAGAAATGGTTCTTATAACCCAAAGTTTCAAGGAAGTGGAACAAATTATGAGTAATTATGTAGGAATTGTCCGCTCCAATTTACGTTTAAAACGTGCTATGAGCCGTTTGGAAATTCTTTATAGAGAAACGGAAAATTTATTTACACGTTCTACCGTTTCGCGAGAAATATGTGAACTTCGTAACGTAATTAGTGTCTCTTATTTAATTATTAAACAAGCGCTTGCACGTAAAGAAAGTCGTGGATTGCATTACACCATTGATTATCCACAAAAAATGGAAGAGGAAAATTCGAAATAATTTATTCCTGTTTATTTTAAGTTACCAATAATATAAACTTTTAATTTATAAACAATGATAAAACATATTGTATTTTTTCAGTTAGCAGAACAAGCAGAAGGTAAAAATAAAAGTGAAAACGCGCAAATTATTAAGGATGGGTTGGAAAATTTGATAAATCTTATTCCACAATTGAAAAAAATTGAGGTAGGTATAAATCATCCAAAAACGCCATCGTCAAATTATGATGTTTCTCTTTATTCAGAGTTCGATTCGCTTGAAGATTTAAACATCTATCAAGAACATCCGGAACACAAAAAAATAGGCAGTTATATTGTAAAAGTGAAAACAGACAGAGTATGTGTGGATTATGAAGTATAGATTAATTTTAAAAGCATTAATAAAAATAGTGGATTTTTCCGCTATTTTTATTTTAAAGCAAAATAGAAACTATTGTTTTATTTTTTTGTTTTAAAAATATAATTTCACAACACTTACAAATTATGAAATCATTTTCTTTCCAAAAAATTCTAAACATAAAATCGAACGGAAATAATACCGAACTAAAAATATATCCTTTTTATATTCAGGCAACTTTTATTTTGCTTGGATTAATATTGCTTTTTTATATATTGAGTGTTCTTGGCGACATTCTCATACCGCTCTGTTTTTCTCTTCTGTTGGCAATACTTTTAAATCCACTTGTTAATTGGTTGGTAAGCAAAAAAATCAATAATGTAATTGCAATCATATTGGCATTGTTACTGGCTTTTATGGTTATAGTCGGCGTTACTTTTTTTGTGAGTTTACAAATTGCTAAATTCACTGAAATGTTACCGGAGTTAAAAGATAAATTTAATTTATTGATTGATGATGTGCAACAATGGATTTTATATCATATTGGGTATCCTATTACAAAACAAAATGAATTAATCCAAAAAATAATGAACAACAGCGAAGGGATGATAGGTTCCACTTTGCTTAATGTTATAAATATAGGAAGTGCTGTTTTACTTATTCCTATTTATGTTTTTTTGATATTATACTATAAAAAACTTTTACTGAATTTTATTTATGAATCTTTTGACGATGAAAATAGCGAAACCGTAGAAATTGTACTTGCAAAAACCAAAGGCGCCGTACAAAGTTATGTATCCGGTTTGTTATGGGAAACATTTATTGTAGCCATATTGAATTCAATAGCATTATACATTTTAGGTGTGCCGTATGCTATTATGCTTGGGTCAATTGGAGCATTGCTCAACTTGGTACCTTATATTGGAGGCGTTATAGCTATAGCATTGCCCATATTAATGTCTATTGTAACTCAAGAAGGATATACTACACCGTTACTTATTATTATAGCATATTCAATTATTCAATTGATTGATAATAATATACTTGTGCCCCGTATTGTAGCTTCAAAAGTGTCGGTAAATGCTTTGGTTTCTATTGTAATTGTGTTATTGGGAAACGCTCTTTGGGGTGTAAGCGGTATGTTTTTAAGCATTCCTTTCATTGGTATTCTTAAAATTATTTTTGATAATATTGATAGATTAAATCCTTGGGGGAAATTATTGGGCACGAAAATGCCGACAAAAAACGATCCGATTTCTATTAAGACTCACGTAATAGTAGAAGAAAAAGAAATAACCATAGAAGATAAAGAGGAGTAGTATTTGGAGAATAATAAAAGATTAAAAATAACTCTGGCGGATATCAATTAGCACAACCTTAAATAATATCTTCCAACAAATTACTTCTTATTAAATAAAATTTATACATCTTTTCACAACTATTTACATTACCCACTAATGTATTCCCCTTTCATTCAACGCTTGCTGGTATTTTTTCGCGTTTTGTTGATGTTCAGCCCAGTTGGAAGAAAAATTATGTTCTCCATTTAAAGTTTCTTTGGCGCACATATAAACATAATCGTTTTTATCATAATTAAGCACGGCGTCAATAGTCTTCAAATCCGGAATACGAATGGGTCCCGGAGGTAATCCTCTGTTTTTATACGTGTTGTATGGAGATTTTATACTCGTATACGTGCCAGTTACACGTTTTATCGAAAAGTCTCCCGCTGCAAAAATAATAGTAGGATCGGCTTGAAGCGGCATACTTTTTCTTAATCTGTTTATATAAAGTCCCGCAATAATTGGTTTTTCAAATGATGTATTTGATTCGGCATCTACAATCGAAGCCAATGTTATTACTTCACTTTGTGTTAAAGGAATTTCAGACGCTTTTTGATTTCGCTCAGGAGTCCAGAATTTATTGTATTCCTTATACATCCGTTCAAAAATATTTTCAACGCTTGTATTCCAAAAAATTTGATATGTATTTGGTAAAAAAATAGAAATAGACGTGTATGGGTTTAAATTATATTTTGACAAAAAAGCCGTATCGTTTAATAATTTGAGAAATTGAACGGAATCAGGCATTAATTGTTTCGACAATCGTCCTGCTAATTGTTCTTTTGTCCGGATGTTATTAAATGTGAGCTGTACCGGAGTTTGACGTCCGCTGCGTAATGTTCTTATCAATGTAAAATTACTTGCCCCATTTGGAATCAAATACCGGCCGGATTTTACATTATTCGTATAGTTTAGAATATTTGAAACTTGATTGAAGCTAAACATACTAAAAACAGTAGATTTTTTTTTGAGTTGGCTTACAACATCGTTATAAACAGCTCCTTCGCGTAAAAAAAGATATTGCTTTTCTTTCCCTTTTTGATGAAAATTTGGAATAAAAAACAAGAAAAGGATATAAGCGGCTAGTAAAAAAACAACAGCAGCGAAAATCAGTAAAATATGTTTCCAAAATTTATTCATAAAACAGAAAGGTTTATCTTAAATGAATCACAAAGTTATAAAATAGTTTTTTATTATTTCAATAGAAAAGGTTTTGTCAATCAAAAAACCTTCACTATATTTGCACTCGCAAATTTTCAGAGCATAAACTCAAGGAAGTGTGGGTGAGTGGCTGAAACCACCAGTTTGCTAAACTGACGTACGGGTAACCGTACCGGGGGTTCGAATCCCCCCGCTTCCGCAAAAAGAGAATGTCTAATGATAAGGCATTCTCTTTTTTATTTTTAGGAAACAGTGTTTCATCACAAAAATAAAAAGATAGGAATTACTTTTGCAATCCCTATCTTTCAATTTATAATTTAGTTTTAATATCTGTAATGTTCCGGTTTAAAAGGACCGTTTACATCTACACCAATATAAGCCGCTTGC
The DNA here is from genome assembly GCA_900498215.1 of uncultured Paludibacter sp. Classification (GTDB taxonomy): domain Bacteria; phylum Bacteroidota; class Bacteroidia; order Bacteroidales; family Paludibacteraceae; genus UPXZ01. Next base: position 2,616,700 of record LR026962.1, on the reverse strand, counting down.
TCTGGAGTGAGTTTTGTAAGTTTTACACCGAGCTGTTCCAAATGAAGCCGTGCAACTTCTTCATCCAAATGTTTTGGAAGTCGATATACTCCGATTTCATATTTTTTGGTGTAAAGTTCAATTTGCGCCAATGTTTGATTGGTAAATGAATTACTCATTACAAACGAAGGATGCCCTGTGGCGCAACCCAAATTTACCAAACGTCCGTCAGCAAGAAGTAAAATACTGTGTCCGTCCGGGAAAATATATTTATCCACTTGTGGTTTGATATTTACACGTTGAATTCCGCTAAAATTTTTCAGTTTATCTACTTGAATTTCGTTATCAAAATGTCCGATATTGCATACAATTGCTCCGTCTTTCATTTTTTCAATATGTTCAATACGAATAATGTCTTTATTTCCTGTTGTAGTTACATATACATTTCCTTCAGATAAAGCATCTTCTACGGTACAAACTTCAAAACCTTCCATTGCAGCTTGCAAAGCGCAAATCGGGTCGATTTCGGTTACCATTACACGCGCACCGTATGCACGCATTGACTTGGCGCAACCTTTTCCAACATCGCCGTAGCCACAAACCACCACCACTTTTCCTGCCAACATCACATCGGTAGCTCGTTTTATTCCGTCTGCCAACGATTCTCTACATCCGTACAAATTATCGAATTTCGATTTTGTTACCGAATCATTCACGTTAAACGCGGGGAAAAGTAACCCTCCTTCTTCCAGCATTTGATATAATCGATGAACTCCGGTTGTAGTTTCTTCCGAAACTCCGCGAATTTCAGGAACCATTTTTGTCCAAATACCGTTGTCCTCTTGCAAAACGTTTTTCAAAATATTGTATAGTTGTTGTTCGTCTTCACCACCGGCTTTTTTATTCAATACATTCGCATCTTTTTCAGCGGCTGCACCAACGTGTATCATCATTGTAGCATCGCCACCGTCATCAACAATTACGGTAGGTCCTTTATGCTCGTCAAAAGTCAATGCCTGAAGCGTACACCACCAATATTCTTCTAACGTTTCGCCTTTCCAAGCAAAAACCGGAATGCCTGCAGCAGCAATGGCAGCAGCGGCGTGGTCTTGTGTGGAATAAATATTGCAGCTACACCAGCGCACTTCCGCTCCAAGTTCTTTCAATGTTTCAATCAACACGGCAGTTTGAATCGTCATGTGCAACGAACCCATAATGCGTGCTCCCTGCAATGGTTTTTCTTTTCCGTATTTTTCACGAAGCGCTATTAAACCCGGCATTTCTTTTTCGGCAAGTTCTATTTCTTTTCGTCCAAAGTCAGCCAAATTCATATCGGCAACTTTGTATTTTTCAGCTGTAAATAGCGGTAAATTCATTTTTTTTTGTTTTTATTTGAAAATTGGAATGCAAAGATACAAAGAAATTTATGGGAATAAAAGTAAAATATATAAAATAATTAGACATATCTTCTTCATTAAATTGCTGTTTAATTTCAATTTTACACAAAACAAAAACTATTTTACAAATTATTTGTTCTATATTTGCAACTAAATTACAAATTAGAAATAAAAAATGATAATTAATTTTTCGGTTCAAAATTTTGGACCAATCAAAACCAAACAAACCCTTTCTTTTGAGGCAACAAACAACCAAGAGTTGGAGGAATATTATATAATTGAGCCAATTAAAGGTATACGCCTTTTAAAATTAGCGCTTATTTATGGAGCAAACGCATCTGGAAAATCTACATTATTACAAGCATTAGATTTTTTAAGAGATATTATAATTAAACCATTATCCAAAAAGACAGATTTATTGGAATACGAACCATTTCTTTTTGATTCAAAGAGTGTCCAAGAAAACACAGGATTTAATATTGATTTTATTTCAAATAGTAATAAAAGATATTCATATGAGGTTGAATTAAATAAAAAAGCGATCATTAAAGAAGTTCTTCGTTCCTATAATCCAAATAAAGCAATAGTATATGAAAGAGAAACTGACATCCAAAATCAGGTTACTAAAATTAAGATTGGCAGTAAAATAAAACTAAAAATGGGAGCAATTCCCGCATTAGAAACGTCAACACTGTGGAATAATACAGTATTAGGTGGATTTCTAAAAACCAACATTGAATTTAATGAACTAAGAGACGTGGCTGATTGGTTTAGAGCAAATCTTAAACCTGTAATTAATCCTATGTCAAATCTATACGTATATGTATCGGAAAGAATTGAAAAGAATATTATAGTAAAGGAAAATATTATTCAATTTCTTCAAAAAGCAGATTTTATGATTGAAGATTGGATTGTTAATTCTGAAGAAAAAGATATTGATGACAAAATGATAGAATTATTATCAAAGACGACTGATATTTCAGATGATAAACTCGAAAAAATAAAAGCAAACAAAAAAATTATAGGAAAATCTATATCCTTTATGCATAACATAAATAACGACTCATATAGTTTATCTTATGAATTAGAATCTGCCGGAACAAGGCGCTATTATCAATTAAGTGGAATTTTAGATTTATTAATAAGAAGATCTAATATTTTTTCAATCGATGAAATAGATTCTTCTCTACATCCTGATTTATTTGAACATTTTATAAAAACATTTCTTGCCAATTCAAAAAAATCCCAATTAATTGCAACAACTCATTATAGAGAATTTTTAATGAATAGAGATCTGTTTAGGAATGATGCTATCTGGCTCACGGAAAAACAAGCAGACGGAGGAACAGATTTATATTCACTTGCTGATTTCGATTCTACTGTTATTCGGAATACAAGTTCTGTTTACAATGCTTATAAAATTGGTAAATTAGGAGCTAAACCAAATTTAGGGGATTATTATATTAACTTGAATGACGATGGCAAGGAAAATAACTAATCGAAAAGGGAGAAAAGCTTGCGCTATTGTTGTTGATGGAGAAACAGAAGCGTGGTATNTTCAGAAATTGAAGGAATTTGAAAATCTGAACATTGCAATAGAACCGGAATTACCACAAAATAAGTCTATTGACACTCAATATAAAACAGTTATTGAGAAGTTTGAAAAAGGATATGACAAAATATTTTGGCTTATTGATTTCGATACAATATTGAAAGAAGAAAGAGAAAAAAAAATTGAAACAGAATCCATTTTACAAAAATTTAAATTATATTTTGAATCATTTCAAAAAGGCGAATACAAAGAAAAAGTAGAAGTTTTAATTAATACCCCTTGCCTAGAATTTTGGTTTTTATTGCATTTTAAAGATACCGGGAAATTTTATTCAGATTGTAAAGAGGTAATCCGTGATTTGAAAAAACACAAAGAACTGAAAGAATACGAAAAAACAGAAAAATATTATAAACAATCAAACAATATATACAAAAGATTAAAACCTTTTCTGAATACTGCCAAAGAAAACGCAAGCAAATTAATTGAATTTGATTTCGACAATCCCCTAACCGCTCAAGCTAATATATTCAAAATTGTTGAATATTTATCAACAAAAAAGTAATCAACAATTTGTTCTGCCATTTTGTCATTTTTCACAGAATGGCATTTTTTTTGAAAAAAATTTGCCGTAAAATTGTATTCAATAAAAAACATATAAAAAAAGAAAAACAGTTATGTCAAAAGGAAACATTGGGGTTACAAGCGATAATATTTTCCCCGTTATTAAGAAATTCTTGTACAGCGATCACGAAATTTTCTTGCGTGAATTGGTTTCAAATGCGGTGGATGCCACACAAAAACTGAAAACACTTTCATCGGTTGGAGAATACAAAGGTGAGTTGGGAGATTTAACCATCCGCATAAGCATTGACAAAAAGAAAAACACGCTCACCGTAAGCGATAAAGGGATTGGAATGACTGCCGAAGAAATTGAAAAATACATCAACCAAATTGCATTTTCGGGAGCGGAAGAATTTCTTGAAAAATACAAAAACGATGCTCAAGCCATTATCGGACATTTCGGATTGGGTTTCTATTCGGCATTTATGGTTGCAAAGAAGGTAGAAATTTACACTTTATCGTACAAAGAAAATGCTGTAGCTCAACATTGGTCATGCAAAGGCGATCCTGAATATACGCTGGAAGAAACAATTAAATCAGAACGCGGAACCGATATTGTACTTCACATTGATGATGAAAACAAAGATTTCTTGGAAGAAAGTAAAATTGAGGAATTACTGACAAAGTATTGCAAATTTTTACCTGTGGAAATTGCTTTTGGAAAAGAAAAGGAATGGAAAGACGGAAAACAAGTGGAAACCGATAAAGACCACATCATTAACAACACCACTCCGGCTTGGACACGCAAGCCTGCCGATTTGACAGACGAAGATTACGATAAATTCTACCATGAACTTTATCCGATGACAATGGAAGAACCACTCTTTCATATTCATTTGAACGTGGATTATCCTTTTAATTTAACAGGAATTTTGTATTTTCCGAAAATCAAAAACAACATTGATATTCAACGCAATAAAATTCAACTTTACTCCAATCAGGTATACGTTACAGACCACGTAGAAAATATCGTACCCGAATATCTCACCTTGCTTCACGGAGTAATTGACTCGCCCGATATTCCTTTGAATGTATCGAGAAGTTATTTGCAGAGCGATGCGAATGTAAAGAAAATTTCGGCTCACATTACTAAAAAAGTTGCAGACCGTTTGAACGATATTTTCAAAGCAGACCGTGCACAGTTTGAACAAAAATGGGACGACTTGAAACTTTTCATCCAATATGGGATGTTGAGTGACGAAAAATTCTACGAACGCGCCGAAAAATTTGCCTTGTTGAAAAATGTGGATGGAAAATATTTTACGCTCGAAGAATACAAAACATTAACTGAAAGCAACCAAAAAGATAAAGACGGAAACGTGATTTACCTTTACACTACCAATAAAGATGAACAATACAGTTACATTCAGCACGCCAAAGATAAAGGATACGATGTTCTGTTGATGGACGGACAATTAGACGTTCACGTTATAAGCCAGCAGGAACAGAAAAACGAAAAAAATCGTTACGTGCGCGTTGACAGTGATGTGATTGACAAGTTGATTCAAAAAGATGAGACGCAAAACGTAAACTTGACTGACGAACAACGCAATGCGCTTGTTTCTGTATTTGAAAGTCAAATTCCCAAAATGGATAAAACCAATTTTATTGTTACGTTTGAACAACTTTCGGCACAAGTAAATCCGGTTTTCATTACTCAAAATGAATTTATGCGCCGTATGAAAGATATGTCAGCGCTCCAAGGCGGAGGCGGAATGATGAGTTTTTACGGAGAAATGCCCGACAGTTATAATTTAGTGGTAAATACAGCTCATCCTCTGATTGAAAACCTGTTGAAAAACGAAGAAGAAGCGACTGAAGTTGAATTAACTCCATTAAATGCGCAATTAAACGAGTTAAATTCCAACATCGAGCAATTAAAAGAAAAGCATAAAGATAAAAAAGAGGAAGAAATTCCAACGGAAGAAAAAGAAAACTTGGAACATTTTGAGAAAAAAGTCGAAGAATTGAAAAACGAAAAGAAAGATGTTTACAAAAAATATGCTTCGGAAAACAAACAGGTTCGCCAGTTGATTGATTTGGCGTTGCTTGCAAATAATATGTTGAAAGGAGAAGCATTGGCAAATTTTGTAAAGAGAAGCGTAGAACTACTCTGATTATCATAAAATAAAATTCACTCAAAAACTCCCTCTTCAAAAAAAAGTGAGAGGGAGTTTTTTATATTTTTCTTGAATTTGCCAGTGTAAACTTTAAACTGCGGACTTATTTCATTTTCTACTGAAAAATAACTATTTTTGTATTCTTTAAAAATAAATGAAGATGAATTTATTTGATGTTTATCCTTTGTTCGATATCGAAATAACAAAAGGCGTTGGCTGCTACACTTACGATAAAAACGGCACTGAATATTTAGATTTGTATGGCGGACACGCTGTAATTTCCATCGGTCATTCACATCCGTATTATGTGCAGAAACTTACTTCGCAACTCGAAAAATTGGTTTTTTATTCCAATTCGGTGCAAAATTCATTGCAAAAAGAATTAGCCGATAAACTCGGAAAACTATCAGGTTACGAAGATTATTCGTTATTTCTGATAAACTCAGGAGCTGAAGCCAATGAAAACGCATTGAAATTGGCGTCGTTTCATACGGGAAGAAAAAAAGTGGTAGCATTCGGAAAAGCTTTTCACGGACGCACTTCTGCAGCGGTAAAAGTTACGGATAATCCGAAAATTGTCGCTCCGATTAATAATAATTTCGATGTGGAATTTCTCCCATTGAACGATATTGAAAAAGTAAAAGAATCCTTGAAAAACAACGACGTTTGCGCCGTAATTATAGAAGGAATTCAAGGCGTAGGCGGAATTCAAATTCCTGACGATGATTTTTTGGTGAAATTAAGGGAAGAATGCACAAAAACAGGAACAGTTTTGATTTTAGATGAAATTCAATCGGGTTATGGAAGAAGCGGAAAATTTTTCGCGCATCAGTATTCCGGTATTAAACCCGATATTATTACCACCGCCAAAGGAATGGGAAACGGATTCCCCATTGGAGGAGTATTAATCAGCCCGATATTTAAAGCGGTTCACGGAATGTTGGGAACTACTTTTGGCGGAAATCATTTGGCTTGCACGGCTGCAATTGCGGTGTTGGATGTAATGAAAAGCGAAAAATTAATTGAAAACGCTGCCAAGACAGGTCAATACATTATGGATAAATTAAAAATATATCCACAAATAAAAGAAATTCGCGGAAAAGGGTTGATGATTGGCATTGAGATGGAAGATCCTGCAGGAGAATTACGCAAAAAGTTGCTTTTTGAACAAAAAATATTTACCGGAGCAAGCGGAACAAATGTTATAAGATTGCTTCCTCCGTTAAACCTCTCGAAAGAAGATGCCGATTTGTTTTTAACCCGATTTGAAAACGCTTTAAATTCTGAAAATTGAAAAAAATAATTTCTGTTCTCATATTGACTTTTTTTATCTCTTTACAGGTTTTTTCTCAACAACCGGCGCAAGAAGATGTTATATATTTGAAAAACGGTGAAAAATATAACGGTGAAATTGTTTTAAAAACAGATGAAATTGTGATGTTGAAAACACACGACGGTAAACGGTTTCAGTTTCAACTTTCAGAAATAAAAGAAATCTCCAAGGAAAATGTAAAAATGGAGGAGGTCGGGGAAAATGTTCCGAAAGGCAATTTTGCAGGGCTTTTGCAAGTAAACGGAGGAATTTCGTCTATCAAAGGAGGGATTTCTTCTTCTCCTTCTATAAACGCTTCACTGGCTTTTGGTTCTAAAAACGCGTTTCATTCATCCACCTTTCTGGGTGTCGGTGTTGGATATGAGACCATTTTTGTAGCACAGGAGAATGAAACTTTAAGTTTTTTACCGTTATTTATTCAAATAAAAAGCATTCTTAACGATAAAAAGCTAAGTCCGGCTGTTAATTTAAAAACAGGTTATGCCTTTCATCTTCAAAATGAATACAAAGGCGGATTGTTTATTCACATATCCGGAGGACTTAATTATAAAGTTACCGAAGGATCTGATTTATATTTTGGATTATTTTGTCAAACGCAGCGCACTTATGGAAGCATAACAGAAACTTTTCCACAAGGTACGTTTACGTCAAAAACAAACGGATTGATTAACAGCGTTGGATTAACCACCGCATTTACGTTTTAATTTTACTTAGTAAAAAAATATTTAATGAAAAAAAAATCAGTAGAAAACGAAGAAATTGTAAAAAACATCATTGAAGGAATTCAGGAAAAAAAAGGAAAAGAAATTGTAGTAGTTGATTTAAACAAACTTTCCGATGCACCTTGCAGCTATTTTGTAATTTGTCAGGGCGATTCGAGCACACAAGTAAACGCCGTTGCCATCTCCATAAAAGATTATGTAAATGAAAAAATAAAAGTAAAACCTTATGCTACCGATGGTTTTGAAAATTGCCAATGGATCGCAATGGATTACGGACAAATTATTGTACATATATTTCAGCGTCCTTTCCGTGAATTTTACGATTTGGAGCACTTATGGGAAGATGCAGATTTAAAAAGAATACCTGATTTAGATTAATCAGATGCACATTTTCAAAAACAAAAACTCTTAAATGAGCGTTAAACTTATTAGATAATTTGATGAAATTTATAAGAAATGGAACAAAAAAATAATCCTAAACCACAACAAAGACCCGACAATAATAACAAGCCCAAAAGATTCAATTTCGGGTGGATTTATATTGTAATTCTTTTAAGTATTTTGGCTTTTAATTTTTTTCCCGGAAATAACACCGCCAAACAAGAAAGCTGGTCTAATTTTCAATCATATCTGCAAAAAGGATATATTGAAAAAGTAATCATCAGCCGCACTACTGAAACTTTGGAAGCTACCGTAAAAAAAGACTCGATGAAGTACGTTTTCAAAGGAAAAGAATTGGAAGCATATAATAAAAATCGCCTTATAAAACTCGAAACTCCTTCTCCTGAAGAAGCTTCAAGGTTTATCGACAAGGTTCGCAATGAAACCCATCAAAATATTGAGGTAAATTTTCAGAAAGACATCGATTTTTTGAATATTTTCTTAGCATTTATTTTACCGGTACTACTTTTGGTAGGTCTGTTTTGGTTAATGAATCGCCGTATGGGAAGTATGGGAGGCGGTGGCGGAATTTTCAATGTCGGCAAATCTAAAGCGCAACTTTTTGAAAAAGGCGATGGAAAAAATAAAATCACTTTTAAAGATGTAGCCGGATTGGAAGGCGCAAAACAAGAAGTGGAAGAAATTGTAGCTTTCCTCAAAAACCCTTCAAAATACACCGAATTGGGAGGAAAAATACCCAAAGGAGCTTTACTTGTAGGACCTCCGGGAACAGGTAAAACGCTGTTGGCAAAAGCCGTTGCGGGCGAAGCCGATGTTCCTTTTTTCTCTATGTCGGGATCCGATTTTGTGGAAATGTTTGTGGGTGTTGGAGCTTCACGTGTACGCGATCTTTTCCGTCAGGCAAAAGAAAAAGCTCCTTGTATTATATTTATAGATGAAATTGACGCTGTTGGTCGCGCTCGCGGACGCAACCCGAATTTTGGAAGCAACGACGAAAGAGAAAACACTCTAAATCAATTGCTTACTGAGATGGACGGTTTTGGTTCAAACAGCGGCGTAATTATTTTGGCTGCTACAAACCGCGCCGATATTTTGGACAAAGCATTGTTACGCGCCGGACGTTTCGATCGCCAAATTCACGTAGAATTACCCGATGTGCAGGAAAGAAAAGAAATTTTCCAAGTACATCTTCGTCCTATCAAAATCAATGAATCCGTTGATGTGAATTTTCTGGCACGTCAAACTCCGGGATTTTCAGGAGCTGATATTGCCAATGTTTGTAACGAAGCTGCGTTGATTGCCGCACGAAAAGGAAAATCATTTGTTGAAAAACAAGATTTCTTGGATGCTGTGGATAGAATTATCGGCGGTTTGGAAAAGAAAACCAAAATTACAACTGCTTCCGAGAAAAAATCCATTGCTTTTCATGAAGCAGGACACGCTACAATCAGTTGGAAATTGGAACACGCCAATCCGCTTGTAAAAGTTACCATTGTTCCTCGAGGTGAAGCTCTCGGAGCTGCCTGGTATCTTCCTGAAGAGCGTCAGCTTACCAATCGTGAACACATGTTGGATGAAATGTGTGCAACACTTGGCGGACGCGCTGCGGAAGAAGTTTTCTTAAATCAAATGTCAACCGGAGCTATCAATGATTTGGAACGAGTGACTAAGCGTGCTTACGCAATGGTGGCGTATTTTGGTATGAGTGAAAATCTGCCAAATATGAGCTATTATGATTCGTCAGGAAATTCCGATTACGGATTTACCAAACCTTACAGTGAGAAAACTGCCGAATTAATTGACAATGAAGCTAAAAAAATTGTTGCACAGCAATACGAGAGAGCAAAGAAAATTCTTCGTGAAAATTCTGATGGGCACAATAAGTTAGCAGAATTATTAATAGTAAACGAAGTTATTTTTGCTGAAGATTTGGAAAAAATATTCGGAAAACGTCCGTGGATTTCACGCAGCGATGAGTTGATTAATCTTAACGAAGAAGCCAAAGCCGCTTTAGAAAAAGAAGAATCAACTAAACCGGAAGGAAATGCAGTGGAAGAAAACACTAAAGACGAACCACAAGTTTCTGAAACTGAGAATAGCGTGGATAACAAAGAATGAGTTCTTCAAAAAAAAACATACTGAAACGAATAGCAGACGCAAAACTTGCCCGCACCAGCGAGCAAGTTTTTTCTGTTTCTGATAAGATTGAAATTTACAAACCGATTTTACCTGACGCAGAAACTTGTTTCAAAAACGAACTGGAAAGTATTAACGGACAATGCGAAATTTTTGAAACACAACAGGAGATGTTTGTTTTTCTAAAAAAAATGATGGAAGAAAAAAATATCACAGCTCTTTTTTGCAGGGAAGAAAACATCATCAATCAATTAGATAATTACAAACTACCGCACACGAATTCTTCCAAGGATTTTGAACCGATGAAGGCGGCAATTACAAGCTGTGATTTTTTGATGACCCGTACCGGAAGTGTTGTGGTTACTTCCGCATCGCAATCCGGAAGACAACTTATATCCTTCCCTCCTACTCATATTATACTGGCAAACACGTCGCAATTGGTAAATTATCCCGAAAATGCTTACCAAAAAATATTCGAAAAATACAATGGAAATCTTCCGTCGCAAATAACTACCATTACGGGACCAAGCCGTACGGCAGATATTGAAAAAACGCTTGTGCTTGGCGCACACGGACCTAAAGAATTGATTGTTTTACTCCTTAAAAGTTGATGTTTAAGAATTCAAAAGTTCAAAAATAACTTTAAGCTCAAAACACAAAACTTGAGACACGAAACCTGCAAAGTATTTGGAGTTTGATATTTTTTAATAACTTTGCAATACAAATCCATTTTCACTTGTAGAGTGTATGAAAAATCTTGCTTTGCGCCTTGTAAGCGGAGTTATTTTTGTGGTTCTTCTTGTGGGTTCCATTTTAATTTCACCTTATACATTCGCTGTTCTTTTTGCTGCTATTATGGCATTAGCCATACGCGAATTTCATCAGTTGACAAATAAAAATCCTGATATTCAAGTTAATACTCTTATTGCTGTTATTGGCGGCGTTCTTTTATTTATTGGCGCTTTTGTTTCTGCCTCAAAATTAACAGATTTCCCTGTTTATACAATTTACGGAGTTTACGTTATAGTAATTTTAATATCGGAACTTTTCAGAAAGAAACAAAATCCAATCCACAATTGGGCGTATTTTGTACTGGGACAAATTTATACTGCTCTTCCTTTTGCATTGTTAAATTACATTTTGTATGTAAATAATTATCAACCAATTATACTTTTAGCAGTATTTATATCGATATGGGTAAACGATACCGGTGCATATTGTACGGGAATGTTGCTTGGAAAACACAAGCTTTTCAAACGGATTTCGCCCAAGAAAACGTGGGAAGGTTTTCTTGGAGGAGCTGTTTTTGTATTGATCTCGGGATATATTTTTTCACGTTTTATACCTGAATTAACTCTTCTACAATGGTTTATCTTTTCTGAAATTGTAGTAATTTTCGGAACATTGGGCGATTTAAGCGAATCTTTAATAAAACGCACATTGGATGTAAAAGATTCGGGTAACGCCATTCCCGGACACGGTGGAATTCTCGACCGTTTCGACAGTATGATAATGGCAGCACCTATGGTGTTTTTGTTATTAAGTCTAATCCTCAAATAACTGATAAACAATGGAATATAATTTTGAAGCAATAAGGGCTTTTGAGCCGAAAGATGTTCCTGCAGCAATGGAGCGTCTTTGTAACGAGAAGCAGTTTATGAAAGTGGTAAGTACGCTTTTTCCATTGATGCCAAAAGAAATGCTGAAACAAAAAATGTTGAGTTTCAAAAAGTCAAGAGACTTGCAAGATCAAATGGTATTGCCTTTTTTACAATATCTCGAAGCAAATATGACTACAGGTATTGATTTTAACGGACTCGAAAACATTGATGTATCAAAAAACTACTTATACATTTCAAATCACCGCGACATTATTCTCGATTCAGCTTTTTTGGGTGGAAAATTTATTGAAAACGGTTTGGACACAATGGAAATTGCCATTGGCGATAATCTGCTCGCACTTCCATGGATTGAAGATTTAGTGCGGGTAAACAAAAGTTTTCTTGTGCTTCGGGGACTTACTCCACACGAAATGTTGGAAAGTTCCAAGCGACTTTCGTCATATATACGTTATACATTAACAGAAAAAGGTCAATCTGTTTGGATTGCTCAACGAGAAGGACGCGCCAAAGACAGTGACGACCGCACTCAGGAGAGTTTAATTAAAATGTTTGGAATGAGCGGAAACGGAACACTTGCTGAAAATTTGAAAGAATTAAATATATGTCCCATAAGTATTTCGTATGAATACGACCCATGCGATTTTCTGAAAGCTAAAGAGTTTCAACAGAAACGAGATAATCCTGAATATAAAAAATCGCCGCAAGACGATTTAATAAATATGCAGACAGGTGTGATGGGTTACAAAGGAAAAGTGGTTTATTATATTGCAGGAACAATTAGCGATGAATTAAACAAAGTCTCTGCACAAACAAAAGTAAAAAATGAACAAGCAGAATTAGTTGCAAAACTTATTGATAGACAGATCCACAAAAATTACCGAATTTTTGCCAACAACAAAATTGCGTATGATATGTTTACCGGCGAAAAACGGTTTGAAAAAGAATATTCCGATACTGAAAAAAATAAATTTGAAGAATATTTAGATAAACAAATAAGAAAAATCGACATTGAAAACAAAGACCGTGATTTTCTCCATACAAAAATGCTGGAAATGTATGCCAATCCTTTGAAAAATTATTTGGAAGCGACGGTTAATCCATAATCCGAAATCCACATTTTTTACAATAATCTTCAACGGCTTTGTGTTTTGCAAAGCCGTTTTTTATTCTGTTAGCTTTTTCTGACTGAAGAATAACCGATAAATCTTCTTTAAAAATATTCCCCAAAAGTAAATTCGCTTCCGCATCAATGCAGCAAGGAACAACTTCTCCATTGGCAAGAATTGCAATATGGTCTTTCAACGCATAACACGTTTTGTTTTCTGTAGCATTTTCACTTTGCCACTTAAAACGAGGGGCATTTTGAAGGTAAATATTATCGGCAAGTGTGATATTTTTTTTATTGTGATTAAGATTTAAATTTTCCGAGAAATTGAATTCTTTCATTATCAAGTTATAACACAACGCATTAAATTCTTCGCTTTCCGCATTAGTTTTATTCCAAAGCCGAAGGTTTATGTACGTTTTTGCCGATAATTCTTTGCTGATTTGTAATGTATTTTGAATAAAATCACTCCATTTTTCTTTCGGGATGTTTTCTTCTACATCGTGAAGTGAAATATTCATTTGTCGCACAGAATTTTGCAAGAAAATATCCTTGTGTTTTTCAAGCAAACTGCCGTTAGTACTTATATTTACAAGCAAACCTTTTTCCTTGCAAATTTTTAGAATTTCCTCCAACTGCGGATGCAAAAGCGGTTCGCCCAATACGTGCAAATACACATAATCCGTAAACGGTTTTATCTTTTCCGCTATAACCCGAAATTCATTCACCTGCATAAATTTCTTTGTCCGTTGAGTTGGAAAGCAAAACGAACAATGAAAGTTACATACATTGGTAATTTCGATATAGATTTTCTTGAAGAACATTGAAGAAATTTTAATATATTGTTCAATGCGAGGAAGTTATATTCACGCATTTTATCTTCTCAATAATTAGAACAAAAATAATCAAAAGTAACTTGTTACTAATACCTGTAAACAGCTTTTTTATCAACAATCATTAATTTTGATAAAAAAGTAGTACTTTTGTCATATTAACTTGGCTTAATTTATTTTTGAACCTATCCATCGCTAACGTCTTGATTCTACAATTATGATTCTTCTTTTTAAAAGAAAAAACTACTGGGGACTCTTACCTCTGATTCTGTCTTTGTTTATTGCTTTTTTATTATATCATAAAAATTTTTCTTTTGATCTGATTGGATTCAAAAACGGCAATAATCTTATATCTATGTTTTTCACAGCCATCACAATTTTATTTTCGCTCTCATTAATCTTATTTTTCAGCCACTTTAGGAAACAAACCTATTATAAAAAATTACTTTTATTGGGAGTAGCATTATTTTTTATTGTTATAAATTTTCGTTCACATTTGCCTTTTCAATTTTCCGTTATTTTTGCGGTAATTGTTCTTATATATTTCCTTTTTGAAAAAAAAATATATCGTCCAAATCTTTTATTCATCTCTCTTTTTATTTATTTCGGTATTGACACAATCAGTCTTTTATGGACATATAATCCGGAACAAGGATTTCATTATTGGGGAAATATAACTCCTATAGCATTTATTCCTATACTTTTCTGTTTTTTCAAGCTGGATAAAAAGGATTTTGAATTGATAGTATTATTAATATTTAGATTCTCAATAATATTTTCTTTTATTTCCATTTGCAGTTGGATTGTTGAATGCCGTTTTTTAAATTTCCCTCTTGAAAACAGTTTGTCAATAAAAAAATACACCGTTGATATTTATAATTCATACGATGTTGTTTATGCATGGTCAAAAAAAGTTCATCCTACGTACAACGCTTTAAATTTTCTTTTTTCGTTATCTGTAGGCTGGTATTATATCTTCAAAAAAAATATAGATAATAATGTTTCATTTTCCGAACTTCTATTTTTAATTCTGACAAGTTTATTACTTTCAATTATTACAGCATCAAGATTTTTGTTCGTCGGTTGGATTGTTGTCAATATTTTAGGTTTTTTATTTGTTATAAGAAGGAAAAAAACACTGCTTGCGACTTGTGCATCATGTATTATTATTTTTGTAGCATTATTTATGTTGTTTAATTCTGGGGAAATCACTAATTTCGTACAAGACCCTGTTCGTAAATGTCATTACAACGCTGCTTTTCAAGGAATAAAAGAAAATACATGGTTAGGAACAGGATTAGGAGGAATGACTAAATATATCAACAGAGATAATCCGGTGTATGCACCACTTCATCTCTCAAAAGCAGAATTATTCCCCCATGAACATCCTCACAACGAGATTATTGGAGACTGGATGCAGACCGGAATTCCTGGATTAGTTGCAATATTACTTATTTTAAGTGTTCTTTTTTACTACGGAATAAAACAACGCAATTGGTTATTATTAATAAATGCCATTATCTTTTTTATACTGATGACTATAGAAATGCCATTGATGTATTCAAATGGCATTTTCGCTTTCACTCTGATTTTTAGCTTATTAACACATAGAATCGACACTGGAAGCGGTATTTTATTCAACTTTAATAATAAAAAAAATCAAATTGATACATAAGTAAAACAATACAGTTCTAAACAACAAAATTTTAATTGACAAAGAAATTGAATATGTAAATTCGTTTATGTCATTTAAGCACTTCGAAGAATATAGGGAATTATACAAAACAATTTGAGAATCTGCTGTATCTTTATATACTAAATAAACAGTAAATACAATCGGATTATTTCGCCTCACAAAAGCGATCTATAAGAACGTAATGCACACATCACAAACGAACATGAACTCAATAATACCGGAACAAAAACAAGTTATAGTATCACTTACATCTTTTCCTGAAGCGATACCGTTTGCCATACAAGCTATTAAATCTATTTTGAATGGTTCTGTTCTACCCAATAAGGTAATACTTTACCTGACAGCGTCACAATTTCCCGAAGGTAAAATTCCATCAGGACTTATCGAATTGGAAAAAAACACCATATTTGAGGTCAGATTTTACGAAGAAAACATACGCTCGTACACAAAACTAATTCCGGCGCTGAAAGATTTTCCGAACGACATAATCGTAACTGTTGACGATGATATTTTGTACAACAAAAATATGTTGCGCGGTCTGCTTCATTTGCACAAACGATATCCCAATGCAATTGTCGGACACCGCGTAAGACACTTGAAATTGAACGCTCCGTACCGTTCATGGAAACGGTATAAGGAACACCGTTATTTCCTGAAAAGTCTAAAACCAAAGTTTGCAAACGTGCAAACAGGTGTGGGAGGAGTTTTATATCCGCCTCATTCTCTCGACGCAAAGATGCTTGATTCTAAAATTTTTATGGAAATGGCTCCTACTGTTGACGACATCTGGTTCTGGGCTGCTGCTGTTGCAAATGGAACTAAAATTGCACCGGTACCTTTTGGACAATATAAACTCAATGAGCTAAGAAAACCAAAAGAAATAAGTTTGTTTAATGTCAACGGAAGAACAGAAATGGATGTTAACCGGATTGTTCTTGAAAAAATTCTTGAAAAATATCCGGAAATAAGAAAAAAGGTTGAAAATGAGATTGGAACCGATAAAAAACAAATATTTTTTTAAGCTGTAAAATAATTTTTCTTGCTAAATTCTAAATAGTTATGCCAAAACAAGAACAAGTTATCGTATCTCTTACATCATTTCCTGCAGCAATTTGGTATGCCACTCAAGCTGTTAAATCTATTTTGGAGAGTACTGTGTTACCCGATAAAGTTGTACTTTATTTAACTTATTCGCAATTTGGCGAGAACGGGATTCCTGAAGAACTTCAAAATTTAGCAAACAGCAACCCTGTTTTTGAAATCAGAAATTACGATGATGATATTCGCTCATACAGGAAATTGGTTCCTGCTCTGAATGATTTTCCTGACGCTGTGATTGTCACTATTGACGATGATGTTTGGTACAACAAAAATATGTTACGCGTCTTGTTGCGTTTACACGAGCAAATTCCTGATGCCATAATCGCCCACCGCGCTAAACGGATTAAAACAAACGCTCCATACCGTAAATGGAAAAAATACAGATGGTATAGCTTTGTGACAAAAAGGATTCATTCCGGTTTTAGAAATATTCAAACAGGTGTAGGAGGTGTATTGTATCCACCACATTCGTTAAAAAAAGAGATGATTAATCCGGAATTATTTAAAGCAATTGCCCCAACGACAGATGATATTTGGTTTTGGGCAGCAGCTGTGGCTAACGGAACTAAAATAACACCCGTTCCTTTCGGATATAACAAACCACGAGGGCTAAAAAAACCAAAGGAATTATCATTGAAAACGGTCAACTTTAAATCTAAGACCGACTTGAATCGAACAGCTCTTGAATCAATACTTGAGAAATTCCCATTAATCAAACAAAGATTATTGAGTAATGATTGACATAAAAAATATGCATATAGATTTAATTTATCTCTGGGTTGATGGAAACGATCCTGAATGGCTGGCTATACAAAATACGTTTGTTGGAAATTCAGAAACGAGTTCATCCACTAATTGCAAAGGACGTTATATGGATAACGACGAATTAAAATTCAGCCTCCGTTCTGTTGAAAAGTATGCTCCATGGATTAATCAGATATATATAATTACAGATAATCAAACGCCCGAATGGATTGATTTGACAAATCCGAAGATTAAAATAATTGATCATAAGCATCTTATGCCTCAAGAGATATTGCCTTGTTATAACTCGGGTGTGATAGAACTGTTCCTATATAAAATTGAGGGTCTTTCCGAGCATTTTATTTACGCAAACGACGATATGTTTATTAATAATTCAGTTTCTCCTGACACTTTTTTCACTAACGAAGGATTTCCAATTATCCGTCTCACGCGAAAAAATCTGAGGAAGTTACGATGGTTTTGGAGAGAAAAAATTCGCAGGAAACCATTACACAATTACAGCCAAAGTATAAAAAATGCTTCAGAATTAGTAAAAAAGAAATTTGGAATCTATTATAACGGGGTACCGCATCATAATATTGATGCTTATTTAAAAAGCGATTACCAACGGGTTTCAGAACAAATTTTTGAAAATGAATTTAAGGCGATGCAATCAAACCGCTTGCGTAACCCTAAAGACATACAGCGTATTGTATATTCGTACGTGGCATTAGCAGAAAAACGAGGGGAACTACAATATTCTTCAAAAAAAGAGTCTCTCCACATATCTATTCATAAAGACAGACATTATGAGAAATTTAAAAAATACAATCCGACGTTTTTTTGTATGAACGATTCACAGTATGCACAAGATAGCGACAGGATAAAAGCTACTCTGTTTTTAAGTAAACTTTTTCCACAAAAATCTCAATTTGAAAAATAATTTTAATTCTCTTTGATATCGTTGAGATCGTATTGCCTAAAATACTCCAAATTACGCTGCTTAAGCGTTCTGGCTCTGCCTCTGGATCGTTTACTTAGGAATTCTTCGTATGATTTTACGGCATAATGATTGATGCGAATTACATCTTGCTGAGGCTCACGATCGCGAAAATTCTTCTTTACAATTTCACCGTGTGAATCAACTGTACGTCCTGACATACGCGCCACCTCGTGGCAACCGATGAAACTAAAAACGCGGCGAGGATTGACAATACTCTTCACGTGACGATTCGAAATATGATTAGGGTGCGAATGATACTTAAATCTATCCATCACATTTCCTTCCACCTTCTCTTTTGCTCCACCACTTCCGTAAATCAACCAGTTTATTTCTACAGCCGGATATGGCTCAAATCTTCTCAAGAATTCCGGAATGTTTGTATCTTTTTGTGGCACGATAAATTCATCTAAATCAATTACGGCAATCCAACGCGCATCCAAACGATGTCTCTCCAAACAATCATCATACGCCAATAATTGCTGTCGCTTTCCCGGAAAATATATATAATCTACAAGTCCCGATTTAATATATGGCTCAAGAGTTTCTTTTGTATTATCGGTACTTTCGTTGTCATAAATATAGAATTTTTCGACCCCTAAATTATTGTGCCATTCTATCCATTCTTTGAAATACGGACCTTCGTTTTTTGCTATTGCACAAACAGTCAGATAATATTTTGGCGGTGTTTTATCATATTTCATCCGGCGCATAAGTTTCGCAGCCCGATAAAGACCGTAACGCAAAATTCCACGCCAT
The DNA here is from genome assembly GCA_900498215.1 of uncultured Paludibacter sp. Lineage (GTDB taxonomy): Bacteria > Bacteroidota > Bacteroidia > Bacteroidales > Paludibacteraceae > UPXZ01. The sequence continues at coordinate 2,597,578 of LR026962.1, read as the reverse complement.
CTATTCCTCGCCATTTTATTTGGAATAAGCCCTGCTATAAGCTCTGCAAACACTTTATTTATACGTGGAGCAATTTTCATCAAACGTAAATACTTGAGTTAGATTTCAAATTTTGATTTGTGAGGTAAAATACTTTCAAAAGCATTTTCAATATTTTCCATCACTTGTCCGTAATTGCGAATATGCACATTATCGTTCAAACAAATCAACGAATAGCTTTGCTCAGAAATTGCTTTCACCGCTTGTTTAGACCTTATCATAAGTGGAAACATTTTCGTATCCTGATAGGTATTATATGGCTCAAAATTCCCTTTACATATTTGCCAAGTACGGAAAAGTTCCGGTGTCAAATCATTAAGCGCTCGGAATCTGTTAACCGATGTTTCTGTTAACTCTTTTCCGGCAACAGCCCAAACTTCTTCAAAAGTACTTTTTAAATAAGGTTGTGCGTTGTGAGGCGTACGTAAAGTTACAAATTTATTATACGGTTTTAGAATGTAATTCCAACGCGCCTTGGAACCGTATGTTTTATCGAACCATTTATCCCGAAAATTGGTCATTACTTCCTTTTTATCAAAATGGTTGTTTATAATTCTGATATTGTTTTTAATACGTTTGTACCATTGCGACCAACCTGGATTGTAAAGAAATGCAGCTATATCACAAGGCAAACCATTCCTAAAAAACCGCTCTTGACTAATTGAATTTATAATATAGAAATCATCGTTAAAATACACAAAATGCTCTGATAAATCGGGTATTTTATGCAAATAACGTTCAATTACAACAGAGTTATAACTTGGTAAGAATTCATTCGGGATGTAGTCTTTATGGGCTACCAAATTAAGTTTTGGGTGATTCTCATCTAACCAATCCGGCTTTTGCCCGCAGGTTACAAAATGAATTTTACGCACCCACGGCGCAAAATTCTCAACACCTCTAAACCAGTACTTCAAAAAACCATAATCACGAAAACGAGCCACTGAGACTTCGTTTTTATTATTATCAATCTTTCCGGAATACCGGGCAAAATCCTGTTGCCATTTAGGGTCATTCATATCGACCCATGTTATTACAAAATCTATTTGAGGTGAAAAAGTTTGTTTCATCTTTGGTTTTGGCTTATCCATAGTATAGTTAAGGATAAATGAATTGCAAAGTTACAAAAAAAAAGATTATTTTTGATTTTATGTTAACAATTGAAAATGTTGATTATATTTGTAGAGAAAAAATAATACTAAACTGATGTGTGTGAATTTTCAATAAATCATTTATATCTCAAAAGTAAAAGAACAGATAGAATTCGTCATAAAAATCCGTTTTATTTAACTAATTTTTCACGCCCAGTTAAAATATAGATATTCACTCCACGAGGGGGAATTAGGCGATCGCATAAAAGATGTACGATATAAAATATTAGGAAAGTATTCTTTTTGGCAAGATTATTGCTTGTTTTCCTGCTGAAAAAAAAATCCGCATGTTTGCGGCAAAAATAAAGAATGTACTGTTTGAGAGAATTATAATAGAATAACTTATGCAAACTGAAACACCGATAGATGTTGTAATTTCGTGGGTTGATGGAAAACAACCTGCTCACAAAAGAAAAATAATACCTTATCTCGGGCATTTTCTTTCCATTCACGAAGAGATAAATGCACCAACACGCTTTAATTCTGAAGGAGAAATATTCTTTTGTGTAGCTTCCATTTTAAAATATGCTCCTTTTGTACGCAAAATTTTCATAGTTACCGATGATCAAAATCCCAATTTAACTGATTTTATTAATCAAAACTTCCCTGAAAATAAAATTCCAATTGAAATAGTTGACCATACAATTATTTTCTCTGGATATGAGGACCTTCTTCCCACATTCAACAGTTTATCTATAGAAACATGTTTGTACCGCATCCCTGATTTGAGTGAAAATTTTGTGTATTTCAACGACGACTTTTTTCTGATGCGTCCAATACAGCCTTCAGATTGGTTTAAAGACAATAAAGCGGTAGCTTATGGAACGTGGAGAAATGTGTTTTTCGATAACTTGCTGCGAAAATTCAGATTAAAGAAAAAAGGGCGAAAACCTTTCGGATTCAAAGATTCTATGCTGAATGCAGCAAAAGCGTTGGGAATAAAATCTTCCTATTTCAGCATTCGTCATACACCCCTTCCATTAAAAAGAAGTATTTTTGAAAAGTATTTTTTTCAACATTCAGGCATTTTTGTTATGAATATTTCGCATAAATTCAGAAACAAAAATCAATTCAATCCACAAGCGCTTTTCTATCTATCAGCATTTAAGTCGGGAGATTGTGTGCAAGAATCAAAAAACAAATTACTGTTTATAAAACCTGCCAGAAAAGGAAAAAAATATATAGACAGAAAAAGAAGAAAGTTTGAAAAAAATGAACATATATTATTTGGCTGTATTGAATCTGCAGATATGACTAAAAAAGATGTGCGAAATAAATTGTTCGACTGGTTAAAATCGTTATTGAATATAGAAATACCAAAGAAAACCTGCAAAAAATCAATAGAGAGAAATCGGTAATCATTACTCAGATACCTTTATTTTTCAAAATGTATAATATCGTATCACAGATATTTTTATATATTTCAGATAATGAATATCATATATGTTTGCAGATATAAAGTCAAAATAAAAATTACTCATTTAGAATTACCGGACATATTTCGGCTATCATATCAGGAAGTTTTGATTTGCTGATTTAATGCTTGAAAGCGATATTTGGGCTAATTTTTTTCAATTTATCTAAAATAATTTCGTAATTTTGTATCAGGTTGTTCGTACCTTTAATTATTTGATTAATAATCAAATATGTCATTTCCACTGAAACGAACAATCTTTTTTATTCTGTTTTATTAAATATACAACAGGCTTATTTTAAAATCTAAAAATTTCTTATGACCATTTTCAGTAAAATCATTGCAGGCGAAATTCCGTGTTATAAAATTGCGGAAGATGAACGCTATTTTGCTTTTTTGGACATAAATCCGATGAGCAAAGGACATACGTTGGTTGTTCCCAAATTAGAAGAAGATTACATTTTTAATTTGGACGATGAAACATACAAAGGTCTTGCGCTTTTTGCGAAAAAAGTAGCCGCCGGAATTGAAAAAGCTGTTTCTTGCAAACGCGTAGGTATGATGGTAATTGGATTGGAAGTACCTCACGCACATATTCATTTGATTCCTATTCAAAAAGAAGGAGATATGAGTTTAGCCAATCCAAAACTAAAACTCACCCCTGAAGAAATGACGGAAATTGCATCGGAAATAAGAAAAAACATTTCAATTTAAACTTTCGTTCGAAAAGACAAATTTGTAATTTACAAAAAATAAACATCAGTAGTGAATCTAAAATTGAATTTTATGGATAACGTAGCAAAAGTATTGGAAGCGATTAAAAACGCCGGAGCACCTGTAAATGCAGGTAAAGTAGAAGAATTAACCGGACTTGACCGCAAAGAAGTGGATAAAGCAATGAATCTGTTAAAAAAAGACGGTTCTATCATTTCGCCCGTAAGATGTAAATGGACTGCAAAGTAAGAAACTAACCTTATTTTATTCCCCTCTCTGAGAAAAAAGAGAGGGAATTTTTATTTATAATGATTAAAAAATCAGAAGTTTTTCCCGTTGGACAAATTACCAAAACGCACGGACTGAAAGGCGAATTGGCGTTTAATACTGATAATTCCATTTTGGAAGAAGTGGAAATTCCGTATATTGTGCTGGAGCCGGACGGAATTCTTGTGCCGTTTTATATTGAAAATGTCCGTTTTAAATCCGACAGTTCTGGTTTTATCCAATTGGAAGGTATTGCCACTGAAGAACAAGCGCGTGAATTAGTTGGACAAAATATTTATCTGCCCAATAAATACTTAAGCGAACTGGACGAAAACGATGTGCACGTAGAATATTTTATTGGTTTTCAGGTTTTTGATGAAACGCTGGGAAAAATTGGAACAATTTCAGAAATTGACGATAATACAGAAAATATTTTGTTTGTCGTCACTAGTGAAAACAACGATTTTCTAATTCCTGCCGCTGAAGAATATATAACCGAAATTGACGAGGAAAATAAAATCCTTCGGATGGATTTACCGGAAGGATTATTGGACCTATAACTCGCACAACTTTAATTCTGTTTCGGGAANACTTTCTACTTCATCCCATACACTTTTTCTCTTACCCAATTTGCCCATTCGGTGGGGTTTCTGGCTTTGTCAAATGTTTGATACGGAATAGGTTTTCCTATTTTTACTTTGAAAACATTTCCGTGTTGTTTGTACATTTCGTCCACCAAATAAAGCATTTCTATATTGGTTTTGACGCCTAATTTGGTACGCCAATTAGCAAGATTATAAAAAAATTTGGAATTTTTGGCTTCAAAATAAACAGGCACTACATCCCGCTGATACTGCACAGCTTTGATTACAAATGTCTTTTTCCATTCAAAGTCTTTAATTTCTCCGTGTATTTTACGCGAACAAGCTCCCGCAGGAAACGTAATTAAATGATAATCTGACCGAAAAAACTCATCAATTGTTTTTGAAATTTCTTTACTTTGCGCTCCCACTTTATTTATAGGAATAAACATTTCTTTGAGTTGCTCTACAAACATCAGAAAATCATTGGCAAAAAATTTCACTTTGCCATCATAATGATTTCCAATCACTTTGCCGAGCGTAATTCCATCCAAACCTCCCAGCGGATGATTGCTGACAAAAATATATTTCCCATCTTTAGCCGGCAGATTTTCTTCACCAAAAACCTCTACAGAAACACCGAATTTTTTTAATGAACTGTCGATAAACGGTATTCCTTTTTGTTCCGGAACGGTTTTAAAATACTTGTTCAAATCGTCTTGATGGACAATTTTCTTTAAATAATTGATAATGAATTTCGGGAATTTCTTCTTCGGCGCTTTTTGACGAATAACTTCGTCGATATCTATTTTTGGCATTTGAGCTTCTGTCATAAGAAAAGATTTTTCTTTTATTCTTTTCACAAAAATACAAAAAAAAATTATTCCTGTGTTTTTTATTTTTTAATCATAATCAAATAAAATTCCCCACTTTTATCTATTTTTAGTAGAATTAAAAAAACAATAAATTGCAAAACATTAATTATCAGAAATATATGATTTCTGTTGAATTTTTTATTTTTTTGTTTTTTGTTAAAAAAATCACAATAAAAAGTTGATAAATAAGTTCATAAGTTGTTGATAAATATTTTGTGGGGAAATGTGGGGAATTTAAAAATTATTATTATTTTTACCGTTGGAAAAATTTATTCGAAAAAGCTATGTCTACTTTTATAGGAAAATACGACGCCAAAGCCGATGTAAAGGGCAGAATATTTATTCCCTCGGCATACCGCAAACTTCTTCCCGAAGAGAAGAAAGAAAGAGTTGTGTTGCGCAAAGATCCCGACAACGACTGTCTTATTATTTATCCTGAACCGGTTTGGAATCAAAAAGTGGAAACACTTAAAGCTGAATTGGATGAATGGAATTCGGAAGATCAAATGCTCCTGATGCAATTTGTTTCCGATGCGGAATGGTTGGATATTGACAGTCAAGGGCGAGTGCTGATTTCAAAAAAATATTTACAACAAATCGGGATTGAAAATAGCGAAGTGCTTTTTGTGGGAATGATGGACCGTTTTGCTGTTTGGGGAAAACAACGGTATGAAAACAATAAACTTTCATCGGCGGATTTTGCTTCAAAATTAAAAGAAAAAATGGCTAAAAAAGATTGAAAANCGAAGATAAAAATAAATTTAACGCGTAAAAAATCTTCTATCTGAAATCTAACGTCTGTTATCTAAAAAATTATGTCCGAANCNGAATATCATATACCGGCATTGCTCGCTGAAACCATCGAAGGGTTAAAAATAAAACCCGACGGCGTGTATGTTGACGTAACTTTCGGCGGTGGCGGACACTCCAAAGCGATACTTGAGAAATTGAGCAAAAACGGGAAATTGATTGCTTTTGATCAGGANGAAGACGCTATGAGAAATNTGATTGATGATAAACGGTTTACGTTTGTGAGAAGCAATTTCCGTTATTTAAAGAATTTTCTGAAATANCACAANGTGGAAAAAGTAGATGGNATTTTGGCNGATTTAGGNGTTTCTTTTCATCACTTTGACGAATCCGANCGCGGATTTTCNTTCCGNTTTGAAGGNGCGTTAGATATGCGNATGAACAAACAATCTTCAAAAANTGCNGCTACCATACTCAACACATACTCTGAAGAAAAATTGGCGGATGTNTTTTATTTATACGGAGAATTNCACAATTCAAGNAAAATTGCTTCCGCCATNATAAAAGCACGAAACAANAAANNGNTCGAAACNATTCAGGAATTTGTGGAAATTTTGAAGCCGTATTTTTCGCGTGAAAAAGAGAAAAAAGATATGGCGCGTGTGTTTCAGGCATTGCGAATTGAAGTGAATAACGAAATGAAAGCATTGGAAGAATTATTGAAACAAAGTTTGGATGTTTTGAATCGAGAAGGAAGATTGGTGGTTTTAACGTATCATTCACTGGAAGACAGATTGGTAAAAAACTTTATGCGGAGCGGAAATTTAGAGGGAAAAATAGAAAAAGATTTTTACGGGAACGTAATTTCACCATTGAAACAAATTAACAATAAAGTAATTACGGCTTCGGAAGAAGAAGTGCAACGGAATCCGCGTTCACGAAGCGCAAAATTAAGAATAGCGGAAAAAGCCCCCTAAATCCCCCACAGGGTGACTTACAAACTTATACCGGATTAAGTTTTTCTCAATGAGAATAGTTTACTTACTTACTAAAATAAAATGTCTTGGATAAAAAACATATTTGAAACCATCGTTGGCAGTGAGGATTTTTCTGAACTGAAATCGAGTAAATTTCGGGATTTTCTGAATGGAAGTATTCTGAAAAAAAGATTTATCCAAAAACAATACGGTTTGCTAATTCTTATTGCGGTACTCATTTTTATTTATATAGATAATCGTTACACCTGCGAATCGCAAATTACGCGCGAAATAAAACTCAAAAAAGAATTACAAGATGTGAAATTTGAATCGTTAACAATTTCGGCGGAATTAACAACACTTGGTCGCCGTTCGTATGTGTTAAACTACATTAACGAACAAGGATTGAATTTAAAAGAAAGTCCTGTTGCACCCATAATTATTACAGCGCCGGGCGAAGAAAACGAGAAAGCATTAAAAGACAGTTTAACCAAACTTAACGCAAAAAAAGACACAACAACCTCTATTGCAGTAGATTAAAAAATGTCGGAAACAGGAAAAAATATCATTGGAAGATTTGCAACAGTTTACTTGTTCATTATTCTTCTGTTGATTGCGGTAATTTATAATATCGTAAAAATTCAAACTGTGGAAAGACATAATTGGTTGGCATTGGGTTCAAAAAACGATAAAAAAGATATTATCGTACGTCCTAATCGAGGTAATATTTATTCNGCCGACGGACGTTTAATGGCAAGTTCTATCCCTACTTATTATGTATATTTAGATTTAAGAGTGCCTGCTTTGCACGAAAAAGACGGCAAACTTTTCAGAGAAAATGTTGATACGCTCTCAGAATGTTTGGCAAATTATTTCAAGGAAAAATCAAAAAATCAATACAAACAGGAATTACAACAAGCATATCGCAAAGGAGTTGCAGAATATCAGTTTTATAAAGGAAGAATCACTTATGCACAACTATTAGACATAAAAAAATTCCCTCTTCTTAAATTAGGACGAAATAAAAGCGGCTTACTTACCAAAGAAATGTTTCAGCGAGTAAAACCATTTTCAACNCTGGCTTCGCGTACCATTGGCGATATTTATGCCGACGAAGAAAAAGGAGGTAAAAACGGACTGGAACTTGGCTTTGATAGTATTTTGAAAGGTAAACCGGGTGTTTCATCCCGTCAAAAAGTCGCAAATCGTTGGGAGGAAATTGTGGAAGTTCCTCCCGTTGACGGTGTAGACATTACCACAACTATTGATGTAAATATGCAAGACATTGCCGAAAAAGCATTATTGGATAAAATAAAAGAAATTGAAGCGCAATCCGGTTATGCTATTTTGATGGAAGCTAAAACCGGCGAAATAAAAGCGATTGTAAATATGCAGCGAAACACGGATGGAACATATTCCGAGAGCCGCAACGGTGTAGTTTCCGATAAAGTTGAACCCGGCTCTGTATTTAAAGTAATGTCNNTNATGGCGGTTTTAGATGAAGGAAAAGCACATCTAAGCGATATTGTAGAAACCGGAAACGGAACTTGGCAAGTTGCTCATTCCNTTATGCGCGATCACAATGCAAACAAGGGCGGATATGGAACTATTACATTGGAACANGCNATTAATGCTTCTTCCAACGTTGGAGTTTCAAAAGTNATTATGAAAGCGTATGGNGATAATCCACAAGCNTACGTAGAAAAANTNTANCGNATGAAAATTAATGAACCGTTTAATTTGTATATTCCGGGAACAGCAGCGCCCAATATTCGTTATCCGAATAAAGAAAATTGGTCGGCAACNACATTAGCNTGGATGTCAATAGGTTACGAGACACAAATTGCTCCCATTTACACTGTGGCATATTTCAATTCCATTGCCAACAACGCCAAGTATTTGGAGCCGCTTTTTATAAAATCCATCAGTAAAAACGGACAAATTATAAAANCATTTACAGCACGTGTAATTAACGAGCAAATTTGTAAACCGTCTACTTTAANAGATGTTCGTCAGGCATTACTTGGAGTAGTTGAAGACCCAAAATACGCCACAGGAAAACTGGTGCGTTCTCCTTATGTGCGTATTGGAGGAAAAACCGGAACAGCATTAATTTCTCAAGGTTCCAAAGGATATAAATCAGGAAAACCNNNCTATCAAGTTTCTTTTTGTGGNATTTTCCCTTTTGATAATCCTCAGTACACTTGCTTGGTGGTTTTTCGCGAACCGGGAATCGGAATAGCGTCGGGAGGAGCAATGGCAGGTCCGGTGGTAAAAAATATTGCTGAACGAGTTATCGCTCTCAAAGCTTATAATACGGTGGAAACAACACCCGTAGACAGTAATTATATTGATTTGAAAACCCCTTATGTAAAATCAGGTAGATTTGACGCTTTGAAAAACACAATGGGATTTCTCGACCAAAAATATACAGGTTCCGCTGCAAAATGGATAAAAACCAGTTGCGATGGGAAAAAAGTAATAACAAATCCTATCGGGATCATTTCTAATCAAGTTCCGGATTTAACAGGAATGGGAGCAAAAGACGCAGTCTATTTGTGTGAAAAATTCGGACTTAAAGTAAATATTTCAGGATTTGGAAAAGTGTATGCACAGAGCATTCCGGCTGGAAGTTCATTTGCAAAAGGACAAAATATTATTCTTAATCTTCAATGATATTTTGAATTATGTTATTATCAAAATTATTAAAAGATATTCAAACTGAAAAAATCATCGGAAATACCGATATTGAAATTTCAGCTATTCAATTCGATTCTCGAAAAGTAGAAAACGGNAATTTGTTTGTAGCCACGCGCGGAACCGCTGTTGACGGACATTCATTTATTCCTATNNCGATTGAAAAAGGANCCANAGCTGTATTATGNGAAGAAATTCCGGCAGAAAAANAAGAAAAAATCACTTANGTTCAAGTAAAAAACAGTTCGGATGCNCTTGGGCATATTTCTTCCGCTTGGTTTGATTATCCTTCGAGAAAGTTGAAATTAGTGGGCGTAACNGGCACAAACGGAAAAACCACCACAGCTACTTTATTATACCAAATGTTTCATAAGTTGGGTTATGGCGCAGGATTGCTTTCTACTGTATGCAATTACATCAATGACGAAGCAATAGAAGCTACCCATACTACACCTGATTCCATTGAATTAAATCATTTGTTGGCAAAAATGGTAGATGCCGGATGTGATTATGCATTTATGGAAGTAAGTTCGCATTCGGTTGAACAACGCCGTATTGCAGGACTGGATTTTGACGGTGCAATTTTCACCAATTTAACCCGCGATCACATCGATTATCACGAAACTTTTGAAAATTATCTGAAAGCAAAAAAACGATTTTTTGACGATTTAAAACCCGAAGCGTTTTCTCTCACAAATTTGGACGATAAAAACGGACAAGTGATGCTTCAAAATACGAAAGCGAAAAAATACGGCTACTCATTGCGTGCAATGGCTGATTTCAAAACAAAAATTTTGGAAGAAGATTTTGACGGAATGATGTTAACTATGAATAATCACGAAGTGCATGTATCGTTTATAGGCAAATTTAATGCCTATAACCTTACTGCCGTTTTTGGCGCCGCTGTTTTGCTCGGAGTAGAAGAAATTGAAGCGTTACGTATCATCAGCACACTTGTTTCGGTTTCGGGACGTTTTGAGACGCTGCGTTCGACAAGCGGATATGCTGCAATTGTAGATTACGCACACACACCCGATGCTTTGAATAATGTCATATCAACCATCAACGATATTTTACAAGGAAAGGGAAAATTGATAACCGTTGTTGGTTGCGGTGGAAACCGCGATAAAGGAAAACGCCCGATGATGGCTCGAGAAGCAGTTGATGGCAGTTGGAAAGCTATTTTAACTTCAGATAATCCGAGAAATGAAGAACCACAGGACATTTTAAATGATATGCTCGCCGGATTGGACAACGAACAAAAAAAGAAAAGTTTAACTATTATTGACCGACGCGAAGCTATAAAAACAGCNTGNTCNTTAGCTCAAAAAGGCGATGTGGTTTTAGTGGCAGGCAAAGGACANGAAGATTATCAAATCATCAAAGGNGTGAAATATCATTTTGATGACAGAGAAGAAGTNAGAANATGTTTTTGAAAACCACCTCTAATTCCTGAAGGAGAACTATAAAAAAACAGTAAAATAATTGGCATATTAACCCATTAGCACATTAAAATTATGTTTTATCATCTATTTCAAATTTTAGATAAATATTATGATATTTCCGGAGGACGTTTGTTTAACTACATTTCGTTCCGTATGGCATTGGCGTTTATTTTGGCATTGATTATTTCTACTCTTTACGGTCAAAAAATCATTTCATTGCTTCAAAAACGTCAAATTGGAGAAACTATTCGTGATTTGGGTTTGCAAGACCAAATGGCAAAAAAAGGGACACCCACGATGGGAGGAATTATTATTATCATTGCCATTTTAATTCCCACAGTTTTATTGGCTAATCTGACAAATATCTACATTATTTTGATGTTGATAACAACAGTTTGGATGGGATTGATTGGATTTCTGGATGATTTTTTGAAAATTAAATATAAAAATAAAGAAGGATTAAAAGGACATTTTAAAATTGTAGGACAAGTTGGATTGGGATTAATTGTAGGATTAACGCTCTATTGGAGTCCACAAGCCGTAATTCGTGAAAATGTGGAAATTAAAGGTGGAGAATTGAACAATGTTGTGGATGTAAATTATAAAAAAGACGATATTAAATCAACTAAAACGACCATTCCATTCTTCAAAAACAACAACTTGGATTATGCCGACGCTTTTAAATCGGCAGGAGAAAAAGCTCAGAAATACGGTTGGATTTTGTTTGTAGTAATGGCTATCATAGTAGTAACCGCCGTTTCAAACGGAGCAAATCTTACTGACGGAATTGATGGTTTAGCGACGGGTTCTTCAGCCATTATAGGAGTTACGCTGGGAATATTTGCTTACGTGTCGGGTAACGTAAATTACGCCGGTTATTTGAATATAATGTACATACCTGGTGTAGGTGAAATGTTGATTTTTGCAGGAGCGTTCATTGGCGCCACCGTTGGTTTTCTGTGGTACAACACGTACCCGGCGCAAGTATTTATGGGCGATACCGGAAGTTTAACNATAGGAGGAATTATTGCTGTTTTTGCNATTGCNATTCATAANGAATTNTTGATACCGATTTTGTGCGGTTTNTTCTTTGTNGAAAGNTTATCGGTAATTATGCAACGTTACTATTTCAAATTTACNAAAAAGAAATACGGCGAAGGCAAACGCATTTTCTTAATGACGCCTTTGCATCATCATTTTCAAAAAGGAGGAAATTCNGGAATNAAAGCGCTGATTAACAAACCAATNATGGCNNTTCCNGAATCNAAANTNACNGTNCGTTTTTGGATTATAGGAATTATGTTGGCTGCTTTGACAATAATTACGTTGAAAATAAGGTAATGAAAAGAACAGTAATACTTGGCGGAGGCGAAAGCGGTGCGGGCGCGGCTGTTTTGGCAAAGAAAAAAGGATTTGATGTTTTCCTTTCGGATCTTGGCGAAATTAAACCGCAATNAAAATGATTTGTATCACAGGAAGTAACGGAAAAACCACCACTACCCTGCTTACATATCACATTTTGAAAGAAGCTGGATTAAACGTAGGTTTGGCAGGAAACGTAGGAGACAGTTTAGCATTGCAGGTTGCTGAAAACAATTTTGATTATTACGTGGTGGAGTTGAGTAGTTTCCAATTGGACGGAATGAATGATTTCAAAGCCGATATTGCCATTTTACTGAACATCACACCGGATCATCTGGACAGATATAATTATGAATTTCAAAACTATATTGATTCCAAATTCCGCATTATTCAAAATCAAACCAAAAACGACGCTTTCATTTTTTGGGCAAACGATCCCGTAATACAAAAAGAACTGAAAAAAAGAAATATACAATCAACGCTCTATCCGTTTGCAATAGATAAAACCGAAAAAACAAAAGCATTTTTAGAAAACGACCAACTGATTATCAACACATTAAACAACACATTTATTATGCCTACTCAAGAACTTGCTATAAAAGGACTTCACAACACGTACAATTCAATGGCGGCAGGATTAGCGGCATCNCTTGTTGATGTACGCAAAGAAAACATCCGTCAGTCGCTTTCCGATTTCAAAGGTGTGGAACATCGTTTGGAATATGTGGCAACCGTAAGAGATGTGCAATACATAAACGACAGTAAAGCAACCAACGTAAACTCTTGTTGGTATGCGCTTCAAAGTATGAAAACGCCTGTGGTATTGATTCTTGGAGGTACCGACAAAGGNAACGATTATACCGAAATAGAAGAATTGGTAAGTCAAAAAGTAACGGGATTGATTTTNTTGGGAGTTGACAACAGTAGATTGCATGAGTTTTTTNATGACAAAATAACGGACATTGAAGAAGCTAAATCAATGAAAGAAGCGGTTGATAAAGCATACAAAATGGCAAAATCGGGCGAAACGGTATTACTTTCTCCTTGCTGTGCAAGTTTTGATTTATTTCAAAACTACGAAGATCGCGGACGACAATTTAAAGAATGTGTGAGAAGCTTGTAAGAAGCCCATAAATCTCCGTTAAGGGTAATTTTTAAACCTTTGAACTTTTGAATTTCAATAAATTATGGATAGCATTTTCAGAAAATATTTAAAAGGAGATACCACAATTTGGTTGGTGTTTTTCATTTTATGTGTATTTTCTATCATCGAATTATACAGCGCATCAAGCACGCTGGCATTTAAAGCTTCAAATCACACTGCCCCAATGTTGCAACACGCTGCATTTTTGCTTTTGGGTGCAGGATTAGCTTATTTGGTACATTTTGTGCCATATAAATACATCCGCATTTTAGCATATCCGGGTTTGTTATTATCGTTTGTTTTATTGGTATATGTACAATTTAAAGGACAATCGGCAAANGATGCCGCGCGTTGGATACGGATTTTTGGTTTTCAGTTTCAACCGTCGGAATTGGCAAAAATGTCGCTGATTATTGTTGTTGCCGATTTTATTTCACGTATCAGAGCGTATCCAAAAGACGAAAAAAAATATTTCTGGTGGCTGATAGGAATTACAGTCGCTATTTGCGGTTTGATTTTATTGGAAAACTTTTCCACTGCAGCTATTTTGGGAATGGTTGTTTATTTTATGATGTTTATCGGGCAAGTTTCGTGGAAAAAATTAGTGATTATTTTAGGAATAATCGTCGGAACTTTGTTTATTGGTTATGTTACCGTAAAAGCCATTCCACAAGATAAAATGCCAAAAGCTTTTGACCGCGCTTACACTTGGGTAAATCGTATAGACAGAAAATCTGTTGAAAACAAAGAAGATAAGTACGTTATTAACGATAAAAATTTACAGGTTCAACACGGAAGAATTGCTGTGGCACGAGGAGGAGTTATTGGCGTTTTCCCCGGAAACAGTATAGAACGTGATTTTCTTCCTCACGCTTTTGACGATTTTATTTTTGCCATTATTGTAGAGGAAATGGGACTTGTTGGCGGTATTTTTGTGATGTTTTTATATCTTGTTTTACTATTCCGAACAGGACAAATTGCTACGGTGTGTAAAAGCACCTTTCCTGCAATGCTTGTAACAGGATTGGGATTAATTATTACACTTCAAGCTACGGTAAATATGATTGTGGGCTCCGGATTTGGATTGGTTACAGGACAACCGCTCCCATTGATAAGTCGAGGCGGCACATCTATTATTATTACTTGTATTTATTTCGGAATTATTTTGGGTGTAATACGGCAAATTAAAGAAGAAAACGATAAGAAAAAAGAAACAACAAAATCGGAAGAAATTCCGGTAATAAATGTGGAAGAAATTTAAACTTGAAGATATCAGAACTTGGACTTCAGAACATAAATTTATTCATCTGAAATCAAAAAATCTGTTGTCTTAAAATTTATAGGAGTATGAGATACATTATCAGCGGCGGCGGCACCGGCGGACATATTTTTCCGGCAATAAGTATTGCAAACGCAATTAAAAGACGTGATAAAGACGCCGATATTCTTTTTGTCGGAGCTATCGGACGCATGGAAATGGAGCGTATTCCACAAGCGGGTTATCCTATCGAAGGACTTTCCGTACGTGGTTTCGACCGTAAAAATATGTTGAAAAACGTTAGCGTATTGATTGATTTTCTCAAAAGCACATATAAGGCTCGCGCTATTATCAAAAAATTTAATCCGGATATCGCTATAGGCGTAGGCGGATATGCAAGCGCGCCCACGCTAAAAGCCGCAAGCAAGTTTGGAGTTCCCACTTTGCTTCAGGAGCAAAATTCTTACGCAGGTGTAACCAATAAAATGTTGGCTTCCAAAGCAAAAAAAATATGCGTGGCTTATCGAGGAATGGAAAAATTTTTCCCGAAAGATAAAATCGTTTTAACCGGAAATCCTGTACGTCAGGATTTATTTGAAGTAAAGCCAAAAGCAGAAGAAGCATATAAATATTTTAATTTTACTCCGAAGAAAAAAACATTGNTGATAGTTGGAGGNAGTTTGGGTGCAAGAACAATCAATCAAAGTATAATTGCANAGCTGGAAGAACTGACAAAAGCAAACATTCAGATAATTTGGCAAACAGGAAAATTATACATTACCGATGCNATGAAAGCNGCACAACCTTATTTAAACGAAAATTTGCTTGNTACNGATTTTGTTACACGAATGGATTATGCCTATTCCATTGCCGATTTGGTTATTTCNCGCGCCGGAGCAAGTTCCATTTCGGAGCTTTGTCTGCTNAAGAAACCGGTAATTTTAGTGCCTTCTCCCAACGTTGCAGAAGACCATCAAACACAAAACGCTTTGGCATTGGTAAACAGAAACGCCGCAGTGATGATACGAGATGTGGATTCCGTAAAAGAATTGGTTCCAAAAGCATTGGAAATGATAAAAAACGATGATTTATTGGAAATATTGGCAAATAATATTGGAACNTTAGCCGAAAAAAACTCAGCGGATAGAATTGTAGATGAAGTGTTTAAAATCATTGGATTAAAATAAAAAGTTCCTTGTTTCAAGTTTCTTACCTGTCTGCAGCAGGCAGGTTTTGTATTAAAATTATAAATACAGACTAGTAACTACGAACTACAGACTGAAAGAAGTATGACAACTGAAAAAATGAACATATTTACACGATATTATTTTATCGGCATCGGCGGTATCGGAATGAGCGCTATTGCAAGGTATTTTAATGTCAAAGGATTTATGGTAGCAGGTTATGACCGCACCGAAACAAAACTGACACAAGATCTTGTTTCAGAAGGAATTGCCGTAAACTACAACGAATCCGAAAATAATATTCCAACCATTTTTTTAGAACCGGATAAAACGCTCGTAATCATTACTCCTGCTATTCCGTACAATCATCCTCAATTGATTTATTTTCAGAAACACAATTTTAAAATAATGAAACGTTCCGAAATGCTTGGCGAAATTACACGTCAAAGTAAAGCCATTTGCATTGCCGGAACGCACGGAAAAACCACCACTTCTACCATTACAGCGCATTTACTNCATCAATCTCACGTGGGATGCAATGCGTTTTTGGGTGGCATTTCCAATAATTACAACAGCAATNTGCTGCTTTCAAACGAAAGTAATTTTGTNGTAGTGGAAGCGGANGANTACGATCGTTCGTTTCATCGCCTCACACCTTATATGGCAGTAATAACCTCATCCGACCCGGATCATTTGGATATTTACGGCACAGAAGAAGCATTTTACGAAAGTTTTGAACATTTTACATCGCTTATTAGTAAAGGCGGAGCATTAATTGTCAACAAAAAAGTCAATATCAAACCTCAATTGCAAAAAGGAGTAAAACTTTTCACTTACGGATTGACAACTGAAGCCGATTTTTACGCAAAAAATATCCGAACAAAAAACGCAACTATCGTCTTTGATTTTGTAACGCCNANNGAAACATTGTATGATGTAAAATTAGGCGTTCCGGTAATGATAAATGTGGAAAANAGCATAGCGGCAATGGCTTTGGCATGGCTCAACGGAGTTACTTTGGAAGAAATTCGCACCGGAATTTCTACTTATTCCGGAATTTACAGACGTTTCAATACAGTTTACAAATCGGACAACGTAATTTTGATGGACGATTACGCGCATCATCCCAGCGAATTGAAAGCAAGTATTGCTTCCATTCGTCAGTTATATCCCGAAAGAAAAATAACAGGGATTTTTCAGCCGCATTTATATACGCGCACACGAGATTTTGCGCCTGAATTTGCACAAGCATTATCAGGTTTAGACGAATTAATATTGCTCGATATTTATCCAGCAAGAGAATTACCCATTGAGGGCGTTACTTCTGAAATTATTCTGAAAGAGGTAACTTTGCAGGAAAAAACATTAACATCTAAAGAAAATCTTTTAAATGTTTTAAAGGAAAAAAGATTAGATGTTTTGGTTACTTTTGGCGCCGGCGACATTGATAAATTGGTGCCTGAAATAAAGAATTTTTTAAAAGAAAACAATAAATAAAATCATAACAACTCCGTTACTCAATTATTAAACTGCTGATAATGAAAAACTGGCTTAAATATATTTTATTAATGCTGGGTATAACTCTTTGTTTAAGNTATGCGGGGTATAGTCTGNTACAAAGCAAAAATTTGGAAGATGAAAAAATATGCAAAGGAATAGAAATCAATATCCACGACATACAAAATAAAACCTTGATAACGGAAGAAGAAATAACGGATTTCCTTAATGAAAAAAAATTAATTCCTACCGGACAATTTTATCGGAAAATAAAGACAAAAAAAATTGAAGATTATATTGAAAAACATCCTATGGTGCGCAGCGCCGAATGTTACAAGATGCCTGACGGAAAATTGAGGATAGATATTGAACAACGTTCACCCGTTTTGCAAATATTAAGTGATGAGAATTATTACGTGGACGACCAACGGAAAATAATGCCTGTTTCGCAAAGTTTTGTCGCTTACGTTCCTCTTGCTACAGGAAGAATCAACCATAATCTGGCAACAGGAAAACTCTATGATTTTGCACAATACATNAGTAAAGATAATTTTTGGAATAATCAAATAGNCCAAATTTATGTAAACGACAGCATGAAAGTGTTTTTAGTACCACGCGTAGGAGATCATACCATCGTTTTCGGCAATTTTGACAGGTACGAAAAAAAATTGGAAAAGCTAAAAAAATTGTATCTTTACGGTTTGAATAAAATCGGGTGGAATAAATATAAAACCATTGATGTACAATACAAAGACCAAGTAGTATGTACCAAAAGATAAATCTTGGTTAAACTGTGGATGAGTTGATTAGTTAAAACAAAAACTGCAAGTAAAATGGGGAAGAAAAATACGATACAAAAAACCATTGTTCATTTTGACCTCGGAGGTTCAAAAATTTCNGCAATAGCCGGTATTGTGGAAGAAAACGGTGCGTTAACTATATTGGGAGAAGAAAAACGTGAAAGCGACGATATAAAAAGTGGTGTGATAGAAAAGGTTACCAACGTAGCTTATAAAATTAGTGAACTTTCCAAACTACTTCAAAATTCATTGCGAATTGAACCTGTGCAAACCGTAAGTATCAGTGTCAATCCAAAATCAATGAAACAGGTTTTTAAAACGGTAAATCGTCCTATTGAAAGAATAATTACACAAGATTTTNTGAATAAATTAAAAACAGAAATAAAAGCCGGAATNAATTCAGANAAAATATATGTGNATGANATTCAAGAACTTGAATATTTTATAGATGGAAGACCAACCGAAAATCCTGTGGGACAAAAAGGTTCTAATCTGCGAATAGATTATCGCATCGTTACGGGAAATATTCAGGTACAGGAATCCATTGAACGTTGTTTTGACCGCACCGGAATTGCTGTGGATTACATTCATTTAGGTACAGATGCGTTAGCCACAACAGTATTGGAAGATGAAGATAAAGAAAACGGTTGTGCGCTTATTTCTTTTGGAGCTACCACCACTACCCTTGCCATTTATAACGAAGGAAAATTGCAAGATATACTCATTGTTCCTTTTGGCGGATTAAACATTACCAAAGACATACAGGAATTAGGCATCCGATTTGAATACGCTGAATTGCTGAAATGCAAAAAAGGATGTGCAATGGAAAGTCTGATTACTGAAAATGTAAACATAAAAGCGCCTGCGGAAGATCCGGATAAAGCNCCCGTGTTGATTTCCACATCTTTTTTGGCAACCATTATAGAAGCCCGCTTAAGTGAAATAATGGAACCTATTTTCGATATCATCAATCAAATCACCTATCGTTTGCAAAACGGAATTGTAATCACCGGCGGCGGCTCCAAACTTAAAAATCTGAAAGAATTCATTACCGAAAAAACCGGTTTCCAAGTGCGAGAAGGAAATCATACCGAATGGCTCTCGGAAAATACACCTGAAATATTCTTTCAACCGGAATATGCACAAGCCATTGGTGCAATGCTGCTTACAAATGATTTAAATTTAGAGAAAAAAGCGAATGAAGCAGCTGCAATNGAGCCCAAAATTAAAAGAAAAATTCTTGGAAAAATTGCCGATAAATTCAACAAAGGAATGGGCGATTTATTCGCTTACGATGAAATAGAAGAAGAAAAGAACAATCAATAAAAACTCGTTATTACTAAATACTAAATTGCTCAATACTAAATATTATGGATATTTTAAATGATAATTTACCGCTCGATTTACCGATAGCAAACACATCATACATCAAAGTAATTGGTGTGGGAGGTGGTGGCGGCAATGCCGTTAATCATATGTACACCAAAGGAATTACCGATGTTTCTTTTGTTGTGTGCAACACCGATAATCAAGATTTGGAACGCTCGCCTGTGCCAATTAAAATTCAACTTGGGAAAACAATTACACAAGGTTTNGGAGCCGGTTCACGTCCCGAAGTAGCACGACGTGCCGCTGAAGAATCCATTTCTGAAATAAAAAGAATGCTTTCGGAAAACACGCGTATGGTATTTATCACAGCGGGAATGGGAGGAGGAACAGGTACGGGAGCTTCGCCTATTGTTGCCAAAGCGGCGCACGATTTAGGCATTCTTACGGTCGGCATCGTTACAATTCCGTTTGCATTTGAAGGNAATAAAAAAATTCGTCAAGCGCTGGAAGGAGTTCTGGCATTAAGCGAACACGTTGATGCAATTTTGGTAATTAATAACGAAAAACTGAAAAAAATCTTCCCGGACTTGAATCTCTCCAACGCATTTGCAAAAGCGGACGACGTTCTTGCCAACGCGGCAAAAGCCATTGCGGAAATCATTACCATTCCGGGCTATATAAACATTGACTTTGCCGATGTAAATACTACGATGAAAGATGGAAAAGTTGCCATAATGAACACCGGCTTTTCATCGGGCGAAAATCGTATTACCAAAGCAATAGAAGACGCGTTGATATCGCCATTGTTGAATACAACCGACGTAAGCGGAGCTAAAAAAGTANTGTTGAGTTTGTATTGTTCNCACGAAAANGCGATACGAATGGAAGAAATTACACAAATTCACGAATTTATGGCAAAAGTNGGCTCCGATATTGAAGTGATTTGGGGCGCTGCGTTTGACGATTCGCTTGAAGATCAAGTAAAAGTAACGTTGATTGCTACCGGATTTGATGTNAAAGACATTCCAGGAATGCCACTTTCNATTCTGAAAAAAACAGAATCAGAAGAAGAAATGACTGATGAAGACGATGNTGAAACCGAAAATGAACCAACAGAAGAAGAAATGGCAAAAAATGCGGAAATAAACAAAGCGATGGGAGAATTGTACGGAGAAGATGTTGTGAAAAAAGAGAACANCGAACCGGAATTACCTATGGAAGATTTATTCTCAGTAAATGAAGAAAAGAAAGACGACGGACTTCCTGTTGTGGATATTTTCGATTTGGAAGATGAAGAAAACTTGAAAAATATCGAAAAAATTCCTACGTGGAAGCGATTTATGAAGAAATAAGCTTTAAAAGTTTGAAGTTTGGATGTTTGATGTTTTTGTATTATTATTTTCATTCATCATTCAACCACTCAACTAATTAACTATTCAACTAATCAACCAAATAATTATGAAAGAAAAAATATTTGAACAAATCAATGCCGACATAAAAACAGCAATGTTGGCACGCGAAAAAGTAACATTGGAAGCATTGCGCGGCATAAAAAAAGAGTTTTTGGAAGCCAAAACAGCCAAAGGCGGCGATGGATTATTACACGATGAACAAGCCGTGAAAATTATGCAGAAAATGGTGAAACAACGCAAAGAAACTGCCGAAATCTACACGCAGCAAAATCGTCCGGACTTAGCTGAAACTGAATTGGCGGAAGCTGCCGTGATAGAAAAATACTTACCCGCACAAATGGGTGATGCCGAACTGGAAAAAATAATTACAGAAATTATTGCGCAAGTTGGCGCAACCGGACCGCAAGATATGGGAAAAGTAATGGGAGTCGCCACCAAACAACTTGCCGGAAAAGCGGAAGGAAAAGTAATTTCCGAAAAAGTAAAAGCGTTGTTGGCGAAATGAAAAAGATTAAATTTATTACAGAAAAGCTATCATTTTTTTGATAGCTTCTTTGTTTTAAACGGGTGCGAACATTTTATTAAAGATGGTTTTATTGAACTGAATTATTTATTTGCACAAAAAATATGTAAACCTCCCAATATTCACAAACTGGAACTTACTCCCAAAAAAGGAGAACATATTTTAACTGTGGTAGATAACGAAGGAAATTCAATAAAAATAAAGTTTAAGGTAGAATTATTATTTTTTAATTTGTTAAATGTATTTATATTTGTACAAAAAAATAAATTACCAAAATTTAAATTATTATGAAAACTAAATTATTATTTATTGTCATCGTTTTTTCAGCATATTTAATTGGTTGTAAAAAGAATGATATTCCTAAATTGACAACATTAACCGTTTCTGACTCAACTTTTACATCTGTTGTTTGCGGTGGTGATATTTCTTCTGATGGAGGAAGTGATATCATCGCAAAAGGAGTATGTTGGAGCAATAATGACAATCCAACAATAAACGATAATAAAACTATTGATGGAAGTGGAAAAAGTAAATTTGAAAGTTATGTAAACAATCTAAAACTAGAAACTAAATATTATATAAGAGCATATGCAATTAATAGTGTAGGAATAGGATATGGCAATATCTTATCGTTCGAAACAATGAAGACAACCGTAACAGATATTGATGGAAATGTTTACAAAGTAATAAAAATTGGAAGACAAGTATGGATGGCTGAAAACCTAAAAACCACGAAATATAATGATGGTACTTCTATAAATCTCACTTCAAGTGGTAGTGAATGGCTTTCTCAAATGAATGGAGCTTATTGCTGGGCACAAGACGATTTTTACTATAAAAATACTTATGGAGCATACTATAACTGGTATGCGGTGAATTCAGGCAAACTTGCTCCTAACGGCTGGCACATTCCAACTGAAACAGAATGGAAAACCCTTCAAAGTTATTTAGGAGGTGAATCAATAGCTGGTGGTAAATTAAAAGAATCAGGTACATTACATTGGTACTATCCCAATTTAGGAGCCACAAATGAAAGTGGATTTAACGCATTACCAGCAGGTTACAGAAGTAAATCTAACGGGAGTCACCCTGCAATGGGTGAAGGTGCCATTTTTTGGTCTTCAACGGGTAGTTTTGATAGTTATGGTAGAGTAGCAATGAATTATTTTTCCTCGATATTAGATTATTCTACAGAAAGTGGAATTTTTGGTTTTAATGTAAGATGTATTAAGAACTAAAAATAACTTCACTTTAAAAATAAAGCCACTTGAGAATTCTCAAGTGGCTTTATTTTTAATTGTATTTTTGAAAAAACGATTAAATTTTCAAACAAACAAAAACTGTATATTGTTATTTCAAAAAAGCATAAACCTATGTACATTGATTATTACAAAGTTTTAGGAATTGACAAAAATGCTTCACAGGACGATATTAAAAAAGCGTATCGAAAATTGGCACGCAAATATCACCCGGACGTAAACCCTAACGACAACGAAGCGAAACGTCGTTTTCAGGAAATTAACGAAGCCAATGAAGTGCTCAGCGACTCTGAAAAACGTAAAAAATATGACCAATATGGCGAAAACTGGAAACACGCCGAAGAATTTGAAAAACAAAAACAATATCAACAACAATACAGCGGAAGGACTCAAAGCGGTGGTCAATATCAGTATTACGACGACGGATTCGGCGGCGCTGATTTTGATGCGGGCGGTTTTTCGGATTTTTTCGAACAATTGTTCGGACAAGCAAGACACAGTGGAAGCAGCAGAACCCGCACTACTAAATTTCGCGGGCAGGATTTTAATGCCGAACTACATTTGAGTCTTACCGATGTATACGAAACAAAGAAACATACTATTACTGTAAACGGCAAAAATATACGTCTTACCATTCCTGCCGGAGTGGAAAACGGTCAAACTATCAAAATTACGGGGCACGGAGGACAAGGCGTAAACAACGGACCGAACGGAGATTTATACATTACTTTTGTACTCAATAATAATACAAAATTTAAGCGTCTCGGCAATGATTTATACACTGTCGCCGATATTGATTTATATACGGCTGTTCTTGGCGGCGAAATAATTATCGACACAATGAGCGGGAAGGTAAAACTAAAAGTAGCTGAAGGCACACAAAATGGTACAAAAGTGAAACTCAAAGGGAAAGGATTTCCTATTTATAAACAGGAAGGAAAGTTCGGCGATTTATATGTTACTTACAATGTGAAAATTCCGAGCAAATTAACCGCAAAACAAAAAGAACTGTTTACCGAATTGTCAAAATCCTAAAAATTAAAGCGCCATGAATAAAAATAATATGATACCGGTGAATGAATTTTGTGAGATACACCAGATTGAAGCATCTTTCATTCATTCCGTTTATGAATCCGGTTTGATTGAACTAATCACCATCGAAAAAACTTACTATATTCCCCACGATGAAATAAAAGAATTAGAAAGCATTGTGCATCTTTGCAACGATATGGATGTGAATTTGGAAGGAGCTGAAATTATACGGCATTTACTGAAAAAAATAAACAATATGCACGAGGAGATAATTAAGCTGAAAAACAGATTGGATTTCTTTGAAGGATAATAATAAACAGGAAAGTAAAATTATTATGAATATAAAATTCAAGGAAATAGAAGAACAGGATTTACTTGAAGTAAAGAAAACATACGATTGGTATATCTTAAATTCTACCGCAACATTCCATACAGAGCCTATTCAAATTGACCAGTTAAAGGAGTTTATTTACATTAACCATCCTTTATATAAATCTTATTTAATATTTGAAAACGATAAAATTGCTGGTTACTGTCTTTTGACCAACTACAAAAAGCGTCAAGCGTATAATCGAACTGCCGAAGTAACCATTTATTTAAGACCTGAATTTTGCGGAAAAGGTATTGGCAAATTCATTCTCAATTACTTGGAAGAAATAGCAAAGAAAAAAGGGTTGAAAAATTTGATTGGAATAATTTCAGGCGATAATGTTGAGAGTATTTCACTTTTTGAAAAATCGGGATATGAAAAATGTGCCCATTTTAAAAATATGGGTGAAAAGTTCAACAAGATACTTGATGTGGTTGCGTATCAAAAAGAAATATAACGAATTTATTGAATAATTAAAACACTCTACAACACAATGAATCTCGTCTCGTATGCGTGTTTTCTTACTTTTTTGTATTAAGATATAAAAATAAAGCCATCTGAAATTCAGACGGCTTTATTTTTTGTGATTCAGCTGGGGCTCGAACCCAGGACCCCATCCTTAAAAGGGATGTGCTCTACCTGCTGAGCTACTGAATCTCCTCAATATGTGTTTTGCTTTTACTTTGTGATTCAGCTGGGGCTCGAACCCAGGACCCCATCCTTAAAAGGGATGTGCTCTACCTGCTGAGCTACTGAATCTCCTCATTTTTAAAAAGCGACTGCAAAGATACAACTTTTTTCCAAAACACAAAACAGATAAAGTGTTTTTTGAATGAAAAAATCAAAAAACAAGATTTCATCTGTTTTATAATCTTATGTTTAAATCAAAAATCAATAAAAATTTTTATGAAAACTCATTTAATATTTTAATCAAACTTATGGAAAAAAATGAATTTGTTGTATCTTTGCAATATCAACATTCATTACAAAAAAATTGGATATAGTTTCCTATATTATTATTGCTTTGCTTTGTTCCGCATTCTTCTCCGGAATGGAAACAGCATTTGTATCGTCTAATAAACTCAGGATGCAATTGCAGAAGCAAAGTCAAAATATCGCTTCCACCATTTTGGATATTTTTTATACCAACGAAAAACAATTTGTATCCACAATGCTGGTTGGAAGCTACATTAGCTTAGCTGCTTACGGATTGCTTTTCAGCACATTGTTTTATGATTGGACAGAATCTCTCGGAAGTATTTATGTAAGTATTTTTCTTCAGGTTTTAATTGCCACCGTTATTATTCTTATAACCAGCCGTTTTTTACCTAAAGCCCTGTTTAAAATCAATTCCAATCTTTGGCTGCGGTTGTTTTCTCCTGTTTTATTGCTGTTTTACATCGTTTTATATCCTATAGCTTGGATTGGCTCTTCCCTATCGTTAAGCATATTGAAAACACTTAAAGTAGATATTCCTGAAACTACCGAAGAAAATATTTTTTCCAAAATAAATATTGATTACCTGTTGCAAGACAGCGCGGAAAACAAAGAATCGTTGAAAGAGATAGAGAAAGACGTGAAAATTTTCAAAAACGCCCTGGATTTTTCTGCCGTAAAATTGAGAGACTGTTTAATTCCGCGAACGGAAATTGTTTCACTTGAACATAATGCGCCTGTAAATACATTAAAACAAACATTTATTGAAACGGGACTATCAAAAATTGTGATTTACAAGGCAGATATTGACAATATTGTGGGTTACATACACGCCTCCGAAATGTTTGAACATCAAAAAGATTGGGTAAAATACATCAAACAAATTCCGATTGTGCCGGAAAACATGGCTGCTCAAAAGTTGATGAAAATTTTTATGCAACAAAAGAAAAGCATTGCGGTAGTAGTGGATGAATTTGGAGGAACTGCCGGAATTGTTACACTGGAAGATATTATGGAGCAAATTTTTGGAGATATTGAAGATGAACACGATGTAAAAGAATATAAAGCAGAAAAAGTTGGAGAAAACGAATATCTGTTTGAAGGGCGTTTGGAAGTGGAAGAAGCAAACCGGATATTTGATTTATCTATTCCTGTTTCTGATGAATACACCACCATTGCAGGTTATGTATTGCATGCACATCAGCATTTTCCAAAACTAAACGAAGTTATTCGTATTGACAAATATACTTTTAAATGTGTAAAAGTTACCAATAACCGCATAGAATTGGTAAAAATGCAGGTAAATTCATAGTTGGAAAATAATTTTAAACAACTAAAAATCAGAAAATTAATAAATATGCGTCAAAATATTGCGATGCATATCTATTTTTTTTGTATATTCGTGCCCGCAAATTTTGAGAAGTCAGAAGTCAGAAGTCAGAAGTCAGAAGTCAGAAGTCAGAAGTCAGAAGTCAGAAGTCAGAAGTCAGAAGATGGAAGATAGAAGAAAAAACGTAAAAGGTAAAACGTAAATTTTAAATATTTTTATTTCAAGAAAATGGCAACATTACAAAAGATTAGAAACAGAGGAGTTCTATTGGCATTAATGATTGGAGGAGCTTTATTTTTATTTGTTATTGGAGACTTTTTAAATTCCGGCTCCAGTTGGTTTCATCAATCCAAAGAAGTAGTAGCTGATATCGCCGGCGAGAAAATTAAATACAACCAATATCAAGCTGCAATAGAACAACTTACAAATGTTTACAAAATTGAAACAGGTCAAAAAGAAATGAATGAAGAAATGACCGCTCAAATACGTAAATCGGTATGGGATAACTTTGTGAACGAAAAAATATTAAACGAGGAAGCCGCAAAAATAGGATTGAGTGTTAGTAAAGATGAACTCACCGATCGTCTTATCGGTAAAAACATTCACCCGCTCATTATGCAGCGCCGCGCCTTTGCCGATGAAAGAGGTCAATTCAGCCACGCCGCATTAATGCAATTTTACAACGCTGTTTTTAATAATCCTAAAGCGCAAACCGAAGAAGCCAAACAACAACTTCAGGAATATAAAAATTATTGGCTTTTTTGGGAAAAAGCAGTTAAAAATGCTATTCTGCAAGAAAAATACGTTGCGCTTATAACCAAAACTATCGGTTCTAATAATATCGAAGCAAAATTCAACTTTGACGCGCGCAAAGAAACGGGCGACGTAAGTTATGTGCTTCAACCATATTTTGCAGTATCAGATTCTGCTTTACAAGTAACCGACGCCGAATTGAAAGCGCGTTATGAAAAAGACAAAGAACTTTTCAAACAAGAAGCAAATCGTTCTATCAATTATGTAGTTTTTGAAGTTGCTCCACTTGCAGAAGACTTCAAAAAAGCAGAAGAATGGATAAAAAAAGTAAGCGAAGAATTTAAAACCACCGATGATGTAGAAGGATTGGTAAATTCAGAATCAGATATTTCCTACGATGGTCGTAACTATTCAATGCAAACTGTTCCTGCAAATTTGAAAGATTTTGCTTTTGGTAATTCTACAGGAGCAATTTTTGGTCCTGTTTTCCAAAATAACACTTATACAATGGCTAAAATAATGCAAGCAGGCATTATGGAATCCGACTCGGTAAAATTAAGTCACATTGTGGTTGCCAATGATAAAACCGCAGATAGTATTATGACGGTACTCAAAAGCGGAGCAAATTTTGCAGAAACCGCAAAAAAACATTCGCTTGTACAACAAACTGCCGCTAATGGAGGAGATATAGGATGGGTAAGTATTAACGCCGCGGGGAAAGAAATCTCGGATGAAGTTGCAGCTAAAAGCGTAGGCGGAATTTTTAAAATCAGTTCTCCACAAGGTGTTCAGATTTTTGAAATTACCGGTAAATCTCCTGCTCGCAAAAAAGTAAAATTGGCTATTTTAGAACGTAAAGTTACACCGAGCGATCAATCTCAAGCTAAAATTTACAACGAAGCCAAACAATTTGCAGCCGCCAGCAAAAATTCTGAAAGTTTTGAAAAAAATGCCAAAGAGAAAGGATACGTGGTACATCCTGCCGCTAACGTACAAGAAAGCGCCGACCGCATAAATATGATTCCACAATCACGCCAGGTAGTGCGTTGGGCGTTTCAAAACGATCAAGGAGATGTTTCTGACGTAATTGAATGTGGTAATGCCAATTTTGTAGTAGCAACCGTTTCTCAAATAAATCCGAAGGGATATCAAAGTTTAGCGCAAGTTACTCCACAGTTGAAAGCTGAAATTATTAAGGACAAGAAAGCTGAATTAATTTCTAAAAATTTGTCAGATTTATTGACTAAAAATCCTGCTTTGGACGCTTTAGCTACAGCCATCAGTTCTCAAATAAAAGTAGCTCCGGCGATAAATTTCAATAGTTTCCAATTTGGTGATGCCGGTTTTGAGCCATACATCATAGGAAAAGCATCCGTAACTCCTGCCGGAAAAATTTCAGTTCCGCTCAAAGGAAATGCCGGTGTGTATGTAATTCTTCCCGCTGCAAAACAAACAGATACAGCTCCATTTAATGCAAAAATGGAAATTGCACAAATGGATTCACGCACATCATATTCATTACCTTACCTTATTATGGAAAAACTTAAAGAAAAATACGAAATTACAGATAATCGTATCAATTTCTACTAATAATAAAGGAAAACAATTTTTTAAAAGCAGAATAGAAAATTTTCTATTCTGCTTTTTTTATCACACAAGACGAAATTAACGCTCTGATTAACAGAGAAATACGCAATAGTAAACATGTTATTTAATACTAAATACTGTTAATAGTGTTTTGTCTGCTTTTTTCGTTATAGGATTTGTGTTATATTTGAAAGAGTAGTATAATTTATAATGTAGAACATCATATTGAGTATGAACCGAGTACTAAAAACATATAATCTGAACAATTATAAAAGCATTCCTCAAATAATAACCCTGCCTCCTGAGTTTATTGAAGCTATTGAGGTGGTTGGACGTGTACTCCCATTTAAAGCTAATAATTACATTGTAAATGAACTTATTGATTGGACAAATATTCAAAACGACCCGATTTTTACTCTTACTTTTCCACGGAAAGAAATGCTCGAAAGAAAGCATTATAACGCTATAAAAAAACTCCTTGACGAAGATGCCGACAATTCAATATTAGATAAAAAAATAAACGAAATCCGGCTTGAACTAAATCCAAATCCTGCAGGACAAGAATATAACGTCCCCACAATGAATAATATAAAACTAAAAGGAATACAACACAAGTATCCTGAAACCGTTTTATTCTTTCCCAGCCAAGGACAAACCTGCCACGCATACTGCACTTTTTGCTTCCGCTGGCCTCAATTTTCCGGAATGCACGAACTGAAGTTTGCAATGAAAGAAACAAATTTGCTTATTCAGTACTTGCTTCGGCATGAAGAAGTTACCGATGTTCTTTTCACCGGTGGCGACCCAATGACAATGAGCGCCTCTGTTCTTGCATCTTACATCGAACCGCTTTTACAACCAGAATTTGAACATATCCGCTCTATTCGTATAGGAACAAAATCGTTAAGTTATTGGCCTTATCGTTTTTTGAGTGATAAAGACAGTGAGGAAATTATTCGACTTTTTGAAAAAATAACTAAAGCCGGGAAAAATCTTTCCATTCAAGCACATTTTAATCACCCTGTGGAACTTTCCACCTTCGCGGTTCAGCAAGCAATAAAGCGTATTCGTTCCACCGGCGCACAAATACGCACACAATCGCCTTTGCTGAAGCACATTAACGATAAACCTGACATTTGGGCTGAAATGTGGCGCAAACAAGTAGATTTGAATTGTATTCCTTACTATATGTTTGTGGTGCGCGATACCGGCGCTAAACGTTATTTTGAACTTCCGTTAGAAAAGTGTTGGAACATCTTCAGGTTGGCTTATAGTCGTGTAAGCGGTTTATGTCGCACGGTACGAGGTCCAAGTATGAGCGCAAATCCCGGAAAAGTACAAATTCTTGGAGTTCAAGAAGTAGATGGAAAAAAGGTATTTGTACTTAGATTTTTACAAGCAAGAAATCCGGCTTGGGTAGATATTCCTTTTTTTGCCGAATACAACCCTCAAGCTACGTGGCTTAGCGATTTAAAACCCGCTTTTGATGAAAAAAAGTTCTTTTTTGAACCGTATAAAGAAAATAAATCTCAAACAAAAATTATGTTTGAATAGTTTTAAATTATATAAAACATAAGAATATGAAGATTATTATAATAGCCAACAGACTTCCCGTTAAGATGCAGAAAAAAAATGAAAAGTTTGTTGTAAATAGAAGCGAAGGAGGACTTGCAACCGGTTTAGGTTCTTTAGAAACTAAAGCTGAAAAAGTTTGGATTGGGTGGCCCGGAGTATACACCGATGATGAAAAAGAAAAAAAAGTTATCACTCAAAAACTATCCAAACTGAAATATTATCCGGTATTCTTATCAAAAGAACATATTGAAAAATATTACGAAGGATACAGCAATAGTACTATATGGCCTCTTTGTCATTATTTCTTTTCTTTTATTCAATACAAAACAGAATATTGGGAAACATACAAAGAGGTCAACCGTATTTTTTGCGAGGCGGCTTTACCTTATATTGAGGATGATGATATTGTTTGGGTGCAAGATTATCAACTAATGTTACTCCCAAAAATGCTGCGAGATAATAATGCGAATGTTAATATCGGTTATTTTCATCACATTCCTTTTCCATCTTACGAACTCTTTCGCGTGTTGCCCGAACGTGAAGAAGTATTGGAAGGTTTACTTGGAGCCGATTTAATAGGTTTTCATACACACGATTATATGCGCCATTTTATTAGCGCCATTTATAGAGTACTGGATTTAAACTGTAATTTGGATGAAATACGTTTGCAAGATCGCGTAGTACATATAGATGCTTTCCCTATGGGAATTAATTACGAGCAATATCACAACGCCTCAAAAAAACCTGAAGTAATAAAAAAAGCCAAACTTCTGAAACGAAAAATGGGCGACCAAACTACTATTCTTTCCGTAGATAGATTGGATTATAGCAAAGGCATTTTACATCGTCTAAATGGTTTTGCCCAATTTTTGAAAAATCATCCCGAATTTCATGAAAAAGTTTCATTAGCAATGATTGTAGTGCCATCACGTGATGAAGTACATTGGTATGCGGATTTAAAAGCAAAAATTGAACAAACGATCGGACAAATCAATGGAATGTATTCTACAATGGGATGGACGCCAATCTATTATTTTTATCGTTCATTCAATTTTAATGAATTAATTGCTATGTATTATAATGCTGAAGTGGCATTAGTAACGCCATTACGCGATGGTATGAATTTAGTTGCCAAAGAGTATTTGGCAACGCAACGTGAAAATACCGCCGTATTGATATTAAGCGAAATGGCTGGAGCCGCTAATGAATTGACTGATGCCATTATAATAAATCCAAACGATTCTCAGGAAATTGAAAATGCTCTCGTTCAAGCCCTTTCGATGAGCGACAAAGAAAAAGGTGAACGATTAACCCGAATGCAACAATACATTTCCACACACGACGTAAAAAAATGGGCAAAAGACTTTATCAATGAAATGATTTCCATCAAAAATCAAAACGAAAGTATAAATCAGAAAATCATTGGTAAAAAGCAACTTAGTGAAATAAAACAACAATACGACAGCGCTTCATCACGTTTGTTTTTTCTCGATTACGATGGCACACTTGCTCCATTTGTGAAGAATCCTACCGATGCAACACCTTCTAAACGTCTTTTGACTTTGATAAAAGAGTTAACAAACGATCCAAAAAATAAAGTAATTATTAACAGTGGACGCAATTGCGATATATTAGACAAATGGTTTGGGGAATTAAATATTGATTTTGCAGCAGAACATGGCGCGTTTTACAAAGAAAATGGAAAATGGCACCAAAATTTGAAAAAGAAACAAGTTTGGAGTGATGAAATTGTGGATATAATACAACGCACCATTGATAAAACGCCACATTCTTCAATGGAAATAAAAGATGCCGCTTTGGTTTGGCATTTCAGAAAAGTAGATATATGGTTAGCAGAACTCCGTGAAAATCAGTTAATTAATGAATTAATGATTCCTTGCGCTCGGCAAAACCTGCAAATAGTACGCGGAAACAAAATTGTGGAAATAAAATCGCCGGAATTTAACAAGGGAAGTGAAATAAACAGAAGGTTGGCAAAACATAAATACGACTTTGTACTCGCCATTGGCGATGATACGACTGATGAAGATATGTTCCGAGCATTACCTGAAAACGGCATCAGCATTAAAGTTGGTAATTTTTCTGAAAATGCGTCCTACAGACTACCTTTGCAATCATTAGTAATACCTTTTTTTGAAAAGTTGATAAAAACCTAATTGTCATGACAGATTTAATCAACGCGCTTTCGAGTGAAAGTAACGGAATTAAAAGCATTCTTGTAATCATTATTCTTTTTGTAGTTTCTTTCGCTATTCTTTTTCTAATCAATAAATTAGTATTCAACAGATTAAAAAAGATTGCTTCAAGAACCAAAAATCATATTGACGATTACATCATAAAATTGTTTCAATCTCCTATCTTATGGATATTGTTTTCAATTTTATTTATGTTTTTCGCTCCACATTTTATAAAACGGATTCCATCGTTGTCCTTTTTGGATAATTTGGCAAGTATTATGCTTCCATTATCTGTGGGATGGCTTTTGATACAGACAATAAGAGCGTTCTCAAAATACTTTCAGAACAAATACAATATGATTATTGATGATAATCTCTATGCGCGTTCGCGAATTACCCAAATTAAAATGTTTGAAAGTATTATCATTTTTCTATTTGCCATTATTTTTATTGCTATTGCATTGATGTCTATAGAAGGTGCAAGAACATTGGGAAAAAGCATCCTTACTTCTGCGGGTGTGCTCGGGATTATTGTTGGTTTAGCAGCACAAAAAACTGTAGGTCAAGTACTTTCAGGAATTCAAATAGCTCTAACACAACCTGTAAAAATAGACGACGTGGTCATTATTGAAGGAGAATACGGAAAAATTGAAGAAATAAAACTAACTTACATTGTGATAAAAATATGGGACGAAAGACGTATGATTGTACCCATAGATTATTTTTTAAATAACCCGATTGAAAATTGGACAAATAAAACGGCGAATATTATTGGTAAAATCTATTTGTATGTATCATATAACTTACCATTAGAACCGATTCGGGAAAAGCTACAAACGCTTTTAGAAAACAACACAAAATGGGACGGACGCGTTCAAAGCATACAAGTAACAGACAGCAAAGAGTGGTTCAAAGAAATACGTATTATCCTTAGCAGCAGTAACTCTTCTGACAATTGGGACTTACGCGTAGAAGTAAGGGAAAAACTCATTGATTTTATCAATGAAAATTATCCTAATTCATTTGCAACCGTTCAATTTAACGGTAAAAATCTAACCGTTAACTGATTTTTGAGAAATATCTTCCTTATTTTCAAAGTGTAATACACGCTGCGGAAAAGGAATAGTGATATTATTTTCGCTAAATGCTTTGAAAATGCCCACCCTTATTTCACTCTTAATATTTTCAACCCGAAAAACATTTGTTGCCCAGAAATAAACGGTGAAATCCAGCGAAGAATTGCCAAAATCATTGAAACGCACAAAAGGTTCAGGTTGTTTCAACACATCTTCCTGAGCCATGCATACTTCCTTTATCAATCTCATTACCAAATTTACATCAGAAGAATAATCTACACCAACACTCACTTCAAAACGCGAAGCGGTATTTGTATGTGTCCAATTAACTATTTTATTTCTCGTTAAAAGCGTGTTTGGTAATAAAATATATTTGTCGTCACGTGTAAGTACGAGCGTAGTCCGCAGATTAATTTCTTCCACCTGACAAACTAATCCATCCACATCGAGCACATCGCCTACCTTGATGGATGAATCGATAAGAATAACAATGCCGGAAACAAAATCACTAAAAAGATTTTGCAAACCTAATCCTATTCCTACCAACAAAGCGGCAGAACCTGCCATTACATATTTAATACTGAAACCAAAAATATTAAGGATAATGGATAAAGAAAGGATATAAAAAATATAACGAATGAGATTGTTAAGGGAATATTTCTTTCCGAGTTCAAGTCTTTTAGATTTATAAATGGCTTTCTTTATTAAATATAATACAACTAAAGTAATTAGAATGACTAATGCCAGTTCTATTACATCCATCACTGTAAGAGTAAATTTATCTCCCAAATCTATTAGCGAAAAATCTAAAATTTCCTTTAGTGTTTTGTTTCCCATAGATGAATAATAATTTTTACGGTTGAATAAATCGTGACAATTTTTGCTCTTCAGAGAAAAGCGACGCTGTGTTTATAAATGCCAAATGGGAATAAGCTTGAGGAAAGTTTCCCAGTTGGCGTTTAGTTTCAAAATCCAAGTCTTCACTATAAAGCCCCAAATGATTAGCATAACTTTTCATGTTTTCAAAAAGTCGGTATGCTTCTTCTTTTTCGTTAATAACGAACAAAGCTTCAATAAGCCAAAATGTACATATTGTGAATGAAGATGAAGGCGCGCCAAAATCATCTTCAGATTTGTATCTGTACATCAATCCGTTGTACATCAAATTTTCTTGTATCGCTTTCACAGTTTTGATGTATTTTTCATCCTCGGCGTTGATAAATCCATAAAATTGCATAAGCAAAAGCGAACTGTCATAGTCGGTATTTTCGTATGCCTGCGAAAAACACTGCATATCTTCATTCCATCCTTTTTCCATTACTTCTTCTTTGATTAAATCGGCCTCCTTGCGCCAATGAAGAGCGTAATAATCTTTTTCCAGCAATTCCGCAATAAGCGTAGCTCTGTCTAATGCCACCCAACTCATTACTTTGGAAAAAACAAAGTTTAGTTCTTTGGTACGAAATTCCCAAATGCTTTTATCCGGTTTTCTCCAGGAAGATTTTACCATACGCACAATATTACGTACCACTTCCCATATTTCTTCTATCTCGTCAAGTGTTCCCGGGAAATAAAGATAATATTTATAAATAACATCCAAAAGATATCCCAATGAGTCATTCTGAAGTTGGTTATAAGCGGCATTTCCAACACGAACCGGACAGGAATTTTCATATCCCGATAAATGTGTCAGAATTTCCTCTGTCAGTTCTCTTTCGCCACGAATGCCATACATTATTTGATACGTGTCGTCGCGTGATTTCAAAATGCGTTTTACAAATCCTATAAAACGTTCGGCAGCTCCTCTATGTCCCATAAAAAGGAGCGTGTCAATAGACATGGACGCGTCTCGTATCCAACAAAAACGATAATCCCAATTTCGCACCTCACCAATGGTTTCGGGCAAACTTGTAGTAAGCGCAGCCAACATAGCTCCGCTACTTTGATAAGACATCAATTTAAGTATAAGTAAACTGCGTTTTATTTCTTTATCATAATATTTGTATTTTCTTGAACGATTGCTCCAATTCAACCAATATACTTTTGTTCGTTGATAATCTAAATAAATACGATTAATATCCACCGAAATTAATTTCTGATTGTATGAGAGTAGAAAAAAATGATTTTCGGTCAGTTCAAATTCTTCGCTTTTTACAACCGTTTGAAAATCAACAGATGTGTAAAGATAAATTTTGTGTTCTTCTTCATTAAGTTCGGACGCCGATTGAATATAATTGCCATTTAAAATATGACGGGTCTTTTCTTTGGCATAATTCATTTGCGGGTCGTAATGAACCCGCAATCTTGGTTTTCCACTTATTAAACGGATATATCGATGTACTTCGGGCGGCAAATAGTGTTTTGTGTCTGTCGCACGATATCGCGGCATATAATCAATTACTTCAAAAGCGCCTTCCTCTGAGCTAAAATATGTGAGCAATATATTGGTATTACCCAAGTATTTTTGAGTAATTATATAATCTTCCGAAACTAAAAATGTAAAACTTCCCCCTTTTTTCTCATCCAGCAACTTTGAAAAAACCGATGGCGCATCAAAATCGGGAAAACATAACCAATCAATACTGCCTTTTTTCGAAATCAATGCTGCGGTTCGGCAATTTCCAATCACGCCATAATCTAAATTATTCATATTTTTTATTATTTTTCAATAGCTAATCCCTGTACAATAATGCTGCAAACCACAGCAGTATATGTTGCTGTCAAAAGTAAGTAGCGATATTCTGAAATAAGTAACGATAATCCCAAAGTTAAGGAAAAATATTCCAAAATAAAGAAACGTTATTCACATCTATCACTGTTAATACCATTAACAACATTCCATTTTTTATTAGCAACAAAAATAAAAAGCATTGAGCTTAAACGAAATGTTATTTAGTTAAATATTCTTTATAAACTTAAAGCCGATTAATGCAAAAAAAACGAAACGTTAAATTTTTAGTAATTTTGCACCTTAATTAAAATTTTTAGTTGTAAAATGTCGTTGTAACACACGGTTAAACATACAATTATAGCAAAATTCTGTTTTAAACAAAGATGAAGATAAATAAAAAAACAATATTACTTATAGGCATTCTATTTCTCCTTTATAATACATTTATTATTTCACAAGAACACCACAAAAAAGGCGACAATATTCCTAATCCTTTTTTAACAAATTCAAAAGAAGTTACAAATCCCATTTTGAATGACACTGTTATCCATCAGGAAGTGATAAATGATTCTATTTCAGAAGAAGATTTGGAGGAAAGCGATTCTATTATGGTCGTAGAAGATTCTATTGATACGGGAAATATTGATATTGTGAAGGATACTTTACAAAAAAAAGAAGAATTTGAAGAAGATGAAACAAAACCAGAAAAAGACACTATCGAAATTCCGCCTGTAAATTACAGTATATTCAAATTTCGTATACCCACGACCAACAATCCTTTAACTAAAAACATATCTGCTCCTTATTATCCTAAAAAGGGATTGCAAAATCGCCACATTGCAATGTGGCAAAGTCACGGATTATACTACAAACAATCGTGGGAAAGCTGGATTTGGCAACGCGCAAATATTTTCGGCACGCGTGAAGATTTGTACACACAATCTTACGTTTTGCCTTTTTTAGTTCCTATGCTTGAAAATGCGGGCGCAAATGTGCTTCTCCCTCGTGAGCGCGACACGCAAACTACCGAATTGATTATAGATAACGACAAAAGTTCGTCAGGAAGCGATTTTAAAACCTATAACGGATTTTTTAATTGGCAAACAAGCATCGGAAATGGATTTGGAAACTTCAAAGAAACGTATAAAGACGGAGAAAATCCTTTTCGCGAAGGAAGTTATGTGCAAACTTACACCACAAGCAACGAAAAACAAGAAAGCAAAGCAGAGTGGCTTCCGGATTTTCCAAAAAGAGATTATTATGCTGTCTACATTTCTTACAAAACCTTTCCAACCAGTTGCAATAGCGTTGTCTATACCGTTTATCACGCAGGCGGCGAAACAAAATTTTCCGTAAACCAATCTATGGGAGGTGGCACGTGGATTTATCTGGGCACGTTTTTGTTTGAAAAAGGAAAAAATCAAAACGGAAAAATTATGTTATCCAATGTAAGCGCTGATGCTAATAAAATCATCACCGCCGATGCCGTAAAAATTGGAGGAGGAATGGGAAACATCAGCCGCAAACGCTCCGATTTGGTTACAAAAAAAATTATTAAGACCCCTATAAAAGGAAAGAAAAAATATGTTTATAAATACAAGTATAAATACAAAAAAGTCGGGAAGAAAAGAAAACGGGTAAGAGTAAGAGTAAAAGTTCCTGTAAGACGTTATAAAACCAAGGTAATAACAAACGTTAAACATTTTTACAACTACAGCACAAGCAATATGCCGCGTTTTACGGAAGGAGCGCGTTATTGGTTACAATGGGCAGGAGTTCCCGACAGCNTTTACAGCCGCACAAAAAGTCAAAACGATTATTCGGACGATTTTCAATCACGCGGATTNTGGGTAAATTACTTATCAGGCGGTTCTCTTTCTAATCCGGGAAACAAAGGANTGAGTATTCCGTTGGATATGGCATTAGCTTTACATACCGATGCAGGAATGACTTCCGATTCCGTTATAGGAACGTTAGCCATTCATACCGTGCGCAATACAAACGGTTCATCTGTTTACAAAAANGGNATNTCACGNTGGGTAGGACGCGATTTAACCGATCAAATTCAAACGCAAGTTGTAAACGATATTCATCAGTTATATGATAATACGTGGATAAGACGCGGACTTTGGAACAAAAGTTACAGTGAATCACGCGTGCCTGAAGTTCCTACCATTCTTCTGGAACTGCTTTCACACCAAAATTTCCCTGATATGCGCTACGGACAGGATCCTCGCTTCCGTTTTATGATAAGCCGTTCCATTTACAAGGGAATTTTACGTTATTTAGCCGATCAAAATAATTTTGATTACGTTGTTGAACCGCTTCCGGTAGAAACTTTTAGTGCAGAATTCCAAGATTCCGCTACGGTGAAACTACGTTGGAAACCCGTTGAAGATCCGTTGGAAAAAACCGCAACCCCAAACGGATATATTGTTTACACACGCATAAACAACGGCGGATTTGATAATGGAGAATACGTAAATGCCAACACATTCAATAAAAAGATAGAAAAAAACAACATTTACAGTTTCAAAGTGGAAGCAGTAAATGACGGAGGAAAAAGTTTCCCGTCAGAAATTCTTTCGGTATGTAAAACAAATAATGACACTACTGTGCTTATAGTAAATGCGTTTAATCGTATTTCAGCGCCGGCAACGTTTGAAACTCCGACTATGGCTGGATTTAACAGTCAGTGGGATGCAGGCGTTCCTTACATTAGTGATTACAAAACCACCGGTGAACAAATTGAATTCAGAAAAGGAACAC
Organism: uncultured Paludibacter sp.; assembly: GCA_900498215.1. Lineage (GTDB taxonomy): Bacteria > Bacteroidota > Bacteroidia > Bacteroidales > Paludibacteraceae > UPXZ01. Next base: position 2,558,603 of record LR026962.1, on the reverse strand, counting down.
CATATTTGAGCGATGAAAAACCCGGACTCGGAACAAGTAATACCGATTTAACAGGAAAAGTCATTGCCGGAAACACTTTCGATTATCCTTTTATTCACGGACAAAGCATTCAAAAGGCAGGATATTCTTTTGTTTCGTGCAGCGAAAAATCAATTGAAAGCGGCAATGTAAAAATGTCGAAATACCATGCGGTAGATTTAATACTTGGAAAAGAAAGACAATGGACAACATTAAAGAAAAACTCCACCGAAAAAGTATTTAAAACATTTACCCCTGAAATGCGAAAAGCGTTAATTCAATATGCTGATTCTGCCGGAAATATCTTTATCAGCGGGGCGCACGTTGCATCCGATTTAAGTATGCCAAAACAAACCACGCCTGTAGAATACGGATTTTTGGTAAACTTTTTAAAACTGAAATGGGTAGGATATAAAATAAACGGATTACACCATGTGGAAATTCCAAATACAAAATACTTTAAAAATCAATCATTGAGTTTTTATAATACCCCAAACAGTGAATCTTATTTTGTAGAAGCTCCCGACGGACTTGAAGCGACTGATAAAAAAGCCGTTTCCATTGGCGAATATAAAAATTCAGGACTTTCTGCCGGAGTTTTGTATAATGGTTCATATAATATTTGTACCTTTGGATTTCCCTTTGAAACAATAACGGAAGAAAAAGACCGAAATATATTGATGCACTCGGTTTTAGACTTCTTATTCAAGGAGAAAAAAACAAAAAAACGTAAAAAGTAAAAACGCATAGTCGTGCGTTTCAATCAATAAAATCTATGGAAAACGATAAAATTATTATAGGAATTACACACGGCGACATCAATGGAATTGGCTATGAAGTAATTCTAAAAGCATTGGCTGATACACGCATACTCGATTTGTTTGTTCCTGTCATTTACGGTTCGTCAAAAATTGCCGCTTATCATCGCAAAAATCTTGATTTGCCCACACTCAACTTAAATGCAGTTAATTCAGTAAAAGAAATTTCTTCAAAACGCGTAAACATTATTAGCTGCGTTGATGAAAACGTAAAAGTAGAAATCGGACAATCGACAGAAGAAGCCGGAAAAGCCGCTTTGGAATCGTTAAAAAAAGCTACCGAAGATTTGAAAAAAGGATTAATTCACGCTATTGTAACTGCGCCAATTAATAAAAAAAACATCCAATCGGAAATTTTTCATTTTCCGGGACACACGGAATATCTGGAAGAAAAATTTGGCGATGAAAATTCTTCATCACTGATGATGCTCGTAAACGATGTGGTACGCGTGGCGGTAGTTACGGGACATATTCCTGTAAATAAAATTTCTGAAAATATTACCGATGAGTTGATTTTGAAAAAATTACGTATTCTCAATAAATCCCTTAAAGAAGATTTTGCTATTGTTCGTCCGCGAATTGCGGTGCTTGGACTTAATCCGCACGCGGGAGATGAAGGTGTAATTGGCGATGAAGAACAAAAAACGATTATTCCCGCTCTGAAAAAAGCGGATGAGGAAGGAATTTTATGTTTCGGACCTTATCCTGCCGATGGATTTTTCGGTTCGGGAAGTTTTAAAAAATTCGATGCTGTGTTGGCAATGTATCACGACCAAGGTTTAATTCCTTTCAAAGTAATTGCAATGGAAAACGGCGTAAACTTCACTGCGGGACTTCCAATTATACGAACTTCGCCTGCGCACGGCACTGCGTATGATTTAGCCGGACAAAATAAAGCATCGGAAGTCTCGTTTCTAAATGCCATTTATTTAGCGTGCGATGTGCATAAAAACCGTTTGATTTACAAAGAAATCACAGCCAACCCGCTTGTAAGCGAAAAACGCAACGAAGGAAATAACAGAGTGGTGTAGTTTAGCCTTGAGAAATTGAGAGAATGAGAACAAAACATTATATTCAACAAAAAAAGGAGCTTTTCGCTCCTTTTTCTATTTTATTCCGATAATAATTTCTTTTCCGCTTGATGCACTTTTTCAAAGGTAAATTCTTTCAAGATTTTTTCTTTGTATTTTTGAATTTCGATATTCATTAAATTTCCGATGCTTCCTTCGTGTGTGTGATGCACGATTTTTTCAGGAGTGAAATTGCCCGCTTCAATATCCAATCCCACTTTTTTGTACGCATCGCGGAAAGGAACGCCGCTCAAAGTGAGTTTATTCACCTCTTCTACGCTAAAAATCAGATCGTATTTTTTATCGGAAAGAATGTCTTCGTTTACAGTTACTTTTTCCATCATCAACGTAGTCATTTCAAGGCAGTTTTGCAACTCGTCAAATGCAGGCAGGAATATTTCTTTAATAATTTGATAATCACGAAAATAACCTGAAGGCAAATTATTGGTCATCAGTAAAATTTCTTGCGGTAACGCCTGAATTTTATTGCATTTTGCACGAGTGAGTTCAAACACATCGGGATTTTTTTTGTGGGGCATAATGCTCGAACCAGTGGTAAATTCATCGGGAAGTTTGATAAATCCGAAATTCTGAGAATTGTATAAACATGCGTCATACGCCAGTTTTGAAACAGTTGCCGCTACGCTTGCAAGCGCGGTTNCAACGGTACGTTCCATTTTTCCACGCCCCATTTGAGAATAGACCACATTGTAATTCATCGAGTCGAAACCCAACAAATCTGTAGTCGTTTGACGATTTAAAGGAAAAGAAGAACCATAACCTGCAGCCGAGCCCAACGGATTTCGATTGGTTATTTTCCAAGCCGCGAGCAACAATTGTAAATCGTCCGCCAAACTTTCGGCATACGCTCCAAACCAAAGCCCAAACGATGAAGGCATGGCAATTTGCAAATGCGTGTAACCCGGTAAAAGTACCTTTTTATATTTGTTGCTTTGCGAAATCAATGCTTCAAAAAGTTTGGAAACAGCCAAAACTGTTTTTTCAATTTCAGCCCTGGTAAAAAGTTTCAAATCCAGTAAAATTTGGTCGTTTCGAGAACGTCCGCTATGAATTTTTTTACCGACGTCTCCCAGTTTTTTTGTCAACATCAATTCTACTTGCGAATGAACATCCTCTACACCATTTTCAATTACAAACTCTTCCTTTTCAGCTGATTGGTAAATATTTTTCAACTCTGCAAGCAAACTATCCAACTCGTTTTTCTCCAATAAACCCACCGATTGCAACATACAAATATGCGCCATTGAGCCCAATACATCGTATTTTGCAAGAAATAAATCCATTTCACGGTCACGACCGACAGTAAAATTTTCAATTTTCTCGTTTACTTTTGTGTTTTTTTCCCAGAGTTTCATAAGCCCCTCCAAACCTCCCCACAGGGGAAGTCGTTAAATTAGTAAATTTATATTTATAAGCCCAAAAGTCCCCCTATGGGGGATTTAGGGGGCTTGCACTCCTTTCGCAATAGCATCCGCAATCATATTAATTCCATCTTTCAGTTTTTTATCCACCATCATTTTTATCATAAACGGAATTTCAGCTTTGATGGTAAGTTTCATACGGGTTTCGTTTTCAGCCACTTGTTTTAATTGAATCCAAGCATTAGCCGCAACAGGAGTTCCTTCTCCTTCGAATTTTATGGTTTTAAATGGTTCACGTTCTATTACACGTAATCCAATCTTTCCAAAACCGGTTACATTAAAGGATATAAAATCTTTTTCAAATTGTATATCTTTCAATTTATCAGCAACTTGNTCTTTCCCTTCAATATTCAAATCTTGTAACTTTTCCAAGTTTGTCAAATCGCTTAAAGTATTAAAAACCACCTCTTCCGATGAAGAAATGGTTTTTATATCGCTTTCGTAAGTTGTCATTTTTTATTCAATTTATAATTTTTACGAAATCGGCGTTTCTTTTCTCCAAACCGACGGATTTTCACGCCATTCTTTTAGCGTTTTCATATCGTCTTCCGAAATGTAATTGGTAACTAATGCTTCCAGCAATACCGCTTCATAATTGCATAATGCAGTCAGTTTTACTCGGGCATTTTTGAATTTTTCTTCTGCAACAGGTAAACTATATGTAAAAATAGCAACCATACCAAGTACTTCACTGCCATCCTTACGAATTGCTTCCACTGCTTTTAAGCTGCTGCCGCCGGTTGAAATAAGGTCTTCAATTACCACTACTTTTTGTTTGGGGCGCAAATCGCCTTCAATTAAATTTTCCAAACCGTGATCTTTCGGGCTGGAACGTACGTAAACAAACGGTAAACCCAATTCATCCGCTACCATTGCAGCTTGCGCAATAGCGCCCGTAGCAACACCGGCTATTACTTCCACATCGGGGTAAAGTTCCAAAATNGTTCGTGCCAATTCCACTTTAATAAATGTACGCACTTTAGGATACGAAAGTGTTTTACGATTATCGCAATAAATGGGTGAAAACCATCCTGATGCCCACGTAAAAGGATTATTTGGTTGTAACTTTACAGCTCTGATTTTTAACAATTTCTCTGCTACAGCTTTTTCTAACGATTTCATTTTAAGATTTTTAGTTAATAATGCAACGTGTATTTTAATTTCTGCAAAAGTAATGAAAGTATTTAAGAAAAGAAACAAAAATATCGTGTTATTAAACATAAATTACCCGATAGGAGCTAAAAAAGCATCTTCAATGTGCTCAATTACAAATGATTGTCCTTTGGGAATAACGGAAATAACATCAAAACGGGTTTCGCCTTGCCAATTGAATTGAAAAATATATTCCTCTGTAGCATTTACTATGTTTTTAATTTTTCGAGGCGTTATTGCTTCTTGCGGATGTTCAAAAGTATCGGTAGAACGTGTTTTCACCTCTACAACTATCAATAAATCATCCTTTTCTGCAACTATATCAAGTTCCCATTGCCGAAATTTCCAATTCGTTTGTTTAATTCTGTAACCTTTTTCACGCAAATATGCTTGTGCGCGAAGTTCGCCTTCATTGCCAAGTTGATTATGCTCTGCCATAGTATAGCTTTGAGAAGTTGAGAAATTGAGCGATTTAGAAAAATAAATATTTTTGCTCGTCTACTCGTTTACTTTTTACAAAATTACGCTTTTTCTTAAAATTATTCTGCTTAATTGAGCAGATAATATTATTTTTGTAAAAATAAAAAATAACGAGTGGCGAAAAAGCAAAAAATAAAACCGATGAGTGAACGTAATGCAAAAGCGTTGCGAACGTATCGCCATTTTTTTATGTTGAATGATAAAGAGAACAAAGCGTTGGATCGATATATTTGCAAATATAAAATTAAAAATAAATCGAAATTCATACGGGAAACGCTGATGTTTGCTGTTATTAAACGTATGGAAGAAGATACTCCAACTTTGTTTGACGATGTTATTAATTAGTTGATTGCTAAAAAGAAAACACAACTCAAAATTAAAAAACGTTCTCTTTTCTACTCAAATTCTCAATTTTTCAATTGCTCAAAGCTAAAAAAATGTCTATAGAATTTCTCATACTTGCTGTAATATTAGCTATTCTTGCCGGTTTTTTAATTGCGTGGCTCACGCAAAGTAAAAAAATAAATCGTCAACGCAATAGTTTTGAGTCTGTTCAAAGTAAATTACAAGAAGAAAAAAACAGTTTCGAGAGTAAACTTTTAGTTTCGCAAGAAACACTGCGATTAAAATCGGACGATTTGGAAAGAATAAAAACTGAACAGGCACAATTAAACGAACTGGCTGAGAAACGCGGACAGGAAATTGTTGGGTTGGAAACATTTAATAAAACTCTTCAGGAAAAACTGGATAATCAGAAAAAAGAAATTGAAGATTTACAAAAGCGATTGACTGCTGAATTTGAAAACATTGCCTCTAAAATCCTAAAAGAAAGAGCCGACGAATTTTCCGCCTCGAATCATAAAAATTTAAGCCAAATCCTTAATCCGTTGCAAGAAAAAATTCAAACTTTTGAGAAAAAAGTAGAGGAAGCTTATGATAAGGAATTGCGTGATAAAATCAGTTTAAAAGAAGAAGTTAAAAGGTTGTACGATTTGAATACCAAGGTAAGTGAAGAAGCAAACAACCTTACAAAAGCCCTGAAAGGCGAAGTAAAAAAACAAGGAAACTGGGGTGAAATTATTTTAGAGCGGGTGTTGGAACGTTCCGGGTTGACAAAAGGAGTGGAATACGAACGTGAAAAAGAAATTACCGGAAGCGAAGATCAACGCCAGCGTCCTGATGTAATTGTACATTTGCCTGATGATAAACACATTATAATTGACAGTAAAGTTTCGCTGGTGGCTTACGAACGCTATTCTTCAGCGGAAACTCCAGAGCAGCAAGCTCTTTTTCTCAAAGAACATTTACGTTCATTACGAGACCACGTTAAATATTTGAGCGAACGAAATTATCAAAATGCTTTACAAGTAAACACTCCTGACTTTGTGCTGCTTTTTTTGCCGATTGAAGCTTCGTTTTCAGTTGCAGTTCAGCAAGATACCGATTTATACACTTATGCTTGGGAACGCAAAATAGTGATAGTAAGTCCATCCACTTTGCTTGCTACATTACGAACAATTTCTTCTATCTGGAAACAAGAAAACCAAACGCGTAATGCTCAAGAAATTGCCCGATTAAGTAAAGCGTTGTATGATAAGTTTTTATCTTTCACGGAAGACATGAATAAAATCAAACAAAATCTCGATAAAGCATCCGATTCTTATAATGACGCGGTAAAGAAAATGAAGGACGGAAAGGGGAATATTCTTCGCACGGCAGAAAAAATCAAAGAACTTGGCGGCATCGAAACACAAAAATCACTTCCAACCGATTTTGAAGTTTTTTAACCCAAAAATAAACTAAATAGCTTTTCTTTTCGTTAATGAAAGTAATTGAGTTATGAAGAGACGATTTTACATATCCTTTTTTATATTTTGTGTTCTGTCCTTTTTTCAACCTATTGGAGCAAAGAACACACATTTCTTAGCTTCAGATACTATCTCCGTTATTTCCGATTCTGTAAATCATAAATATATTTTCCTAAAAGCGGACGGAACTTGGGAAAATGATTCTGTTGTACAACAAAGGTTAGATTCTTTGGTAAAACTTCCCCTAAACTATACCGATTCTTTACTTTACCATTCTAATTCATTGCTTGTTCCTTTGGTTTTTATGGGAAAAGAATTAAAACCGATTACAATTCCCGAATGGGACAAAATAAATTTATCGTTCGGACAAAAAGACTTTACCTTTATTCCAAAGCCAAAAACAACTTCTACGGAAGAACTCGTTGCTAAACTTCGTAACAATGTGCGTGATGAAATTACCCGCACGCACGCAGATTGGTACTACGCTACTTACGATGAATTACCTGCCTTGAGTAGTTTTATGCAGCAACGTATTAGATATAAGCCAATTGGAACTGTCCCAATAACAGAAAAACTACCTCATCCGGAAAAAGGAAAGATAAAAATAGATGATATAGAAAAAATGTATTGGCAAAAAAAAGCGCGCGCTTTATTCCAATTTTCACAAAATTATATTTCTTCCAACTGGTACCAAGGTGGAAATAGCAATTTAGCCCTATTATCTATTTTAAGCGGACAATTATTGTATGATAACCTAAAAAATATTCAATGGGAAAATAATGTGGAATGGCGAGCCGGATTTAATTCTGTGGCAGGAGATACATTGCGAAAAATTGCTACCAACGATGATTTATTACGATACACCACAAAATTCGGGATAAAAGCATTTGGAAACTGGTATTACAGTGTTTCCAGTGAGGTTTCCACCCAACTTTTTGATAATTATAAAGGAATAAATTCTAATGAATTTAAATCGCGCCTTTTCACTCCGGTAAGGGTTAATATTGGAGTTGGGATGGATTATAAGTACAAAAAGATATTTTCGATGATGATTGCTCCGGTTTCTTTTAAATACATTTATGCAAACGACACGACAAATGTAAATCCAAATCTTTTCGGGATTGAAAAAGGAGAAAATCATCTAAGTGAAATCGGTAGCTCCTTGAAAGCCACATTATGTTATTCGCCAATGATGAATTGGCAAATTGATTCCCGACTCACATTTTTCACCAACTACAAAAAAGTGGAAACTGACTGGGAGATTGTAAATAATTTCAATTTCAATCGCTTTATTTCGGCGCGCCTGTCATTTAATCCGCGCTATGACAATACCATCATTTTAAAAGAAGGCGAAAAATCTAAAATTCAGTTTAAACAACTGTTAAGTATTGGTTTATCTTTCCGTTTGCTCTGAAAATAAATCCTTTTCCGGCGTATAATCCAATCTAAAAGACATTCGGTGATAAATGCAATAACCGTGCACCATTAATGCTTGCCGGTGTTGTTGCGTTGCGTAAGCCATATTTTTATCCCAACCATATTGAGGAAATTCTTCGTGCAATTTTTTCATCCATTCATCACGATGCGTTTTTGCAAGCACAGATGCAGCAGCAATGGAAAGATATTTACTATCGCCCTTTACAATAGTTTGATGCGGAATATTTCTGTATGGTTTGAACTTATTCCCATCTACAACAATAAACTCGGGTTGAATTTCCAATTGCTCAATCGCTTTGTGCATCGCTAAAATGGAAGCATTCAATATGTTGATTTTATCAATTTCTGTTTCTGAAACAAAAGATACTGCCCAAGCCAAAGCGTTTTCTTCAATAATTTTTCTCAATTTATCTCGTTGATGTTCCGTAAGCTTTTTAGAATCGGTTAGTTCAACACATTCAAAATCATACGGTAAAATTACTGCGGCTGCTACTACAGGACCTGCCAAACATCCTCTTCCGGCTTCATCACAGCCACATTCAAGCGTTTTACCTGAGAAGTTTTTTAGTAAAAAATATTCGTTTTTACTCATTCTATAGTTGCATTATTTGTTTCTTTCGAGGTATCTTTTTGTTTCTGTTGTTCGTATATTTTTTTTGATTCTTTCCAGAGCGAAGGCGCCAATTTCAAAATTGGAACATAACCTATGGACGCTTCTTTTTTCTCTTGTTTAACCAAATGAAAACGCAAATCAACTGCCTCGAATACATTCATTAATATACTTATAATAACAGCATATTTCAATGCTCCTAACACTCCTCCTGCCAATGAATTGAGCCAACCGAGATTAATTTTGGATATTATTTTTTCCGTAAATTTGGATAAAAGAAACATTACAATCAGCGCAGCAATAAACACCAATATATAAGCAACGGTTTTGCCGGTTTTTTCAGAAAAATTAAAAAAATCCGCCACCCAAGGCGAAATGGTTGAAGCAAACATCTCGGCAGCAATTAAAGCAACTATGATTGCCAAAAAAGAAACCAGTTCTTTTACAAATCCTTTGAAAAGTCCGATTATCAATCCAAAAACAATGGGAAGAAAAATAATTAAATCAAATGTATTCATTTTTTCTATGATATTAATAGCAAAAACAAAGTTAATAAAAGTTCGCATTTAAGCATAAAAAAAGCATTCTCTTTTATCAAGAATGCTTTTTATAAAATCAGAGCTAAAAGTTATTTTACTATTACTTTGTGAGTAGTTCCATTAATTCTTAGCAAATATATTCCGGTTTTAACTGCTTCTGAAAACACATTTGTTACTTTTACGGAACGAATTAACTGACCCGTAGCACTGTAGAGTTCTACTTTTGCGGTACCTTCAAAATATGCTGTAATTTTTCCATTTTCACCGGAAAGTTTCAAAGAAGAGTCAGGTTCATTTATTCCTGTGGATACTGATTTTACAAAAGAAACTTTATAATTATTCCCATTGTTGGTCAACCATAAATCACCTCCATCTTCGCCGTTCCAACTTTTAGCCCAAACGTGAAGTATATATGATTTCCCTGCTGTAAGTGACGATATCAAATTAGCGGTAGGAGTAGATGTGGATCCCTCATAAGTGTAATCTCCTAATGAAGTTTGGGTTAAAATGTTTTCTACATCATTCACTACGTTACTTCCTCCATTTTCTTGTATAGCATAATAATAAGCGCTTCCGGTTCGCGGTGCTACTGCGGTTGTAATATCGCTATATTGCAAGCTTGCACTGTTAATAATCAATGATGAAATTGTTCCCAAGTTAACCTCATCAAGAGATAATCCCGAACCTTTTAATGCATATTTGGTTTCATTTAATGTAATATAATCATTAAACCACTCCTCACTTAATGTTTTAGCTGCTGCTGTAACATTTTCTTCCGAGTAATAATTATTATTTTCTGAATAAAAAATAAATGTATAAGAAGTATTGGCATCTAATCCTGCAATAGAAGCACTTGTACTCGATCCCTTATATACAACTCTTCCTGTACCCAAAACACTCCCTACATTGTAAGAAGTTCCTTGCACAGGAGAATCCGATGCGGAACTCGAAGTTTTTCTCATCACAATCATTACATCTTTATCGTTTGATTTCGTCCAGTTAAGATCAATCTGATATTTAGAATAAACTGTGGCAGATGGAGAAGTCGGTCCATTTAACACTAAAACATTAAAATATGGACAAGCTTTTTCCGTATCACTTACCGTTAAAGTTGTTTCATCTGTCCAATCTCCTTCATCTGTATAGGCCCAAGCATCTGTTTCTGCTGCTCGCGCTCTTCCTACTACATACCAATTTCCTGTCGATGTAAATTGAAAATCACCAATATTTCTTTGAACTTTTTTATTTGAACCGGCACCATCCGCATAATATTCAGCATCAGCCCAATTCCAATCGGTCGTACCATCTGCATTCTGACCTATACCTACTTCACTTTTATTCCATGCGGATTGTCCAATCTCAAATTGGAAATACCATTCGTTTGATAATTTATCACCTAAATAAACTGTGTTTATGGGACGCCCGGAAGTAATAGGACTAACCCAAATTTGACTATAACTAAAAGAAAAAAAGAGTGATGCGAAAAATAAAACAATTGATTTTTTCATACGCTTATACAAAAAATTAAAAATTAATAATATAAAATATAGATTTAACGATTTAACAATTAACCAATAAAAAACCATTGCCCTACTGTAGCTTAAAATTGCGTTTTAGGCATTGGTTTTAAATTTTCGTTTTAACTTTTTCAAAAAATTAAAATGAAAGCAAAAATAATAAAATTTTAAATATAAACAAAAAGCATTCTCAATAAAAGAGAATGCTTTTTTCTATAAAACTAAACAGACGCTTATTTTACTATCAATTTATGTGTAATTCCATCAATTCGAACCAAATACATTCCGGTTTTAACTGCTTCCGAAAATTCATTAATCGCATTTGCAGAGCGAATTAACTGACCTGTGGCACTATAAAGTTCTATTTTTGCAGCACCATCAAAACGTGCGGTAACTTTTCCATCGTTTCCTGAAAGTTTCAGAGAAGATTCGAGTTTGTTAACTCCGGTAAGCACAGATGTAGTAACATTGATTGATGCACCATCTGAATAATAGCTATAATTTTCTGAATAAAACACATAAGTGTAATTGGTCGAAGCCGACAATCCTGAATCAGAGAAACTGGTTGCATCTCCATTGTAAACAACTGTTCCTGTTCCTAAAGTACTTCCCACACTGTATGCAGTTCCTTGCACAGGTGAATTTGCAGCACCTGCAGATGTTATAAATCTAACAATCATCACGTTTCTGCTGTTCCACTTAGCCCAAGATAAGTCAAGAGTAGAAACACCTACATTAGAAGATGATAAAGATGAGGGATTTGATAATGCTGAAACTGAGAAATAAGGACAAGATTTAGAAGTTGTACTACAAGTTAAAGTTGTTTCATCTGTCCAACCACCTTCATCAGCATAGGTCCATGGATCGGTTGATACGGCTCTTGCCCTACCAACAACATACCATTCGCCTGTAGCTGTAAATTGAAATCCGCCAATATTCCTGCGAACTTGCTTATTTGAACCACTGCCATCTTGATACCAATTAGCATCTGCCCAGTCCCAACCTGTTACTCCATCTGGATTTTGTCCGATACCCACTTCTGATTTATCCCAACTTGCTTGACCTATTTCAAAATTAAAATACCAATCAGGAGAGCTCAATTTATCTCCTAAATAATATGTACTTATAGGGCGTCCTGTTGTTAAAGGATTTACCCAAATCACGGCATTAGTCAATGAAACCATTGATAGTGCTAATAATAAAAGAGTAATTTTTTTCATACGCTTATAGTTTTAAATGATTAATTATTAATAAATTGACATTCACAAATTTAATAACTACAAACAAAAAAAAATTAAAAGTTTAACATTAAAAAAAACATTTTTCCTCGCAAACGTTTGAAATAAATATAAAAGGGCACCGAAAAAATCAGTGCCCTTTATAATAAATGTATGGAATAGAATTAAAAATATTTTATATTTCGTCCTTCAATAGATGTCAATAAATTATTTGCTAAACGGCTAGCGCCAAAACGGAACATTTCATTGTTCAACCATTCTTCACCCAGAATTTCTTTTACCAGGGTATAATGTTTCACGGCATCTTCGGTAGTTACAATTCCTCCTGCCGGTTTATATCCCACTTTTATTCCTGTTTTTTCATACCATTCTTTTATTGCTGTACACATAACATAAGTAGCTTCAGTGGTTGCTGCTACAGGTATTTTTCCCGTAGAAGTTTTAATAAAGTCAGCATTAGCAGCCATTGATAATACAGATGCTTTTTTAATATCAGCAGCATTTGTTAACGCTCCCGTTTCTAAAATTACTTTTAAATGAGCCTCTCTGCAAGAGGTTTTAATTTCTTCCAATTCCTCAAATACTTCATCGTATTTACCTTCCAAGAATTTACCGAGTGAAATTACCACATCAATTTCTGTCGCTCCTTCCATTACCGCCATTGCTGTTTCGGCTACTTTTACTTCAATGAAAGTTTGCGAAGCCGGAAAACCCGCAGCTACGGAAGCTATTCCGATAGGCTCTGTTAAATTGGCTTTTACTACAGGAACCATCGCGGGATAGACACAAACCGCAGCTACATTTTGTAAATCGGGGAAATTTACCTCAAATTCATTGACTTTTTTCATCATAGAAGTGATTTCTCCTTCAGTATCAGTACCGTTTAAGGAAGTTAAATCAATTAAATTTAAGCATTTTTTATATACTTCTTTCGTATTATTTTCATCAAAATATTTCGACAAAATGTCTTCTACATTTTTCTTTACAACTTCATCAGTCAATGAATCACATTGATATTCGTTGAATAATGCTTTAAAATCTTTCATATTTATTTTAATTTTGGATTGTTTCTATGTCTTTCTATATCACGTTTCGTTTTCTTTTCAATATTATTTTTCAGCGCAGTTTCTAAATCCACTCCTGTTTGATTTGCCAAACACATTAAAACCCACAATACATCTGCCATTTCATCTGCTAAATCTACCTCTTTATCGGCTTCTTTAAATGATTGTTCACCGTATTTACGAGCAATAATACGAGCAACCTCTCCTACTTCTTCCGTGAGAATCGCCATATTAGTGAGTTCACTAAAATAGCGAACTCCATAGGTTTTTATCCATTTGTCAACGGCTTGTTGCGCTTCTTTTATGGTCATTTTATTCGTTTAAGCGAGCTATAATAGTTTCATTCCCGGATGTAGCTTCTCCCAATTCTACAAAAATTTCCGCATCCAAGGGCAAATATAAATCAACACGTGAACCGAATTTAATAAATCCAATATGTTCATTTAAGTGACATTGTTTCCCTACGTGTGCGTAAGTTACAATTCTGCGCGCTAACGCTCCTGCTATTTGTCTAACTAAAATCTGTGTTTTACCGGGCGTTTCAATCACCACTGTCGAACGTTCGTTTTCCGTACTTGCCTTCGGTAAATAAGCTGCAAGATGCCTCCCCTTATGATGTGCGGTTTTAATTACTTTTCCTGCTACAGGATACCAATTGGCATGCACATTAAAAATAGACATAAAAATGGAAACCTGAATACGTTGGTCTCCAAAATATTCGGGTTCTTCCACCGGCTCAATTACCACGACTGTTCCGTCTGCAGGAGCTACTATTAAACTTGGATCGTCAATTTCAACTACTCTACGCGGATTGCGAAAGAAGAATACTACAAAAAGCATTAAAACAGCCGAAAATGCCAAATTAAAAGCTAAAATAGGTTTGGGAAACTCCATATAAACTATCATATTCAACAAAAACAGCAAAAACAATGCTCCTACAATAATCCATCTTCCCTCTTTATGTATTTTAATGTACTTCATTTTTTGATAAGCTAATTTTTAAACAAAAATAGTCATTTTATTTATAATAAAAACAAAAACATATCGATTTTTTAATCGCTCAAAAATGTGTAACTTTGCAAATAATTAATTTTTACACTAAAAGTATATGCCACACAATTTATTGATGGCTATATCGCCTATTGACGGACGATACAAGTCCAAAAGCCAGGTTTATTCCGGTTACTTTTCGGAGTTTGCGCTTATCCGCTACCGGATATTGGTAGAAGTAGAATATTTCATTGCTTTATGTGAACTGCCTCTAAAACAATTGGTAAATATCCCTTCTGATATTTTTCCGAAATTACAAGAAATTTATATTGATTTTACGATTGATGATGCGCTAAAAATCAAGCAAATAGAAACCGTTACCAATCACGACGTAAAAGCAGTGGAGTATTTCCTGAAAGAAAAATTTGACGAATTGAAGTTAACTGATTATAAAGAATTTATTCATTTCGGACTCACATCGCAAGACATCAATAACACTGCCATTCCTCTATCTATAAAAAAAGCGTTGGATGAAGTTTATGTTCCCGAGTTAAACGCTGTAATGGAAAAACTTTCTCAAATGGCAGAAGAATGGAAAAACGTGTCAATGCTCGCAAAAACGCATGGACAACCTGCTTCTCCTACCCGTTTGGGAAAAGAAATAATGGTTTTTGTTAGCCGTTTAAAAAGTCAATTAGAAATACTCAAAAACACGCCGCAATCAGCAAAGTTTGGAGGAGCTACCGGAAATTTCAATGCTCATAATGTAGCTTATCCTGAAATTGACTGGAAAAATTTCGGGAATAAATTTGTGGCGGAAAAACTCGAGTTGCAACGCGAAGAATGGACTACACAAATTTCCAATTACGATAATTTGGCAGCGCTTTTTGACGCTCTGAAGCGCATAAATACTATTCTGATTGATTTTTGCCGTGATATTTGGACATACATTTCGATGGAATATTTCAAACAGAAAATAAAAGAAGGCGAAATAGGTTCATCGGCAATGCCGCACAAAGTAAACCCGATTGATTTTGAAAACGCCGAAGGAAATCTTGGAATGGCAAATACCGTATTGGAATTTTTATCGGCAAAATTACCCGTTTCGCGTTTGCAACGTGATTTAACCGATAGTACCGTTTTACGTAACGTGGGCGTACCTTTTGCACATACAATGATTGCCACACAAAGCATTCTCAAGGGACTGGATAAACTTTTGTTGAATGAAACGGCGATTACAAACGATTTGGATAAAAATTGGGCGGTAGTGGCAGAAGGAATTCAAACCATTCTTCGCCGTGAAAATTACCCGCAACCATACGAAGCTTTGAAAAAACTCACACGCACAAACGAAGGAATTAGTGAAAATTCCATTCGTAATTTTATAGAAGAATTGGATGTGAATGAAAGTGTGAAAGAAGAATTGAGAAAAATTACACCGAGAAATTATACGGGGATATAATTTAGTTTGTAATTTATAATAAAATAACAATAGTTTAATTTTTTAATTAGGAAGTTCTCCTTCGGGAGATTTAGGGGGCTAATATGTTCAAATTTATAGAATTAATAAAAAGATTTATTCCGCCGTATAAAAAATACGTTTTTCTGAGTTTGCTGTTCAATTTACTTTCCACGGTATTCAGTTTATTTTCGTTTGCGGCAATTATTCCTATTTTACAAATTTTATTCGGGCTTTCCAAAGCCACTGCTGTGTATCAGCCATGGTCTTGGAACGATGGAATACAAAATATTTTTTCCGCTTTAAAGAACAATGTTTTTTATGAAATAGAAAAAACAATCCAACACGTTGGAGCCCAAAGCGCACTAATTTACATCGGCGTATTTTTGGTCTTAATGACATTGCTGAAAGTGGGCACTTCTTATCTTGGTTCATATTTTGTAATTCCAATCCGTATAGGGGTTTTACGCGATTTAAGAAATAAACTCTTCAAAAAAATACTCGATTTGCCTATCGGATTTTTTACAAACGAACGTAAAGGCGATATTATGGCACGTATGACAAGCGATGTGGTAGAAGTAGAAGCATCAGTCATCAGTTCATTGGATATGGTTCTGAAAAATCCGATTATGATTTTGATTTATTTAATTACTCTTTTTGCTATGAGTTGGCAACTTACTTTTTTTGTGCTGTTGCTTTTGCCTGCAAGTTCGTGGTTAATAGGAAAAATAGGAAAATCATTAAAAAGACGTTCTACTATCGGGCAGCAACAAACAGGCGAATTGTTATCGCAAATTGAGGAAACCTTGGGAGGATTACGTGTGGTAAAAGCATTTAATGCCGAAGAAAAAGTAAATGCACGTTTTTACCAGTTAAATGAAAAACTTCGTCGTACACTGTTTCGCATCAACCGCCGATTTAATATGGCGCATCCTATAAGCGAATTGCTTGGAACAATTATAGTAGCTGTATTGCTGTGGTTTGGAGGATATTTAATTTTAGGACACAACGGTTCGCTGGGAGCGGCGGAGTTTATTTATTATCTGGTAATTTTTTACAGTATAATTCCTCCTTCAAAAGATCTTTCAAAAGCAACATATAGCATCCAGCGTGGGATGGCTTCTTTAGACCGAATTGACAAAATTTTATTGGCGAAAGATAATATTACGGAAATCCCAAATCCTGAAAAAATCCCCACACACATCGAAAATATTGAATTTAAAAACCTGAGCTTTAAATATTTAAATGATTGGGTTTTGAAAGACATAAATCTAACCGTTCCATTGGGAAAAACAGTAGCTGTTGTCGGTCAATCCGGGTCAGGAAAATCCACATTGGTAGATTTACTTCCGCGTTTTTACGATCCGGTAAAAGGCGAAATCTTATTGAATGGAACTAATATCAAAAATTTCACGAAGCGCGATTTACGTTCGCTGATGGGAAATGTAAACCAAGAAGCCATTTTATTTAACGATACTTTTTTCAACAACATTGCTTTCGGCGTGGAAAATGCCACATTGGAACAGGTAATGGACGCTGCAAAAATTGCAAATGCACACGAATTTATTATGGTAACCGAAAACGGTTACGAAACCACTATTGGCGATCGCGGGAGTAAACTTTCAGGCGGACAGCGGCAACGTATAAGCATTGCGCGTGCCGTGTTGAAAAATCCGCCTATACTAATTTTGGATGAAGCAACTTCTGCTCTTGACACCGAATCGGAATTTATGGTGCAGGAAGCATTGGATAAATTAATGCAAAACCGCACAACACTGGTTGTTGCACATCGTCTTTCAACTATTAAAAAAGCTGATTTAATTTGCGTATTGCACGAAGGAGAAATTGTAGAACGCGGCAAACACGATGAATTGATTGCTTTGAAAGGATATTATAAGAAACTGGTTGATATGCAGAGTTTCTAGAAAATAAGAGAACCGGATTTTTCCGGTTCTCTTATTTTCTGTAACATATAATGTACCATTTTTTATTTAAATCTACGCTGATATTTTTACCTGCACGCCATTGATGAAAAGCATCGTAATTGAGTTTTATATTTGGCGGAACTATCATAACTTTATTAAACTGCTCCATAATAAACTCAGACATAAATCCTGCTTGTTTAATCTCCAAAAGGTCTTCATAGTATTTTTGCGCCTGCAAACTATTTGACATTCTCTTTTTTGATGCCAATTGAAGAAACTTGTCCATTGCAGCCAAATGCATAGGCAAATACAAATCAGGAAATCCGGAAGCACGTTCGTTTTCACGTACGTTTTCTCTTACCCAGTCCAATTTAGTAAAACCGCTTCCTATCATCGGTCCCATAAAAACCGTATCTTTCAGCAATTCACGCTCAAAACTGATATTGGGTTTTATATTCAATGGTTTTAATTCCGTAAGATGTTCCGGTTTAAAATAATCAGCAATCATATCGGCTGTTTTTTCAAATTCATCTTCATCGCTGTTATCAGACGACAGGAAAAGAGAAAACAACCAAGTTCCACATTCATATACACGAACCTGTCGATGTTTTTTTTCTGTTAAATGGAATGTTCCTTTTATTCCGTTACAAATATATTTTGAACCATATTCTTTAATCAGAATTGGGTTTGGCGTTTCCCATTTTTTATTTTTGTTTCTGTTTTTTTCTATCTGATGAATATATTCGTCTCTCAATCGCCCTTCTACAGCTTCATACGTTGGAAGCAAACTTATTTTAAACCAAATTTTTTTATTACTCGACGGTGATTCATAGATAACATCTATTTTGTTGGGGTCTTTTTCGTACGCAATAATTTGTTTCCGTTCAAAATCGGTTAATTTATAAGGAAAAACGGTTTTTGTTGAGGAATGCGCATAATCTAACTTCGGATTTGCTGCAACTGATTCTAAATTTTGCGTCTGTTCCTGTTTTTTATTGTTGTTACCGGAATTGATTTTTCCCTTATTTTGAGTTTTTTTCGTCCGGATTTGTTTTTTATTATTTTTCCCTTGTTTGTTTTTTGATGATTTTTTATTTTTTGTATTGCTCTTTTTAGATGTTGAAATTTGTTTTTTCTTCGGTGTGGAAGCAGTTACAGCTAAAACCGAAAAAGAAGAATCGGTACCTGAATTAAAACAAACGGGTAAGAGAAAAAACAGAATGAAAAGGAATGTTATATGTTTTTTAAAAAACTCCATCTTAAATAAATTTCATTAAAAAAACCCTATCGCTTTTGAACAAAGAATAGGGTTTAGATTACGTTGTCTCACTAGGATTCGAACCTGGACTGACTGAACCAAAATCAGGAGTGCTACCATTACACCATGAGACAATCAACAAGTATGCTTTTTTTGAAAAGCGGTGCAAAGATACGAATAAGTTTTTAAATTTCAAAAGTTCAAAGTTCAAAAAGTTGAACATTTTTCACCAAAGAATTTATTCCGCAATCAAAAAATAATAATTCTTCTTCCCTTTTTGTACCAGTAAATACTTATTATTTAATAACTCGGCGGTTGTTATCAGCAAATCTTGGTCGGTAAATTTTTCTTTATTTAAGCTCACGCCCCCGCTTTGCACCATTTTACGCATTTCCCCTTTTGAAGGAAATACNGCNGCTTTTTCTGTAANNAATTCTATGGCTTTTATTCCGGATTTTAATTCTTCCAAATCAATTTTAAATTGAGGAACNCCTTCAAAAACGCTCAACAATGTATCTTCATCCAGTTTTTTCAATGTTTCGGAGGTGGAATTTCCAAATAATATACTTGATGCTTCCAAAGCCGCCTCGTAATCTTCTTGCGAATGTACCATTACCGTAATTTCTTTTGCCAAACGTTTTTGCAAAGTTCGTAAATGCGGCGCTGCTTTGTGTTCTTCAATTAATTTTTCTATTTCTTCTTTATCAATCAATGTAAAGATTTTAATATACTTTTCGGCATCTTCATCGCTTACATTCAACCAAAATTGATAAAATTTGTAAGGCGAAGTATATCTTTTGTCCAACCAAACATTTCCACTTTCAGTTTTTCCAAATTTTCCTCCGTCTGATTTTGTTATCAAATTNATTGTCAACGCAAAAGCTTCTCCTCCTGTTTTACGTCGAATAAGTTCAGTTCCGGTAGTTATATTTCCCCACTGATCTGAACCGCCCATTTGCAATTTGCAGTTTTTATGCTGATTCAAATACAAAAAATCATATCCTTGTACCAATTGATAAGTAAATTCAGTGAACGACATTCCGCTTTTTGATTCTTCTCCCAATCGTTTTTTCACGCTGTCTTTCGCCATCATATAATTTACTGTGATGTGTTTCCCGATATCACGAATAAATTCCAGAAAGGTAAAATTTTTCATCCAATCATAATTATTTACCATTTCTGCTTTATTTGGCATTTCTGAATCAAAATCCAAAAACCTAGACAATTGCGATTTTATTCCGTTGAGGTTTTTTTGCAATATATTTTCATCAAGCAGGTTACGCTCCTGCGATTTTCCTGAAGGGTCGCCAATCATTCCTGTTGCACCTCCAACTAAAACAATCGGTTTATGTCCTGCCAACTGAAATCTTTTAAGCAGCATAATTTGCGCAAAACTTCCCACGTGTAACGAATCTGATGTAGGATCAAATCCGATGTAAGCCGCAGTCATTTCTTTTTTCAGTTGTTCTTCGGTGCCGGGCATTACGGAATGTATCATTCCACGCCAGGTAAGTTCTTCAATAAAGTTCATCAAAGTAATTTTTATTAATTGGAGTGCAAAGATAAAGAATTTCAGGGAAACAAAAAAGGGAAACCTACGGTTCCCCCTCTTCCACTAATAAAATTTTTCAATTACTTTTTAACGGCATTTTGTACGTTATCTATCGCTTTATTTACCGCTGTTTGAAAATCTTCCAATCCTTCATTTATACTTTCTTTTGCTTTATTTGAAGCGCTATCCATTTCCGCTTTAGCTGCATCCCAATTTTCTTCGGTACTTTGCTGAACGCGATCGACCGTGTTCGAATAATTGTCTCTTGCCTTTTCAAGATCCTTAATTGCAGCTTCATATTTTGCTTTTGCTTCAGCAGATAATTTTTCGCTGTTTTCTTTCAAATCTTCTTTCATTTTAGTTATCTGCTTATCAAGCTCATCAAGTTGATTTTTAGCTTCTTTTACTACTACATCTTTCTGAGAATAAGTGTAAACTACTACTTCTTTGTTAGTTGTATCAATTTGAACGATAGTCGTATCTGATTGTGTACTATCCTGTTGCGATTTTTTATTACAAGATATACCAACTAATGAAATAAAAGCAGCTGTAAATACCACTATGCTTATTTTTTGAAAATTCTTTTTCATCATTTTAGATTTAGTTAAACATTTTACTTTTTAGAACAATGGATTCTAAATTTTGTTTTAATTTTGTCTCTGAATTAACTTTTTTAACGATATCCACGATGAAAAAATATTTCTTCTACATTTTAGTTTTGTCAACATTATTAAGTTGCAGTTCCAAAAAATGGGTTTTAACCGATTATAAAACCTCTAAAATTTCCATTGACTCTTCTTTAAATTCCATAGCCGATAAAAATATGACGGCATTCATTGCTCCCATAAAACAAAGTTTGGACAAAGAAATGAATCAGGTTATTGGACAATCTGCTGAAGAAATGACTGTAGGGAAACCCGAGAGTTTACTCTCGAACTGGAATGCGGATGTTTACAGAGAAGCAGCAACCGATTTTTTAAAATCTCCGGTGGATATTGGAATTGTAAATTTGGGCGGATTACGCACTTCGTTGCCGAAAGGAAATATTACTGTACGAAATATTTTTGAACAAATGCCTTTTGAAAATGAATTGGTTTTGCTTTGGCTAAAAGGTTCGGATGTAAAAGAATTGATGGATATTTTTGCTTTGGAAGGCGGTCAAGGTATTTCGGGCATTCGTTTTGAAATTAAAGATAAGAAAGCGGTTAATATTTCCGTGAACGGACAACTTTTGGACGAAAACAAAACGTATATCATAGCTACCAGCGATTATTTAGCCGGTGGAAACGACCGTATGATTCCTCTGACAAAAGCCGTTAAAAGGATGGACACAGGTTTGAAATTAAGAAATATCTTGATGGAAAAAGTCATCCGTGAAAATCGGAAAGGAAATAAAATTCAGTCGGAATTAGATGGAAGAATAAAAACTATTCAGTAAGAAAGATTAAAAAATGTAGTAATGATTTAATATTCAAAACTTAACGATAATGAAAACAAAAAATATAATTCTAATCCTTTGCCTATCGTTGATTTCCATATCGGTTTTTGCAGGGAAGACAACAAAAATCGTTATTCTTCACACCAACGATACTCACAGTCAGGTGGAACCGAACAAAGCTGATATGGGCGGTTATGTTCGTCGTTTAGGAGAAATTAACCTTATTCGCAATCAAGAAAAAAATGTTTTGCTGTTTGATGCGGGCGATTTTTCGCAAGGAACACCGTATTTTAATTTTTACAACGGACGTGTTGAAATTCAGGCGATGAATATGATGCATTATGATGCCGCAACGCTTGGAAATCACGAGTTTGACAATGGTATGGATACACTTGCTATGGTAATGAAGTTAGCAAAATTTCCATTTGTAAATGCAAATTACGATGGCTCGAATACTGTTCTTAAAAATCTATACAAGCCATACATTATTGTAAAAAAAGACGGAGTAAAAATCGGGATTTTTGGTATTGGCGTAAAACCCGAAGGATTGATATTCAAGAAAAATTACGATGGATTGATTTTTGAAAATCCTGTAAATAAAGCAATTGAAACATCAAATTATTTACGAAATACGGAAAAATGCGATTTGGTTATTTGTCTTTCACATTTAGGAGTAGAACCAAGCTATGGAAATTTTACCGACTACGATGTAGCAAAAGCATCCACCAATATTGATGTAATAATTGGAGGACACTCCCACTCGATTTTAGAAAACAATACTGAAAACAATGCTACCGGAAAACCTGTAATTATTGCTCAAATGGGCAAAAGCGGTTTATATTTGGGAAGAATCGATTTGACGTTTGAAAAGAAATAAATTCTAAAAAACTCACAAATTTGGACGTTTGAATATTTTATTTTGGAGAGGTTTTCCTTACTACAAAAACTGACCCGGCCAACATTGGAACTATAAAATTAATCAGCCAAATTAAAATTCCGGTTAGTAAAATACCGATTTCATTATTGGAAAAAACTCCCAAAATCAGTACCGCAACCGAAGCGCGTACAGCTGCTTCTGAAGCTGCAAGCGTTGGTGCATACGTTATAATCAAATACATGGTGGGAATACCAATAAACGCCTGCATTGGAGTAAGTTCCACCCTGAAAAACAAAAGCATCAAATAATACTGAAAGCAAAAAACACCAAAACGAACAACGGAAATTAAAAAACCTGCTACAAGCGTATTAAATTTTAATTCCGAAAAAGATTTTAGTGTGTTTTGAAACTTCACAGCCCAACGTTGCTTTTTTATTTTTTGAAAAATATTCGGAAATAAAAAATAAACTCCTATAAGAATAATTAAAGTGATTCCCGCCGACAATAAATATTGTGAATAATCGATGCTCGATTTAAATCGGGCTGAATAAAAATAGGTGGAAATCAATCCAAAAATAGTGATGACAAATGTTTGGATAAAACCATTGACAAGTGTCAATAAAATTCCTGTTAGGCGCAGATTTTCAGGTAAGTAAATAATTCTACCGGCAAAATCTCCAAATCGGCTTGGAGTGATAAATCCGGTATTTAAACCTGCCAATACGGCTTTAGTAGCATCTTTAAAAGATAATTTAATTGCATTTCTTGTCAAAATCTGCCATTTATTTGCTTCCAAAGCCCAATTTATAGGCATAAAAGCCAACACACACATTAAAAGCAAAAATCGTCTAAGATTTACCGTTGCAAAAGAATTTTTCAGTTCATTCCAGTACTCTATGTTTGCTAACTTATAAACCAAATAGCCATAAGCGACAACCATAAATAGCCACTTTATTACTGTGAGAATTTTACTTTTGTTTTGAAACATCGTTTTTTATGGGGAAAGTATATTTTGTTTGTAAGAAATAACTAACCACTGTAACAAAAAGCGAAACAATAACATTGGCTATGGAAGGGAAAACAGCAAAAACTTCCACCAGTAATTTCAACCCTGCATAATTAATGAGCAAATTCAGCAAACCCACTTGAACATATCGGAGTAACTGTCTTCTTCCCTTCAGTTCAGAAGCCGTAAAAGTAACGTATTTTTGCAAAAGAAAACCTGTGAAAAGCGTTATTACAAAGTTTATTGCCAATGAAGCAGTGTGTCCGCTCAGTGTAACAACTCCCAAATTTATCAGTCGCTTTTGCACAATAAACTGATAAATAAAAAAATACGAAAACCACGAAAACACCAAATTCAGTGCACCTGAAACCCCGTAACGAAAAAATTGCAGACTAATATACCTTTTAAAAGGAGGATAAAACAAGTCTATCAATTGCGTAATAATTCTTCCTGTTGCAATTAAAATTCTTCTCATCGGTTTTATTTGAAAAATAAGAAACTTGGAATATTTTTACATCAAACATTAGGATAATCGAACATTAATCCTTACTTTTGTCGAAAATTTAATTTTTGCAGCTACAAAGATACAAAATATTCTTTCTTAAAAACTGCAAACAATAAACAGTCAAATATAAACCAATAAAAATGCCGGACGATTATCACCAGCGCAATGCAACAAGTACGAGCCAAAAAACATTTGGGGCAGCATTTTCTGCGAGATCAGGAAATAGCTCGTCGTATTGCAGAGAGTTTATCTCTTTGTGCTGATTCGCACGTCCTTGAAATTGGTCCCGGAACAGGAGTTTTAACCCAATATCTCCTAAAAAATCCTCAAATAAATCTTACCGCCGTAGAAATCGACAAAGAATCGGTGGCTTTTCTGCATTCACATTTTCCGCAGCTCAAAGTAATCGAAGGAGATTTTCTAAAAATGAATTTATCGGACGTTTATTCCGAAAAATTTTGCATTATCGGTAATTTTCCATATAATATTTCCAGTCAAATATTTTTTAAAGTTTTAGATTACAGAGAACAAGTACCTCAGGTAGTGTGTATGATACAAAAAGAGGTAGCAGAACGCATTGCATCGCGTCCCGGAAACAAAACATACGGAATTTTAAGTGTGTTGATGCAAGCTTTTTACACCATCGATTATTTATTCACAGTACATGAACACGTGTTCGATCCTCCGCCCAAGGTCAAATCGGCTGTTATTCGCTTTACCCGAAACGAAGTGAAACATCTCGATTGTGATGAAAAATTCTTCCGAACGGTAGTGAAAACAGCCTTCAACCAACGCCGAAAAACGTTACGAAATTCATTGAAATCCTTGGTAGAAAAAGAAAATAAAATGTTTGTCGAAGAAATTTTTAATAAAAGACCGGAACAGTTGGATGTTCAATCTTTTATTGAATTGACAAATATGATAGAGAACGCATTGAAAAGAAATTAACTCTTCTTTTTCTCTCCCAATTTTTTCTTAATATTTTGTAATCCGGCAAGAAAACGAAATAGAAACTTTTTAATTTGGGAGGAACGGATATGACAAGACTTACATCCGAAGAAATAATCAACAAACACCCCAACGACATTGCCGAAAGAATTGCCGAACTGGAAGAAAATGACCAAATAATGGCATTTATGACACTTCCGGGCAAAATTAAAGGCGAGGTTTTCAGTTATCTTGAAAGAGATTTGCAAGAAACTGTTCTTACTTCGCTGGGCACAAAAGAAATTGCCGACATTCTCAAAACAATGTCTCCTGACGACCGCACTGCTGTATTTGAAGATTTTCCGGATACGATGGTAAAAGAAGCGGTAAATCTTCTTCCTGGAGAAGAACGAAAAATAGCACTTCAACTAATTGGATATGAAGAAGATACGGTAGGAAGAATTATGACGCCTTATTACATACAGGTTCATCCGGATTGGAGCATAAAAAAAACATTGCAACACATCAAAAGAAACGGTCAGAAAGCAGAAACATTGAATTTTATTTATGTCGTTGACAAAGAACAACGATTGATTGACGATATTCGCATCGGATTAATTTTAATGGCTGACGAAGATGATTTGATATCCAAAGTGATGGACAAGGAATTTGCCGCATTGATCACCACTCAAAGTTGCGAAGACGCAATTGAAGTCTTCCAAAAATACGACCGCGCTGCACTTCCTGTTGTTACAAACGCAGGAATCTTAGTTGGAATTGTTACTGCGGACGATATTTTAGACCAAGTTGAAAAACGAGACACGGAAGATATACAGAAATTCGGGGGGTTGGAAGCATTGGATTTACCATATACCAGTACTGGAGTTTTTGAAATGGTAAAAAAACGCGCCGGGTGGCTTATTATTCTTTTCCTCAGTGAAATGCTCACCGCTTCTGCTATGAGTTATTTTGATAATGAAATAAGCAAGGCGGTTGTATTGGCGTTGTTTTTACCTCTGATAATTTCAAGTGGAGGTAACTCCGGTTCGCAAGCAGCAACGTTAATTATACGTGCTTTAGCCATACAAGAACTTAAAATTAAAGATTGGTGGTACGTAATGCGTCGCGAGATACTCTCAGGAGTAATGCTCGGTTGTATTTTAGCCATAGTAGGTTTTATCCGAATTTTTGTATGGCAAAAAACCGGCTTATATAATTACGGTCAATATTGGGTTTCTATAGCTTTCGCCGTTTCCACGTCCTTAATATTTATTGTATTATGGGGAACGCTTTCCGGTTCAATGATACCGATTATTTTAAAGAAATTTAGACTCGACCCCGCCACCTCTTCCGCTCCTTTTGTAGCAACATTGGTGGATGTTACCGGATTAATTATTTATTTTACCATTGCAGCAATTTTCTTAACAGGAAAGCTTCTATAAATTCTAAACTAAAATATTATGTCTGAAGTAAGATTATTTTATCACGAAGAAAGCAAAATTAAAATAGCAAAATCATTGGATATTTTGCCAAAAATCAACCAAAAAGACATTATTTGGATTGATTTAAATGATGTAGCGCTTGATGTAGAAACTCGTTTAGAGCAATTTCTGAAAATCTATATTCAGGAAGAGGAAGAAATGGAAGAAATCGAGATGAGTTCTCGTTATATCCAAACGGAAGACAGTATTGTAGCAAATACCAACTTCCTTTTGGATAACTTTACATCGGAATCGGTATCTTTTATCTTAAAAAAAGGGATTTTAGTTTCGGTAAGAGATGTTGATTTACGTTCATTTAATGAAACGGTAAAAAAGATTTTTGCCAACCCGAGTAATTTCCCTACAGGTTACCACGTATTTGTAGCTCTTCTTGAAACACGTGTGGAATATGATGCTGACACGATAGAAGACACCACCGATTTAATTACAAAACTGAGTAAGGACTTAACCGCCAATGGAGATTTAGATGAAGAGATTTTGATAGAAATCAAAGATTTGCAGGAAAAAATGATGAATATCCGTCAAAATATTATTGATAAGCAACGCATTGTTTCAAATTTATTAAAATCAAATCTGTTCCCCAATGATTTGGTTCCTCGTTTAACAATGATTATCAAAGACATAAACTCCTTGTTTGAATATACTCGATTTGGAGTAGATAGGCTTGATTATCTGCAAGATACATTTCTTGGATTGGTAAACTTACAACAAAATAAAATTATCAAAATATTTACGGTAGTTTCTGTTATTTTCCTTCCACCCACATTAATTGCTAGTATGTATGGTATGAATTTCCGCAATATGCCTGAACTTGAATGGGAATACGGATATTTATTTTCCATTATTTTGATGATATTGTTTTCGGCAGCTGTGTTATGGTTTTTCAAGCGAAAAAAATGGTTATAGACTAATAATCAGACATATCTACTTCTTTAATCCTTTTTATTTCAAAAGCAAAATATTAAATTTTGAAATAAAAAGGATTTTATTTAATAAAATATTTTATAAATTTATTTGTTTCTCTGATTTTATTTTTTTATTTTTGCCTGCGAAAATAAATACGATTTATTCAACCTCATATATCGTTAAATAAGTTAAAAGAGATGGGGTTTAGTTCAAATTACTTTATTTTTGCATAGTTCTTTATTTTATTAAAAAATTTTAATAATAAATTACCAAAAAACATAAATCATGAGGAAACTATACGTTTTATTTTTATCCACCTTCCTTTCTACTGCGCTTTTATTTTCCCAAAAGACAATAATTGGCGTAGTAACATCATCAGAGGATAATTCCCCATTGATAGGCGTATCTGTAACTGTAAAAGGAACAACGCGCGGTGTATTAACCAATATTGATGGAAATTACTCTATTTCTGCATCAAGTAATGAAAAGTTGGTTTTCAGCTATATTGGAATGCAACCACAAGAAATTTCCATAGGAAATCAATCAGTAATTAATGTGGTTCTAACACCCGATTCTAAAGTATTGGAAGAAGTGGTTGTAACTGCAATGGGCATCAAAACAGAGAAGAAAAAACTTAATTTTGCTGTACAAAGCGTAAATTCAGATGCTCTTACTGAAGGACAACAAGCCAATTTTATCAATGGATTACAAGGAAAAGTATCGGGTATTAATGTAACACAATCCGGTGGTTCTCCCAATTCAGGTTCATTATTGATTATCCGTGGTATTTCGTCCATAAACCCCTCGCAATCAAATGCACCTCTTTATATTTTAGATGGTGTTGCTTTTTCAGGCGCTGTTTCTGATATAAATCCGAACGACATAGAAAGTGTAACTGTATTAAAAGGAGCAGCTGCCGCCGCTTTATATGGACAAAGTGGCGCTAATGGAGCTGTAATGATTACTACAAAACAGGCTCAATCAGGAAAAACAAGTGTTTCGGCAAACGTAAGTTTCCAAAGAAACGATGCTGTTAGAACTCCAAAACTGCAAACAAAATACGGTCCGGGTGCTTTAGGATTTTATCGCCCCTCTGAAAGTGGTGGATATGGTGGTTGGGGACCACCTCTAAGTGTTGGCGAACAAACTTATGACAACGTGAAAAATTATTTTAGACCTGGTTACTATCAAAAATATGATGTGAGTGTAAGTGGGGGTACGGAAAAAGTAAAAGGATATTCTTCAGTATTCTATTCAAAAGACAACGGTATTATTGTCAATGATTATCTGAATAAAGTCGGAGTTCTACTTAAAGGAAGTTATGATGTTAGCAAAAAGGTTACATTATCTGCTTTAGCAAATATTACTAATGACACTTATCGTGGTGGAAGTGGAGTTTCCTCTGTCTATAGCTGGCCTATTAATGATGATATTAGAAATTATATGGAGGATGGGCTGATACGATATAGATATTTGAGTGAAAACGAAAAAGCAGCGTCGCCTATTAGCCCTTTATGGAGTCGTTATATGGATTACGGGAAAAACGAAGAAGTACACAATATTATTCAGGGCTCAATTAATTACCGGGCTTTTAAAAACTTTGAAGCTATTGGAAGAGTTATTTACGACGTAAACACATATAATTACGACGGATACACTACACCACGTTTTGACGATTCGGTTATTTTATCCAACCCTCCTGATCCTACTGACACATTAAAATACAAAGGAATAGGAGATAATCCAGACATTCAAGCTCGATTCGATGCTGACACAAAGGAATATTATGAAATGTATTATAAAAGCCGTTATCTAAATCAAAAAGATTATGAAAAAATAGATAAAAATTTACTAGGAACTTATAGCAGCTCCAATAGTAAGAGTCAATTGCTAACAGCTCTTGCCGTCCTTACGTATAAAGTTCCATTGCAAAATGATATAAATATAGATTTATTAGCTGGTGGAGAAGTGAAGATGAGAAAAACTATTTCATCTTCTATAACCGGACGTGATTTTATTATTCCAGGTGTGTATAGTATTTCCAATGTTAGTGAAATACAAGGAGTTAAGGATATAGATGTAAATCATTCAGAAAGACGCAATGGTGGACTTTTTGGAGAAATAAGAGGTGATTATAAGGGACTTGCATCATTAAGTATCACTTCTCGTTGGGATTGGTCTTCAACGCTTACTCAAGAGTTCAATCCTTATTTTTATCCATCCATAACAGGTGGCCTTATATTTTCAGAACTATTCAAACTTTCTAATAAATGGTTTTCTTATGGAAAGCTTAGAGGTAATTGGGCGCGAGTTGGTAAAGACACACCTTCTCCTTATTTATTTGACAGAAGATTCGTTCAATTACCAACTTTGCCAGATGGCGGCTATGGGATTGACCCGACAAAATCAACAGCAGGAATATTAAGACCAGAAATGACCGACTCTTGGGAAATAGGGCTAGAAACACGTTATTTTGAAAGTAAAACACGTTTAGATGTTGCATACTATTCTACTTTTACCGATAATCAAATAGTTACCGTAAGAGTTTCACCCGCATCAGGAACTATTCTTCAAACAAGAAATGAAGGAAGTGTGAAAAATTATGGAGTTGAAATTCAATTAGAACAAGACATCATTAAAACAAGGGATTTTCAATGGATTTCGATGTTAAACTTTGGTTTCAATAGAGGGAAAGTAGTTAGTTTACCTGAAGATATTGTTGAAATACAAGGTACACAGTATAGCGATGTGTTTCCTACTGCTTATTTACATGGCTCAACAACAGCCATTTCGGGAAAAGATTATTTAAGAACAAAAGATGGTAAAGTAATCGTCAACTCTGAGGGATACCCAAAAATCAATCCCACCAAAAGTGTGTTAATAGGCGACAGAGAACCGGACTTCTCTATGGGATTACATAATAGTTTACATTATAAAAAACTTTCCCTTGCGTTCTTATTTGACGGACGTAAAGGGGGTGATATATATAATAACACAGCTCGTGGCCTTTGGGGAAATGGAATGCATAAAGCATTAGAATTTTACAGAGGACGTCAAGTTGTGTGGGATGGCGTTGTTGAACAATCTGACGGGACGTACAAACAAAACACAACTCCTATCGTGCTCGACAGTAAAACCATTACAGAATATTATGCAGGTGTAAGTTCCAATTTTATCGAAGATGGTTCATACATCCGATTGAATTATGTAACATTGGGATACGATTTTACTTCTTTGGTGAGAGGTAAAATTATCTCAGGATTAAAATTATCTCTTACCGGTTCTAATTTGTTATTGCTAACCAAATATACCGGTTCTGACCCTCAAATTAACGCCAATACAAGTTCAGGTGGTACAGGAGGAATGGGTATTGATAATTATCCGGTTCCTAACACTCGTGGTTTTAACCTTACTATTAATGCTTCTTTCTAAAAAACTGTTATATGAAAAAAATTAAATTATACAGCATACTTTCTTTCCTGTCAGCAATGTTTATACTGACAAGTTGCAGTGATTTTTTTGACATAAACACCAGCAAAGATGATCCTTCGGAAGTTACCCCAGATCAAGTATTACCTGTTGTTGTGTTTTATTCTTCACAATTATGTTACGATCATGCCGAATACGGTGTTTATTTTTCACAAGCGCTTACCACAGGAGGAAGAAGCCAAACAAGCGCTTATGCTTACAAGGCTGGTTGGGAACTATTATCAATGAATAGACATCCACAGTGGAGACGCCATTTTTACGACATTGGGGTAAACGTAAAAGCTATGACTGAAGGCGCAGAAAAAATCGATTCAAAAAATTTCATCTTAATAGGCGAAACAATTAGTTTGCAATCAACGCTTTTCACAACAGATGCTTTTGGAGATATGCCTCGTTCTCAGGTATATAAGTCAAATTCTCCTTCATACGACACACAAGAATCTATTTATCAATGGATGGAACAAAAAGTGGATAGTTTAATTAGTTTATATAATGATCCTAACTGGATAAATAATCCTAATAACAGAACTATTACAACAAAAATGGATCGCCTGTTTGAAGGAGATTTAGGAAAATGGAGAGCTTATACAAAAGCATTGAAAGCAAGGATTTTGCTTAGAAAGTTACCAAACTGGAACAATACTCCTGAAACCTGCAATAAAATAATAGCAGCTGTTGATGACGCACTAAATGATCCTTCTTACACTGATGCTCTTTATCGTTATGATGGTGGTTCAACAGAAAAAAACTGCCCTTGGGGTCCGTCACAACCAAAATTAAATTTAGGTTGGGCTCAAGCGCGTGAAAATTTACTAACAGATGCTATTCCTTCCAAATTTTTTGCTTATGCCCTACTTGGAGCATACGCATATCCTTACAGACAATCTCGCGGGTATGCGCTTGATCCTCGGGCTGTAGAATTAATGACTCCAAGATTAGATGATAAAAGCATTTCTATTATTCGTTATCTTGAAAATAATATTGGAATGCCTACATCAATGAAGATAACTTACTACCCTGATTTATATGCAACTAATGCAGGGAATCCATACACAAAAAATGATGGCTATATTATGTTAATGTCAAGAGAAGAATTATTATTCATCAAGGCAGAAGCACAGTATTGGAAAGGAGATAAAGTTGAAGCTTATCAAACAACGTTAGATGCAGTTAAGAAAAATATGGAACGCGTAGGAGTCAAAACAAATAATGCTACTTTGCAATCTTATTATGACAGGTTTTTTGCTATAAAATTACCAAGCGCTTCACTTTTTACCATAGCAGATTTAATGCAGCAAAAATATGTAGCAATGTATCTTCAACCTGAACAATGGACCGATGTGCGCCGATACAATTATAGTAGCGAAACGAATGGAATTTTATATGATGGTGTTCCTGTTTATACAGTCAAAAACATCCATGATGGTACATTACAGGTTACAACTGACCATTTCAAAAACAAATTCTCTCTAACGAGACCATTTAATCTATATGCTCCTTATTGGGTTGATAAAGCAGATAATTTCGGTGTAAATGCACCTTTATCTCCTAATGCTTGGATAACAAGATTAAATTACGATCCCGAAACCGAAGACAAATATAATCGCAAAGAATTAGAACGACTCGGCGCCTATAAAAATCCTGAATGGTTACGAAAACGTATGATTTGGGCTTATAAAAATAATGATTTTGTAACATCTGCAGACCCGGGTACAGAATGGAAATAACTTTTTAATTAAGAAGANACATGAAAACAACTAAAAATATCATATTCATATTAATAATCGGCTTATCCCTATTTATCTCTTGTGATAAACATGATTCTATGGACAATGATGTAATTGTGGGACAAATGGCACCCCACGTATATTGGGAAGTGGGAAGCAGTACAGTAACTGCAGGAAATGATGTACCATTTACTGTCCAGTATTATACAACCAGTCAAACACTTATTGATCATTTAGAAGTTTGGTATAGCGTGCAAAAAGATGAATCAAGAACTGTTAATTGCCCTTGGGTTACAACTTTTAAATATACTATCACGTCTTCAATATCTACTCAAGAACGCGCCTCTCAACAAATAAGTATCTTCCAGCATAATTCCGACAATTGGAATGATTCTTTAAGAGCTTATTATTTTACATCTACATTTCCTACAAGTGTAACACTATCTTCTACAACGTGGGTAAAACCTGCTTCTTTTGCTGCGGACGACTCTGCTAAAATGGTTAAATATTTTGGCTCAAATTATATGCAGCATTTCAAAGACAGCTTGTTCAATTTGATGAAAGTAAAAGATTTTCAAAACATGTATTTAGGACTAAATTTGGTTGATAATTTTAAAACATACATTGATTCTGTTGCCAACCCAAACACAGGTGGTTACGATTATGTTTTCCCTGAAGTTTCTCCTGGGAATAGACCTGTACCTCAAATATTGGTGGATTTATATAAAACTATTCCATTTTCTGATTTAATATATAACAAAAGTAACAATAATTACGATGTCGAATTTACACGTGGATACACCCTAAAACCTGTATTAAAAGCCATAGATGAAAAAGGAGTAGCTGGCATTACAAGTATTAACCCTGTAATTTCATTAAATTAAAAAAGAAGCATTATGAAAAAAATATCACTCATAAAATATATATTTGCCGGGATTTTAAGCATTTCCTTGCTTAATAACTGCATTGATCACACACCGGAAATTGAGGACCTTCCAAATCCAGAGGTAGATTTTAATTATTCTGTGAAGGATAATCTTTACAAAATAGATTACTATGTAGGAGCTACAATAGAATTTGTAAGCACATCTGCAGCAACAGGAGAATGTACGTGGGATTTTGGTGATGGAACAACATCTGTAGGTGCTATTGTTACACATAAATATCCTACAACAGGTACATTTGAAGTAAAACTAACCGTAGGCAGTGCCGGATACACTACAAAACCTATTTATATCAGTGATATTAAACCTATTGTAAAACTTAATCCCATAGCAGGAGGTCTGTGTGAAGTATTAAATACACCTGTAAGTTTTAGTGTGGTTTTACCAAATCCCGAAGGACTAAGCGAAGAATACACATGGTATTTCCCTGAAGGAACATTGGACGCAAATGGAAATACAATAACCTCTTTTCAAGGAGAAGATCCAGGGCAAATAAAATTCAGTAACGTAGGTTCACAAAAAATTATTTTAGCATCAAAACTTGGAGGAAGAACTCTGGATGAGGTCTATGTGAATGTTCCTGTTGCTTATAATAAAGAAGTACCCACATTATATTATGCTGTTAAAGCTGGGAATATTATGGCACTAAAATTAGCAAATGACGCACCTGTGGGTATGAAAATATTACCATTTGACATGGGCACAAAATCTGGTCAGCACCCGTTAAATATTTTATTTAATGATAGTTCTCTTTATGTTCTAGATTGTGGAAAGCAATTTACTTTTGTCGATGACCAAGATGGCAATTTAGGAGACGGAAGAATTATTGTTATGTCAAAAGATGGAGCAAAGGTAGAAACAATGCTTACTAATTCAGGTACTGCATTTAACGATCCCTTTTATGGATATATTGAAGGAAATAAATTGTATTTTTCTGACAGAAACACAGGAATTGCAACCATAAGTCTAAAAGATAGAAACAAGTCGATGGTTCGAACCGATTTTCCTTATTATGTGGAGAATTCACGACTTGGATATTACGGACAAGGATTGAGTTATGGAGCAATGAATGCTTGTTTTGGAAAAGTGAACGGTACTTGGTATTGGTGTAAAACGTTTAACGGAAATGGTATATTCCGTTTTACTGATGCTGATATATTAAAAACATCCATCACAGGAAATGGTGTTCTTCCTACTTCAGGAGTAGCATTAGACGGAATGTCACCCAAATCATTTGTTTGGGATAGTAGAAATCAGGTGATTTACTTCACAATTTGGGATACAGGTTATGAAGGGCTTTATCGTTGCACATTAGACCAATTGAATGCAATTAAAGCACGTACAGATTTAGCTCCTTATAAAAAAACATTGGCTAACGGAAAAACCGTTACTCCTATTACAGAAGCAGGAAAAGGCGAAGGTTCTTCAGGAGAATTTATAGGAATATGTCAATTAGCTTTGGACGAAAATACCGGATGCGTTTATTTTGGGCTTCGTTCTGCGGACACCTCTGTTAAATCAGGCTTAATGAGGTATAATCCTGCAAAAGGATACATTGAACACGTAATTGAGGGTGTTGAAGTTTATGGTGTTTCAGTAAATAAAACCAAATCAAAATTATTCTAAAAGAATAAATTGATTCCTCTAAGTTGAGGAAGAAAGAATCAAATTCAGTATGAAAAAAGTACAAATCATATTATTAGCACTATTTATAACTAATTTTATTTTCGCACAGTCACCAAAACGTGAAGAGAGAGCTTCATGGCTTACAACAGTTTGGCGTATTGATTGGCCCATAACTGTTGTAACATCCACAGGAAATGTAGCGCAAATTCAAGCGCAAAAAAATGAGATGACACGAATTCTCGATTCCTTAAAGTCTTGTAATATGAATGCGGTGTACTTTCAAGTTCGCTCCAGATGTGATGCTATGTACAAATCATCGTATGAACCCTGGTCTACAGACTTGGTAGGAACAAGAGGAATGGACCCCGGTTACGACCCGCTTACGTTTGCAATTGAGGAAGCGCACAAAAGAGGGATTGAGTTACACGCATGGCTGAATCCGTACAGATATGAAACAGTTAAAAACCAATGGACAGGGCTTCCCGGCGATTATCGTACCCCTCACCCTGATTGGATTTTAACATATGCAGATGTATCTATTCTAGATCCAGGACGACCTGAAGTAAGAAAAATCATAAAAAACATCATTGGTGAAATTGTAAATAATTACGATGTTGATGGAATTATATTTGATGATTATTTTTACGCTTACGGAGGAACTTCTTCTACTCTAGATGCAGCCACACAAAGTTTATATAAACCTACTGATATGAATTTAGGAGATTGGAGAAGAGATAATGTTAATAAAATGATATCAGATGTGTATGATACAATTCAAACAATTAAACCGTTTGTTAAATTTGGCGTTTCTCCTTTTGGAATTTGGACTACTGATACAAATGTGGCTATAAAAGAAGGTATTGCTTTGCCTCCCGGAATAACAGGAGGAAATATGTATGCCGAGATTTACTGTGATCCTGTTGCATGGTTAAAACAAGGAACTGTGGATTATATTTCTCCTCAACTTTATTGGACTACAACAAGTACTGGACAGGATTATGATGTACTCTGCCCATGGTGGTCTGATTTATCGAATAAATTCAATAAACATTTCTACTCCAGTCAAACTCTGTCAGGACTTTCTTCTTCAAGTTATGCTCCTCAAATGAGAGTAAAAGCTAATACAGGTGAACAAATTTCCAATTTAGCTGTGTCAGGAATTGAGCGAATCGGATTACAAAGAATTTCAGGAGCTACAAATGTTTCTCAAGATGAAATCGGAAATCAGATAAATCGTAACAGATTATCCGATATAAATAATGCTCCCGGAAGTGTTTTCTTCTCGACCGATCCTCTTTACACCACTACAGGATTTACTAATTATCTGAGAAAATATAAGTTTACCCAAAAAGCGCTTACTCCTGCTATCAGTTGGAAATCACATGCTGATTATGGATTAGTTACAGGAATAGCGTTAAATGCCACAACCTTAACATGGAATAGTGCAGGAACAAATGTAAGATACTCCGTTTATGCTATTCCAAACGACAAAATAAACCTTACCGGAAATTTCAATACTTCTTTGTATTTGTTAGGAACGTCATACACGAATTCTTTTGTAATTCCAAATTACATATCTACAGCTACAAACACATTTGCAGTAGCTGTATTAGACAGATATGGAAATGAATTTCCACCACAAATAATGGGACAATCAACAGAAACATCTGTTAATGTAAATTTAATTTCTCCTACAAACGAAGCACAAATGATGTTGCCTTTCGACTTCTCTTGGACTTCAGACTCTTCTGTGGATTATTATCTAATTGAGGTTGCGGAAGATAATTTATTTACAAAACCAATTTGCTCCAGAGAATTATCCGGTAATTCATTCTCAACGGTTAATTTACAAACTCTAAAAGATGGTAAAACTTACTACTGGAGAGTAAAAACCCGTAAACCAAATACTGTTGACGGAGTTTCGGAAATACGAAGTTTTACTGTACATACATTTGCATTAACCTCACCCACAACAGGAAGCACAGGCGTTTCACTCACTCCCGATTTTGAATGGGACAATGTAAGCGTTACTGCAAGTTACACGTTGGAAATTTCCACCAGTTTACAATTTTCTTCCATTCTTTATTCGAAAAATACAAATATAACCTCGCTTACTCTTCCACAAGGAACATTGGTAGGTGGCACAATGTACTACGCACGAGTAAAAGTTACGGATGGAAGTATGCAAGCAATTTCAAATATTGTCAGTTTTACCACACAAGAACTTGCCGTCCCTATTCCACAAATTATTAAACCTACAAACGGAGAGAATATCAACGGAACTTCCATAGAAGTGTGTTGGCAAGAACAAAACTCTAAAGGATTCCGTGCAGAATTGTCTGAGAACAACACATTCCCCCCACGAGGAACAACAGTAAAAACTACCGATGCTTATACTTTTTGTGCAACTTATGATAATCTTACTCTTGGAAAAACCTATTATATCCGTGTTTTTGGATTAACCTCAACGGGAATGACAGACGCATCTTCTATTATATCAATAAATATGAGCACGCCTGTTTCTTCCGTTAGTGCCGATAATTTTAAATGTTATATACATTCAGATAATCAAGGTAATTCTGATTTAATCATTTATTCTGATGAGTATTACTCTGCAAAAATTGAAATATATTCACTAACCGGAGTTATGATATGGAATAAGCAAACAGACTTATTTGCAGGGAAAAACAGCATTAAAATAGATATGATAAATTTACCAAAAGGGATTTATCCTATTAAAATAGAAACAAAGAGACAAAGAATCGTATTAAAAATAAGAAATTAACATTACATAAATTTACTCAATTATTAATCACTTAAAATTTTTACAATTATGAAAAAAAGTGTACTATTTGGAATGCTGCTTATATGCAGCTCGTCATTAACCAATGTTTTTGCCTCTGATCCTACCGTAGATCCTGCCACTTATTCTACCCGTTTTAACTATAATCTTACAAGCCAATGGGCTTATACGAATAATTTGCAAAATTATTTGACTGCAGATTTACTTGGAGCTGCAGGAACTGTTCGCGGAATGGCTGTAAAAGATGGTAAAATGTTATTTTGTAGCCGCAATGCGGGAAATCAGATTCTAGTAATAGATGGAGCTACAGGTGCAAAGCTTACTCCTATTACTTTAACAAGCAATGTGTTTACTTATATGGGTAGAAATAAAGCTGATACTGCCGACAGCCTTTGGACAGCGCCATTGCCTTGCAATGATATTCAAGTAGATGATGCCGGTAATGTTTTGGTATCAAACCTTTCCACATCTAATACTTCTCGTTTTCAAATTTGGAAAATAGACATAACAACTGGAAACGGAACTGCACTAATTGATCAAACCATTATTACGGATTTCCCGGCATCAAAAGTTGGAACTCGTTTTGACGCCTTTGGCGTATGGGGTGACGTCACTAAAAATGCAGTGATTATGGCAGCTAATGCAGAAGCTACTGTAGTAGAGGTTTATAAATGGACTATTACCAACGGAACGGTAGAAGCTCCTGTATTAATTGAATTAGATAACGTAACAGCTGGAACCACATTGACAGGTAAAGCTAATCTTGGTACAGCTCCGCGTGTACTTCCTTTAGATGATAATTATTTTTATGTAGATGGAAATTCTACAGTTCCTACTTTGATGGATAAAGATGGAAATGTTATAGATGGTTTTTATAACAAATATTCTGCATTGAAAGACTCAGTTACTATTCCTGGCACAACATGGTCAATGGATACTGGACACAATGGTGTAAAAGAATTTCAAATAGGGAGCGATTATTTTCTGATAATGGCAGCAAGTAATACTGCAACAAAGCCCAATTCATCCTTTAGAATATTTAAATTTGCTGATGCAGGCAAAGCCTTTTCGGGATTAGATTGTATGTGGACATTCCCGCAAGCAGGTATGGGAGCTGTTTCAAATCCATACCGCACAGGAATGCCTTGCGTAGAAGTAAGTGGCAGTGAAGCTAAAATTTATGTTTATACTGGTGAAAATGGTTATGCTATGTATACAATGTCTGTTTCTACTGGATTAAATGACACAAAAATATCTCATGTAAACATTTTATTAAAAGGCAATAAGATTTCCATTTCCGAAGAAGTAAAATCTGCAGAAATTTATGCTGTTAGCGGACAAAGATTAGCTTCTGCTTATAATGTATCTGAAATGTCAGCTCCTACTCAAAAAGGAATTTATTTAGTAAGTATTATTGATAAAGAAGGCGCCAAAAAAGTGCAGAAAATAGCTGTACAATAATTTTCTTCAAAATAAATTAATAGAGGTGGCTTTTGCTACCTCTATTTTCTTTTACATTTTCATTATTCTTCAACTAAATCTATATGAAAAAAATTCTTTCTTTCCTTTTATTATTATTTATATCAATCAGTTCCTTTGCCGGTAGTATCGTCATTGATGGAAAATCGTACACTATTGATA
Source organism: uncultured Paludibacter sp. (assembly GCA_900498215.1). Lineage (GTDB taxonomy): Bacteria > Bacteroidota > Bacteroidia > Bacteroidales > Paludibacteraceae > UPXZ01. The sequence goes on along the minus strand of LR026962.1, from coordinate 2,518,835 downwards.
CTGTTGCTAATTTTAAAGTCGGACCCGGTAGTTTTTATACCGCCGTAGAATTAAGAGGAGCAAAACGACTAAATGTTTTCTTCCTAAAAGTAGATTTAAACAATCCTTATATCTCTTACAAAGCCGTGCTTGGAAGAGATTCTATCTATGGCACGGAAAGACCATCAGCGGGAGCTATTCGAAAATCAAAAGAAGGAACCGTGTATTTTGCAGGAACAAACGGAGACTTTTATGATACAGGAACTACATACAATGGAATGCCAACAGGAGGAAGCATGGTTGAAGGAGAGATTGGAACTCGAGAAATAAATTATCCTGTGGTGGCTATTGATGAAAATAAAATTCCTTATATCGGGAAAATGTCTTTTTCCGGAAACATATCAGTAAACGGAAACAGTTTAGCCATAAATCACATAAATCATGTTAGAAATACCAATGAACTCGTTCTTTATAACAAAAATAATGGAAAATATACCCATACTAATAGTTATGGTACTGAAATTTTGGTACAACTTCTTGAAGGAGAAACTTGGGGAGTAAATAAAACTGTAAAAACAAAAATCATAAAAATTGAAACAAATAAAGGCAATATGGCAGTTCCTGCAGGTTATGCAGTTTTATCAGGTCACGGAACAGCTCAAACGTTTCTAAACACATTAGCTGTAAATGATGAAGTCAACATCACACAAAATGTATTGTTAGATGGAGTTGCTAACCCCTATTCGGAAATATTAGGAGGTGATCACCGTACAATGATGCTGAAAAATGGAGCTCCAACCACAGACCAAATCTGGAATGAATTACATCCCAGAACAGCCTTTGGTTATTCTCAAGATAAAAAAACAAGTTTTCATTGCGTAGTTGATGGAAGAGGAATCTCAGCAGGTGTTACTACCAAAGAGTTGGCAGAATTAATGCTATCTGCTGGAGCTTACGATGCTATTAATTTAGACGGAGGAGGCTCTAGTTGTTTATATGTAAAAGATTTCGGACCGATGAATACACCCAGCGATGGAAGTGAGAGAGCGGTTGGGAATAGTATTTTAGTTGTTTCAAGCTCACCAACGGATAACACAGTTTCTGAAATCCGTGCTTATGAAACGACTATAAAATTGCCTCATTATGGCGTTTTCAAACCCAAATTTCTAGGATATAATCAATACGGAATGTTAATTAGTAAAGATTTATCGGGAGTTACATTAAATTGTGATTCTGAAGTCGGTTTTATTAATGAACAAGGAGAATTTGTAGCCTCAGGAACAAATGGTGGAATTCTTACTGCTAATTACAATGGAATTATTACCACCGTCAGGATAGAAATTGTAACAGAAGCAGAAATTGCGATTCGTTTAGATTCTGTATTAATTGATAAGACAAAAGAGTATCCCATTGAAGTTCAAAGCATTATAGGATTAAATACAATGCTCGTTTATCCTGATGCTTTGATATGGACAATAAGAAATCCTGAAATTTGTTCTGTCACTCAAGGAGTTCTTAAAGGATTAAAAAATGGCATAACCACAGTTGTTGGCAATCTAGGTTCTTACAAAGACAGCATAAATGTGAAGGTTGAAATTCCTGAATCGGGCAGAATTTTATTCGATGATTTCAATGTAAACAATTGGACATTTGAATCATCCACAGTTTTAAATGCTACCATAAATAATTCAAATCTTCCTCATGGATGGACAACGGGAGCCGCTATTAATTATGTTTTTACAGCTACGAGAGCACCGTTTCTAAAATTGTCAAGAAATATTCCGTTTTATAGTTTACCTGACACCATCAAAATTGGTGTGAATTTAGGAGATATAACACTTTCAAAAGCGGTGCTTTCACTAAGAGCAAACAATACTGCTCAAGGAAATGCTAAGGAATTTACAACTCTTCCTAAAAACACAGACACTGAAATTTCTTTGCCTTTGAATGATATTTTTACAACTTCTGATATTGCTATCTATCCTGTTTGGTTTGAATATTTAAATTTTTATTTAGGAAGTCAAACTTCCGGACAAGCTTACACATTGGGATTGAAAGATATTACGCTTTGTTACAAAGGTATTGATATCACTTACACTTCTCCTGAAAAAATATCGTTATTCCAAGTATATCCAAATCCGGCAACTGATGAACTAAGAATTAAATTAAAAGATAATATGTTTGAGTCATTAAACATCAAACTTTTCAATTTGGCGGGACAAACTATAAAAACTTGGGATATTGGAAATTATTCACAAGAAATAGTTTTACCTTTGAAAGAGATTTTATCGGGAACATATTTATTACAGATTCAACAACCGAATAAATCTTCCGAAACAATTAAAATAATAAAAAAATAAGACCATTATGAAATTAAAAATTGTTCTTCTGTTCAGTATTATTGGTTTTTTCGTCTCAGCACAGACCATAAAAGTAAAAACACAGTATGAACTTCCTATAAATATGAACGCTTTTTATCCGACATTTAATCAAGATGGGAATAAGTTACTTTTTTCAAGCGAAAGCTATAAGGGATTGTATTTATATGATTTTGAAACTAAACAAACAAAAGAAATTTCACAAGCGCAAAATGCGGGTTACTATCCCATTTTTAGTGCGGATGACTCCAAAGTATTTTTTCGCAACACCAATTTTGAAAACCGTCTTCGTTACGATGCATTAGAAAGTTTCGACGTAAAATCATCCAAACAACAACGAATGTTAGAACCTCAACGAAACTTACGTCAAGCACAAAGTTATCATAACGGCATACTCGTACTTACCGGAAAATATTTGGTAAAATCTACTTTTGGAACAACCGAAAAAACTGTTCCCGTATATGTAAGTACTGAAGATTTAAATATTTACGTTTATAAAAACGGGACTAAAACCCAACTAAAACCGATTGAAGGAAACAATTCCTACATTTGGGTTTCACTTTCACCCGATAACAGAAAAATCTTATTTACCGCTACCGGAAAAGGAACCTTTATTTGTAATTTAGATGGGAAGATTATTGCTTCATTGGGGTATTTAAATGCTCCCGTTTGGTATAACGATAATTTTATAGTTGGAATGCAAGACAAAGACAACGGACAGTTTGTAACTTCATCTTCCGTTTTAATGATTTCTGTAGATGGAAAAATAAAGAAACAAATTAGCGACGCGAACCACATTGCTATGTACCCTTCAGCATCATCAAAGTCAGGAAAGATTGCTTACAATACATTAGACGGTAAACTCATTTTAACCGAAATTGAAATAAAATAACCAACTCTTTTTATGAAAAAACTTACTTTAGCTTTGATGGCATTTATTGCTGTCTTTCATATTAGTGCGCAGAATTTATCGGGAGTAAGAATATATATTAATCCGGGACACGGAGGATTCGACAGTGACGATAGAAATATCGTTATCGCACCTTATAAATCAGGTGACCACGCTGGATTTTGGGAATCTCAAAGTAATCTGGATAAAGGAACTCAACTCAAAGCAATGCTTGATGGCGCAGGTGCAACAACATTTATTTCACGTACAGCAAACACTACCGCTGACGATTTACCGCTTTCTCAAATTGTAGCTGCAGCAAATGCTTCCAATGCCGATTTTATGCTCTCCATTCACAGCAATGCCGGAAACGGAACTGCAAACAGTGTGCTTATGCTTTATGCCGGAAAAGATGCAAACGATACCTATACTTATCCAACACCCACACCTGTATCAGACGAAAGTCGTGATATAAGTACAGTTATCGGACAAAATCTTTACACAAACCAAATCACAAACTGGTCGTCAGGAATTTCTATAAGAGGCGATAAAACCTTTGGTAGAACAGCAATGGGATGGAGTGACGGATACGGCGTTTTGCGGGGACTAACAGTTCCTGGTGTTATTTCAGAAGGCGCTATGCACGATTACATTCCTGAAACATACCGTTTTATGAATATGGAATATAAATATCTTGAAGCGTGGCATTTTTTTAAGTCCTTCTGTTCATATTTCAAATCAGCTCAAATTCCTACCGGAGTGATTGCCGGAGCGGTTAGAGATAAATTTTTGCAGAATGAAGCTACTTATTATAAACGTGGCACAGATGTTTATTTACCTATAAATGGGGCTACAGTAACACTTCTTCCTGATAATATTACATACACTACTGATAATCTGTATAATGGCGTTTACTTATTCAAAAATGTACAACCGGGAGATTATACAATAATTACACAACACGCTGATTATCATAACGACACCACATACGTAACGGTTACTGCTAATAATGTTACGTACAATAATATCGGTTTGAATAAAATAAGAAACACTCCTCCGGAAGTAATCGATTATTCGCCAAAAGTAGCTCTTACGGACAGCGTTTTAACCGGAAATACTATTTGGTTTAAATTTAATTGGGATATTGATCCTGAAAGTGCAAAACAGGCATTTAGCATCTCACCTGCAGTAAGTGGAAAATTTGTATTGAAAGAATCTAATTATGTGATGGAATTTGTTCCGGATGCACCATTGGAAAAATCTACTCTTTACACAGTTACATTGGCAAAATCCTTACGTCATTTTGATGGTTTATCGATGGAAAATGATTTTACATTCCAATTCAAAACTGCATCCAGAAACGAACTGAAAATGATAGCAGCTTATCCAATGACAAATGAAGACCATGTGGATTATCTTGCGCCAACTTTCACTTTTGTGTTCGATAAGCAACTACAAACAGCTGAATTGATAAACGGAATACAAGTTTACGATAACACAGGAAAAATTGTTACAAAAGGACCGCGCACGTTACACCATAATTCGGTACAAGCACCTTATGGTTCTACTGCATTCACATTATCACAAAACCTTGTTCCCGGAGAAAAATACATGGTAAAATTAGCCAAAGGAATAAAAGATATTGACGGTGTTTATTTAGCAGACACATTATACATTCCATTTACAGCGTCAAATGAACGAATAACCGATAAAAAAATAGTTGAAACTTTTGAAACCACAGGGAAAATGTTGGTTGATAACACTCAAAATCAATCGGTTACTTCTGCTTCGGTTTCAAGTTCGAGTTCTACTAAATTATTTGATTCGTACAGTTATAATTTCAAATATAACTTTTCAGAAAAATCAGGAGGAGAAGTAGTTTATAAATTTAATGATCCTATAATTCAAATTCCTAAAGATTCTATTATCGGAATGCATATTTATGGTGATTTATCAGGAAATGAATTGTATCTGATTCTTTCATCATCGTCAGGCACTTATAATGTAAAATTCGATAGTATCCATTATGGCGGATGGAAATTCAGTGAAAAAACAATCGGAACAGATGTGCCAGAAGATCAATATTTCAATTTACTGGGATTTAAAGTGGTTCAGACTTCTGCACCGCTTTCAAATACCGGAAATTTCTTTGTAGATAATATATTGGTTTACGATAAAATAATTTCGAAGATTTCCTCTCCTAAACTGGTAAATGTGAAAATATATCCTAATCCTGCAACGAATACTATTTATATACGTACAGCAGATAATCAAACACTTGAATATGTAGAACTTTACAGCTTGTCCGGACAGAAAATTCGTAAAACTTCAGATAATTTTATGAATATAACCGATATTTCCGCTGGAACATACATTGTAAAAATAAAACTAACAGAAGGAATTGTTTCGGCACCTTTAATTGTTAAAAAATAGCGTTAATATTCTTTGAAAGAGCTAAACACTTATCTTTGATTTTTGTTGTATAATGTAGTTATTACCCTAAAAAAATAGAACTATATGGAAGATAAAAAAAATTATCAGGAAAAAATGGAAGCTCAAATTGATGAGTGGAAAAAAGATTTGGAAAAATTGAAAGCCAAGGCAAACGAAGCTACCGCTGATTTGAAAGTCAAGTACGAAGAACAAATAAAAGAACTTGAACCAAAAATTGCAGAAGGAAAAGCTAAATTAAAAGAATTAGCCGATGCTGCTGACGATGCTTGGGAAGAAGTAAAAGACGGGGCAGAATCCATTTGGGAACAAATGAAAGCCACTTTCAAAAACGTAAAAGACAAATTCGATAAAGACGAAGAAAAGGCGTAAACAAGAAAGAAAATTCCTAAAAACAAAAGGACTACTTTAATCTTATACAGTAGTCCTTATTTTTTTACTAAAACCTGTTGATTTATTAATTCATTTTTATATATTTGCGTTCCATTACTTACAATTTAATTTATTTATATGAAAAAAATTAACTTTTTAAACAAAAGGATCGGAATGCTATCCGTTCTGCTTTTTATATCTTTTATCTACACGTATGCTATTAAAGCGTATCCCGGACTGATAACCGTTAATCAACCTGATGGAAAAACTCTCACCATACAAATGCACGGCGATGAATTTTACAAATACAGAACTACATCTGATGGTTATCTTGTAACACAAAATGCAGAGGGCTTTTACGTATACGCTAATGTAGATGTTCAAGGAAGAATTACAGCAAGTTCAAAAGTTGCTAAAAATCAAGACCAAAGGGATGCGTCGGATGTTAAATTCCTGACAAAAATGCCTGAAAAGATTATTAAAAACGCTCCGCGTACATTTAGCAAAGTAAAATCTGCATCAAAAATGAATTTACAAAAACCCGGTAAAATAACCCCTTATGTGGGGTCAAAAAAAGGGTTAGTGATTTTGGTAAATTTTAGCGACAAGGCATTTTCGGTTTCTTCACCTACCACATCATTTACAGATTTGTTAAATCAAACGGGATATAGCGCAAATGGAGGAACCGGCTCTGCTAAAGATTACTTTATGGCAAGCAGTTACGGAAAATTTATTCCACAATTCGATGTGGTCGGACCATATACATTACCTCAAAATATGGCATATTACGGTGCAAATGATGTTTACGGCTATGACGTAGATCCTGTGCAAATGGTTGTAGATGCATGTACGGCTGCAGATAATGCAGGAGTTGATTTTACACAATATGACGAAAATAATGATGGTTATGTTGACAATGTTTTTGTATATTATGCCGGATACAACGAAGCTGAAGGCGCTTCAGTCAATACAGTTTGGCCTCATCGTTGGGGAGTCTATCCTACTTCTATTTACGGAAGTGATGGAAATTATACAGGCACGGTAGCCAGTATTACTTTTGATGGTAAAATAATTATGGATTATGCATGTACATCCGAATTAAAAGGCACATCAGGAACAAATATGTGTGGTATAGGTACTTTCTGTCACGAATTCGGACACGTTTTAGGTTTACCTGATTATTACGACACAAACTCAATTCAAGAACATACATTAGATTATTGGGATATTATGGATTATGGTGCATATAATAATAGTGGACGTACTCCACCTGTATATTCCGCTTATGATCGTTTCTATTTGGGATATTTTACACCAACCGAAGTAAAAACACCTACTGAGGTGGTTTTATATCCTATCTCACAAGAAACAAATACTCCTTCTAATTTTAATAATCAAGCTATTATATTATCTGCCGCTAATCATAATTTAGATGGAGAAAATCCAACTCCTAATGAATTCTTTGTGTTGGAATATCGTAAAAAAACAGGCTGGGATGCATATCTTCCTGCAGAAGGTTTATTAATTTGGCACATTGATTATGATGCGGATGCTTGGTACTATAATGAACCAAATAATTATACCGGCAGCACTCAAACTCCTACAGACCATATGCGTGTATATTTACAACCACTCTCCGGATCTACTACCACGCCTGGAACTGCATTTACTACCGGAAGTTTTATCCCTACCTTATGGACGGGCACAACCATTAACAGAAATGTTACAGAGATAACTAAAAACACTAATCATATGTGGTTTAAAGTGATGGACAATGTTGCTACATCTAAAGTTAATTATGGTTTAGTAGAAAGCGATTTAACGTTTCCATCTATACAGGCAGGAACAAGCAAATCTAAAAATATAAATATTAAAACAGCGGCAATTACAGGAAATTTATCCGTAACATTATCGGGAACGGATACAGCCAGCTTTACAGTAAACACAAATACTATAACTCAAGCAACTGCAAATTCTGCTACCGGTTACAATCTGCTTGTAACTTATACTCCCGCAAGCGTCGGAATGCACACTGCTGTTTTAACAATATCTGGCGGAGGATTAAATCCTGAAAAAGTAATAAATCTTTCCGGAACTGCATATTAATAAAATAACACAAGCCACAAAAAAAACCTAAAAGTGAATTAATTACTTTTAGGTTTTTTTTTATTATAGAAAAGATTTAGAATCTGTAACGAATTCCGAGAGAAACGCCTTCATACCCAAAAGATCTTCCTGTAGGAACAAGAAGCCAGCTTGGTCTCCAATCCATAGATAATTGTAAAGGAATATCAAAATCATATTCAAGACCTACTTGACCTGCCACTCCCAATCCTAAACCATATTTGTCATCATCCGCGTTCCATGCAGAGCCCAATTGAAGCCCGGGACCTATATACCAGTTAAGTCCGCCATCGATATTGAATACCCAATGATAAATGCCTGACAAAAGAAAACCTTGATGGTTTCCCCATCCATCTAAACCTAAATCAAATTCCATCCGATTATTGCTTGAAAGCGGATGTTGATACGAGAATTCTGCTCCCCAACCCAAACGTGCACCGATTGCTTTACTAATATCCTGAGCTTGTGAAGTAGCTATCATACTCGCAACAAGCAACATAGTTAAAAATAATTTTTTCATATTTTCCAGTTTTATTTATTAATAATTTAAAAAATTGTTTTAATTTATAACATTCATTATTTTAATAATGTTTCAATTATCTTTCCAATCGTTATTAATTTTTATCAACTCTATCAACTTATCCAGCGCTTCATCCTCAGGAATATTTTTTTCAATACATTCATGTTTCTTATACAAACTCACTTTTCCTCTTCCGGCTCCAACATAACCATAATCTGCATCTGCCATTTCACCCGGACCATTTACAACACAGCCCATAATTCCTATTTTCAACCCTGTGAGATGCGAAGTGCGTGATTTTATTCGTGCAATAACGGACTGTAAATTAAACATTGTGCGTCCACAACCGGGACATGAGATAAATTCAGTTTTACTTGTTCTCACTCTTGCTGCTTGTAAAATTCCGAAAGAAAGTGATAACATATCGTTTTCAGAGATTTTTCCTCTGTTTTCAATCAGAATTCCATCTGCTAAACCATCTACAAACATTATGCCTAAATCTGCAGAAGCTTTTACTTGTAATGTTTCCAGATTATCTTCATTATACTTTCCAACCAAAATTACCGGAGTTTCACACGCTTCTGCAATAAGTGTGTGTATAAACGCACGAATTTCACCTACCGGATTTTTGTGATTCGATTCTATCAGTAAAACAACTCTTGGTGTTTTTTTCAATTTCTCTATCACGACAGAATTCAATTCATCGTAATTCATTTTTACGAATTGAATTTCTTCATTTAATAATGTGGTATTTATTAATGATGCAACAGATTGTATTGAAAACACATTTCCTTGTTCATCAATAATTTTATTATTATCAATAATATAATCCGATTTTAATGTAGAATGATTGTTAGGATATGAAATAACTATCGGTAAAGAATTACCGCCTATATTTTTCACCTGTGTGGTTTTTCTTCGCTCAAACACTTTTTTCTCTACCTTATTTTCAGATTTCAGTTTTATTTCGGAGTGATTTTCTCTTTCACTGATATAGTCTCTTAATAATTTTGCCACTGGTATTTCTGCTTCGGGTTCTTCGCTTAACGATACTCGAATAGTATCTCCAATTCCTTCTGCTAATAAGCCTCCTATTCCTACTGCCGATTTTATTCTGCCGTCTTCACCATCACCAGCTTCCGTTACTCCTAAATGTATCGGAAAATGAAGATTTTCTGCTTCCATTTTTTTCACCAACAAACGCACGGCTTCAATCATCATTACCGTGTTGGATGCTTTCATTGAAAGAACAACATTTTTGAAATTTTGCTCCTTGCATATTCGCTGAAACTCCAAACTTGATTCTACCATTCCTTCCGCTGTATTTCCCCAGCGGTTTAACATCCTCTCACTTAACGAACCGTGATTTACTCCAACACGTATAGCAGTATTATTTTCTTTACAAATATTTAAAAACGGTACGAAACGCTGCTTGATTTTATCGAATTCTTGACGGTATTCTTCATCGGTATAATTAGTACCATCATTTTTTATCCCGCTTACATAATTTCCGGGATTTACACGTACTTTTTCCAAAAATGCTGCCGTATAATCTGCTACGTTTGCATTAAAATGAACATCGGCAACCAACGGTACATCGCAATCACGCCTGCGAATTTCATCGTGAATAATGTGCAAACTGTCTGCTTCTTTAATGCCTTGCGTTGTAAAACGAACCAGTTCACCTCCTGCATCCACAATGCGCAAACATTGAGCTACAGAATTTTCAATATCATTCGTGTTCGTATTTGCCATTGATTGTACACGGATAGGATTTTTTCCTCCCATAAGCAAATTACCGATTTTCACTTCATCGCTTTTACGGCGGGAATAATTATAAAGATTCATATATTTATTTAAACTTTAAGTTTTAGAAAAAATTACTTATTTTTTGTTATTCTTTAGTAAGAAACGAGATTTAAGAAATTGTGTTTATATAAAAAAGAAAATTTAATTATTTTTGTGTATTGAATGTTTGAACACTTTATTCAAGTAACTCACAGATTATAAATTTGTACGAGTAAAAAACAGGGAATTAAAGTGTTGAACGTAAAATTAGGAGAAATCCTTCATTCATCTTCTTCCTTCTTATCTTCATTTTTCTTACATACCCAAATACTTACTTCGTAAAGCAAATAGAGCGGAATGGTAACTACCATCAATGTAAAAGGGTCGGTGGTGGGTGTAATTATAGCGGCTAAAACAAGAATAATCACAAAAGCATACTTACGTCCTGCTGCCAGCATTTTACGGCTGACAATGCCCGCTTTTGATAAAAAAAAGGAAAGTATAGGCATTTCGAACGTCAATCCGATACACAACACCAAGATTACAAGCGCATTAAAATAAGACTGAACTGAAATTTGGTTAGGAATTAGCTCCGAAACCTGATAAGTACCTAAAAAACGTATAGTAAGCGGAAAAATAATAAAATAACTTACAGCTGCGCCCAGGTAAAACAAAAAAGAGGAGAAAAAGAAAATCTTGCCTATGTTTTTGGATTCATTTTCGTACAAAGCAGGACGCACAAACCGCCACAATTCAAACAACACATAAGGAAAAGCCACTACTGCCGCTACTGCCAACGAAACGCCAATTTGCAACAGAAATTGTCCCGAAAGTTCGTAATTAATAAGTTGAACTTTGAAATCCTCTATCAATGCAGGAGATAAACCCACCAAGGATAATAAGGATTTTAAAATGCGATACGAAATAAAATCAGAATTTAACGGAGAGAGAACGATTTGGGAAAACACAAATTTATATTCAACAAAAACCAATACAAAAAGGACAACTACAGCCGCAAGTATGCGGATAATTGTCCATCGCAATACTTCAAGATGCTCCCAAAAAGAATATTCCTGTTCTTCAGCCATACTCTCCTTTTTGATTTCAAAAAATAAAAATTATTTCTTTGTTTCGGTTGGTTCTTCTTTTATATCATCTTCAATATCTTTCATCCCTTTTTTGAAACTGCTTACTCCTTTTCCCAATCCTTTCATCAATTCAGGAATTTTTTTACCTCCAAAAATCAGTAGAACTACCAATGCAATTAAAATAACTTCCGGTGCTCCGATATTCATAATGTTATTTTTTAAGTTGTTTAGATATTCGTTTATAGGTACAAAAATAAGAATAATTAAAAAGAAAATCATCTTAATAACATATTTTTTAGGTAAAAACGTGATTTTAGCGTAATTTTGCACTTTAATTCATCATTAAAAAATTGAGAAGTTGAGCTTTGAGTTTCCATATTCAGGTTTTATTGTAAAATGATTCTTGCTCTCAAGTTATGCAACTTTGAAATTTATAATTCATAACTTATTATTTAATTATAAAGATGGTTTTTCAGCCAAAATTATTTTCAACAATAAAAAACTATTCTAAACAGCAATTTTATGCTGATTTAATGGCGGGAATTATTGTAGGAATTGTAGCTTTACCTTTGGCTATTGCATTTGGTATCGCATCGGGCGTAACACCCGAAAAAGGACTTTTCACAGCTATTATCGCCGGTTTTATTATTTCGCTTTTGGGGGGAAGCCGTGTACAAATTGGCGGTCCCACCGGAGCATTTATTGTAATCGTTTACGGAATTATTCAACAATACGGAATCACCGGACTTGCTATCGCCACTATGATTGCGGGTGTGATGCTTATAGCGATGGGATTGCTCAAACTCGGCGCAGTAATTAAATTTATTCCTTTCCCCGTAGTGGTTGGTTTTACAAGCGGCATTGCACTTACCATTTTTGCTACGCAGATAAAAGATTTGTTCGGATTACAAATAGATAAAATTCCCGCTGATTTTATAAATAAATGGATTATTTATGCGCAACATATTTCAAGCATAAATTGGTGGTCATTAAGTATTGGAATATTTTCTATACTTATTATAAGTTTAATGCCAAAAATTTCAAAGAAAATACCCGGTTCATTAATAGCTATTATTGTAATGACGATAATTGTTTATCTTTTACGAAATCAGTTTGGTATTCAAGGCATTGAAACCATTGGTGATCGGTTTACCATTAACGCTTCATTACCTCAAGCTAATGCTCCTGTTATTGATTTTAATGCTGTACGTACGCTTTTACCGGTGGCTTTTACCATTGCAATGTTAGGAGCGATTGAATCTTTACTTTCAGCAACAGTTGCCGATGGTGTTACCGGCGACAAACACAATTCCAATACAGAGTTGATTGCACAAGGAATTGCCAATGTGATTACTCCTGTTTTTGGAGGAATTCCTGCTACCGGAGCTATCGCGCGTACAATGACAAACATCAACAACGGAGGAAAAACGCCTGTGGCTGGTATTATACACGCGGTGGTACTTGGATTGATTTTATTGTTTTTAGGAAATTTGACAAAACACATTCCAATGGCATGTTTAGCAGGAGTTTTAGTAGTAGTTGCATATAATATGAGCGAATGGAGAACTTTTAAATCGTTGTTGCGAAACACCAAATCGGATGTAGCAGTGTTGCTTACTACTTTTTTATTAACNGTTATTTTCGATTTAACAATTGCCATCGAAGTTGGCTTGTTGTTAGCCGTAGTTTTATTTATCCGCCGAATTTCAGAAACTTCCTCTATTTCTGTAATAAAAAACGAAGTAGAAGGCACTTATTCTGAAATCGGAATGGAAAGCGAAAAACTTCTTTTGCCTAAAGGCGTGGAAGTGTATGAAATCGAAGGTCCTTTTTTCTTCGGTGTAGCCAATAAATTTGAAGAAACAATGAAACAAATTGGCGACAAACCCCGCGTGCGAATTATAAGAATGCGAAAAGTTCCTTTTATTGATTCTACCGGCGTTCACAATTTNGAAAACCTGATAAAAATGGCAAAAAAAGATAAAACCCAAATTTTGCTTTCGGGCGTAAACGAAAATGTCCGGCTGGTGTTATATCAAGTGAAACTAAATGAAAAATTGGGAGATGAAAACATTTGCTCTAACATAAATGAAGCGTTAGAGAAAGCTGAAAAATTCATTGGTTTATCGAAAAAAACAGAGAAAAATTAAAAGAAAAAGAAAAAAAAGAGATTTAAATTTAATTCATAAAATTGATTAAATAGTTTATTTTTCAAAGTAAAAATCTTATTTTTGTAAAAGATTTACAAAAATGGATAATCAGTATTCTAATCTTATTAACGAATTTGAATCAAATCTAAAAAATTTGATATCCAAATACAACGCATTAAAGGCAGAAAACAACACCTTAAAAGCTAATTTGGAAAGAAAAAACGAAGAGTTAATGCTTGCTCACAAAGATATTTTGGAGTTAAGAAATGATTATGCCAATTTAGAAACTGCCGCCAGCTTGGGCGGTTCGCTTGAGAAAAGCGAAAAAGCAAAGCAGCACATAAACAAACTAGTGCGTGAAATTGATAAATGTTTAACACTGCTCAACGAATAAAATAAATGGGTTCTACAGAATTATTTACAATAAATATTCTTATTAACGGTGTGCGTATGCCGTTAAATATCCCAAGAGAAGATGAGGAGTTATATAGAGACGCCGAAAAACTTTTAAATAATTATCTGAATAAATTTCAAGAACGCTACAATCAAAAGAGCATGGAAGAAATTCTTACATTGGTAGCGTATCAATTGGCTGTAATTATTATAAAGCAAAATAAGAATCAGGATGTAGCTCCGTTGGCTACAAAGATTCAGGAACTAAATAAGGAATTGCAAGAGTTTTTGTAACTCAATAATTCCTGATATTTAAACATTTATTATACACGCATTACATTGTTTTATCCTTGATATTTAAAGGAAAACAATATAATGCGTTTTTATTAAAAAAATATAAAAGACATCTGAAATAGAAACAACAACAAATATCAAATATATAACCATTTATTAATATCAAATTTTGAGAATATGAATATAGTTTTAATAATAATTGCTTTTGCTGTTGGAGTTGTCGGGAGCTATTTGCTTCTAGGCGTTTTCAATAAAAAAGCAAAAAAAGAGATGGAACTTGAAGCGGAGCGGCTAAAAAAAGAAAAAATGATTGAAGCCAAAGAACGCTTTATTGCTCTGAAAGCCGAACACGAACATCAGGTGCAGGAGCGAAACGCAAAAGTTCAACAAGCAGAAGTGAAACTTCAACAACGCGAAATGACCATAAATCAACGACAAGGCGATTTACAACGCAAAATGAATGAAGTAGATGTGCAGCGTGAAAGTTTAGAATCACAATTAAGCGTGATAGAGAATAAGAAAAAGGAAGCTGAACATTTACAAAAACAAGCACAAGAGCAACTCGAGACAATTTCAGGACTTTCTGCAGACCAAGCAAAAGAACGTTTGGTTGAATCACTTAAAGAAGAAGCAAAAACCAATGCACTTTCATATATTAACGATATAATGGAAGATGCTAAAATGACTGCCAATAAAGAAGCAAAACGTATTGTAATTCAAACCATTCAACGTGTGGCAACTGAAACCGCCATCGAAAATTCGGTAACTGTCTTCCATATTGAATCTGACGAAGTTAAAGGACGAATTATTGGACGCGAAGGACGAAATATCCGTGCTTTGGAAGCGGCAACCGGTGTAGAAATCATTGTAGACGATACTCCTGAGGCTATTGTGCTTTCAGCTTTTGATCCGGTAAGACGTGAAATCGCGCGACTTTCATTGCACCAGCTTGTAACGGATGGACGAATTCACCCTGCACGTATTGAAGAGGTTGTAAACAAAGTTCGCAAGCAAATTGAAGAAGAAATCATTGAAACCGGAAAACGTACTACCATTGATTTAGGAATTCACGGTTTGCATCCTGAATTAATTCGTATGGTGGGAAAAATGAAATATCGTTCCTCTTATGGTCAAAATTTGCTTCAACATTCCCGCGAAGTTGCTAATCTTTGTGCCACAATGGCATCGGAGTTAGGATTAAACCCTAAAAAAGCAAAACGTGCCGGATTACTTCATGATATTGGTAAAGTTCCGGATGATGAACCGGAATTACCACACGCAATTCTCGGTATGCGTATGGCAGAAAAATACAAAGAAAAACCGGAAATTTGCAACGCAATCGGTTCCCATCACGATGAAGTGGAAATGGAAACTCTTTTAGCGCCTATCGTACAAGTCTGCGATGCTATTTCAGGAGCTCGTCCTGGAGCACGTCGTGAGATTGTAGAAGCATACATTAAACGTTTGAACGATTTGGAAAATCTGGCGCTCTCCTACCCGGGTGTAATCAAAACGTACGCAATTCAAGCAGGTCGTGAATTACGCGTGATTGTTGGCGCTGATAAGTTGGATGATAAAGAAACGGAATTGCTATCATTTGACATTGCCAAGAAAATCCAGGATGAAATGACTTATCCGGGTCAGGTGAAAATTACCGTAATACGTGAAACACGCGCGGTAAGTTACGCAAAATAGTAAAACAGTTTATAGTTAGCCGTATTCAGTTTGCAGAAAATTCTTTTGGAATAAATTTTGCAATAACAACTAAAAACTGCAGGCTGCTAACTATAAACTAAAACGGGGCTGTTTGGTTTTGACAGCAGGTAGAAAAGGTAAGTAAGCATGTCGAGCGCTGTGAAATCTGCTCGTAAATCTCGAATCTCAAAACAATAACTGGCGAAAACAATTACGCTCTTGCTGCTTAATCGAATCATAGTAGATTTGAGCTTAATTCCGATGCAAGGCAACGGAACAAGACATCTCTCAAATGCCGTCGCTCCGAGGCGATTTGATACAGAGGTGCAGCTAAATCGGGGATAGTTTTGGTTAGCTTCGTAACTAAAGCGAAAATTTAGAAGATAAGGTAAAAGTTGGTTGCTTTGGTCTTGCTTTTACTCGAAAACTTAAGCGAAGATAAACATGTAGAAAGCTTATTGTTTCCTTGTTTGGACGAGGGTTCGACTCCCTCCAGCTCCACAAAATTAACAAAATTAAACATTCACCCTAAAACTTAATTAATAAAACTTTGTTATAACAAAGAAATTAACATGAAACAACATTTTTATTATTAATTAAATTAGGTGAAAAACATGAAAACAATTAAATTGTCTTTAGTAGCTTTGGCTACATTATTTTCTTTTACTTTTGCAAATGCACAATTCGGACTTCAAGCCGGATACAGCACTCAAAATCAAACAACCTCAGTAGATGGGAATGAAGCAGGCTCAAATAGCATAAGCGGTTTTTATATTGGACCGGTTTATGAAATGAGTGTGCAAGGACCTGTTAGCTTAACGTATGGATTACTTTATAGTTATCTTACAGGAGATCATTGGAGTTCTCTTTTGCCTGATCCTAAAATGGTAGGTCATCAATTGGATTTACCTGTACGAGTACAATTTGGATTTCCTGTAGCAGAGGATATATCATTAATTGGTTTTGCAGGACCTAATTTTTCTTTTGTTGTTTCTGAGAAAGTAGGAGATACAAATCTTGCCGACGTTAAAATGGAGAATGGCAAAAAAAAATACTCTCCATTTGATGTACAATTAGGACTCGGAGCCGGTGTAAAATTTAAAATGTTAACTCTTAAAGCGAGCTACGACTGGGGAATGTTAGACAGAGAAAACAGTGATACTCAAACAATCAAAGCAAATGATTTAAAAATAGGAATAGCTTATAATTTTTAAAAAAGAATAAAGCATATATGACAGACAGCCAAACCGAAGTTTGGCTGTCTGTTTTTTAAACAAAGAAGAATGGTTGTAAAATTGTGTTTTCATCGTTTATAAAAATCAATTGGCTATATTTTTTTATAAGTAAAGATATTTTGGCATAGTATTTGTTTTTAACCGTTCTAAATAAGAATAATTTTTATTAACCAAAAAATAAACAGATTATGAAAACAATGAAGTTATCACTATTAGCATTAGCAACATTATTAAGTTTTAGTTTGTCAAACGCACAAACAGGTATTGGTTTACAAGCAGGTTATGATATGTCCACTCCGGTTTATAACGGTACTTCAGGAAAATCATTAAACGGATTTCACGTAGGTCCCACTTATGACTTAACCATTCAAGGTCCTATAGGATTGCAATACGGATTGCTTTATAATTATCTTACAGCAACCGAGACCGGTTCATATTTAAATGGGGGCGTAACTTATACCTCAAAAGCTACCGCTCATAGATTAGATCTTCCGGTACGTTTAACAGTTTCTTTTCCATTATCTCCCGGCATTAGCGCTTTTGTAGCAGGAGGACCTAATTTTAACTATGCATTTTCTCAAAGCGTAGACAAATTTACTAACTATTTTGATTCTGCTTCCGGAGTTTCCGAAGGTAAAAACATCTATACAGCTGAATATGAATCAGGTAAAAAAACTTATGCGCCTTTTGATGTTCAACTTGGATTGGGTGCGGGATTAAAATTCAATAATGCAGGTATAAGAGTAACATACGATTGGGGTGTGCTTGATAGAGATAATCGAGATGATTCAAAATGGACAAACAATGACTTGAAAGTTGGTTTATTCTATAATTTCTAATTAAACATTATCAATCAACTCTATATATACCAAGAGTCAAATTCAACTATGAATTTGGCTCTTTTTCTTTTTAATTCTTAAAATATCTCTTTATTTTAAACGTTAAACATTAAGTTAAATGTAAAATAACTATATTTGCACACAATTAAAAAAAAGAGATTTATGAAGAAAATTTTTATATTGAGCTTTCTAATAATTTTCTGTTTTTTTGTCGGGTATGCCCAAGATAAAAAAGTGGAATTCGGCATACAAAGCGGATATAGTTACAATATGCCAAAAGGAACAGATGCAAATGCTGTAACCGGAAGTTTAAACGGAATTCATGTGGGACCGATAATGAATTTCAAAATAGATGAAATGTTTGGTATTCAAACCGGTTTACTTTATAATTACTTTAACTCAATAAATAAATATAATGTGGTATTAAATAACTGGTCTCAAAGCAATACCACAGCGCATTACTTTGACCTTCCTTTAAGACTTCAATACACGGTTCCGCTTGCCGATGATTTTTATGTTCACGTTTTAGCAGGACCTAACTTTAATTATGGGATAAACAAACACATGAACATTGAAAGAGTTGTAAACAAGAAAGTAGTCGATGACTTAACCGAAAAAGGAGAAAACATCTATGCAAATAAAAATGAATATTCTCCACTTGATTTACAATTTGGTATTGGCGTTGCCGTTCAATATTATCATTTTTCCGTCCGCGCCGGGTACGATTGGGGATTAACAGATAGAAATACAACCTCGTCTACTTCCTTCAAAGCAAACGATATAAAACTTGGAATTGCATATACCTTCTAATAAAAAACTTTTTTTTGTATGAAATTAAAATATTTTTTCTTCTTTTCTTTCTGTCTGCTAACAACCTACATATCAGCGCAAAAAGTAAACAAAGATACAATTTCCTTAAAACAACCTCTTATTTACAGAGCTGAAATTGGTTACTCGCAAATTACCCGTTATGGAACGCAGGTAAGTAATACGCCTTATCGTGTAATACGTTTAGGAGGAAATGTGGAATTTCCGCTAAAGTATAATTTTGGGATAGAAACAGGTTTGAATTATAATTATTCATTCGGCGACAAAACCCAATATTTAGGAAACAAAATATCAGACGGTTCTGATGATTATAGTGATTATGATGCATTAGACACGATTAACTATTCTTATAAAAATCATTCGTTAAATATACCTTTACATATAACATATAATTTACCTATCTTTTGGGGATTAAAACTTTTCGGTTACGCCGGACCAAGTTTTAGAATTGGGCTGAAAGAACCTGTAAAAGTAGAATCTGCAAAAAATTTGTATGCACAAGATGAAGAATACGATGCATATACCAATAAGTTAAATCGTTTTGATATTCAGTTAGGCGTTGGAGGCGGTATTCAATGGAAATCATACCGCGTAAAAAGCGGATATGACTGGGGATTACTTAATGTTAGTAAAGAAAGCAACTCATCTCAACATAATAGAGGTTGGCTAATCTCGTTTGAACATGAATTTTAGGATTAGAAATAGTGAAAATAATATAAGGCGATAAAAATTCGCCTTTTTTTATATCGCAATATGACTCAAAAAAACGCTATTATTGTAGTTTCAGGCGGAATGGACAGTATTACGATGCTTTATGATTATCAGGAAAAAATAGCATTGGCAGTAACATTCAATTACGGTTCCAATCATGCCGCCAACGAAATTCCTTTTGCCAAATATCATTGTGAAAAATTAGGAATTCCGCATATTGTAATTCCTTTAGATTTTATGCAGGAGTATTTTAAAAGCAGTCTTTTATCGGGCGCCACGGAAATTCCTGAAGGCGATTACCGCGATGAAACGATGAAAAGTACGGTTGTTCCTTTCCGAAACGGAATTATGCTTTCAATAGCTTGCGGACTGGCTGAAAGTAACGGACTGGCATCGGTAATGATTGCCAACCATGGTGGCGATCACACCATTTATCCCGATTGCAGACCAAATTTCATTCATGCGATGAGCGATGCAATGAAATACGGAACATACGAAAATATCGAAATAGATGCTCCTTACACCAATAAAGATAAAACATGGATTGTAAAACGCGGAACAAAGCTGGGCGTAGATTACAATAAAACTTGGAGCTGTTACAAAGGAGGAGAAAAACATTGCGGAAAATGCGGAACCTGCATCGAAAGAAAAGAAGCATTTCTCGAAGCAGGCATTGCGGATCCTACAGTTTACACCGATTAAATTAAATATGTTTCTCTGCGCAGTACGAAGAACGCACCAACGGAGCACTCTCAACAATACGAAATCCTTTTCTCAAACCAATTTCTTTATATTCGGCAAATTTATCGGGATGAATATATTCCGTTACAGCAATATTTTTGCGAGAGGGCTGCATATATTGCCCTATGGTAATTATACTACATCCAGCGACTAACGCATCATCCATTAATTGCAACACTTCCGTTTCCGTTTCTCCCAATCCGAGCATAATTCCTGTTTTTGAAGTAATTCCGCTTGACGTAATGTGTTTTAAAACTTTCAAGCTGGTGTCGTATTTTGCTTTTGTTCGGATTTGAGGCGTTAATCGGCGCACTGTTTCTAAATTATGAGAAATAATATTTGGATTTTCTGCAATAATCAAATCAATTAATGATGTATTACCATCAAAATCAGGGATGAGAACTTCCAACGTTGTTTCGGGGTTTACTTTTTTGACAGTTCTGATAGTTTCCGCCCAATGTTTTGCTCCCTTATCAGGCAAATCGTCTCTATCTACCGATGTAATAACCGCATGTTTGAGTTTCATCAATCGAATGGATTCTGCTACTTTTTGCGGTTCGGAACTATTAAGAGGCAGCGGTTTCCCTGTAATTGTATTGCAAAATTTGCAAGCACGCGTACAAATTTCACCCAAAATCATAAATGTAGCTGTTCCTTTGTTCCAACATTCACTCATATTAGGACAGCGCCCACTGGTGCAAATTGTATGAAGCCCGTTTTCTTTAACAATTTTGTTTACAAATGAGAAATTTTCCGAGCTTTGTATATTGGTTTTCAGCCATTCAGGCTTTTTGACGTAAGACATTTTTTTCTAGTTTTGAGAAGTTGAAAAGTTGAAAAATGAACAATAAAATTATTTATTCTTTTAATCTACTTTTCGTCTAATTCGCGAAGTTTTATTCCTTTAAAGATAAATTCAAGCACATCATCCATATTATTTTTAAATTCCGTGCTGATATTTTGTTTTATGTAAGGTATTTCTAACCCTTTTAGTGCATAAAGTATAATGATGGAAATAATTTCCACATCCATATTCCGAAATTCTTCTATTTCTACTCCTTCTTTTAGTATTCCTTTTATAAGTTCCAGCTCAGCTTTATCTATTTTTTTTCGGGTACGTTCCACTTCATAAATATCTTTGAAAAAATCGGCACGTAACGTTCCGTTTCTCGTTACCGCTTTTTTCATTGTTTCCAGATGAACAATGATATGTTCTTTTAACTTATCGTAAGGGTCTATTTTTTTTCTTGAAACTTCCTTCAATGATTCTATGATATTATACAACTCATTTTCTATCACTGCTTTATAAACCTCGTCCTTGTTTTTAAAATAAGTATAAAGTGTACGTCTTCCTTTTTGAGATGATTCGGCAATATCATTCATAGTAACTTCCTTTTTGCCTTTTGAGGCAAAAAGTTCACGAGCTACTTCAATGAGTTTTTTCTTTGTTTTAGAAAAAGTTTCAGCCATAGGAAAATATATTTCGTTCAAAGTTAATGATTTTAGTTTAATTGTTAAAATTATTATTTTTCTTTACCTATTTTGAATATAAACAACTTCTTTTCTTTTTTTGAACAAAAAATGCACCAAACGCACCATCCAAACAATAAAAATTGCCAATACAAATCGCGGAAAAATCATCCATCCCGCAGGAACTCCAATAGCAACAAATAACAGCGTATCTTCTAAAGTGGAATGATTTACGGCTATATGATAATTGAGCAAGTCAGCATCTTCAAGTGAAATTTCTTTGGTATCTACCGAATTTAAAATTACGGCAGAGCCATAAGTTAAACCAAGCAAATGTGCTACAAACCATAAAAAAGAACTTTCTTTCGATAATCCCATAACACCCATAAACGGAGCAAATATTCCGGATATTTTATCTAACAAGTTAAATTCTTTCAATATATTTTGAAGAATTATCAATCCGGCAATTATCAGCCAAATTTTAAGTATAAGCCAAAAAGTACTTACTGCCCACGTTGAAAGCATTTGCCATATACTTTGAAAATGTATTGCTTTTTCGGCAGCCATTGCACCCTGCATATGAAAGGGAAGCAATTTGTTTAGGAAAAAAGCCGCAATAAAAGAAGAAACAAGCCGTACTGTAAACATTACAAAGTAATTAGAACCAACTTTCTTTTGAATAGCAGTTTCTACAATCATATTATGTGAGATTAAACACATAACAGCCAAAATAGTAATTTCGCGTATGCCAAGCGAAAGTGTGGTAGCAATGGCAATTGGCGCATATAAAGGAAGAAAAATGCTGGTAATAAATACAATGGCAGATTCGCCCGGAAGCCCTATATGTGAAAATACCGGTGTTAAGAACTGAGCAATAACGGCAATAACACCAAAATATTGGAGTAAATTTACAAACAAACTAACCGGGATAATTATTTTAAGTATCCATATAGTAGTTTTTTTCGCTTTGGGCAAAGCTGAAATAACAGCCGATTTTATTTTTTCAAGTATAGAATTCATAAAAAACAATTTAAAAAAAGAAAGGTTGTCATCACGACAACCCAATCTTCAATTAACCTTAAATCTAATACCATGAAAAACACGATGCAAAGATAAAACATTTTTATGTTATAAAACATATTTTCTATCAAGAAACACCAATATTTAACATCATTTAAGTTAATTAACAAATAGATGGGTTCTATTTACTTTTTTACTTAACTCTTAACCAAGTTTGAGTTCTGCCAAGCATTCCATATTTATCCAACGCTCCGCGAACTTTTAAATTTCCTGTTTTTTCGTCGTACTGAATAAAACATTTATATACTTTCCCGTTTTTAGGATCTAAAATTGTACCACCGCCTAACGCTCCATTTTTTTCAATCATATTATTAATTATGACCATTCCAGTTATAGGTTTGTCTTTATTAGCCCCTTCGCATTCTTTACAAATGGTTTCAGTAGCTTTAATAAGTTTCTCAATTTTTCCTGCATATTTCCCGTCGGGAGTTTTATAAATATAAACAATGGATTTTTCACTACCGTCTTTGTCATCAATGGTTTTCCATCGTCCGACAATTTGATCCACCTGTGCAAANGTCGATAATGAAATAAAAACCGACATCAGCAAGCTAAAAAAAACTTTTTTGTTCATAATTTTAAAATTAGAATGATTAACTAAATAATTTTTCACAAAAATAATGGTTTTGTGCATAAAATTGTTTTCGCGTGTAATGAATTTTAAATATTTAANCAAAAAATATATTTTGTAAAATACGAAGCCGCTCATTTTTACTACTTTTGCAAAAAACGAAGGAAAAAATGAGAACAAGTTTTATTACCGATAAAGACGAGATAACTAAAATTATAAACGATTGCGATGTTTGTTTTATAGGATTAATTGAAGAAGACGGTTCCCCTTACGTAATTCCGATGAATTTCGCGCTTTACGAAGGAGATATTTTACTTCATTCCGGTCCNCACGGAAAACACTTAAACTTGCTTGAAAAAGATAATAGAGTATGCGTAACCTTTTGTTCCGACCGTAAACTTATGTATCAACATCCCGATGTGGCTTGCAGTTATAGCATGCAATCTCAAAGCGTACTTTGCAAAGGACGAATTGAATTTGTAGAAGAACTGGAGGAAAAAGAAAATCTGGTAAAAATATTTATGAAACATTACACACAGCGAGAATTTAAATTTTCAATCCCCGCCATTAAAAACGTAAAATTATGGCGTTTACGCGTAGAAAGCGTTACGGCAAAATCATTCGGACAAAATTTTAAAAACCAAGCCACAGANGAAATATAACTCATCAATAATCCGCTTTACTTAATTTTCTCATCAATACATCGTCCATTTTATAATAATCTTCNGTAAAAAATATTTTNCCGNTTCTATCAACAAAACACGTTCGATAATCAATAAGCACTGTTACTCCCGGATTTACTCTTACGTTTTTTAGTTTCGCTTTTTCTCCCATTTGAACCAACAAATCAGCATTTGANTGNAAAACAGGTTTCANCCCGATATTGAATCTAATTCTATCTTCTAAAAATTTTCGGTTTTTCAATGCTGTTTGGTTGGAAGAATCTACATCGCTTAAGCAGAAAAAAGCCAACTTTAATGGGTTTTTAACTCTTACACAACCGTGACTCACATCACGCTGATGCGAATTAAATACGTATTTGGCATTGGTATCGTGCAAATAAATGGAGAAAGGATTATCGAAATTGAATTTTATACGTCCCAACGAATTTGTTGCACCGGAATCTTGAACTATTACGTAAGGCTGAAACTTTTCATTTAACTTAGCCCAGCGTATTGTATCCGGATTTTGTAATTTTCCCTTCCGATATACCTTCATATTATTACGGGCAATATAAGCAGGCGCTCCCGCTCCTTTTTTACTTATTTCATTAATAATAATGCTGTTTGGAACTGTCCAAGTAGGATTAAGCACAATCTCATACATTTTTCCCATAAGTAAGGGAGTTTCGTGTTCTCCNGCCTTTCCTACTCCTACATCCAGAGTTCCCACCAACGAATCGCCTCGCATCATACGCAAACGNGCTGTAGCAACNTTTACCCAGATATGTTTATATGAAATTGTTTTTGTTGGTCTCCAACGCATACGTTCCATATTTGCCGCAACAGTCCAATATAATGTTCCGAAATCTTTGTTCAACATTTTTATGGTAGCATTATCCAACGCTTGCATTNTTTCCAGNTTATAATGATTGCGATAATCGTTTAAAGCTCTCAAGATTGTATCNGAAAGGGTTCTTATCGTATCATAATGTGCATTGTAAGGCAAACGCCCTGTAATCATCATCCTTCGTGCCAACAGAGAGACAGCATAACTTTTCTCTCCTTTTTTTAATTTAGAGCCGCTTGGAAACATCGGAATACGTGTAAAAACTGAATCTTTGAAAAGATAAAGGTGTTTCAACTCATCTTGAAGTTTCTTGTACAGTTTATCTTTAGGTTGTAAATCAGTAAGATAATCTTCTATTTTTTGCGTATTTGACGTATTTTTAAATGTAGTTTGAATAAAAGCGCTGTCAGGTCTTTCCACCTTAATAAAATAATCTTTGGGATAAATCTTACGCGGATCGAAGCAACCGTATTTCATTGCCGCACAATAATCAAAATATGATTTCGACATAAGTATATCCAACTTTGCCAATTTATCATAATCAACATTCAATGTATCAATGGAAATTATCAGTTTATTAATGGAATCAGCATAAAAACGAGCAGTGTTAATGCCGTGTTCGGACATAGCTTTATTCTCGAACTTACGCAAAACAATCAGTTTTTCCTTAAAATCTTTTGGCGTATTGTACCAATATGGCATTGGATTTACCGAATCGTAAATTTGTGTATAAAACTTTTTTTGAACAGAATCCTGCAAATTTATCAAGTTATTTACGGCTTTATGAAACTCCTGTAAATCAATCGTATAATTCTTACTTTGGCATCCGGAAAATAATNACATAGCCGCTATTAAAAAAAAGAACGCTCTAACTGATTTCATTTTCTAACAATATTAATTTTATATTCATTTTTGATTGAAAACATTTTTTTGCAAATTTAATTTAAATTTTTCATTTTCAATTATCTATTGTTCAAAAATAGAAAATACCGTATCTTTGGCATAACTATTGAATAATATATAACCTCCACTATTTCAAGATATATAAAAGTCTATTATTCAGCGGATTATTTATATTTCCAAATTGGAGAAACAGAATAAAACTGCCATATTGGCAGAAGGATAGAGAAAATTATAAGATGAAAAAACAATTTGACAGNTTTTACACGGATGAAATGATGGGAGCTTCTGAAGTTTTCCCCATTATTACATTAGAAGAAAACCCGACTGAAATATCTATTAATTCCGGCGAAGAAATCCCCATTCTTCCTTTACGCAATATGGTAATTTTTCCGGGCGTACTCGTTCCCGTTACCGTAGCGCGTCCGAAATCACTCAAACTTGTGCGTCAAACGAAGGAAAATGAAGGAATCATTGGCGTTTGCACACAAATTGATAAAAATATTGAAGACCCAACCATAGAACAATTATACAAAATAGGGGTGGTTGCAAAAATTGTACGTATTCTTGAAATGCCCGACAATTCTACCACTGTTATTCTCGAAGGGAAAAAACGTTTTCATTTGGATGAATTGGTAACAGAAAAGCCATACATGAAAGCAAAAATTCATCCGTTGGAAGAAAAAATTCCCAACAAAAAAGATAAACTCTTTGTGGCGTTGGTTTCTTCCATAAAAGATATTGCTACCAAAATTATTGAAAACTCAGGAATTATCCCGCCTGAAATGGCTTTTGCCATCCGAAACATTGAAAATCCCACATTTTTAATCAATTATATCAGTGCAAACTTCGGAATGGATGTTACTGATAAACAACGTCTGCTTGAATTAGCAGATGTATCGGAACGCGGATATCAACTTTTGCAATTGCTGAACAAAGAATCGCAATTGATGGAAATAAAAATGTCTATCCAAAATAAAGTAAAAGAAGGAATAGACCAACAACAAAGAGAATATTTCCTTCAGCAGCAAATGAAAACCATTCAAAGCGAATTGGGTGAAAATTCGCCTGAACAAGATGTGGTAGAATTCAGAGAAAGAGCCAAAAATAAAAAATGGAGTGAAAACGTAGCGAAAACATTTGATAANGAACTTCGAAAACTGGAACGTACCAGTCAACATTCACCGGAATATTCCACGCAGCTCAATTATGTGGAAACTATGCTTGAATTGCCTTGGAACGAATACACCAAAGACAATTTCAATCTGAAAAATGCAAAACGGGTACTTGACAAAGACCATTTTGGAATGGAAACCGTAAAAGATCGTATTTTGGAACATTTAGCAGTATTGAAACTGAAAGGCGATATGAAATCGCCGATTATTTGTTTGTACGGACCTCCCGGAGTGGGAAAAACTTCGCTCGGAAAATCCATAGCAACTGCTTTGAACCGAAAATATATTCGTATGTCATTNGGAGGATTACATGATGAAGCTGAAATACGCGGACACCGCAGAACTTATATAGGTGCTATGCCCGGACGCATTATGCAAAACATAAAAAAAGCGGAATCAGCCAATCCTGTATTTATTTTAGATGAAATTGACAAAGTAAATGCCGATTATAAAGGCGATCCGTCTTCAGCGTTNCTCGAAGTGCTCGACCCGGAACAAAACTTTGCTTTCCATGATAATTATTTGGATATTGATTTCGATTTATCAAAAGTATTGTTTGTAGCCACAGCCAACAATTTAAACACTATTCCCCGACCGTTGCTTGACAGAATGGAATTGATTGAAGTAAGCGGATACACACAAGAAGAAAAAGTGGAAATCGCACAACGTTATCTGGCGCCCAAAGAATTAGAAAATCACGGATTGAACAGTGAACAATTTATTTTATCAAAGCCAATGACAAATTTTTTGGTTGATAAATATACCCGTGAGTCAGGCGTACGCGAATTAGACCGAAAAATTGCGGGTTTGATGCGTAAAGTGGCAAAAAATGTGGCTATTGGAGAAAACTACAACGTGGAACTGACTTCCGATGATTTGAAAAAATATTTGGGAGCGCCCCGTTACAACCGCGATAAATACGAAGGAAACGAATATGCCGGCGTTGTTACAGGTTTGGCTTGGACAAGCGTTGGAGGCGAAATTCTCTTTATCGAAAGCAGTTTAAGTGCGAGCAAATCACCTTCTATTACATTAACAGGAAATTTAGGAGATGTGATGAAGGAATCGGCAATACTTGCTATGCAATACATTAAAGCACATGCAAAAGAGTTGGAAATTGAACAAAAATTGTTAGATGAAAACAGTGTTCATGTACACGTTCCGGAAGGGGCAACTCCAAAAGACGGACCTTCTGCGGGAATAACAATGGTAACATCGTTGGTTTCGTCATTTACCCGCCGAAAAGTGCGGAAAAATGTTGCAATGACGGGTGAAATTACCTTGCGTGGCAAAGTGCTTCCGGTAGGCGGAATTAAGGAAAAAATTCTCGCCGCCAAACGTGCAGGAATTACCGACATTGTAATTTGTGAAGAAAATCGNAAGGACATTGAAGAAATAAAAGCCGTTTATTTGAAAGGACTGAAATTTCATTATGTAACGGATATTATGGAAGTGATTAATTTTGCGCTGTTAAAAGAAAAGGTAAAATAATTTGGTACATATATTGAGTAATATAAAATCGGTGTTGTAATCAGCATCGATTTTTTTTGTAAATAGTTGATATTGAATTAAAAATATTTATCTTTGTGTGCTATGAATGAAGAAATTATAAAAATAATTACCGCTGTTGCATTGGGAATTGGTTTAAGCGCCAGTACCGGTTTTCGCGTATTTATCCCGATGTTGGTAGCAAGTTTGGCGGCTAAATTTGGTATTTTTCATCCTACCGGAAGTTTTGAATGGCTCGGAAGTATTCCAGCCATCATTGTTTTTGGTTCTGCTACGGTAGTAGAAATTGCAGCTTATTATATTCCTTTTGTTGATAATATTTTGGACAGTATTACCACACCGCTTTCCATTGGCGCAGGAACGTTATTAATGACTTCCGTACTACCTGTGGATAATGAATTGTTAAAATGGATAACAGGTTTTATAGTGGGAGGAGGCGCTGCCGCTACGATTCAAGGTGGAAGTGTTCTTACACGACTTACATCCAGTAAATTTACAGCCGGAACGGGAAATCACGTTGTAGCTACCGGAGAAAATGTGGCTGCATTCAGCGCTTCATCATTGGCATTTTTTATTCCAATAATTATTGCTATTCTATTCATTATCTTATTCGTTGTGAGCTTCCGAAAATTATTCAAATGGATAAAAAAGAAAAAAGAGAAAAAACAAAGCAAATCACAACTTTAATTTCGATTTATATTTGCAAAGCCAACCATCTAATTTAGTCAGATTTAAGTAAAATTAATGAAAGCATTAGATAAAAAAGTAATGTGCCAAAAAAACCTTTTTTCAACAATTTGACTTGGGAATAAAAAAACGCTGTAAATCAATTTTTACAGCGTTTTTTGTTAGCATACAAATTTACATTTATTTAAACAATACCACTCTTTGTATTTTATACGAATTATCATTGAAATTAACTTTCAATAAATAAGTCCCTTTAATCAAACCATTTAGGTTAACCGTTGTTTGATTTCCCGACGATTTAACTTCTCTCATCACTTGACCACTCAAGCTTAACACATCAACTGAATTTACATTTTCTGCATTTACGTATACATTTCCCATAGAAAGTGTTGGGTAGATTTGCAGATCAGCATGAACACCATCAACGCCTGTAGATGTAGAAGGAGCATAACTTAAAGTCCCGGTTGAAGCATCATAAATATAAGTTACTCCGGAAGTTGCAGATGGAGCACGTCTCGGTGCTCCTGAAGGATTAGATGGAGATGTGATGTTAACAGAAGTAAATGTACCACTATAACTTCCCGCATTAATCAATTGAATTGATCCTGTACCGGTTGGATCATTCGCCACGTTAATATTAAGTACTCCTCCGTTAACTACAGCACCGGTAATAGTAAGCAAATCAAATTCACCTGTATTAAATCCATTAATTTGGAGGTTAGTTGTTCCTGATAATGATATTGAACCAACAGACAAACTTCCTTCTAAAGTCCCGTTTACCGTAACCGCTCCATTAATTGTTCCTGTACCTTTCAATGTTGCGCCAGAAGTTACAGTTACTGGAACGTTTGTTCCTAAGACACCTGTAACGTTAAGTGTCCCGGCAGTAACTGTAATCGTACCATTATGAGTAGAAGTTCCCGATAATGTTAACGTTCCTGTTCCTACTTTTTCAAAATTCGTTGAATTGCCTACAAATGCACTACCACCACTATTATAACCTCCCGTATTTGTAATTGAACCTGCAAACTCACTGTCCTCATTTAATGCTCCAACACTCCAAGTAATAGTTCGATCCAATGCCGTAGATTTTCCCCAGCCTATTTTTGTTCCAGCTTCGCCGGCTAAAGTTCCCACACTAATAGTAGTTGCAGCTCCTTGATTAGCATTGATGTAAAGCATTGTTGCACCTTTAAGTGAAACTTTTGTATTTGCTAAATAAGTTGATGAAGCAGATGTCATTCCAATCCTATTATCTGTTCCTGTACCATTTATCTCAAGTTCTGAACCTGAAGATAATGTACCCGAAGCTGCAAAATCCAATCCTGTAGTTGAAGTACTTGGATAATCATATCCATTTAAAATTGATATTTTTACTGCGCTACCTGCTGTCATTCCGGCGATTGACTGTAAATTATTTGTCCCTGTATTAATAGTAGCCGACGCATTAAAAGTTGTTGATGGTATAATCACCGAATTTGCACCTGTGGCTAATGTCGTATTACCATTTATTGCTACTGAAGACCCAAGTACATCAGATTTATTTAACGTAATTGTTCCACCTGCAATTTGAGTTGCACCTGAAAGATTGTTAGATACTCCTAAACCGAGTGCGTCTGTTGCACCTAAATTAATATACATTGTACCTGTTCCATTAATTACTCCCGTTCCTGTAAAATTATAGTCAGGTGCGCTAATTGTAACACTACCAGCTCCCATATTTACATTATCATTAACAACAACAAGTTTATTTGTCGCAGTAGCATCAAAATAGACATTTGCTCCCTTTTGATGTCCTACAGAAGTTGTTCCGTTTACAAAATTTTGATACCATTCCGACCATAAATCTCCATTTGTATCCGTTGTTCCATTCCACGTTTCATCTGAAAATGATGTGGATCTTTGAAACAGTAATTCCAAGGTAGAACCTGACGCATCTACTACTACAGAAGTTGGAGAAGAAGGATTTAAGGTATAATAATATCCACCGGAAGTAATTGATGCTTTTTGATCAAGAGTAGCATTGTAAGTACTACTTACAACTTGTTCTGTCATCACTTCATCAGATTTAAAATAATTATTATCTTGATCTTTAAATTTAACTGTAACATCGGCTGTTGAAACACTTCTCAATGCTGAAATTCCTGCATACATCATATCTAATCCATTTGTACCGGAAACAGAAGCCGCTCTATAATACCACGAACTAATTGAGTTAATATTTGCAGCAGCTGTATTAATAAATGCTTGTCCTGTAGAAGAAACAGTAGCCCCTGAAGCAGTAAACACTCGAGTAGTATAATCAAATGTACCTTGTTCGGCAGTGAAATCTAAAATTTTTGCACTAAAATCAAGTACAAAAGTGATTTTTACAGTGGGTTGATCTGCATTTAAAGGATCGACAGAAGTCGGATATGAATAAGTTGTTCCAGGGTAAGAAGTGGCACGACCTACAAACCATTTATTAGTTACTCCGTCAGGTTTTCCTCTTCTTAGATGGAATCCCGTAATAGCATT
The DNA here is from genome assembly GCA_900498215.1 of uncultured Paludibacter sp. Lineage (GTDB taxonomy): Bacteria > Bacteroidota > Bacteroidia > Bacteroidales > Paludibacteraceae > UPXZ01. Next base: position 2,486,942 of record LR026962.1, on the reverse strand, counting down.
TCCGCTTGCATCTAATAAGTAAAGAGCACCATAATTTGAAGCATTACCGCAGGTGTAAGCCTTAATAATAAATTCAACAGTTATTTTATTATCTGTTCCGGGAGTTATTGTTGAGGATAATGTTTTCAAATACTCTGAACTTGAGTTTGGCCACCTGATCTGCAACAATTTATTTGCTGAATTATACGTAATAGTTTGGCTACCTCCATTGTTAAGAGTAAAACCCCAATTAGACACATCGGAAGTAAAATCTTCCTGTAAATCGTAAACGGTTGTTTGTGAAAACAATCCTATTCCACAAAAAGAAATGAGTAGAAATAAAAATAAAAAAGTAAATTGTTTTTTCATATTGGTAATTTATTAAAAGTTAATACTATAAAGTTGAAAATAACCTTATAAGTGAAAAATATTGACACAAAAATAAATGATAAAACAAATGAATTAATTATACAAATGATTTATTTACTATGTTTTTTGATATTTGAAATGGAAACGTGTAGATATCTGTATATTAAAGACTTATACATGTTAAAAGAAAGGGATTTTATCTTATTTTATTAATTGTTTCAGCATACTTTCCCTAACCGCAAATGCAGTACCATGTCTGGCACCATTAGGAAGCGAAATTGAGTCCGATACATCTTCCCAATCTTTTATGTTTTTGGAACGAACAGCGCCATACTTTTTGTCTCTGTATTTATCAAAATAGACATATACATAATCGCCGACAATCAATGGAGCAGGTCCTTCCGCCCAATAGTTTCCTGTTATAGCTTTTGATACATTTAAAGAAAAACTATTAGGTTTGGTATTAGAAACTATTCTTATGTTTTTTTCAGGTGGATTTGAATTTTCATTTTTCATAAAAAGAAAATATTGTCCGTCTTTTCCTAATATCGCTCCGTCAATGACACTAAAATCAGGATTATAAAACAGTTTTGTTTCGGTAAAGACATTGAAATCTTTAGTTGTTACATGATATAGTTTGTGATTTAATCCTTTTTCGCTTTCAGATGTAGGAATCTCGGGAAAAGCACCCGCAACAGTTGACGCCCAAAAAATATAGAATAGTTTCTCATTTCTGTCATAAAATAACTCCGGAGCCCATGTGTTTTTTACTGCTGCAAACTTTTCCATTACAGGAAGGTATTTTTGTTTCGACCAATGAATCAAATCTTTTGATGATGCATATCCAATTCCGTTATCCCACCATCCTGATGTCCAGACCAAGTGGTAAACTCCGTTATCGTCTATCACAATACTTGGATCGCGCATTAGCTTGTCTTTCCCAACCTCAGGTTTTAGAAAAACAGAATCATTTTTTAGCGTTGTCCACTTTAAACCATCGTAACTATACGCTAAATGCAAACCGTCACCGTTCCCTTTAAAGTAGGAAAATAAGTAAACGTATTTATTTTTTATGGGCAAAATGGATTCAATATCATAATTTCCCTTTCTTAAGTCAATATGACTACTTAATCCTTTTAGATTTAACTCTTTAATATCTTCTGCAATAAAGTATGCTACTTGTGTAGCCCCCTTTTCCATTGTGTGAGTATCATCTTTCAAACCATTTATTTTTTGAGGATCAACTCTGGGTTCTACGTGTCGATAATAAGGAATTGACGCTTCATCGCCTAAAACAGTGATAAAATCTTTGGTTTTCTGATTAACATCTATCAGGGGCACATTGTATTTTTTTGCAACGAAACGTGTAATGACAGGATATCCTTTCAATCTATCGTCCGTAAGATTTCCGTTGACGAACGTACGCATTACCATAGACGTAAGTAAAATTGGATGGGCTTTTTTAGCTCTTACATCTTGTATCATTTTTACCAAATTATCATAATAATCGGCATAAGAAGCATGTCTTTCGGGACGCTTAGAAGCATCATTATGACCGAATTGTATAAAAACATAATCTCCTTTGCTAACCTCCGACAATAATTTATTCCATCTGCCTTCGTTAAGAAAAGTTTTGGTACTTCTACCACCGATAGCGTGATTCACTATTTCCACTTTATCGTCCAGAAAAAGTGAAAGCATTTGCCCCCATCCTTTAATTAATCCATCTTTCCTTTCTTGGTAAGTTTGTGCTGTGGAATCTCCTGCAATAAATATCTTGATTTTCTTACCTGATGATGAAAATCCGGTAAATACAAAAAATAAAATTATCGGAAAAATGTATTTCTTCATTATATAATTCTTCGTTTCTATTATTTTAATCCAACAAATGCACTTGAATGGGAGTAATTTCTTTAATTTCAACAGGTCCCAGCAATCCTGAAGGAACTATTTCCCAGTTATTATACAATGATTTTTTGTAATTAATGTCTACAAAATTAATTTCGTTGAAAATGCGCCATTCAACACCGCGTTTGTCATAATCGGAAATTCGATTGGCAGGAAGATTGGTAACTTCAATTTCCAATAAATTTTCGCCGTTTTTAAGGTATTTGCCAATGTTTGTTTCAAAAGGAACTGAAAAAAGTGTCTGGACAAACTGACCGTTCAAATACACTTTTGCACTTTCTCGTACATCTCCGAGCGACAAGCGGTACTCGCTGCTTGTTTTAGTAAAATTAAATTTAATCGAATATTTGCCTGTTCCCATATTTCTTTTTAATTCGGGATAATTCAATTCTGTCCACGAACCTAATTTTGCAAGATTAAACGTATCTTTTATTGCCGGTTCACTTTCAATAAAATTCAGTTTCCAACCCTCCTTTAATTCAATTCTTACAAAGGGAATCTCGCTATAATAATTCCATTCCGGAGAATTGACATCTTTAATGGTAAATGTTTTCACAATTACCGATTGTCCCGGTTTTAATTGGAGAAAGATTTCGGTTTCGTTATTTTTGCCATACAACAACCGAGCTTTTCCAACTTGATTTGTCATCGGATCAAAAATCAGTGCACTTTTCGCTTTTACTGCTAAAGCGACAACAGCATCAATTGGTTTATTACTTAAATTAGTGAAAAAATAATGATAACCTGTTTCATTTTTTCTGCGGATATATTGTCCCCTAAACTCTTTTGTAAAACTTTCGGCGGGAATACTGGCTAAGCGTAACAATTCTTCATAATCATTACCGGTGATAATCCAACCTTTTCCCATCTTTTTAATTTGGGAACTCGTAAAATCGGTTTCAGGAAATTTTTTAACCCATTTTCGAGCCAATTTTTCACGTTTTGTTAAATCTTTAAGTCCAGGAACACTCTCAGGATATTGTTCTACAAAAATGATTTTTCCTCCATTTTTAGCCAACTGATAAAGTTTTGCAAGTGTTTCAACAGGCAAAAAACGCGTAGACGGCAAAACCAATGCTTTATATGTTGTTCCGCCTTCTGTTTTGATTAATCCATTTTCCACCGTTGATGAAAGAATATATTTATCGGAAATGTAGTCTGCGTCCCTACCAGTTTCACGAATTTTGTCTACGGTTTCATAAAAATGAGGAAGATGTTCACGCAAACCGTGAATAGCAAAAGCAAAATAATAATTTTCCTGTTGCTCATACCAAATATCATACACGGGAAAATAAACCAGTAAATCATTATCGGGTTCACCGTATTGAAGAAAAGATTGTACGCGCGTAATATACGAGAAGAAAGCCGGCGCATCTCTCCAAATAGAATTGGTGGGCGACATATTAATGGAGGCATAAAAAAGCCATCCGGGCCAAGCCGCTTCCTGAGGAGAGTAAGGTGTGCCGTGAAAATAAACATGATTCACTCCGGAAGCAAACATTTGGTCAATTTCGGGTTTACATTGCGACAGTGAAGTACGGAAATGTTCAGTAAGCCATGTGAAAGTTTCAGCTGAAGCATATTTTTTACCCGTAATGTGTGCCGACGAACTTGCCATTTTAAGTGTAACAGGGTCTCCATCGTTATGCCTGGTCATACTGTCCTTGCGCAGCCCTGGAATATCAAAGTCGGATATTCCAAAAATTTCGCATTCAGGAATATCTACCGCTGCATACAAATCAATCAAATTAGCAGGTGAACCATGTGCCTGATTTCGAGTAGTTGCTCCATGATTGTGCGCCCAATCTGTCCATTGAACAGTAAAATCATCCAGTAACATTTCACTTAAAGTCTCTCTGTAATCTGAAACCACACGCCGTGAAATATCTGTTTTTCCCTTATCAAGCAATTCAGGGAAATAATCTTCCAATCTATATCCTTTCTTTTTTTGAAATTCTTCCAATAAAAAAGGAGTCCAATCAGCATTATAAACTTCGTAAGAATCGTTAAAAAAACTATGTGGATAAGGTGTATTATTCTTAGTAAATGCTGAATCAAATTTTTGCAGGTAATGTTTTACTGCGGTGGCATTAAAATGATCCATCACGTAGCCTTCTCCACCGGGAGCTGCACGTTTAACTTGTTGGAGTGTTTTTCCAACAAATAAAGCAATTAATTTCCACTCCCCTTTCGGCGATTCCCACTCCAAAACGCCATCCGAAACCAAATGGGTTAAATTCAATCTCTCTCCTTTTTGAGAATATGCCATTAATCTTGAAAAAGAAGCTACAGTTTGCTGCTTTTTATCGTTCACAATCACATTCAATCGAATTTTCGTTCCTCCTTCCACATTATAATAGGTTTGAAAAATAGCTTTGGAAGCTGCTTCCTGAATGGTAACTTCAGGTCCACCGAAGGGCCAACCGGTTCCGGTGTTCATATCTACTTTCATTCCTATATTTTCAGCTTCGGCTTCAGTATGTGCTAGCATATTCATCCATTGAGGAGACAAATAGTTAATATATTTATTCTCAAAGCCTTTTACTCCATAAATTGGAGTTATTTCTACACCGCCCATCCCTGCTTTTCCCAATTTACAAATATTATAAGTTAGATTGTCTTTATCCACAGCGCTTCCCAACCACCACCAACGTGTCCAAGGTTTGGTTTCAGCAGTAACAGGAGGCCATTGAGTATCAACATTATCTGTCGCATTGACAAATAAAGTGATTATTGTTAAAAAGAAGAATAGAAATATTTTTTTCATTGGTACATATTCTTTTTTAATCTTGACTGTTGACTATTATCTCTAATCACAAGGTTTTATTTTTCAATTCATCCGGCGCATCTTTTGTTTCGATATTGATCCTTTCACCCTGTTTATGGGTTAAATCATCAATAAGTGAGAGCGGCAACGAATACTCCGGGAAAAAGTGATTGGAATTCATATACTTCAGAATGGAGTAATACAGTTGCCGTGCTACTATTCGTTGATCAAGTTTTGAACGCAAATCGGCACTGCAAACCATTATTTTTCCTTTGTCCACATTGGCTTCAAACAACATTCCCAATTTTCGGTTGATAAACCAAGTGTCAATGGTTTGAATAATTGGCTGAAAATCAGCAGGAAAATTATTGAGTTCCATTGTTTGTTGTCTATTAACAAGTTCCCACCATTGTAAATTCTGATAATAATCGGTCGGAAAATCTTTAAATACAGGATGATAATTATTTATGAATGTTCCAACTGTGTGAGGCGGACGCATTTTAAACCACGATGTATTCCAAAAAGCGGGAGTCATATATTGCACTACATCTTTTCCTTGTTCTACTTTTCCGGCAATTAAAAGCAACACTTTTCCACCTTCGTTCAATATTCTTTTTGTTTTTTCATCAATTTTATCCGTGATATAAATATTGGTTGTATCCGGCATTGTAAGATTTTCAGGATAAACCCAAAAATCCCAATTATTTGAAATATTTATTCCTGCAAAACTCACTTCTAAATTACATTTCCCAGCTTTCCCAATTAAATTTAATGAAAAAGATATTTTTCCTAAGGATTGACAATTCCCAATTTGTATGTCTTGGGGCGGCAATTTACCACTACCAATAGTTTCTCCAAATTCATTTTTTATTTTCCAATTCGTTATTCGAGTTTTTAACGGATTTTCGCCAAAATGAGCTACCTCAATTTTTGCTGTCAATGTTTCGTTATTTTTAAAAACAAACTTATCCATTCTCGCAAGAAGTACGGTTGGGGAACAAAATTTACGAAACTCTTGGGCATTGATATATCCTTTTTCTTCCCAAAAAGCATTCAAAACACCAACTAACGCTGTTCCCTGTCCGGAATAATCGTTCAATGAAAGTAATTGGAATCCGGCATATTCGGGAGTACGAAATGTTTTTTCAATCTCATTTTTGTAACAAAGCGCCTGTAATTTTCCCGAAGCCATCAAAAAATCCTGGCCTAAATTGCCCATATTTCGATCGTTCAAATCTTCCCGAAACAATTCAAAATTGCGAGCTTTCATTACTCCTGTATATTTTCTAATCTCGGTAAAATCAGGAAAAACACACCATTGACCTGTTTCATGTGAAACGTACGGTTGGCGCACCGTATCAATTTTTGAACTATAGTCAGAATCTGATTCAGGTCTTCGTTCCCAATTTAATCCACGCGCACCTGCTTTTACGTGATATTGATTTGCAGGCTGCCACGCCCAACTACCTCCAACAGAAGCACCGGTATAAACTCTTCTGTTATCTTCTTTTTTCCAGTAATTAACAAACTTCGTAACCCACGGAACCCAACGTCCTCGCGGCTCATTACCAATAGCAAACATACAAAACGAAGGATAATTACCATACGTTTTTGATATGCGTTGCGCTTCTTCCCAGAGGTAATTATCTATTGGTTTTCCATCTCCAAGCGAAGAACCGTGGTTAGGCCAACTTGGGCCTTCCGGTTGAAGATAAAAACCAACAATATCAGCAGCTTCAAATGCTGCCTGTGGCGGACAATACGAGTGAAAACGCATGTGATTGAGTCCAAAACTCCGACAAATTCTAAACACTCTTTCCCATGATGTTTTATCCATAGGCGGATAACCCGTTAAAGGAAAAACACAATTTTCTACTGTACCGCGAAGTATGGTTTTTTGTCCGTTTACATAAAAATATTTTCCCTCGATAGTAAAATCACGCATTCCAAACCGAGTTTCACGTATATCTGTCCCTTTCGAGGTTTTTAAAATAGCTGTGAGTTTATATAAATTCGGATGGAATTCGTTCCACTTCAAAAAATCATCGCCCATCGGCAATTCCATTTCAACAGGCGTAGATAGTCCAGATACTGTAAATGCTTTTAGGACCGGATTAATTTTGTGTGACTTATCACTATTGAAACTTTCCGCACTCAAAGAAATCGTTCCTGAAACATTTCCTGCAATACTCAATTTTACCACCGCTTTTTTATTTTTCAAATCAGGGAAAACCTGTAAATCTTCAATATAACTCGCAGGTGTAGATTGGAGTTCCATTTTACCTACAATTCCGTTCCAGTTCCCTTGTGTTTGATCGGTAATACTGTGAGAATCTTTTCCAACGTTTATCTCTTTTATCCTATTATCGATCCGTAAACTGATAGTGTTTTTTCCTTTTCTGAGGAATTTACTTATTTCATACTGATGAGGAACAGATAATGAGTTTTGCATTCCCACTTCGACATCATTTATCCAAAGCCGGGTTTCGGTATGAGGACGTTCAAGAAAGAGAATTACCCTGCTGTTTTTCCACTCTTTAGAAATAATTATATCTTTCTGATACCACGCTGTTCCAACGTAATACTTAACAGGAGTAAGCCAAAAAGGCAGTTTCAAATTATTTGGCTGATGGAATTTATTCAATCGGGGATTATAAAAAAAAGTACTGTCGTAAATGCTGGCAGTCCATTGTGTATTCAATGTTACATCATCTCCTTTGTGGTTTTCTGCCATTGAACCCGGGAGATAAATATTATCAGAAAGTTTTTTACTGTACCATTTTTCATCCTCCCCCACATTATTTCTATCCATTTCAAATCTCCATTGACCAGACAAATCTATTTTTTTGTTTTGTCCAAAAGAAAAAGAATAAAAAAGCAAGAGAAAAAAAAGGAAAAAAAAGATTTTTGTATTTGACATTTCTTTGAAAGTTTATTGAGAGCACCAAATTAAATGGGCTCTCAATTCAATTATTTCTTAACTAATTTATAGCTAAATGATGATGTTGCATTAGATAACCTTAAAACATAAACACCGATTTGCAATTTCGAAAAATCCAATTTCACCAATTCATTATTGTCACTGTCGTAAGTTAATTCTTTGCCTCCTTTAGCATTGAAAACTTCCATAAGTACTTTACCTGTTATCCCTTTTAGCGAAACAAAACAGTATTTTTCAACTACTTTAGGATAAACTTTTATTGTTTCTGAATTTATCCCGTTCACAGCGGTATTGTTTACTACAGAAATAATGCCCTCGCTTATCCTGCTTGTATCCCAGAACAAACCATCTCCAGGAGTTGAAGGAATAATAGCCGCAAAATTTCCACTGATAGTTGGCGCAGAAAATAATTTATAGCTTGAACCTAACATCCAATTACCTGAAATATTTCTTAAATCTAATGTTCCACCTAAATAAAGAGTACCTGTTACATTAAGCAAGTCGTTACTTGTATTTGAAACTTTCATTATAGTAGTAGCTGTGGAAGTTAATGAAACATTTTTCTGCATTGTAAGTGTTCCAATTGTTGTTTCAGAAAGTCCTGGCATTATTTTCCCGTTTGCACTAATAATTGTCAGACCGCCAACGGTTCCCGTCCCTGATAAAATGGCATCACTAACAGTCAAAGTTCCTGTACCTGTGGCGCTCCCGGAAGTATTTCTTATCACCAACATTCCGCCTGACACTTTAAATGAAGAACTTGTTTCTGCTGCATTCGTCAATGTCCAAGTTCCTGTTCCAAGTTTGGTAATAGTTGCACCGCTTTTAATAACTCCGTTGTAAACGGCATCTCGATTATCGCTCCCAATTAAATAAGTTCCGCCGTATACTGCAGAAGTAGATTCACCTGAAAGCGATCCTATTTTTATTACTTGTGATGTACTTGTACTACTAGACCCTACTGAAGAATAGGCACCCATTCTAACATTAGCACCCAAATTGATATTTGCATTTGGAAAACTCTGGCTGTTGGCTGTTATTCTGAAATCCCCACCATCACCATCGGTAATAACATTTATTTTTCCGATAAAATCAGCGCCTCCGGCAACTAAATCAGTTCGAACATAAGGTGTATAAAAATTTAGTATCCCTGCTCCTGAAATAGTTCCGTTAATGTTACAACGGCTTGAAGCATTTATTGTAGCATTGCTACCCTCAGGTATTGTAACATACCATCTCGGCGCTTGTGAATAATCACTGCTGCTATCATACATTTTTATTTTCGCTCCGTTTTCCATACGGATTTTCCCGTTGGTACCAAATCCGTAAGTATTCATCGTAATTGTACCCAAAGCAATTGTGCCTGCTTTAATCACGGTTTCACCCGTATAAATATTCGGGTTAGGCGACGAGAAATTTATCTGTCCCGAACCCGCTTTAATAAAGTTACCTGTGCCCGCTACAATTCCTGTTAAGTTAACAATTCCATTTGATTTCGGGATATCAATCGTGTCTGAACCTACAATATTAATTCCTCTGTTAGAATTCGTGGTGGCCGTTAATATGCTTAAATAACTGTCTGTCATCGTAAAATTAGATGGTTCTGTAATAGTTGTAGCTCCCAATGAACTTGGTTCACCCGCATCAGCCAAAGAAGCTGTCTGCACCTTAGCATTTGTAAATATTGTTTTACCTGTATATGTATTATTGGTTGTTTGAATATCTAACAAACCCTTAGCGGTTTTTATTAAATCAGCATTGCCTGAAATTCCACCTGTACCTTGAAGAATATAAGGCACAGTATTCGTAAATTTGGCATTTGATACAAGCATATTATCGGTAAGATTCACTGTTTTAAGGATCGCATCATCATTAAACAAAACTGAATCTCCGTTGACAAAGTAAGTTGAAACTCCGTCTAAATTAAAGTTATTCGTAAAGAAATCCCAATCACTGTTTTCATAACCTCTCCATTCTACAAAAGATGTATCGCGTGTTGCTTTTACTACGAGTTTCAAAGTTTTATTTTCAATTATCAAAGTCATTGGAAGTCCACTTATGCCGGCAATTTCAAAATTTGACAAATCGCCTGAAAATGTTCCTGTCCAAGATAGTAACGAATAGGTTCCTGCAGCTAATGTTCCATTCTCTGTATTTATCACAATATCATTTATTCCTGATACTGATAGATTTCCGTTCACAACAATGGAGTCATTTATATAAGTATCAGTTGGTAAAATATCAAAGTGCAAATTAGTTTTACCGGTTAAATTTAAATCGTTGTTTATAGATATTTTTCCCAGTTTACCGGTTTCCAACCCATTGCCGGGTGCTAATCTTCCCCCTTCTATATTCAATCCTTGATTTACCGTTAATCCTCCGTTGATAATTGCATTTCCTCCCAGAGTGCCTTTTGCCATTACATATACCGGACTTTCTGATGCTCCGTTAAGATAGAGAATTCCTTCAGAAACAATTGTTTTTCCTGTATAAGTTTGATTGCCGTTTATGGTAAATGCCCCATTCAGTGATTTTACAAGTTCCATTGTACCTGTAAATTTTCCGGACCCGGAAAGTATATAATCGTGCCCTTTGGGATTTACTGCCCATAATTTCGATGGAGCCAAATCGGAATTAATTTGAATTTCAGCAGAATTATCGCCTGAAATATCAAACATCACATCATCTCCATCAGAAAAAGCTGATATGGTCTTCTCGTCCTGAAGTACAAAATTTGAAGATGTTTTATCAAATACAGTTCCTGATACCCAAGTTAATTTTGCTTGCTGTACAGGTGAAATGGGAGGTGTAGGCATATCGTAACCCAAGTAAAAATCAGGAATAGGTGATTGGTAATATCCTTTTGTAGTTGCCTGACATCTATACGCCGGATTTTGCATCAAACAATAGATTCTTTTATCGGTAGGATAATCGGTCGAAAATGCCACGAAACCCGGACATGTTTCATAAGTAGAATCTCCTATTAGTTGTGTTCCGCGTTTTTCCAGCACAATTTCTTCTCTCCAGTCGCCAATAATATCGCCAAAAAATGCAGGACGTGCTCCCCACTCCGATTTCACTTGCCAGTTGGTCATTTTAGCAAATTCTATCAAACGATTTCCAAATGAGTGAGTTGAGGGATTGTATTTTTCAATCATTGCAGTTGACCCCTCGTTGTTTGTGGCTGAAAGTTGTTCGCGCGCTAAATCTCCATCCCACCATACTCCTTCAAACGGGAATGGCGCTGAACCTTCATAAATAATATTNCCCTGAGCATCATAGATATTAGGCATTGTTGACCAAAATTCATATCCTAATTTACTCGGATCTACATCCATACATTCGCCTCTGCCCACATCGCCTACAGCAGACATATAATATTTGTGAAGTGCCTCTCCAGTTCCTGCATCATATACCAACTGCCCTAACAAACTACTTGCATTTTGCTGAATGGCAAATGTTTCTAATCCTGGTCGTTCCGGATCGATATCGCCTGTCCGAAAACGGTCGCCATGGCTGATATGCGCATTAAATGCTACAGTTCCATCGTATTTAATTCCATATCCAATATCAAGAAGTTCATCACGTCCATCTAAATCGACATCAGCTGCCCGAATGGAATGTGCTTCTGCTGCATCCAAATAACCACGCTCCCAATTATACCAATTTACTAAATTACCGCTTTGATTATATCCATAAGCTGACGCATAATACCAGTGATATTTGTCGGCAGAAGTACGAGTTAAATAAATGTATCCAACGCTTGGATGTTTCCCATCCAAATAAATTATTGCCATATGTCCATCTAAACTTGCGTATTCCGTTCCCATAAAAATGGATTTATTAGTGCTAGTATAATTAGATGGATTTTTCATAGCAATGGTGCTTTTTTCGTTTCCAGTCATTCCATCAATGAAAGTGATATACCAAGGTGGATTATAGGTATTTTGAGGTCGATAATCAATAATACCGTCGTTATCAGTGTCAAATGTAGTAGAGCCATTTACACCCAAGCCGTTGGCAAATTTGGTTCCATCACTGCTTTTTATAATTACTTCGGCTTTTCCATCCCCATCCATATCATACGCTGTAACCATATCATTTTGTCCTTGACAAATATTTACATTTGGTCCCATATCTACAGTCCAAAGCAGTTTTCCTGTACGAAGATACCCTTGTATTTTATGCGTGCTCGAACCATCTACACATAATCTGTCCACCACAAAATCATATTCTCCGTCGCCATCCAAATCAGCGGGCCAAATAAATTTGGTCGAATATTTATGAATTTCCAATGTGTCCAAATTAGGACGGTAAGTAATGTCAAGGTATCCGCTTCTATAAGTAGCAAAACCCGATGTGGGAATAATAAATTCAGGGCTAGGTTCGCTTTCTACTCCGTTTATAATTGAAGTTACGTAGATTTTAGTACCCATATATACCGCTCCTGAAGCAGGAGAATAGTTAGTCATAGTGAGCGGAACATCATTTATTTTGGTAAATTCCGTTGCTCCTACTTTTCTTGCGTACAAATTAAACTGAATGTCTTCCGGGTCGGTTGCAAAATAGCGCCAACTAATGAAATAACCACTGCTATTATTTTTTACTGCGACTATCCCTCTGTCTAACTTTTCCATTTTACGCTGTGAATATGCATTGTAAAAAGTAATGCCAACAAATATTATTAAGAGTACGATTTTAAATTGTTTTTTCACGTTATATCTTGATAAATTAATAAAGTTATGAGTTTTCTTATTTGCTCTCTATTTTTATTACTAAAATAATCAAATTTCTGTATAAGGCTTTCTAAAAATATAAAAATGTCCTTTTTTAGGAAATGTTTCCATGAAAAGGACATTTTGTATTTACAAATTATATATCACTTTTATTTATCTGTACTTTTTTTGAAAACCTTATAAGAGCCAGCTGTACCATCTGTATATTTTACTTTTACAATTACAAAACCTTGATATCCATCTTTCACTTTTCTTCCTGTTAAGTCAAAGAATTCTTTGGAAGCAACTTCTTTATTGGCGTCAATATATTTCACACCGCTACCTCCAATAAAATGCAATATACCTGTTGTATAATCAAAAGACCAATCAGTAGAAGGTAATTCAATAGAATCAAATCCAAATTGACCCGATTCAAACTGACCACTAAACTTTAGAATTTGGTAATCACCTGCGGGAGGAAGATCACCTACTACTTTTACAATTAATTTACCACCATAATATAAATCACCTAATATATTAATTTGATCAATATCAGAACCGTTTACATTGATTAGCGTAGTTGCACCACCATCTCCTAAATCATATTTTAACGAAAGATTCCCCATTAAGGTTAGCCTACCGGTAATTGTTCCATTTACGGTCGTCTGAATGGCTCCAATATAACCTGAACCGGCTAATGTGGCCGTGTCAGCAACCACGACTTCTGAAATTTGTTTGTTTACTGTAGCTCCACCCAATGTATATGAACCAAGCCCATTACATAATGTATCATTTACAATCAATGTTCCGTCAGTTACAGTAACTTTCCCAAAGAAATCAGGACTGTTTCCTGAAAGAGACCAAGAACCTTTTCCTACTTTTTCAATATTATAGTCAGTACGGTTGTTCCAAGCATCAATAGTGATGGGTTTTAATCCACCAGCAAAAGTTGCATCCGTGTTCAATCCTCCTATTTTATAGTTTACAGTACGAACGTTCGGTCCTATTAATTTTGATGTCGCTGAACCCGAAAGCTCTCCAATGGATATAGTAGGCGCAGTGGCTGAGGGAGTTTCTGAATAAGCTAGATAAACATAATCTCCAAGATTTACTTTATTATAAGTATAGTTTACAGTGGTACCAAAAATAGTTGAGTCGCCTGCTACAGTAGTTACATAAAGCTCTGCTAATGAATCTAATGTGCAATACATTTTTGGCATTCCGCTTATTTTTGAAGAATTTGCTGTTCCCTTTATCTGCAATGGATATTTAACCACAGTCATACCTTTGATTTCAGAAGAATAATTATACACTTTTGGTAAAAGTGTAAATGTACCGCCGTTTCCTTCTATCAGTGTACTCATTGTATATCCAGGTTGAAGTGTGGTACCATCGCTAACAATATATTTGCTTGCAAGTTCTGCATTTGTAACGGTAAGTGTATCTTTATTTAAATACACCGGCATTTTTGATTGAGAGGATAATCCTAAAGTAGTAGAAGCGTTCACTTGAATGGTTCCTGTACCACTTATTATTTCACCACTACTATTTTTAACCGTATAACCTTTTGCATCCACTGTTAAGTTACCTGTTCCTAAATCAAATTTTTTATTCATTGTAACTTCTTTTATTGGCGCATTTGCATCAGAGAAACTCACGCCATTTCCTGTTTGGTATCCTAATTGATTGTTACCATCAGTAGAGAAGTTAGGGTCAAGTTCATTCCAGTATTCACTAAATGTACCTTTCCAAACATAAGTACCTGTAGTAATGGGAGTCTTTTTAAATTTAACTGTAATGGACGATCCTCCTGCTTCCACAACTACGGATTCACTACCGGTAGCAACAGCATCATAAGCGTAATAATTTCCATTATCAGTAAATGAGGCTATATCCGAATCTAAAAGTTTATACGTCACCCCTACTTCTTGTGATGTTTCAACTCTGGAAGTTTTAATAGTACTTCCTTCTAAGTCCTGATAATTAACCATAACATCCGCCAATCCTAATGACTTTACCAATTGATATATATATAAATTATCAAGAGATGCGTTTACAGTTAAAGTATTACCATTTCCAATGGTACCACCATTTACTTCAGGATACGAATTGTTACTTCTTGTATTTACAATACTAATACGAGCCAAGTCGTTAGCTGCAGGCGCTACAAAATCTAAATCTGTTATTGTTTGGGTATTGGCTGGTTCGTCTTTCTGAGTAATGGTAATATCTACTTTTTTTGCATTAAAATCCATTTTGAATTTTAAATTATACCACTTCCCCGCTGTGTAAATTACATCGGTACGAGTGGAAAGATTAATACTATCACACCAAGTATTGGAAATTCCCGCTCTCCCAAAAGATGAACCCGTATAAGTCACAGGCACTATCGTATCTGGTTTTGAAGTAGGAACAGGTCCTTTAATATCCATATTCCAAATGTGGATTTTACCATCAGTACCTCCTAAATACAAACTAGCAATTAAGCCAGAATGATAATCAGCAGTACCCATATTGGTACTATTACTACCTGATAAGAACAAAGCAAATGCATTATTTCTTGTTACAGTTGCAGATTTAATGAATAAATCAAAGTCAACATAAATAGTTGAAGAATCTCTATTTGCAGGAATAATCAAATCTGCTCCACGACTACCCGAACCACTTCCATTGAAATTTATACTATCTGCAATAGTCACCGTGATGCCCGTATTAAGTCTAAAATATGACCAGTCGGTAGGTAAAGCTGTCCAACCATTGAAATTTTCTTTAATAAGAGGATATTCATAATAGGATTGTGCGTTAAGATTAAATGCACTTACTAAAACCATTAGGAATCCAAAAAGTGTAAATAATTTTTTCATGATACATAACTATTAGTTTGTTTGTTAATTGAAAATTCTATTTTATTTTCCATTATGTGAAATAAGGAAATTATATAATCGCAAAAATAAGATTTATAGACAATTTTCACCTGAGAGAAATGATTTAGTTTCTGTAATTTTTGACATTAGTAGTACAAGTTAACTCTTTCAAATACTTCAACTATGAAAAATTTAATTTTATTCCCGTGTTCTAAAATTAACTATTAAATAAAACCTAAAATTTTTAAGTACTATTATTTTTTTATAAACCTAACTGTATATCTTTGGTTATTATCGGTGATATTAAGTATATACACACCTTGATTTAAGTTAGATACATTGAAATTTTGAATTTGTCCTTGAGATGCATTTAGCGGTTGTGTCATGCATAGTTGTCCTGTTACATTATAAATCTGTAAGGCAAAATTCCCATTGATATTAAATTTAAGTCTTAACTCATCGTTCACCGGATTATTTAATAACTCTATTTGATTATTTTTCATTATTTTATCGACACCGGCTGAAATAAACTTCACGTATATTGTATCTCGGAATTCGTAC
The DNA here is from genome assembly GCA_900498215.1 of uncultured Paludibacter sp. Lineage (GTDB taxonomy): Bacteria > Bacteroidota > Bacteroidia > Bacteroidales > Paludibacteraceae > UPXZ01. Next base: position 2,470,838 of record LR026962.1, on the reverse strand, counting down.
CCGTGATAATTCATTTTGAAATCAATTTCGTTCTCCACATCAGGTGTATAATCAGTATTGCTCAAAACAATGGTTTTAGTCGTTTCTCCGGTCGACCATAAATATGAATCGGCATCAAAAACAGGATTTAACGTGTAACTTGCGTCTGAAACCGTAATGTGTTTATCCGGAAAGATATTCTCCAAGTCTGCACCCAAATAAAATCCGGTATGAGTCGGTTGATTGTATCCAACATTTTGATATGCAACACTCATTCTGTAAATATGGTCTTCTAACAATGTATAGAATTTATATTTTGTAGGATTTGGAGTCATATAAATTCGGATGTTTTTATTGTCCGAAGTGCGTAACATTACTTCTTCCCTCCAATCTCCCACAATATCAGCATCTAAACAAGGAGTTGATTTTGTACTATTATTTGAAGAGCAATCGGCAGATGCATTAAGCAGTGTAGTACTGCCGCCATTCGCTGCATAATTATATTTTGTTACACTCGTTCCATCTTGTAATTCACGCAATAAATCATCATCCCACCAAGTTGCCATATTCATCGAAACTCCAGAAGTACTATTATTTAACAGTTCGCCGGTAACTGCAGATCGAACTCCGCCGCTACGCGCTGACCACCATTCCATTCCTCTTGAGTTGGGATCGATATCTGTTCCCATTCCTCTTCCGACATCACTCCCGTCAGGAACCTGATAAATTATTTCACCTGTTTTTGCATCTCTCAATGTAGTTCCATCTGAACCATCTTCGTGAACCGCCAACACTTCTAAACCAGGACGATCTGGAATGTAATCAGCCAAATGTAATGCATCTCCATGCCCCAATTTAGTTGTATATAATCCATGTCCGTCATTATCAATTGTCATTGAGCCATAAACAATTTCGTCCAAGCCATCTCCATCAACATCCCCAACTCGCAAATTATGATTTCCTTGTCCCGTGTAGGAATTAAGAGAAGAACTGCTCCAAGTATCAAATTTCCATCGACGGGTTAATTGTTTGTTCTTATAATCATAAGCTACTAAAATAGTACGGGTATAATATCCTCTACACATAACTACACTTGGATTTTCTCCTCCTAAATTTGCCACACATGCCAAAAACCTATCAACTCTATTCCCATAATTATCCCCCCAGCGTGCTTTTAATTCGTCTCCAGTCTGAGAGAGTTTAGGAATTTCATTCCCATTATTATAAGTACTATATCTGGGAGGATCGTATTCCGTTGTTACTATTTCCTTACCTGTAGCCCCTTCAAATACAGTTAAAAATTCCGGTCCGGATAAAATATATCCCCCAGAATTACGATAATCAGCATTTTCATTATAATTTACTGTAAAATTATATTTTGCTTTATACGTGGGGAAATATGCTTTTCCAACAGGAGTTCCTACAGCATCGTGAGTGCCTTCAGCAGTTTTACAAACGACTTCCGCTTTTCCGTCACCGTCAAGATCATATACCATAAATTGAGTGTAATGAGCTCCTTCGCGAATATTTTTTCCTAAAGAAATTTCCCACATAAACGTTCCATCCAATTTATATGCCTGTAAATATGGTGTATCTGAAATCCCTGATTGTGAGTTGTCATATCCTTGTCCTGCTCTGTGAACTACAATCTCCATTTCGCCATCACCATCCAAATCGGCAATGGAAGCGTCATTTGGAGAAAATTTCCAAGTATCATCACCGTCAATTTGTTTCATAGGTATTTCGAGATAGTTACATACTGTTTCGTTTGCATATCTTCTCATTCTAAAAACACTTAAAGATTCACCCTCAATTCCGTCAATCACTTCTTTTAGTACATACTGTAATGAGACTATATTTTTTTCCTCGTATTTATAAAATGTATCCGTTATCGGATCAGAATTTATTTTTGTGTAGGGTGTAACTGAACCGTCCGTATAGACTTTTGCCATATAGAGATTATACTGCTGATTTGGTTTATCAGTTGATAATAAACGCCACGAAACACACACATATTTTACATTATTTTCAATACTACGATATGCAACTAATCCCCTATTTAGTTTTTCAAGAGCAAGAACAGAAGTGAAATGTAATGAGAATAAACTTATTGTAATTAATAGAACTATTTTGTTTTTTGAGTACACTTTAATTTTTTATTTATGTTTTATTATCTTGTTTAATTATTTGATATATAATGGCAAATACCAGTTATTTTCTGATGTAAAATCGGGAACGGGTAAACCTGCAAGTTCGTACTTACGATGCATTTTTTCGTGCAAAAATTGTCCGCCTGTGCCGTTGAGTTTTTGCAAGCGACGTGCAACTCGAATCAAATCTGTCCATCTGTCGCCTTCAAAAGCCAATTCTAAACCGGCTTCTTTCACAATCATTTGTTCTATTTCAGCAATTGAATCTGTTTTAGCAGTTGCTGAAATATCTACATTTGGTAAATATGCGCGACCTCTGATTCCTCCGTTATATCTCCATGGAGCTCTAAGATAAGGAGAATCACTCCATCTACCATCGAAGTAATAAGGTGTAGGGTATGGTTCACCTGGAGCAAAACTGCTATATTTAATTGAATCGCCTCTGTATGAAGAGCCATCTTCATGCTTCCAACTGAAAGCGGAACCAGGAATTCCGTCGTTAATTAACGCCCAGGCCAACTTAGGGTAACCTCCACCTGATTCGGAGCGATTTGCTGCTTCAGCAAATCTTAAATGTAAAGTAGCGGCTCTATACAAAAACCATTTTCCGCTATTGTCATACGGTTTTGTGATATCGTAATTCATTGTATATTTTGCCACTAAATATTGTCCGTCAGTGGTTTTATCAACTCCACCTGAAATCCCGCGACAATCAATCGGATAATCGTTTCGGAGTTTTTCGCTTCCCCACATTTCATCTATTGCATATTTTGAAGGTTTAAGAATGTATTTTCCCTTACCTTGATTGCCAAATAATCTCACAAACGGATATTCAGGAGCAAATGTGCTATTGTAAGTTATTTCCCAAATCATTTCGTTTTTTACATATCTGTCGTCGGCAGCAGATTTGAACATATTTTTCCAAGCATTATATAATCTGTTGCCATCGGTAGTATTATAACGGTCGAAAAGGACAGAAAAATAGGTAACATCGCCTCCTGTCCATGCTTTATCATCGTAAATTCGATAAGTTGATTGGTTTGCTGTGGCTGCAGCATCTTCATTTTCTGATAAGACCTCACGATAAATGGTTGCAGCTTTGTCATATTCATTATTAAATAAATATAAGTCTCCTAACAAGCATTTTTTATTAATAAAATAGGGCACTAAACTTACTCCATCTACCGTACCTGAAATTAATTTTGAGTTCTTATAATTTTCTAAAGTGGGTAAATTTTCCATAAATTGTATCAATTCAGGAATCAAATTATCTAAATCCAACATATTTTCCTGATTAACAACCGCGTCATTTATACTAATTATCGGATCTGTGATATAAGGAATTGTCCCAAATTGGACTCCAAGCTGATAATATAACCAACAACGAATTGCACCAATATCGGAATAACGTTCGTTATATTCGTCTTGGGTCATTTTATTATCTTTGAGCATTATTTTAAAGTTATACAGTGCATCGTTGCAATTTTGTATTACCTCATAAATTGGAGTTACATTTGTCCAATAGTTATTTTTGCTTGTTTTTTGTTGATTTATTTCTATTAAATCCTGATCGGCATTTGCTGTTACATCAAGCATATCGCCTCGTAATTCATTGAGTACAACCAATCTGTCAGCAAGTCCCATCACTTTTCCGTAAATGCCCATCACCATAGCATCCGCATCATTTAAATTAGCATAAAAATCATTGTACTCCACGGCTTCATCTATGGGAGTTTCCACACAGGAGTTTATTCCCAAAATAGTTATTAAACCGATAGACAAAATTAAATATTTGAAAGCGTTCATATTTTTTACTTTTTTGATATATCAATAATCACCATTTTTTATTTTACACTATTATGATTACAATTCAAGTTTAACGCCCAGCGACACTGTGCGAGCAACCGGAACGAATGTTGCATCAATTCCATTATACAATGGATTTTGGCCTAAAGCAAATTCAGGATCTAATCCTTTGTATTTTGTAAATGTAATTAAATTATCCCCTGTAGCAAACAATGTTATACCTCGTATAATATCGTTTTTAATAGGCAAACTATACGATAGGTTTACGTTTTTCAATCTCATATACGAGCCATCCTCAATCCACCTGTCAGAAAATCTTGAATTTCCCATTGGATCTCCGTATACTGCACGAGGCATGGAGGTTACATCCCCTTCTACTCTCCATCTGTTTAATACCGCTTGAGTTTGATTATAAAAATTAGACATGCTTTCTAACTGCGCTCTGGTATAATTATATATGTCATTTCCAAGTGAGTATGTTAAAAACACATCTAATTGCAACTTTTTATAGCTTAAATTTGTAGAAATTGAGCCAAACAAATCAGGATTTGGATTACCTATCACTACTCTATCATTTTCATTAATTTCCTTATCAGTATTATCCGCATTGACAAAATGTACATCGCCGGCACTAAAGGCATATTTGGTAGAACCTTTCATTATATATAGTCCATCTTCTTCTGCCTCTTTTTGTGTAGAATAAACACCGTTTGTTTTGTGTCCGTAAAACACTCCCACTGATTCCCCCACTTTTGTCAACACATCTGCTCCACAAATAGTAGTTACATATTCTTGTCCTTCCAAATTTGTAACTTTGTTTTGGTACGTCGAAGCAACAAATCTTACATCCCATTTAAATATCCCATTTAGAATTCTTGCATTAAATGAGAAATCAACTCCGGTGTTTTTCATTTCTCCACCATTTGTTAAATAATATGGAAAACCTGTAATACGTGGCGCCGGCATTTTTACGAGCATATCGCTAATTTTAGTTTGATACACATCCACACTCATTTTAATTCTTTCATTCAACACGGCAGCATCTATCCCTAAGTTTAATCGAGTTGATTTTTCAGGTTTTATATTTAAATCAACTAAATTACCTCTTACAAGTCCGTAATTTCCTAATAGATTTTGAGGAACATAATATTGAATTCCGCTATAATTTCCAATATCATCATTTCCGGACAAGCCGTAGCCTATACGTACTTTTAACAAATCGAAAAATGTAAGATTTTTCATAAATTCTTCTCCGCTAACCAACCATGCAGCAGATGCAGAAGGATATAGGAGAAATGGAGAAACATCCATCCCATAACGCGACGAAGCATCTGCGGACATTGTATAGTTTAAGAAATATTTATCTTTATAACCATAATCGGCAGTACCAAATAAATTTAGCCATTTCCAGTTGCTGATTTGTCCACCAATAACTCTGTACAATGGATCTCCATACGAAATTGATTTAAAATTGTCGGAGCCGGTATTGGCAGTTTTTCCCCAGTCATCTTCAGCCCGATTACTTTGATATCGTGTTCCTAATCTAACATTTAATTTATGGTACAGATTAAACGTTTTACTATAGTTCGCAGAACCTTCGGAGTATAATGAAAAAATCCTGTCAACTCTGTGCTGCGAAACATTTGCAACAGGCCCGATGGACAAAGTGTCAAAATAAACTCCCCTGTATGGGAAAAAGACTTTTTCGCGTTCTTTATTAAAGTTTACTCCAACCATTGCATCCAAATTCAAATAATTATTGATTTTATACGCTGCTTTTAAATTTCCTACAAATCTGAATTGAGAATTAGTCCTGTCGCTTGTATTTACTAATGAATATGGATTTGATGCATTAAAAACATCATAATCTTCAATAACTGGAGACATTATACCTTCTTCATTATACACATTTGGAGCCATAAATGGTGATTTTACCAACGCGGCAAAAATTGGATTTAGATTTGAAGATGCTCCTTCGTCCACCAGTTTTCTACTTGAAAAAAGGAAACTCATATTTGCATTGAGAGTTACTTTTTTACTTAGATTTACTTCTGAATTGAATCGAGTATTAAAACGTTGGAAATTAGTGTTTTTAAGAATCCCGTTTTGATTTAAAAATCCTACTGAAAGCGCATACACAGCGACTTCATCACCTCCAAACACATTCATATAATAATCCTGATTATAACTCAAATTATATATTTCTTTTTGCCAATTAGTACTATTGTTATATCTATAATAGTCTACATTTCCTTCGTATCCCCATTTTTGAAGAACTGGTTTTTGGTCGTTCATATATGGTAAAGCCATAATATCTGTGCTACTCATTCCTTTGGATTGTAAAATGTCAGAAATGAGTAATTTATGATCTGCAGCACTTAATACAGGTATTTCTGTTGGTTCAAAATTAACTCCCGTATGCACATGAAAATTAATCTTAGTTTCCACTTCTTTTGCACGTAATGTACGAATTAAAACCACGCCGTTTGCTCCTTTTACTCCATATTGTGATGTTCCGTCTTTTAGTACAGTAATGCTCTCAATATCTTTTGGGTCGATTGAGGCCAATGGATTTGAGTAATAATTCCCAACCAACGAAGTGGAATAAATGCTATTTTCATAAGGTATTCCATCTACTATAAACAATGGCTGTATTCCGGCATTCATAGTATTTAACCCTCTAATGTAAACATTTGAGCCGGCAGCAATTGCACCGGAACGATGTATTAAATTTAATCCGGAAATTTTTCCCTGCAAAGTTTCGTCGCTTGTAACAGCTGTGTTTAATATATTATTTTCGTTGATTGGAGACCAAGCGTTTGTTAATTCAAGAGGCGATGATTCTCCTTGAGGAACAATTAAATTTTCAAATACACTTTTGAATCCTTCTGTCTGTAGTTCTATGTTAATTTCCGTTCTTCCCTTAACAGATATAATTTTTGAGGTATATCCCGGACCTGAAACCACCAGATTGACATCTCCGGAAGGAAGTTTAATTGAAAAATTTCCTTCATCTTCAGTCATAGCAGATGCCAATTCTTTATATTCAATTCTTATTCCGGAGAGAGGTTTTTTTGTTTCAGCGCTTTTCACTGTTCCCGAAACAACATAAGTGAAATCATTTTTTTTCTGTGCTTGAGCGCTTGTGTTGCTTAACCCACATAAAAACATACTGATAATAAACGGGAGGATTTGTTTTGCTATTTTCATAATTGTAATATTTGCAAATCACATATTTTCAATTTATTCATTTGGATCTACTTGTGGAACTAATTTAATATAGTCCAAAAGTATAGGACCACAATATGTTGTTTTGTATTCAGTTGTATTGGACACAATAATTGTCGACTTTCCATAAGTTGGACAAATGAGAGTTTCTCTGTCACCAAGTGCATCTGTTCCATTATAAAAATTAAAATAGTTGTTTTCGTCGGTATAAAGATAATTTCTGCTTAATAAGAAATATGGAGAATCGACATCCACAGTACTTATATTACACCTTTGAAGCTCTTTTTCTTCTTGAACACCAGCAGTAAAACGTGTGGACGCAAATACCGTATATGGACTGAAATTATTCACAAATAAAGCACTCGCATTCCTATATACAATTGGTTTTTCAGGAAAGCTTAACAACATTTTCATACTGAATTTTACCGGTTCACGCGTTTTTGATCCGTCATAATGCCAACTAAAATCATCGTACGCTGACCAATAAATTTTGTACGTTACGGAATTAATAACGGGTTTAAACTGAATAAAGCAATTATTTACTTTTCCTAATCCTCCGGTATATGTTTGTGCCGGATCGGTATAAAAATAGATATTAGTATAAACTATCGAATCTGTAGAACTGTATTTTGAAATAAACTCTGTTCGGCTGTTCATCAAAACATCTTTTCCACCATGCAAAGATGATTTATTTCTTACTGACCAAGCTGCACTTACATCTGCAAATATGCTGTCATAATTTTCAGCTTCAATGAAAATTGTTTTAACCTTGTTTTCATATATTTTCACATCGGCGTCTGATAATTTATATATCAATCCATTGGATGCAGAATAAGTTTCCAGAATGTTAGCGGCATTGATATCCATTTTTACTCCATCTACTGAAATGTATTTTCCATCAGCATTAATTTCAACCGGTTCAAGAATACAATCTTTAATAAGTTCTAAACGAACGATAGAATCCTGGTCTGAAGTAACAGTCCTTGTGAAATATTTTGCATATTTTGTTTCAATTCGCTCCACAACATTATTTGGAATAAGAGCGTATGTATAATTTTTTGATTCATCGTTTAAAGGATATGCTTCCAAAAACTTGTTTTGATTAATCCAAACGGTATCATATAGTGGCTTACCATTTAAATCAACTCCTATTTGTACACTCTTGGTCATATCCATAATCAAACGATCTTGTTTTTTTATAAACTCTGCTTGTAAATTTCCGGATTGGGTAAGTAAATATTCATAAATATTTTTTTGAAATGGAATGATTCCATTCATTAAGTGCAATATTCCGTTTGCTGTAGAAATATTGAAATTACCGTTTTCTGAATTTACAGACACGCCATTGATTTGTTGTCCACTAATCGACATCTTTTTTGTGTTAATCATTTCCACCTTATCTGTAGAAAAATGCCCTTCAATAATTGTATAGCTTGAATAGGCTATATGATTTTTAACCAGCGTTTTTAATGTTTCTAAATCATTCAAATCAACAGATGCAAGAACATCGTTTGTTGGAGCAAATACTGTTAATATTTTATCCCCGGAAAGCAAATTATCATAACCCGTTTTTTGAAGGATGGTCGCAAATGTAGAAGTTTGGGGATTCTCAGAAATTATCTCCATAAGTGTTTTTCCATTATTACCTTTTATTGCAACATGGTCATCCCAGGGAGATGTACAAGCGACAAAACCTATTAGCGTAAAAGCAATAATTAGATAATATTTTGATATTGATTTCATATTAATTATATAGTTAGCATTCAATTATTAAAACTTCTCTTTGTTTTTGACTTTTTTCAGGGTTGTGTTGTAGTACAATCTAAATATGGATAAATTTCACAATTTGGGGTATCACTATAAATATATTTTCCTGCTATATCTTGCTTGGGCCAAATTTGGTCATCATCAATTGGAATGAAAAGAATTTGATCCCAGTTAGTAGTAAAATTATTCGTATAAAGAGGCTCAAAACGTAATGTATGTTCACCTGTAGTATATACTTGTATAATTCCCATTAACTGACAACAATTTGCCGTATCATAAAAACCGGAAGAATTTATCATCTGCTGTCTGTAACCATCCAATAATTCTTTTTCAAAAAATTCTTGATTGTATGACGACAAACCGTAGCTTGAAGGAGAACGATTATAAGAAGTTTTAACCACTCCTATAATTTGGTCATCTTGTCCTGTTTGTTTAAAAATGGTTCGCAATGTTTGAGAATTATTATCGGGAAGCGCTCTGTATGATAACCAAACTTTATAGGTTCCCGGAACTAACACAGGAGTTTTAAACTCAATCCATTTCATTGTATTTGTAGAAATCCTGAATCTGAAATAATCACCGTAAACAAAATTATTATCTTTTCCCACAGAGGTAGGGTAACCACCACAGTAATAATTTATTTTATCAGATGTAAATGTTTTACTCCAAGTTATACCTAACAAATCTGTATTGTCTATATCAATCGATGTACCGGTTTTACGATAATTTTTCATAGACATAAGTTCCGGTTGTTCCGTAATATCCCAATATACACGATATGCTTTTCGTTTTATAATTTGAATATTGCCGTCAATATCTTGCATAACTCCATCAGCACAGGATAAATCGGTGTATTCACTTTCACGATTTACCGGAACTCCTTCTTCCAAAACACCGCCAATTAAAAATTCATTTAATAATACATCTTTTACATCACGTTTTAGAACAATTACTTCTCCTGATACTAATGTATTAAGTGAAGATTGTTTCATCAAGTCTTGTCCTACATATTTAAAACCACGTGTTAAGTGATAAGCAATATAATTATAAAGTAATAAATGGTCGTCAGTGATGGAGGTATTTTTGGTTCTTAATTCGGTCATCAACTCATCCATATTGTGAATGTTTGCTTTAGTAAAAGCCTCATTACTTTGTATGAATATAGTATATGCCCCATTTGATGAAGCACTTTTTGCAACATCGATAGTATCTTGCATATTTGAGGCAATATATGCTTCTTTCCATAATGAATAAGTATCTGGCAATTCATTTATTACTTCACCTATGGTTTTGGGAGATTGATATAAAACATGGTCAATAATATGCACGTATCCATTGGCTCCGCGTAAGTCTTTTTGAAGTATTTTTGCCTGTCTGTTTATTTCAATGTGAAGACCGGAATCATCAGAAACTGTTTTCGTGGTGATATAAAAATGATTAAAATTTACGGCAGAAAGTCTCCCGTCTTCAAAATCGGCAGTTGAAATTGTATCCGGAACTAAATGATATTTTACCATATCGAATGCATCTTGTTGCGAAAGTGTATTTAATGATAATCCTTTATCCGACAGATATTTATCAACCGCTTCATTTGTTGGTGCAAATAAAGTATAGTTACCGTATGCGTGCACAGTACCTCTTAACCCTGAAATATCAATTATTTTTAAGAAATTTGAAACAGTGTCACCTTTACTTTCCAATATTTCATCAATCATTTGTTCATCAGATACTTTATATATTTTCCCTTCCATATCTTTACTGCATGAACTAATAATTGTGACCATCAAAATAAACATTGCCGATAATAACAGGGCGTTGTTTTTATGTCGAATTTTATTGAAGAGTTTCATATTGTGTTTATTTTTTAGATTTATTTTGCATAAAAAGGATTTTGCACCAATGCTTTATTCACTTTTAGTTCATTTTCATAAATAGGCAAATAGTGGCTATAGTAACTTCCTCTCCACTTACTTTCCAAACTTGAAACTTTTTCAGGAATTGCAGAATATGCTGCTAATTCTATTAAGTATGAAATACCGGCATAATTATTTCGTTTTGCATTTCTCAACACATCAAACCATCTTTTGCCTTCGTGAGCAAATTCACGGGCTCTTTCGGTTAAAATAAATTTTTCAAGAACATCAGCATTGAGCATTGTTTCATCCGGTATCATATTCGTCGATTCCGGTGCACAAGCTCTTAATCGAATTTGTTTTACTAAATCTAATGACGCTCTTAGTTGAGTTGTATCACTATTTGCCTTACCTATTTCACATAGCGCTTCTGCTTTCATCAATATAACATCTGCCAATCGGTAAAAAATCCAGTTACTAAATGATTGACCGAGAGCTCTATAAGTATATGAATTCCTTGATAAACCTATCCATTTCCACACATATCCTTGTTTATAATCAATTCCTTCACCACGTATATCATACCATCCTCTATCCAAAGAGGAAGGTGTGAAAAGTCCTGAAGCTGACAATACCTCTGTATTAGCTGTTAAATAACCATTTATCGGATTAAAATAAGCATAGAATGGATTTTGATAATCGGTTCCAAATTGTAATTCAAATATACTTTCTACCGAATTTCCATTCACATACATATTCGTAAATAAATTGTCGGCATCACCTTCATTCGGGAAATAGATGATGTGTATATTTTTATATAAATCTTCAACCTCCGCAGCAGTAGAATGTACCGGCACTAATGTAAACTGCCCAGAATTAATTATTTGATTACATTCTTTTTCACAGTTTTCATAATCTTCTTTCCATAAATAAATATCTGCTAATAATGCTTTTAAGCTCCAAACTGTAAATCTTCCTTTATTTGATTTTACGTCTGTTCCGTAGTTAAAAGGAATTCCAAAATTGGAACCATTTTCTGTTCTGTCCACACTTTTCAAATCTGAAATTAATGAGTCAATAATTATCTCACCATTTGTTTTTGGCACTCGATAGTCTTGATTATCACTTACCGATGCTTTGGTAATATATGGAACATCTTTAAAGGTACGAACTAAATAAAAATACATTAATGATCGTACACATATCGCTTCTGCTTCATACTGATGTAAAAGTTCATCGGTAAAAGATGCATCCAAATTTTTAGTTTCTTTAGCGTAATTCAATACAGTATTACAATTATTTATCACTTTATAAGCATCTGCCCAAGAGCAATAACTCATGGTAGAAGTAATATCTCCGTTTTGGAAATTGTCCATTTGTGTAAACAACGAACCTGTTGTACGTGGTTTTATTAAATCGGCCCTCAACTCACCCCACCAAATAAACCTTTCCATATTGGAATAAGACATCATTCCGGCATAACATCCCATTACTGCATCTTTTACTTCTTCTTTATTTTGCCAGAATTCTTCAGTTATTACACCATCTTGTGGCTCCAGATTCAGATAATCAGAGCAAGCAGAAAGACCTGAAAAAAGAATGATGCTAATTCCTATAAACAATTTAAATTTCATAATTGTATATAATTTCATGTTTTTCATTGATTTTTTATAATCCGAATTTAAATCCAAAAGTAAATTGATATGGTCTGGGAGAACGTGAAGCATCTTGTCCCGGTGTGCTTCCGGAAATAGACACTTCAGGATCTTGACCTGTGTAATTTGTCAAAACGTAAATATTTTGCATTGTAAACCATACGTTCATATCGCTTATTCCAATTGTTTTTACTACTCTCTTAGGCATATTATATCGTAAAGTAGCAGTTTTCCATCTTATAAATGACCCTTTTTCTATGAAACGACTCGACCCCAGCCAGTTGTAACCTTTTGAATAAAGCGCACGTGGCAATAAATCGACAGGAGCTTCCGACTCAGAACCAACTTCATATTCGTGTGTAAAACGTTTTAAAACCGAGGTGCTTTGGTTATTGAAACCATACATGTTTTCCATTGTCATTCTGGTCATATTCATAATATCGTTACCATAACGATATACAAACCAACTGTTTATCGAAAAGTTTTTATATCTTATAGTCGGTCCGAAACCTCCAAAGAAAAGCGGATTATAGTCACCAAGATAAACAACGTCTTGCAAATTAATATTTCCATCGTGATTAATATCTACGTAACGAGCGTCACCAGGTTGGAATTCATAACCAATAGTAGGATAACCAAATTTCATATATACGGGTTCCAACTCTCCATTATCACCCATCGTATATATTTTATTTCCATCCTTATCTCTAGCAATAGTTTGGTCTTTGTTCAAATAAACTCCGTCATATAAAAATCCGTAGAAAGAGCCGTAAGGTTGATTTAATTCAGTACGGGTGAGATATTGACCATTATATTGCCAATCGCCACTTTCCGTAGTTGAATACGGAGCTAGTTCTCTTACAAAATTTTGTGAACGTGCCACATTAAAACTTAAATCCACTTTCCAGTCTTTATTCCTTATGGGTGTGGTCATCACATTTAATTCCCATCCTATGTTTTCTATTGTATTGGAGTTGAGTATGGCACTTGAAAATCCGGAAGAAGTAGGGATTGAAATCCCTTTATCCGGGATATTATCATCGGTTCTTTTTATATAGTATTCAAATTCCATATTTACACGCTCATCAAAACAAATAAGGTTCAATCCTATGTTTTTTTGGGTGGTTACTTCCCAATGTAGATTATCCAAAGAAAAAGATGTAGGATATGTTGCTGCATTTCCCAAATAATACCAATCATAGTTATCGTATCTTCCATAATAAATATAATCATTGCTTGGGGGATTGCCATTAACACCCCAAGATGCCCTGACAGACAAATCATCTATCCATTTTATTTCCTTCATAAATGGTTCTCCCGATATTCTGTATCTCCCTGATATTGCCGGAAAAATTCCATATCGGTAATTTTTCCCAAATCGGGAATCTCCATCCATACGTATACTACCGTAAATAATATATCTGTCTAATAAAGTATAATTGGCATTGGCATATAGCGACAGAGTACGCCTTTGAGAAAATCCGGCTTTTAATGAACCTGAAGGATAAACTCGAGATGAAATGGAGGGATCTTGTAAGAAAGTTGAGGGTAAATTAGAGGTCGCTTCGTAATAACTATTTCCTCTTGTATCATACGTATTATAGCCAAGTAATGCTATGAATCTGTGTATGTTATCATTCTTAAATTTTGGAATCCATCTTAACTTACTAAAAGTTTGCATAGTAAACGTATCGTCATCTCCATCTAAAGCCCAGTTAGTTGAACTATTGTTCCACAATAATCCTGTTGCAGTTTGAGGCAAATATTGTTTTGTTTTATTATTGGCTATTTCAAAACTAACATTAAAAGAAAACTGCCAAGCGTTCGTAAAATCGTAAGTCAAAACAAAATTGGGTTTTACATTATCACTGGTAATTGTATTTTTACTATCATTTGCCATTGCCACCGGATTATACACACTTGGATAAGTTCCTTGTACGTTTGTATAAGGGGTATAATATAGTGATGTTTGCTCTCCATAAATATTATAATAGTATATGCTTTGATTTGGCATTTTCACATATGCTTTACTTGCCAAGTCCCCACTTGTGTAATTTGATGCTTCGGGAATAAAATTCATTTGCTTATTAGAATGAGTATAAGCAATATCTGCTTGGAAACGTAATTTATCAGACACGGTATAATTTAAATTAGCACGTGTGTTCAAACGTTGATATCCGGTACCAATAGTTGTTCCTGTCTCATCCCAATATCCTGAAGAAAAATAATATCTCACTTTTCGGCTACCACCTGTGAGAGATATATTATAATCTTGGGCAAAGCCATTTTTTGTTATAGCTTCAACCCAATCGGTATTGTTTGAATAATTGTAATAATATTCTGGATTGTTTGGATCGTAAGCAAATTCAGGATATTCTGTTGTGCTCAAAACTTTTCCGGCATTGAACATTGCTTCATTTACCATAGTTACGTATTGATATCCTGAAAGTGTTGGTATTCTTTCGCGAGGAGTATTTAATGTAAATGTGCTCTGAACGCTAATTTTTGGAGGACTTATTGAACCTCTTTTTGTTGTAATCAATAAAACCCCATTCGCTCCTCGTGAACCGTAAATAGCAGAAGCCGCTGCATCTTTCAAAACTACT
Source organism: uncultured Paludibacter sp. (assembly GCA_900498215.1). Taxonomy (GTDB): domain Bacteria; phylum Bacteroidota; class Bacteroidia; order Bacteroidales; family Paludibacteraceae; genus UPXZ01. The sequence continues at coordinate 2,455,794 of LR026962.1, read as the reverse complement.
ACTTCTTGAATATCTGAAGGAGGGATATTTAACATTTGTGAAAATTCTTCTTCGGTTGCATTTGCTAAGTCAAAATTAGCTCCTGTTGCACCTACAGTTGTTTCAATGGGTACTCCATCTACTACTATTAATGGTTGATTATTTCCATTCATTGAAGTAAGACCACGAACACGAATTGACATTCCGGCACCGGGATTTCCTGTGGTTCCTACAATATCTACCCCAGACATACGTCCTTGTAAAGCATCATCAATAGATGAGGTATGTAATCCTTCCAACTCTTCTGCATTGATTTTTGACATTGCCATTGACAAATCTCTGTCATCAATTGCCAATCCCCCAAGATTACGTTGAGCTTTTGCCGTGATAGTAACCTCACTGGTAGTGGTAATATTCGCATCTTCCAAGGAAACATTCAACACTCTTTCTTTTCCGGGAACAACTATTTTTTCTTTAAATCCCACATACCTGAATGATAATCTGTTGTTAGGATTGAATACATTTATACTGAAATTACCATCAATGTCTGTTACTGCACTTGATAAAATGCGGTTGTCTTTATCCCTCTCTGTAATAGTCGCCCTTATTAATGGTTCTCCATCATTATCAATAACAGTACCCCTTATTAATGTTTTTTCCTGCGCAAAAGACAACATTGGGAATAATAAGAGTAATCCCAGAACAAAGCAGTAAATGTTAATTGTTTTTTTCATGAAATATCTATTTTCAGGTATTATTAATGATTCTTTTTTAGTTAGAATATCTATATTTTAATAATGTGATATTTTCTCTTGTTTTAGTCAATTTTGCACCGTGAACTTAAAATAATTGGTATATTCATGATGAATTGATCTTCCGCATATTCTGTTACTTCTATACCCGTTATTCCCTGTTTTAGCGGTTCCGGTTATAATTCTTGGAACTGGAACAGGTAAACCATAATTTCCTTTTATAATCAATTTCCCGTCAATATATACATCATCGGGCGTAAAGGTTAAACTTCCCGATGCATCTTTAGATACAACAATATTGGTGTGTTGATTAAATAATTTCATTGGTTCATTCGTAATTCTATACATTGTGGAAACTATGTTTTTGTTTGGAGAATTTATATTATAAGGATACATATAAGGTAATCTGTCATCAGGGAATGCATAACCTTGAAGGAAATGTGTTTGAACAAATTTCACACACATATCCACTCTTTCTTGACTAAGTGTACCTAATTTAAGACTATCTAAACTTGGAAGGTCTTTTGCAGCTTGAGCACGTATAATGGCATTGTTATTAGGCATTACAATAGTATAGAAATTATCTTCACTTATTCCTAAAAGAGCATCTGTACTTGTGGTTTTTAAAGCGTACTGAACATAATCTGCAAACATAGACACATTTGAATTTTCTTGCGCTGTTTGTTGAATATAATGCCACAAAGTTCCGCTATTCCATCCATCAGAAGTTGTAGGGCTTGATTCTCGTTTGGAGTATTGCAACATCTTGTCGATGGTATAAACCGTTCCATTATCAAATGTTTCATTTTTTGTGATGTTTACAAATGTATTCTCTTCTATATTTCCACTGGCTTGTAATTGGTTATTTTTATATCTTACAACATCACCATAATCTGTATTTCTGAATCCATAACCGCCATATTCAGAAATTCCATCTGTGAAGTTGACTTCCGAATTGATATTGTTGTCCACCCAACCATCAAATAAATGTGTACGTGTAAGTCTTCTAATACGTTCTGACACAGTTGTACTTACAAGAGATGAATTGGAAAATGTTGCCGTTTCAGAATTATAGGTGAACCCGTCATTTGCAAATTGGTCATTTGAAATCATCAAAAGAGTATATCTCACATTTGGATAACCCGTGATAATACTTTTCATTAAATCCTGACGCAGAGATAAATTATAGTATACTCTATATACTGCATCCAAATTTGTGTAGGAAGGATTTAGGTAAATTCCAGAGTAAATGGTTTCAAATAATTTACTTTTAATAACGTGATCAATAGTATAAATAAAACCGTTACTTGCAAATTTTTTATCGGTTACTCCAAAATTATCGTAACTATTGCCCAATGCGCCTTGACCATTTATATATTCTCCTGTTGAAACTTGTGATGTTTTTAATTGTGAAGGCCATATCATACTATTCACCATATGTGTGTTTATTAATGTAGTGATAGCTTCGATAGGTAGATCGGATAATGAATGATAATATTTTAGCAAACGATTATTAATATAATTTGTTAACGCATCGTTACTTGGAACAAATAATGTATAACCGTTTGATTGGGTCAAATTTGATCTATTATCATCATATATAAGCTCTAATGCGGGTGAGAAAGAAAGAGGTTGGAGCCCGGAGGTGTTATAACTTTTTACATAAACTTTATCGATGGCATCGTTTGGTCTAAGTAATTTATATTTTTCTGTTTGCGTAGCATCTTCAATGTAATTTTTATATACGTAACTTCCGGAAACATCTTTGAAATCCAATAACGATTTGAAAGTATTATATTGATCTTCACGTAAAAATTTATCCATATTGTCAAGCGGAACTCCAACCACAGAAACTTCGTGAGCGATTCCGTTTCTTGCCTTCAGATTTGGTTTTACAATTTGTCCGTTATAGACATTCCCAATCATACCCGTTTCAACAGTTTGTCCTCCAATATATTGTGTATTAGGGAAAAATGTATTATAATCTATAGCTGTGAGATTTGCTTTTGCAAAATAAGTTTGCATAAATACCGGATAATATTTGAAATTGTTGGTAGTTGTATTGAAACTTGTAGAAGTGGAATTCTGATCTATTACCCAGCGGTTATCATATTCTGAATCTTTGTAAACTGTTGCATAATAATAAGTTTGTTTTTTAAGTCCATCTCCAATATCATACCTGTCATCAACAGTTCCTGTAAAAATATCACCTAAGTTTTCTGATAACCAATACGATTGAATAATTGAATATGCAATTATTTTATTTACTTCTTCGATAGGAATGTCATCCACTGAGGTATATCCTTTTTCGTTCAAATATGCACTAAAGGCTTCGTCATTTGGAGCCATAAGTGTAAAATATCCTCCCTCTTTTAATTGTGGAGCATAAAGTGTACGGTCTATACAAGCTAAATAACTTTTAAAGTTTCCTTCATTTTGCAAAACTTCATACAAGGGTTTATCTAACCAACTTGGTTCTGCATAGTATTCGTCCTTGCTTTTATTACAAGCAGAAAAAAGCAACAAACAAAGTAGAGGGAAAAAATAGATTTTAATTTTATTGACCATATTATTAGAGCTTTATAATTATACTTTTAGATAATATCGTTATAAATAATTAATTATCAGCAATTAAATTGTTTTTCAGAATTTTAAATGTGTATTCTATAATATTTTTACTTCAAATTACAGGGAATAAAAAAGTATAAGTCATAGAATTTCATATTAGATTTTATTTGGTTATTTCAGTACGCAAAAATTATTAAATCTTCGAGATTTTGATTGGTAAAAGATATTTTTGATTTAATAATGGAGCATTTTAAAATAAACAAAATGTCAAAGAACTATTTTCTTTGCGATATGATAAATTATCAAATAATCAACTCACAATCAGATATTTATTTCAAGAATCAGTTGATTAAAGTTAAATTTTTCACACAAAAATAAAGATAATTTGTAAGGAGGAAATGATAGAAATGATTTTATGACTATACTTTTTGACATATTTTTAAAGTATATGTTTTATAGCATAATTTTACATTTTTTTCTTTTGAAAAACAATAAATTTGTTAAAAAACAAATGTTTCTAAAAATCGTTTTCTACAAGATAAGATTTATGTGTAACAATTAAGAAATTTTAATTTGCACTTATGGATTTCACGTATTCTTTTTATAATAAAAAAAAGAATACTATTCGTAAAGGTATAAAGGACAGAAATTTCAGAAAGAAACACAAAACAAGACATTAATCTGCTTGTAATCAGAATTTTAATTTTTCAAGTTCCCCTGTTATAGTAGAAATTAGGCATAATTGGGTGTGACACAAACTTTTTACCAATATTTTTTCTCCCTATTTATTACTGTTTTTTCGTCTTGGTTTAGAATTAAAATCATTGTCGACCACTACATAAATAGTTTTTTATTCAAAGAACACGCAGAAATAATCCTCACATTCTTTTAATTTGATTTAGAATACTATTTCACAAATAATATTTTCTCCACGCTTTTTAATCCCTGTGCCGATGCTTTTATTTTAACCTGTCCGGTGGTTTTTCCTGCCCGTAAAATAGCCAGCGCACAACCACTATTTAACTTGCGTTTATTAGTGTCAAAAAGTTCATCACTTTTATGATCTCCGTTATCTACCGCAATTAATTTTGCCACTCCGGAAACATCAAACGTAATTTCATTTTCAGCTTCAGGAACAACCCTTCCTTTATTATCTACGGCATATACTCTTACGTATTTTAAATCCATTCCATTTGCTTTGAAGTCATTATTTTCCGCTTCAATTTTTAATGCGACGGCTTTTCCTGTAGTTTCTAATTGATGACGAGCGACTTCTTTTCCGTTTTTACGTGCAACAGCGGTAATTTTTCCCTTTTCATAAGGTACATTTTGCCAAAAAATCATATTTCGTTTTTTAACATCGGTGGTATCATTCTGTTTTATTCCGACGGATTTTCCGTTAATCAAAAGTTCCACTTCATCAGCATTGGTAAAAGTGAGAATATTGTATTTTTTTCCTTCTTCTCTGTCCCAATGGTCTGAAACATTCATTGTACCAATAGTTTGTTCGTTCCAATCCATACTTTCCGATGCCTTATCAACTACTCCAATGTGTACAACAGGTTCATCTGTAAAAATACTTTTTATCAGATACGCTTGCGGATAAGGTTTTAATGTATGGTCGAAAAAAGAATAATGCCATCCTTTCCACGGGTAACCGTTTGATTCGCCCCAATAATCAATAGCGCCCCAATATGCAAGTCCCACCATTTTTTCTCTGTCCATCCCATAGAAAGGCGCACCCAGCTCATTTGTTGTTGCTTCACTTTGAAAAATAATCATATCGGGAGCTTGTTTCAGATATTCAGGATAACTTATCCAGCGATAATTAAAACTTGAAACATCGGTAACAGTAGCCAATTCAGGAGGAACAACTTTGATGTTGAAATCAGGATCGCTTTTCGTAAGTGCTCCGGCACGAGCGGGAAACATTGCAACGGTGGTTTTTCGTGTAGGGTCATAACGTTCGGCAAGCGTTTTGAGAATTTTGTAAGTGGTTACACCCCAGTCATTTGTAGGAAAGCCCGCCCAATTATCAACAATCTGCAACTCGTTTCCGAAACTCCACAAAATGACCGAAGGATGATTGCGGTCGCGTTTTATCCATTCGGGGATGTTTTTATACCAAATTTCCGTCCAAGGAATGCGTCCTGCCCAATAATCTTTGTTGCTCCATTTATCGTAAATTTCATCCACAATTAAAATTCCTTTTTCATCGGCAAGGCGTAAAAATGCTTCCGAATAAGGATTATGCGATGTGCGCACAGCATTGAAACCAAACGATTTGAGCAAATCAAATTGTCGCCCGATGGAAGTTTCATAAGCAGCAGCGCCAACAGCTCCCAAATCGTGATGATTTGCAATTCCTTTGAGAAAAACCTTTTTTCCGTTGAGTTTGAAACCAAATTCTTTTGAAAATTCAACGGTTCTGATGCCGAATTTCTGCGTTATTTCATCAACGATTTCCCCATCCAAAGTCAATGTAACTTTTGCGGTGTAAAGATTCGGCGTTTCGCAAGACCAAAGTTGCGGATTGACAATATTTACTGCGGGCAAAAGAACTTCATCAGTAGATTTTTTAGATTTTTGAGGGGCTGATTTTTTTGTTTCACCAACTTGTTTTCCATCAGGAGAAAATATTTTAGTAATAATTTCTACATTTAATTTTTTCCCTCTAATTCCTTCTACTTCTACCTGTACGTTTACATCAGCATTTTGTTCTAAAATATTGGAAGTAGTTATAAATACACCGTGACGCGCAACCGCTACCGTATCTTTTACAAAAATATGTACATCTCTAAAAATTCCGCCTCCGGTGTACCATCTGGAATTTCCGTTTTCTCCGGTGCTGGCTCTTACTGCCATCACATTTTCACCATCAAAATGGAGTTTTTTTGTTATGTCGCTTTCAAAACCAAGATAACCGTAATCGGTTCCGCCAATTTTCTCTCCATTTAAATAAGCATCACCGGTAAGCATAATCCCCTCAAAATCAACAAAAACACGCTTTCCTTTCCATTCGGGATTAGCTTTGAATGTTTTTCTGTACCAGCCGGTTTCCATTTTTTTAAATCCGCGGGCAGGCGATGCAGATTTATCCCAAAGTTGATTAATTTGAAAATCGTGAGGCAAGTCCAACTCAGTCCACGAACCATCGTCAAACTGCGCTTTTTCGGCATCTTTCAAATCTCCCAGATGGAATTTCCAACCAAAATTAAAAAGTTCGGTTAAACGAATATTTTTTGTTTCCTGTGCTGATAACGAAATGGTTATCAGAAAAATAAAAATTGAGATAAAAAGATGTTTGTTTTTCATTAGTATGTGTTTATAAATTTAATGTTCTAACCCTCTGTCTTCTCCCAATAGCTATCGGGACGGACATCTCCCTTTATCAAAAGAGAGAATTAGGTTGTGAGAATTATATGGATTTTCTCATTTTGCCATTAATTAAATTGTCAATATAAAATTATTTCACTTCCACATCGTTTACTTTTACATTTTCCAATTTCAGATTTCGGATAATGCTTTGGTCAAAAATGTCGTTTTTGGCTTTTATATTCAAGTTTTCAAAAGTAAAACCGGATAGTATATATTTTTCGGATTTGGCAACGTCAAAAAAAGTTTCACAGTCTAAGTTGATGTTCCGCATCGTGACGTTGCCTGAACGCGAAGGTGGCGGTGGATTTTCGCCTTTCAAATCGAAAAACTGTGTCCAGGGACGAACGGAAATGAATTTTCCTACTTCTCCTGCAATGTCTTCAATAAGGATATATTCGTACTTCTGTGGAGTATCCGGACGCATTTTCAAATGTAAGAGCATCTGAGGATTATTTAATTTACATCGTCGTAAAATTATATTTCTGTCGTGAATACTTTCGCTTCCGCAAGTTAAAGCGCTGTGACAAAAACCATACGTACAATCTTCAATAATGATGTTGTAATTTCCGCCATTGTTGGGATTTTTATCGGATGTGGGTCCTTTCCCTCCCTTGAGTGCAATGGCATCGTCATTGACTTCCATATAACAACCTTTTACCAACACATTGGAACAAACATCAATGTCAATGGCATCGGTACTTGGTGATTTTACAGGTTTTACCGGTGAGAAAAAAGTAACGTTTAGAATTTTCAAGTTGTTACATTTGTAATAATGCGATGTCCAAAACGGAGAATTTTGGAGTGTAACTCCTGAAATTTGCACATCGTTGCTGTTGGAAATATACACCAAACGCGGGCGCATTTCATCCTTGTTGGTACATTTAGGATTCCATTCACGACGGAGCCAAAACGCTTTCCAATAACGCAATCCATTTCCGTTGATGGTTCCTTTCCCTGAAAGTGTAAAACCGTCCACTTTATCAGCGTTTATCACTGCCGGAAAATATTTGCAGGTTTCTCCTTCGATGCGTGTTTCAACCACCGGAAAATTGTTGATATTGTCGCTTCCTTTGAGTACAGCTCCTTCTGCAAGATAAAGATGCGTTTTGGGTTTGAAGAAAAGCGAGCCGGTCAAAAACGTTCCTTTGGGTACAATGATTACGCCTCCGCCAGCGTTGGAAGCTAAGTCAATTATTTTTTGGATTTTTTCGGTTTGAAGCAAAGCACTGTCTTTTTTCACTCCGTATTTGGTGATAACATATTGTTTTCCAAGCGTTTTAATATTGACGGTTTCAGTTTTACTGAACCACTCAGGAATTTGAGTTCCATCAGGAAAAATATCTTGTGCAATCAAATGAACAGTTGAAATTGCTATAAAAAGTAGTGTTGTTAGACTTTTTTTGTTTAAGGTTTTCATTGTTTGTTTTTTTATTTTTGTCCTTCTACATATTCATCGTATTTTACATTCTCTTCTTTTAAGTTGAGTACGTTTAACACTTTATTGTAATATTTTTTTATCTTTTTTACGTAAACATTTTTAATCTCTATATCTGAAATAGGTTGCCTGATATCCCCTTTCAAGTCGTATACATTATCTGCAACATCACATTTTACATTTGTCAAATAAATACCTCTGATTTTTGTAATGCGTGTTTCGTACGTGGGAACCAAATCTTTCCACTGATAAAGCACATCGGTATCAATGCCTAAAACGCTTCCTGTTGACGCGCATTCCACATTATTCATATAAATATTTTCGATAAAACCTCCGCGACGATGATTGGTTTTAATGTAAAACATATTCAAAACATTGCTTGTAGCCTTACAATCTGTCATATAAATATTACGAATTCCACTCGACATTTCACTTCCGACAGCCATCAATGCGTGTCCTTTAATAATTTCACAATTGCGGATGACCACATTTTCTGTGGGTGTATTTAATCGCCACGCGTCCTGATTGCGACCCGCTTTTATCACCACCGCATCATCGCCTTGGTCAAAAATGCAGTTTTCCACCAAAAAATTCCGTGTCATTTCAAGGTCAATGCCATCGTTGTTATGACCGTGCGCTCTTACGTCCAGATTACGAGCTATTCCATTGTCGCACATATAGATATGAATTGTCCAAAACGGACTTTCACGGATTTTGAAACCGTCGAGCAACACGTTTTTGCATCGGTTAAACTGAATTAAATGCGGACGGAAATGATTTTCTCCCACCGCCATTTGACGTTCAATCACCGGAACGTTGGTGGATGCTTTGGTGTAAAGTTCTTTTGAGGCGTCTAAATGTGCTTGTGGACGGGCAAACCATGTTTTCCAAAAATCCATTTTGGGTTGCAAAGTTCCTTTTCCTGTAATTGCCACATTTTCACATTGATAAGCATACACTAATGGAGAGTAATTATAGCATTCCAGTCCTTCCCACGAAGTCATTACGGCAGGTAAATAATCATCGGGATTATCGGTAAAACTCAAAACAGCTCCTTCTTCCAAATATAAATTCACATCACTCTTCAAATGAATTTGTCCTGTAAGCCAAATTCCGGCAGGAACCACCACGCGTCCTCCGCCTTTTTTGTTGCAGGCATCAATGGCTTTTGCAATGGCTTTTGTATTAAGAAATACTCCCCCTGATTTAGCTCCAAACTTATTAATAGGAAAATCTTTTTTCGGATAGATAAACTCCTTGATAAGTTCCATTTTGAAAGGAGCATCAACTGTGATTGTTTTGTAATTATCCGATGAAAAGATATTATTTACAAAAAGTAAAAATAATAACGTAAAAGTTAATTGTTTGAGGATTTTCATGAGTTCTATAAATATGATTTAATCTATTGGACTATTAAAGATACTCTTCTTTTTTCTATCATTTTTATTAAAGGGGCTTTAATAACATAATTTTCATTTTTCAAGAAAGAAACAACATTCTTAGGTAAATAAATGGGAGCATTTTTCTGCAAAGGCAAAATCATTAATTTCAGTTCGTTATCGAATATTTTATTCCCGAAGTAGTTCAAATCCACATCAAAAGATTTTCCATTATAGAAATTATCGGTCAGTAATTCGCTGCCTGAATAAATCCTTGCAACATCTCCTTTGTAAGAAATTCGTAAAATAATATCATTTTTTTTGAAATCATCCGGTAATTTGATTTTCCATACGGCTGCTTTTGCAAAATCACTGTCGTTAGGCATTTGAGCTACCCCCTTTTGACCCATTTTTATTTCAGGCAAGGGAAATTTAACGTCCTCTGTTTTTATCAATTCAATTTTTGGGAATTTTTTTTCTTTTAAATTAATTTCATATTTAGAAAAGATACCGTTTTTAATTGGTTTCAATTCTTTTCCTCCTAATGAAACCGTTTCAAGAGGAGGAAACACTGACATATTAAATTCATTGTCCGAATTTTCCAACTCCAACTGATTTTTATTACACATTAATACAGAGTTGGTAATAAACAACCGTTCTTTGCCTGCTAATTCTTCTTTGTACATTTCCAAAGAGGTTTTATCATCAAGCAAAACAATCGTTATCGTTTTTCCTTTTTGGCTTTGTAATAAAACTGCTTCATTTGTTCCTGCGGATAAATCGCTGAAAATAAATCTATTGTTTTTTGTTTTAAATTTCACAACAGATGATTTTACTTTTATATTTTTTTTATCGAATACAAATTCCGAAGGAATTCCTTTGATTTGGGTAAAAACAAAAGTTAAATTTCCTTTTTCTTCGATTTTTGCAATGGGTTGTGCTGTGGCGTAGAGCAAATTTGCATCTTCCAAATTTATATTGAAAGGAATAAAAAAACTCGCTCCCGCAGGAATATCAATGGGTTCTTGTGGTAAAGTAATTTGCTCTTTGGGTAAATCAAACGTGAATTGAACTCCCTTTTTTTCAGATAATGTTTTCAATCGGTGGTAATTATTTACAAAAACATATCCGCTTTTGCCATTGCTTCTTACCGCCCATCTTAAAAGCGAATCTTTTTTGAAGTCTTTTTCTGCATTTTCAGGGAAATAAGGTTTCATTAATACTAAGTCGCCTCCAAAATCATGTAAAAACAAATGTAATTTTCTAAGTAAATGATAATGGGGATTTACTTGTCCAAACTCCCCCAATGGAGCTTGAAAATCGTACGATTTTAGAGNTAAATCATTATAATTTGTATAATTGCTGGTTTGTTCTTCATTGAGGGCTGTTAATTTCCCATCGGGATTGTTTCCTCCGTGATACATATAATAACCCGGCATATTACTCCCGGAACCTATGCGTACCAATGTCATCGCATAAACATCCATCGGATTAATAGAAATACGGCGGTGATAACTTGGCATCATTCCACCGCCAAGTTCACAAGTAAAGTAAGGATAACCAATATCGTTCTCATTGTCATTATTAGCTTGTTTTGGTAATTGTTCCGTGGCAATAACCGTAGAGTTTCTAAATGAGCGAAAAAGATAACTCTTACCATAATCACCGGGCATTTCTTCTGTTGAACGATCCCAAAAACCATCGGCATAATCTCCGTAAAGCGGAATAATTTCACCGTAAGGAACAGGAGTTGCCAATTTAGGCCAGCCTGTTCGAGTATAAATAGGAACGTCAAAACCAATTTCCTGAGCCATTCTTTTCAATGTCATTAAATGCGTGCCTTGTCCACGATATTCATTTTCAATCTGTATTCCGATGACAGTTCCACCATCTTTCCATAGTAACCCTTTTGTCTGTTTGTAAATTTGAGAAAACCAGTTTTTCACATTTTTAAGATAAGCAGGATTATCTTCTCTTAATTTTATACCGTTTTTAATAAGCCATTCAGGAAAACCTCCATTTCTAACTTCACCATGACACCAAGGGCCTAGTCGTAATATTACCGACAAATCTATTTCCTTACAAATCTCAAGAAATTTTTGCAAATTCCGCTTTCCATCCCAATTATAAATTCCCTCTTCTTCTTCGTGATAAATCCAAAATACATACGTGGAAATTATATTTATACCTCCCGCTTTCATCTTCAACAATTCTTTACGCCATTCAGTATCCTCAAAACGAGCGTAATGAAACTCACCCATTACAGGGAGTACAGATTGACCATTATATAAAAGATTATTGGAAGTAATTTGAATAGAGTCTCCTCTCGGATTTACATCACTTCCCATTTTGAATAATTCATTCAGAATGGGAATTTTGTCCTTTATTTTTATATAATAATGATGATTTTCTCCGGCAATGAGAAAATTTGAAATTATCAATAAAGAAATCATCAATATGTAAATCTTACCACGTATCATTCTTTTGAATTTAGCGTTACAAAAACAGAATCTCTAAACTCACCACCTCTAAACACAACTTTTATATCAATTTTTGTTCGTTTTCCTTCCGGAATATCATTCGTAGTAATCAATCTTTTTTGTCCGTTTCCACCCACCGACCATTGATATGTATCATAAATTTCACCTGCATCCAGAAGCACTTGATTGTCATTTATTTTTATGTCTTTTTCAGGGAAGATTTTTCCTAAATCGCTCCCTAAATAAAAACCGGGTTGTGTAGGTTGGTTATAGGCAACGTTTTCTGTTGCAATGCTAATTCTGTACACAGGGTCTTCCAGAAAAGTATGAAAACGATAAGAGGTCTCATAAGGAGTTACATATATCCGCAAGTTTTTATTGTCGTTCGTTTTTAACATCACTTCTTCTCTCCAATCTCCTAAAATATCTGCCTGAAGACAAGGATTTGATTTAGTTCCGTTATTTTTTGAACACTCATCACAATAAAAAATTAGCTCGGCATATCCTTTTTCAGGATTATATTTTGTGATTCGTGTTCCGTCTAATAATTCACGAGATAAATCTCCGTCCCACCAGCACGCCATATTAATAGAAACTCCCCGTGTTGAAGGATTAATTATATCGCCTTGTATGTTTCGTATTCCATTGGATGCGATTGACCACATTTCTACACCTCTGTTATTAGGATCAATGTCAGCTGCCATACAACGCCCTACATCGATATTACTTCTTACTTGAAAAATCAACTCCCCTGTTTCTGCATCCCTAAAAGTTGAACCATCTCGTCTATTTTCGTGACAGTCCCATACTTGTAATTTTTTGCTTGAAGGATCGAAAGCCGTCAGATGCAATGCATCTCCGTGTCCCATTCCGGTGGAATAAAGTCCATTTCCATTGTTATCAATAACGCAGGCGCCATAAATAATTTCATCGCAACCATCTCCGTCAACATCACCAACCCGTAAATTGTGATTTCCCTGATGAGCATAACTTTCGTTTCCCGGAACATTGCTGTCGAAAATCCAACGGTTTGTCAATTCTCCGTTTTTCCAATCAAAAGCGGCTAAAACCGTACGTGTGTAATACCCGCGACACATCACCACGCTTGGATGAATTCCGTCTAAATAAGCCACACACGCTAAAAAACGGTCGGCTCTGTTCGCGTTCCAATCGCCCCAATCGCTTACATTTCCTCTTGGCGGAATATAATCAATGGTTTTCAATGCTTTTCCTGTTAATCCTTCAAAAACAGTCAAATACTCAGGACCAGATAAAATTCTTCCAACGTTATTTCTATAATCGGCATTGGCATCACCAATAACGTTTCCTAAACCATCCACGGTTCCATCTGCAGTTTTCATCACCATTTCCGCTTTATTGTCGCCATCCAAATCGTACACCACAAATTGCGTATAATGTGCTCCTGCGCGTATATTTTTCCCTAAATCAATGCGCCAAAGTTTTTTGCCGTTCAACTTATAACAATCAAAATAAACATTTCCAGTGTAACCGTTTTGAGAATTGTCGTGAGCGTTGGAAGGCTCCCATTTAAGGATAATTTCATATTCGCCGTCTCCATCCACATCTCCTATGCTTGCATCATTGGCACGATAAAAGAATAGTCTTCCATCAGGAGTTGTTCCATTTGCAGGAACATCCAACGGAATATTTAAATATCCAAAGCAAGAATCATTTTTCAGTGTGTAGGAAAATTTTTCTTCCTGTAGTTTTTTGTTTTTTGAGATTTTTCTTACTTCGTAAGTTAATTTGCTCAGTGGAGCATTTGTATCTTTAAAATAAGTTGAGGATTGTATGGGGTGCTTGTTTATTTTTACGCCGTTTCTGTAAATATCAAAAGCCGTATTCAATGTATCGGATGAGAAATACCTCCAACTTACATTTACCGTTTTTTCATTTTCGCGTATAGCAACCAGCCCTCTGTTTAATTTCTCCATTTTTAGTTTTGAAAAATCGTAATTGGGACCTGAATTCCTGTTTTTCTGAGCAAAAACATTTACTGTTAGAAAAACTAAAATAAGAATTATATAGGTAATATTTTTCATTTTATTAACTGATAAAAATAAGTTTATAAAATTGTTTTTCTTTCATAAAAGAAACTTATCACACATATTGAGCATTCTTTTTTCGTTCCACACCAAACGAGCTGTGCTATATTTTGTTCTTTTTCCAAAAATTATCATATAATGAAGTTAAATCCTAAATTTCAATATTTTAAGCGTCATTTGCCATTATTCATCAGTATCAGCAGTAATATTTTTCCAGTATCTTCAAATTCTAATATAGAAAGATTTGTCTAATGTTGGAAGAAAAGTTTTGAAAAGTACCATTTTTTCATTTATATTACAATCCGTGAAAACTAACTCATCTTATAATTTAATCAATTTCACAATTATAGCCGGTTTAGCTTCTTCATTTACTTTTACCAAATACAGTCCTTTATTCAAAGAGGCAGTATCAACTTTTGTAGATGCTTTTCCTTTCCACACTATTTTTCCTTCTGAATTTATAATTTCAATTTGTTTTTCCTTCGCATCCCTAAAAACTATTCTATCTTTCACCGGATTGGGATAAAAAATTAGATTTTCAACTGTAGTTTGTTCTAAAGGTGTTTGCTGCTGATATTCAAATGCTCCCAAATCAGGCGCAATTCCCAAATAGGTGAAGCCTAAATCCAATCCTTTATCAATTAAATCACTTCCGTCTTTCAAATGTAAAAAATCCATATCGGGTAAACTTCCGTCTTCTTTGCGTATAGCAATTAATTGCGTATCATCCAAACTCAAAAAATCAANTGAATTTACGGTTATATTATTATTTGGAGTAAAGGAATTATATGAAATGTCCGAAGTTCCGATATTCAATGTGTCCCGGTATGATGAATATTTAAATNATATATTATTATGCAAAATATGCCTTATGCCAGGACAATCAATGGTAGTATCATTGCCTGTCTTAGTACTTTTTGTAATATACTGGCTTAACATATTATAGTTTGTAGAATTTCTATAAGCAGTATTATTGTAAAAGTAATTNCCCGTTTCTACGTGATGATTGGCGTAAAAACCATTCGCTTTATTACGGTAAGCCAAGCAAAAACGTACTGTGTGTGCAGGAATTGGATTCGGTAACGATGAAACAGCAGGAGCTTGTCCATAACCGCCTGCTTTAAAACCGTTTCCATCTCCTAAACTTACAAATGAGGGACTAAATCCATTGTAAAATGCCCAGCAATTTTCAAACACAATAGATTCGTCGGCATTGATGCAATCATATCCATCATCACTGTTAAACCATGCGCGGCAACCTCTGATGGTNTTTCCCGTTGAACCTTTTCCGGGATGAAAACCAAACCCATCGGTGTTTCCTCCTCTTTGATTTTCGGATATATTATCCCAATTTCGATAGGCGTCGCAATTTAGCACCAAATTATTGGAACCGTTTTGTTGATAAAATCCGATTCCCATGCCATTGTGCATACTTAGATTTTCAAAAATATTGTAACTACCTTGATTTCTAAAACATTCCGATTGTGTGTGAGTTAATATNGTTACTTGTACTCCGGTTACTTCAATTCCTTTGATATGAATGTACGAACCCGTTACTAAAAAAGCCGTTATACGATANCCTGAAGGTTTTACATTTGAAAAATCGAAAACAGGTTTTTCACCCGGATAAGCCCAGTAATTTATTCGCTGACGAGTAGTATATCCGCTTTTGTTTAAATAATTGACACAGGCATACGGTCCTACTGAAACATAATGGGTAATATTTGCTTCTGCCATTTTGTATGTTCCGCCCCGAATATAAACAGTATCTCCACCTATTGCATATTGCTGCGCTTTCATTATAGTTGCAAAAGGAGCAGAAATAGAACCATCGCCGGAATTATCGTTCCCATCGGTAGTTACAAAATATTTTTTTGCGGCAAATACCACTGAAGATATTGAAAAGACAAAGAAAAGTAAAATTATTTTTTTCACCATTATAAAACTATGATAGCTGTGTTCAAAATTCATATATTACAAATTGTATAACATTAAACTTATAATATTGGAAGATAANTATTTGATATTATTTTGTTATTCATCATTCTACATTATANACTCTAAANTTTCCGTACAAAGATTCTCTGGTAGACATTTGTCTTAATCCTATTCTACCTTTATTTACCGGAGGAAAATTTTCAGTGGAAAAAAAGAAATAACGGTTTTTATTCCCAAACTTCACTCTCATCAAAAGAATATCATCGTATTTTATAAAGGTTAACCGGTATTTTTCATTCGGTTGGAATAACATTGGAACCAGATATTCCTGTTGTAAAGCAGTATTTGCTAATCCTTTATTTTTCCCCGGCAAATATCTTCGTCCTCTAATGTATTCCGCATTTTTCTCAAAATCTTCGTTATTGTTATAAGCTGCGTAGCTTATATGTAAGGTATTCATATGATTGAAATAAACACTCATTGCAGGAATTTTCCTTAAATTATTCCATTTAAAAATGTCTTTATCGTAAGGAGCTTTTCCTTCTCCTTCAGCCTGAATATAAATAATATTTACAAAACGATTTATTGAATCCAAACGGGTAAAATCGTAATCTACTTTTATATTTCCCTTGAAACTTTTCTTTGTCCAAAGCACAGCNTGATCCGCATCTGATGCAGGNATTTTTCCTGCTTTGAAAATCATTCCCGCATTCGTGTTTGTTACTTCCGCTTTTTCNCCGTCCANAAACCATTGCGTTCTCCAATCGTTTTTGCAATCATCATTCATTTNNTCTTTCCAATTCAAATTTTCCAGTTTTGAAAAGAGCTTTTCGATTTGTTTTATATTGTGATTTGGAATTTTCTCCGTTGCACCAATGAAACAAACGGATGAAAGAAATATGAATAATATAAGAATGATGTTTTTCATTGAAAAATTCCCGCATTCTAACAAAGTTATTGTTACCAAATTTTTATCTGATCAATTACCACACCTTCATCTATGGCTTTTATTGTCAATTTATGCGATGTAGTATTTTGTAATATAAAGTCAAATGTTTTTATTGATTGATTTCGCAACACGTTTTGTTTCCATTCCTCATTCCTATCTATGGTTTTAAAGTCAATTATTTGAGAGAAATTATCATCCATAGAAGCAGAAAAACGAATTTTGTTTCCGTTTACGGGAAGAAATGGAGCCAATGCAATTTGTATTTTTACCGCCGATGAATTTGAATTAAAATCGTACGTAACACTGTTTCCTTTTTGCAAACTGATGGCTTTTCTTTCGTAGCCCAATCCGTCTTCAATCGGTTTTTCACCTGAAAATGAATTATATTCACTGCCGTTAAATTGATATTTGGGAGCGATTTTCAAAACGAACGTAGTATCTGTTTGATGCGGAACACGTTTGAAAACCTCCAAATCTCTCGGTTGAAAATCCATCATATATTTCCATTTTCCGTTTTCCAAAGCGTTGTATTTTTCGGTAAGCGATACAATTTCATTGTAGGCATCGTCGCTTTTCGACCATTGATTTTCATATAATTGACGGGATAATTGTGCGTAAAGTATTTTTTTATTCATCTCCGCCGATGCGCATACAGGATATTCCACCAATTGAAACCAAGCACTTTTCTTGCTTTCGGGAATTTTGGCTGACAGTTTTTTTACCTGATTTTCAATTTCGATATATTGATTTAATCTTAATCTGATTTCATCTTCATTCCACGGAAGCGATTTTACCTTTGTGTATTTCGGGTCTTTTTCTTCGGTGCGCGTATTTCCCATAAATTCCGGTTTACGGATGTAAGCCAAACGATAATATTCGGTCATAATTTTCAGAAGTTCATCGTTGTTTACACTTTCAAACTCACGTTGCAACCAATTTTTCAGGTGATTATCAATACCAATAATGTCATTTCCAACGGAATGAATATTCCAAGCCAAGTCCATAAATAATTCCGTGTCGTATTCGGCAGGTTTTATGTCGCCCACGTTCAAAATCCAGATTTGACGAACGTTTTTTTCGTAAGCCATTTTCATTTGCGTATTAATTAAAGCTGGACTTGTAGTTGAAAGCCAAAGATAATCGTGCGGTCTTCCCCAG
The DNA here is from genome assembly GCA_900498215.1 of uncultured Paludibacter sp. Classification (GTDB taxonomy): domain Bacteria; phylum Bacteroidota; class Bacteroidia; order Bacteroidales; family Paludibacteraceae; genus UPXZ01. The sequence goes on along the minus strand of LR026962.1, from coordinate 2,437,712 downwards.
TACGAAACGTGATAATAAGCTCCGTTTCCGCCTTTACGAACCTGTTCAATGCTGTCGGGAAAATGACGAATGTAACCGTAATTATCGTCTGTCCACATTAGCGTAACATCATCGGGCACTTTTAGTCCGTCGTTATAAACATCTAAAACTTCCTTGTACGGAATAAAAACTTGTGGAACTTCCTCTATATTTGAATTTACATATTTCTTAAGCAAATTTCTTTGGTCAACAAAAATTTTTGAGATGGCGTCTTTCTGTTCTTCAACGGTATTGGCTCCTTCCATTTTTCCATCGTGAATACCGCGAATTCCCAACGTATAAATATTATCCGATTTTGCCGTTTCTTTTACCCGTTTTTCCCAAAAATCCACCACGTTATCTTTGTTGTGGACATAATCGTACTCGCCTTTTCCACGTACGTGCCATTCGGCATTTGCATTACACATCATTGGTTCACAATGCGATGTACCAATAAAAATTCCGTATTTATCAGCCACTTCTTTGTTGCCGGGAGTTAAATAAAACGCCACGGAACAACTGTGCATAGGAGGCCAATAAGTATTCGCTCTTAACCGCAACAGCAATTCAAAAATTTTCGCTGTGGTTTTTGGTCCGATTTCTCCTTTTACGTCCGATTTTTCAAAATTCTTGTAACTCCACGGATTTAATCCCCAATCTTCATCATTAATAAAAATTCCTCTGTATTTTACCGATGGAAACTGAAATGTATAGAAATCGTCTTTTAATTCAACTTTTTCTTTCTTTTGAGATATTGCGTCCGCCCACCAAACCCAGGGCGAAACGCCAATCAAACGCGAAAGTTCCAAAATTCCATAAGCCGTACCGCGTTTGTCGCTTCCGAGAACCACCAATTTATTCTTTCTGATGGTAATTATAAAACCTTCCCACTGATTTTTCAGTTTGGAAACGTCTTTTTTATCCATCATTTTTTCGGCTTTGGATTTTTCACCAACTGTACCGACAAAAATATCGCCTTTGGAGGAACTTATATTTACTTTCCCTCCAAAAACAACCGAATAATCCTGCGAATACATTTCCAAAGCGGCTTTCACCACATCGGCTTCATTTTTTCCACACACCNCCTGCTGATTTTGATTGGCTTTCCACTTAAAATTGGAAGCGAATAAGGCAAATACAACAAATTGCAAGAAGACTATGATAAAAGTTTTTTTCATCTGCTTATTTTATATTTTCCAAAAAATCAATTTCAACAATTCGAAGTTCGTTATTGGCTTTGTTTCCATTTTTTATTTTGTTTAAATCCATTTCATTTGCAACTGTCTGAGCCACTTCGGTAATTTGATTGAATCCATCCTTTTCGCTTACCAAACCTCTGGAACGAATAGTAATGTTATCCGTAAGAACCGGTTTAACTTTCAAATGTACGTATCCAAGGCTTTTTTCAGTATTTCCGCTCCAAATCAATTCCTTTCCGGCGTAAATAACCAAAGGATAACTTCTGTTTCTCCATCCTGTGAGTTTTATACAAATTTCATCTACTGTTGCCGGATGCTTAAATTTATATTCTATCCAAGCCGTGTTCAGTTTTCCATCGTTTTTCCATTCGCTTAATTCATTATCATCAAACGATTTTGTTACTTCGTCTGAGTTTATTCCCGCAATGGCACTTTCTATCGGAACTGTTATTTTTGTATCTTTATATGATGGTGTGTTTGGGGTTTCTCCCCGCTCTAACTTTCCGGTTAGTCCATCGCGTGGAATATATGTTGATAAACCATCTTTTACAATAATTGGTTGAGAATTAAAACTTATCGAAGCAGGAATTAAACCTTTTCCCTCTGCTTTTAAAGAAATTTTACCGGCTTGAGTTGTAGAACGAATAATCACTCTATTTATACCGCATTCTACCGGTAATGACTTTGCCAAAACAAAATTATCTTTTCCTTGAGCAATTCCTCCTCTCCATTCTGCAGGTCCTTCAAGCGTAAAATTTATCATATTATTCGCCAGCGGACAACGTTTCCCTTCTTTATCAACCACTTCTATTTGTGCAATGGTAATGTCCGCTCCATCTGCTTTAAATCCAGTTGGATTTTGAATTAACGTGATTTGTAGTTGATATGGTTCTCCCACTGTATTAATTACATCGCTATTAATAATATTTCCTTTATCATCATATCCTATAGCTTTAAGTTCTCCTTTTTCCCATGGTATACTATCATAGGTAAATAAAAACTGATAATCTTTTTTACCTAAACCTTTTGATTTACCATTGACAAATAATTCTACATTATTGCAACTTGAAACCACGTAAACGGATTTTACGGTTTTGGGAGCGTAATTCCAATGTCCTATAATTTTTGTTCTGTAATTTTCCACATCAACCCAGCCGTCCCACATTACTTGGTGCGCATAATATCCATCTTTTATAATACGAATCGGATCAACAACGCCGCTTCTGCGGTAATTTTCTGCTCCGCGTGCGTGTGTTTGAGTATCGGAAAAGATAATTTTTACACCTCCTGAACTTACTCTCGTACCTGTTCCGGGGCGTTCCATCCAGTAATCATACCAACGACGAATGTTTTCAATCGCCATCTGATCTTGATTGTGATTGTACGCACTCGCATTTTCTCCTTTATAAAGCGGTCCGTCTCCTTCTTTGTGGAAAGGATAACTATATTCATCCCAGTATTTACGCAATCCTTCATCACGCGAATATTCCATTGCCCACATAGGATTTTGTCCGCTTTTATTGATATAAAGCATTTCGCCTCCATATTCAGCTTCCTGAATATCAAGCATTTCTCGAGAGCCGATTGCACGACCTCCTTTTGGGTCAAATTCATCTCTGATAGATTTCATTTCCAACATATGCTCTTTGCTGATGGATTCGTTTCCGCATTCGTAAAAAAGAATACTCGGGTTGTTGCGGTTATAAATAATCGCATCGCGCATCAGTTCTGTACGTTGTTCCCAACGGCGACCTTTTACATCCGCCTCAGCATCTCCTGCCGGCATTGCTTCAATCAATCCCACTCTATCACACGATTCTACATCTTGCTTCCACGGCGTTACGTGCATCCAACGCACTAAATTTCCATTGCTTTTTACCAATAAATCATTGGAATAATCACTCATCCAAGATGGAACGGACATCCCAACTCCAGGCCATTCATTACTTGTACGTTGGGCATAACCTTTCAATTGTATAACTCTATCATTTAGCCAGACTTTGCCATCAGCAAATTTTGTTTTACGAAATCCAGTGATAGTAGAAACTTCATCGATTACCTTGCCATCAATAAGCAAAGAAGTCTTTACTTTGTATAAATAACCATAACCCCAGCTCCAAAAATGCAAATTATCTACTTCTGATGCCGCTTTTAGGATTTTGGTTTCGTGAGGATAAATAGTTGTTTCTTCTCCGTCAAATGTTTTTTTTAGCTTTCCATCTCTGTCAAACACACTTACTTTATAATTTATTTTCAGAGGTTTATCGTATTCGTTGCGAATTTGCGACTCGGTATGGAGAGTTGCTTTTTTAGCCGGAATATTAAAATTTTCGGCATATACATACACACCCGCTGATTTCAGATTACTGTACAATGGCAGTGTTTGATATAATTTGTCGGTAATGTGAAGCCAAACATTTTTGGGAATACCGCCATAATTCACATTAAAATTCCTATCGTTCCATTGGAATTTGGAACCGGTGGCTCTTTCTTTGTAATCCCAATTATTATCCACTCGAACTGCGATTACATTATCTTTCCCGAAATCTAAATATGGAGTAATATCAAAACCCACAGCCATGACTCCGTTTTCGTGCAGCCCTATATATTTTCCGTTCACATAAAAATCTGCTCCCTGACGAACACCTTCAAATTCTATAAATACTTTTTTACTTTCGGTTCCTTTTGGGAGTTTGAAATGTTTTCTATACCAAACAACCGTATCTGTCAATTGATTGATATATACTTTGAAAGCTTCATCTTCGTTAAAAGCTCTCGGCAACGTAATTTTTTGCCATGTTTTATCTTTAAAATTTATATTTTCAGCGTTTTTTATATCACCTATTTGTAAAAGCCATCCGGAATTGAAATTGTATTTCTCACGAGACTGAACAACTGAAAATACTGATAATAAAATAAAAATGGATAAAAAAGTTTTTTTCATTATGACTTTTCATTTTGCGGTTTTTATCACTTTTAGATTAAAACCAATATTCTAAATCAAATTTCCACTGCATACACATTTTCGTCGCCTTCAAAATTGGCTCGGAAAATAATCCATTTATTATCAGGAGAAAAATGTACGTTTGGTTCTAAATTATAATTATGATTTTTCATATTTACCAAGCGTGTTGCTCTCATACTATTCTCTTCCGGTTTAAAAAGATAAATCCATTTTCCATTTCTTGCTTTCGCCACCGAAGTAGAATCACCGCCATCACCAGCCATCAGATTTTCGCCCCAGGATGTAGTGTAATGTACACTCCATTCATCCCGTTGCAATTCAAATTTTTGCTCATTATTCGTTGCCAAATTAATTTTCGCAACAAAAAAAGTTTTTCCGCGCGGTAGTTGCAAGTCGCAATAAATAGCATCGCCTTTGTTTCCAAACCATTCGTGTCCTGCTATTTCCATATTCATAATGCGTTTGTGACGCAACTGCGGTACGTCTTTTTTTACCACATCTATTGTCCAAATTCTGTCCACTTTGTGCCACGGACCTTCGTGGCAAAACATCAGTAAATGCGGGTCGGTTGGAGAAAACTGAATGTGGTTTAGCCATGCTTTTTCGGAATAAATGCGGGTTAGCTCACCTGTTTGTGTATTGATTGTGAAAAGCGTGCGAGGCAAATGTGCTTCATAAATCCGATCGAAAAACTGACTTTTCTGTGGATTTTTTTTCAAAATTTCAGCTTCTTTTAAAGAAGAAAATACGCCTGCTAACAAAGTTCCATCGGCATTTATTGTGGAAATGGAAAATCTTTCCTCTTTTGATTTATTTACGTAAATTAATCTGCGTATTTTGGTATCCACATTCAAAGCAAAAACCGAATCCTGTTTCTGATAAAAAATTTCGTGTGTTTTCGGGCAAACAATTTCGGTGCGAACGGGAAAATTTTCGTGGGTAAGTTGTTCTACTTTTAATGTGTTTAAATCCACCCAGTACATCTGCAGGTTTCTTCCATCGAAATTATATATTTCTCTTCCTTTGATATCTTTGCCGCTATATTTTGAACCTCCGACAAATATCATTTTATTTTCAACAAACGGGTTATTATGGAAATAAAAGCTCATATTAGTTCCTTCGCGACGCGTAAGTTTTATTACTTTATGCCCTGTATCTTTATCAATCCATTCGTCAGGCATTTTTTGTCCGCCGGTTTCCATTTGGGGTTGTGCTTGAACAACATACACAAAGGCGTAAAGCATCGAAAACAGTACATATATTCTTTTTAATTTCATAATTATTTATTTTTTGTGATTTATGAGGTCAATAATAAAATATTATCCTCTAAAATAAAATGATATTGGGACGGGTATCTTTAGGCACTTTGGCTTGTGCCTGAACCGCAACGGCAGATAAACCGAGAAGCGTCGGGATTACGTTGTTTATGTGTTTCATCGTTTTTTAGTATGTAGTCGATTATTAATAAATAAAATATATAAAATTGGTGGAGCTAAAGATTAGAATTTTCTTGTTTTTCCATTAAATCCACAATCCTTCCATCTTTGACACGGAAAGGTCCATCAAGTTTTTCATTCTTTTGTTTAGCGTCCTCAATCAATTCATAAATTTTCTCGATATGATTTCGAAGAATTTCTATATTATTTGTTTCCCAGTATTCACCTTCATCGTCAACATTCAACCAATCAAAATATGGTTCTATCTGTCTTAAAAAATCAATTATTTTTACATGTGTTTCAATATCAACATATTGCGTTTTGCAATATTCTTGTATAATGTAGTTTTTATCAAATTCCAGATTTAAAGGGTCACTAAATTTATGTGGTTGAATTCTAATGCCTTTCGTCAAACCTTTATAATCCCAATCTTTCCCGTCCTTAACTCGTAATAGCAGTTTGTCTTTTTCTTCAAAAATAGAAAAAGGCATATTATTTTTCTCAGCAAAATCTTTCGATATTTTCAAAATCTCTTTGAAATTTTCTTTCGATTTTAGTTTTCCTTGAAAATTAATTGTCACTCCCATAATATATTATATTTCTCTGTCAAACTACCGACTACAAACTACTTCATCTTCATTATTTCCACCGCCGTATCAATAATTAATCCTAAGCCGTGTTTCTCGTTATCTCCCACGGGACGATTGAAATAAAAGGGTAAATCATCGCTAATTCCTGTGCCTACACATACATTTTTAAAACGTCCTTCAGGTGTTATTTCATTGTTTTTTAATGCATTCCATCCTGCGTTTGCAACACGGGCGTATCCCGCATCAATCCATTTGTTGTTTACCGCTTTTGCCACGCTATAAACAAACATTGCCGTAACGGACGATTCGTCGTACGAATCGCTTTTATCAAGCAATTGGTTCCACATACCGTTTGCATTCTGGTAGCGCGAAAATCCTACGATTTGTTTTTCTAAAATCGCTATTAATTTGGCGCGTTTCGGATGGTTTTCGGGCATTGCTTCTATTAAATTTGCCAAAGAAATAGTAATCCAGCCGTTTGCACGTCCCCAAAATGCTACTCCGTTTCTTTTCAAATCGGTATAATAACAGTGGTAATAAAGTTGTTTTTCGGGACACCACAAATATTTATCAATGTTGATTAATTGTTTTGCAGCTTCATCAAAATATTTTTTGTCTCCGGTAAATTTTCCCATTTGAGTAAGAAAAGAGGTTCCCATATAGGCATCGTCTGCCCAAACTGTCATTTTTCGAGGAAAAGTACGGCAAAGTGTTCCGTCTTTTAAGCGGGTTTGCTCTTTCATAATATGATTGGCGGCTTTTTGAATATATTCGTAATATTCATTTTTTTTATCCAATTGATACACATTAATTACAGCCGCTCCCATTGCTCCACAATCGTCCAATTCTTCCATATTCCAAAACTGTCCGAAGGGCCAAAGCCAACGTTTTCGGTCGTTTTTGAACGTAGTTTTGAAATATTCATAATTGTTGAAACCAAAACTCACGTGGTTTTTAGCATAATTAATGTATTTTTCATCGCCAAGATACTGACCAAGTTTAATCATTGCCATATCCAATACCCCGTTAGAATAGTGCCATTCTGATAGCGGGCTTTTGAATTTTACCTCTTTTCCTGCGGGGATTTCACTTGTACTATTATAAACGGCGCCATCGTCCACTCCAACGAACTGCGTAACAGGTTGTTTCAAGATATTGTCAGCAACAACTCTAATTGCTTCTTCATCGGTTCTTTTTTGTGAAAAAAGTGAAGCAACTATCAATGTTGAAATAATTGTGATGATTAGATTTCGTTTCATTTCGGTTAATTTTATAATTTTTTTTCAAAATAATTTGGCTTTTAATTTCCATCGGGTTTGATGGTGGAAGAAAAAGGTGTTGGTGGAACTTTTACTTCCTCAATTTTGTCGGGATTTTCAGGATTAAATCCTTTAAAATCTTTCACAATGTATTTTTTCAGTGGAATATTATTGTCAACAATTCCTTTCAAAATACATTTACAAATTTCATATCCTCCATAGGTGTTAAAGTGCGTGTTGTCTTCCAACGCTTTGTTTTGTCCCGGAAAAGTTCCTGCAGGATAATGTACAAACGCTTTTTTCGAATTTTCATCGCCCCACGCTTCATAAAGCGTTTGCGACATATTATTTAAATCTATCAAATAAATATTTTCTTCTTTAGCTAACACACGTACGGCTTCAGGATAATCGCCGTGTGTGTTGATTATTTTTCCGTTTTCATCAAATCTGCGTCTGTGCATTGGCGTAATTAACACAGGAATTCCACCTTTCTCGCGGGTTTTATCCACCAGATATTTCATATTTGCTTTAAAAGTAGTAAATGCGCTTCCCTTTTGTTTTTCATCGTTGTGCCCAAATTCTATAAAAACATAATCTCCTTTTTTCAACTTTGAAATGAGTTTTGCAAAACGTTTGGAAGAAACAAACGTGTTGGATGCTTCGCCTGATTCGGCATAATTTGCCACCGCGATTTTTTTGTTCAAAAAACGGGGGAGAATTTGTCCCCAACCACACCAAGGTTCATCGTCCTGATCAACAACAGTAGAATTTCCGGCAAGAAAAACAGTGGGAACATTGCTCGGTTTTATCGTCATTTGAACCAATCCGGGATTTGTTCCATTAATTTCAAAGGTGATTTTGTTGTTCCAGTTCAATTTTAAAAATTCTCGGGATTTGGTTTTTACCGTGTCGTTTCCCGAGGTAATAATTTTATTTCTGATATTTACGTTGAATAATTTTTTTACGAATTTTCCTTTGGGTGTTTCAATATTTTCAAGCATTAATCTGCGAGATTCGGCTTTTATGGTGGTGTTTGTTGCCTCGGTTTTGCTTCCTAATAAAACCGTTACCTGATAATTTCCTTCGGGAATATCAGTTGAAAAACAATAAGGTTTATTTCCCTCTTTTTTTGTTCCAAGATCAAAACCGTAGCTGGAATTGCCGCTGTAAACCGTTTTTGGCGTAACTTTTACAAATCCTTTTTTATCGATATTGGTAAAATTGAATTTGTATTCTTGCGCATTTGCAAAAACTGAAGTCAGTAAAAGTGATAAAAATATTAACTTTTGAAATTTCATTGTTTAAATTATTTACCCCTAAATCCCCTGAAGGGGACATAAGAGAAGTATAAAGATGTTAGTCAATTCTCTATTATACAGCGTAATAATATTCCCCCTTTAGGGGGTTAGGGGGCAATTATTCCATATAAAAAACCTCTTTCAACGGAATGGAAACTGGAGAATTATCGGGATTGGTTTCCATTATATCTGCCATATAAGCCCACCATTTTTGTACGATGGGATTTTCGCCTAAATCCTGCGAATTCCCGTCACCGAAAGTTTTTTGTACGGCAAAAAGAACGTTGGTGTCTTTATCCCAAAAAATAGAATAATCATACACTCCGGCATCTTTCAGAAGTTTTTGTAATTCAGGCCAAATTTCGTTATGCCGTTTTTCGTACTCGGCTTCAAAACCGGGTTTTAAGAACATTTTAAAAGCGTTTTTTTTCATAATGGTATTATTAATCAACCCCTAAATCCCCTGAAGGGAACTTAAAGGTCATGTTATCTTAAAGGTATCAAAGCCCCTTTAGAGGTTGGGTGCAATTTGTTTTTTAATATATTTGTTTAATCCTAATTCCGGAATGGATTTTATTCCTTCCACAAGTGCCTTGCAATTCAATATTGCTCCGTCATAAGACGTATGAACTCTGTCCTTATACAGTTCGTCGGTTTTTTCTTTTCCCAACGCTTCGCATTTTTTTGCAGTAAAATCGTTCATATCAATAAAATAAACTCCTTCCTGTTCTGCTACTTGTTTCGACCATTTTCCGTACGTGTCGCTGTTGCGAACCATTTTATCTCCTTCCCAAGTGTTGCCGGGAGTGTGAGACAAAACAATTACATTTGCACCTCGCGCTTTTGCCTGACGGATAAAAATACGCAAATAATGTCCAAAAGTGAAAACTTCTTCCGGTCCGCCTGTTTTTTCCATAATAAATGTTTCCGATTCTTCGCCTATTCCTTTTATAGACGCTCTTGCGCGTCCCGTGTTGAAAGGTCCGCCGTCGTTGTGTCCGAATTGAACAATTAAATAATCACCTTTTTTAATTCCAGGCAAAACTTTGTCCCACAGCCCTTCGGTATAAAATGTACGGCTGCTTCTTCCTCCCAAAGCGTGATTTTCAACCGTGATGCGTGTTGTATCTAAAAATTGTTCAAAAAAACTTCCCCAACCCCACATACCTCCGTCGCCTTTTCCTCTTCCGTTTTTCATTGTAGAATCCCCTATGGTGAACAAAACCGGATTTTCTCCTTTTCTACTGCTTCCCGCAACAATTTCGTCGGGACGCGTATCATCGTTTATACTGAAAATGGGAGCTGTGGTGATTTGTTCTTTGGAATAAAACTGAATGGTATTATCGTTCATCTTGGGATGTTGTTTCTCAAGCAGATTGATAATTTCCGCTCCCGCTAAAATTGTCGTTCCGTATCCGTGAGCGGCGTAAACACTTACAGGACGATAACTGTAATATGCAGGATCAAACGCCATTCCGGTTCCAACGCACGTTCCTTCCACTTGTCCCGAAGCGTTTATTTTAGTGGAAACCGCGTTCCAACCAAGCAAAGCGGCAGCTCCGTAAGTAGAGGCGTCAATCCAACCGTTGTTAATTCCGTGAGCAATGCAGTAGGTAAAAATTGCCGTGGCGGAAGTTTCAAGATAGCTGTTTTCTTTATCAAGCAACTGATGCCAAAAACCTTCACCCGATTGCATTTCCGCCAGAATTTTTACGTGTTTTTTATATAAATCGAGTATTTTCGTTCGTTGCGGACGATTTTTTGGAAAAACATCAAGCGTTTCGGTCAGTGCAAGCAACGCCCAGCCGTTTGCACGCGCCCAAAAGAATGAAGGATGTTCGTCCATTGATTGAACCCATCCGTGACGGAATAAACCTTTTTCGGGGACAAACATTTTACCTTCAAAAGAGGAAATCTGCCTTGCAACTTCATCAAAATATTTCGGTTCACCGCTCAAAACTCCCATTTGTGCAATTGCCGGAATACTCATATACATATCATCCAACCAAACGGAATTTACCTGCGGGCGGTTTCGTGAAAAAGTTCCGTCAAACAAACGATTTTGTTTATAAAGAATGTAATTGATGTAATTATCAATAAGCGGCTGTAACTTTAAATCCTTGTTTTTCTTCCCGGCTTTTATCATCGAAGCACACATTGCTCCGGCATCGTCAAGCGCGGAGGGCGCAACTACTTTTCTTATGGTTTCGTCAATGGTTCCGTAATCGTTGTAAAGCTTTTTGAAATCTTTAAAATGGTCGGAAAGAAAATTAAACCGGTCAAAAACATACTTCTCATATCTTTCGTCATCGGTAATTTCGGCAGTATGAAGCATTGCGGCATACGTTACACCCCATTCGTAACTGGTAATTCTGAAATCTCCTTTTTCAATTTCAGAGTTCTGATTGTATTTTGAAGGATCGATAATTTCTTTACCGGAATTTTTATCTACCACCTTGAAAGGGGTTGATTTTTCCAAATAAGAAAATATTTTGTCAATATCAGATTTTACCTTGTTTTTATCGGGAATTTCGTAAGGTGTTTTGTAATCGGACGGCAAAAGATGTAATGGTGAATTGGAGTCATTCACCTTAATTTGTTTTTTTTGTGCTGCAAGAGGTGAAATTAAAAATACTCCGAGAAGCAAATTTAATCCCACAATAATTTTTTTTTTCATTGGTACTTAGAAAACTGAAAAGGTAATTTTATAAAATAATGCTACAAAAATAGAATTTTATTGTGTTTTATGATTATAATAATTGATTTAATAACTGTATTTTTTGATAGTCCATTTTTACAAATGATTCTTCATTACAGATTTATTTTGATTTTTATCCTAATGTAAGTCTCACAAAGATTTAAAAATTCAACTGTTCTTTTTTTGACACTTATTTGATGTCAAATTATAAAGCATTAAAAAGAAAAAATATTTTTTTCTCACTATTTTCATCTAATGTAGTTTCTCAAATTGAGTTATATTTTAGAATTTAATTAAAAATTTATGAATTAAATTTATATCAAAAAACATAGTTATTAAATCATTTCTTTCATTATTAAATTTATTATTAATACATATTTTTGTATTCAATAATTTTTATTATTAATTTTAAAAATGAGCAGAGATAAATTGTCTTCTTTTTTAGCAATAGATTTAGGAGCCTCCAGCGGAAGATCCATTTTGGGAATTATCCAAAACAGACGTTTGGAACTAAAAGAAATTAATCGTTTTTCAAATCCTATCGTTGAAATCAACGGACGTTCCTATTGGGATTTGTTTCATTTATATTGCGAAATTCTTATTTCCTTAAAAAAAACAAAAGAATACAATGTGAAATTGCTTTCATTAGGTATTGATACGTGGGGAGTTGATTATGTTTGTTTTGGGAAAGATGGAGAAGTGTTAAGAATGCCTTACAGTTATCGGGATTCAAACACTTTTGGCGCTCCTGAAAAATTCTTCAAAAAAATGCCAAAACAGGAGGTATATAAAAAAACCGGAATTCAAATAATGAATTTCAATAGTTTGTTCCAACTTGCAACTCAGTTAGAAGAAAAGAACTCAGTATATCCAATCATTGACAAAATCCTGTTTATACCCGATGCTCTTTCGTATTTGTTAACGGGAAAAATGGTAACGGAATATACCATTGCATCTACATCGCAAATGATTGATCCTTCTACCAAAAAATTTGATAAAACTTTATTGAAAGAACTTAAACTGCAAGAAGATAATTTTGCTCCGCTTGTTTTTTCTGGAACAAAAATTGGAACTTTATCGGAATCGGTAAAACATCAAACAGGTTGCGATGATATTTCTGTGGTTGCAGTAGCAGGACACGACACCGCTTCTGCTGTGCTTGCTGTTCCGGCTGAAAATGAAAAATTTGCCTATTTAAGTTCCGGAACTTGGTCGTTAATGGGAATTGAATCAGAAAAGCCAGTAATTACCGATGAAACTTTTGCTCTTAATTTCACAAACGAAGGTGGTGCAGATGGTTCCATTCGATTACTAAAGAATATTTGTGGGATGTGGCTTATAGAACAATGTAAAAAAGAATGGGAGAAGAATAAACCCGTTTCTTACAATGAAATTGTTCAATACGCTCAAAAAGTCGAACCGTTCCGTTGCTTTATAAATCCAGATTCTCCATGCTTCACACACCCGCAATCTATGATTAATTCTATTCAAACCTATTGCAAAGAAACCAATCAATATATTCCGCAGACTATTGGTGAGATATCAAGATGTATTTATGAAAGTTTAGCTTTCCGATACAAACAAGTGTTGGAAAATCTTCAAAAATTGGCTACTTTTCAAATTGAGAAGCTCTATATTATTGGTGGCGGAGCACAAAATAACATGTTAAATTCATTCACTGCCAACGCAATTGGTAAAACCGTAATTGCGGGACCAGTAGAAGCAACAGCCATAGGTAACATTCTAGTACAAGCTCAAGCTGCGGGTTTTTTAGGAAATAAAAGTGACATGCGTGAAATTGTGAGGAATTCCATTAATTTGTCCACTTTTGAACCAGAAGACACAACAAAATGGGAAACAAATTATGGTAACTATTTGAACGTTTATAAAGAAATATAAAGACTTAATAATCATTATCATGAAAGAAGACTTAATTGAAAAAGCGTATCAGCAGGCAAAAGAACAATACGCATTGCTTGGAGTGGACGTTGAAAAAGCACTCGAAAAATTAGACAAGTTGTCAATCTCAATCCACTGTTGGCAAGCGGACGATGTTTCCGGTTTTGAAAATCCTGATGGAGAATTAACCGGTGGAATTCAGACAACAGGAAATTATCATGGAAAAGCAAGAACCATCGAAGAACTTAAGAAAGATATTGAAAAAGTACTTACTTTGATACCAGGAAAGCACAGATTGAGCTTGCATGCCATTTATGGTGATTTTGCCGGAGAGTTTGTTGACCGCGATAAAATTGAGCCAAAACATTTTCAATCTTGGATAGATTGGGCAAAAAAAGTCGGAATAAAATTAGATTTCAATTCCACGTTTTTCTCTCATCCAAAAGCCGATAGTGGATATACGCTTTCAGACTTTGATCCTGAAATTAGAAGATTTTGGAAAGAACATTTAAAACGTTGTCGTGAAATTGCAGCTGAAATGGGACGTCAGCAAGACAATGCTTGTATTCATAATATTTGGATTCCCGATGGTGAAAAAGACCGTCCCGTATCACGATATGAACACAGAAAACTTCTCCAAGAATCATTGGATGAAGTATTGGCCGTGAAAATTAGCGATAACTATTTAAAAGACAGTATTGAATCTAAACTATTTGGCATTGGTAGCGAATGTTATGTAGTGGGTTCTCACGAGTTTTACACAGGTTACGCTGTGAAAAACAATATGCTTCTTACTCTTGATGCAGGACATTTTCATCCTACAGAGGTAATATCAGATAAAATATCATCTATTTTACTTTTCGTCCCTGAAATCAATCTTCACGTTAGCCGTCCTGAACGTTGGGATAGTGATCACGTGGTTGTTTTGAATGATGAATTGATTGCGCTTTCACAAGAAATAGTACGGTCGAAGTGTACTGATCGTGTACATATGGGATTAGATTATTTTGACGCTTCTATCAATCGTCTGGGTGCTTACGTTGTCGGAATTCGCTCTGCTCAAAAAGCAATGTTGTTAGCATTACTTGAGCCAACCGATAAGTTGAAAGAATTTGAAAAAGCAGACAAACGTTTTCAACGAATGGCCTATTTGGAAGAACTAAAAGCTATGCCGTGGAATGCTATTTACAATTATTATTGCCTGAAATACGGAGCTCCTATCGGCGAAGAATATATCAAAGAGATTGAAGAATACGAGTCTAAAGTTACATCTAAAAGATAAATAACAAGATGAATACTTTTATCGGACTTTTGATTATAGCCATAGGAAGTATGGGGCAATCAAGCTCTTATGTCCCTATTAAAAAGGTGAAAAATTGGTCGTGGGAAAATTTTTGGCTAACGCAGGGAGTTTTTGCTTGGATAATTTTTCCGCTGTTAGGCGCTTTTCTGGCAAATTCGCTACCTGAATTATTCCAAATATATAGTGCAAATGCCATCTCTACATGGAAAACTATTGGTTTTGGTGTACTTTGGGGAGTCGGTGGATTAACCTTTGGTTTAAGTATGCGTTTTTTGGGTATAGCCTTAGGACAGTCTGTTGCGTTAGGCACTTGTGCTGCTTTTGGAACTTTGATTCCTGCAGTTTTATCCGGCACAAATTTATTTTCTCCAAAAGGATTAATTTTACTCCTCGCCGTTATTGTAACTTTGATTGGAATTGCACTTGTGGGCTACGCAGGAAATTTGCGTTCAAAAAATATGTCAGAAGAGGAGCGTAAAAAAGCCATCAAAGATTTTGCATTAAAAAAAGGGTTGATTATTGCTTTGTTGGCAGGTGTGATGAGCGCTTGCTTCAGTCTAGGGTTAAATGCAGGAACTCCTATAAAAGAAGCAAGTATTGCGCTTGGAGCAAAAGAAATTTTCGCCTTGAATCCTGTGGTTTTGCTAGTGACTTTAGGAGGTTTTCTTACCAATTTGGTTTATTGTTTGTATATGAACAAAAAGAATAAAACCGGAGGTGAAATTTTCAAAACGCCAACCAATATTTTGATTAATAACCTATTGTTCTGCACATTAGCCGGCTTACTTTGGTATTCTCAATTTTTCGGATTGGGAATGGGGCAAAGTTTCTTTGAAACCGGAAGTGTGATGATGGCTTTTTCTTGGAGCATTCTTATGTCATTGAATGTTGTTTTCAGTAATGTTTGGGGAATTATCCTCAAAGAATGGGTAGGTGTAGGTAAAAATGCCATCATGTTCTTAATAGCAGGAATGCTTGTTTTAATTTTTTCTTTGATAATTCCGAATTTATTTTGATTTTTCTTAATTTTGTTGAATAATTCTATTAAAAAAGAGTTTTTCCGCAATTAAAAAATCTAAAACATGAGATTTAATGACTTTGGAATCGACTTTAAATACTTACTGGTAAGTGAAAAAGATAAAAAATTTGGATTAACAGTCAATACCGTTGGCTTTCAACCCATTGCACCTAATACCATTTATCCCTCAACAGAACATCCAAAAAAATACTATTTTAATCCAAGCAAAGGAAGGGTTTTATCCGAATATCAATTTGTTTATATAAGCAAGGGAAAAGGTGTTTTTTCATCTCATTCTACGAAACAACAAACCATAAAAAAAGGACAAGTTATTATTTTGTTTCCTGGTCAGTGGCACACATATGCTCCTGATTCAGAAACGGGATGGAATGAGTATTATATAGGTTTTGAAGGATCAATCATAAATTACATTGTTAAATATGGTTTTGTATCCAAGGAGAATCAGGTGTTAGATATTGGAGTTAATGAAGATTTAGTGAACTTGTTCACAACGGCAATTAAAGTAGCAAAAGAAGATAAAAAATCATCACAACAATACTTATCGGGCATTGTTTTCCATATTCTGGGGATGATTTTATATTTTTCTCATAATAAAGACTTAGATTCTAACGAATTTGGACAGATCATAGAACGAGCAAAAATCATAATGCTTGAAAATGTAAATAATAAAATTAATATCCAGGAACTTTCGACTAATCTCGGAACAAGTTATTCTTGGTTTAGAAAAACATTTAAAGATTATACAGGATATTCACCGGCACATTATTTTCAGGAACTAAAATTAAGGAAGGCAAAAGAATTATTAGCTGAAACATCCATACCTATAAAAGAAATAGCGTATGAGCTAAATTTCAGTTCGTACGAATATTTTTTGTCTTTTTTTAAAAAACGTGTTGGATGTACGCCATTAGAATATCGAAGCTAAAAAACATATTTATTATGATAGATCTCTGTTGATCTATAAATGAAATCTTTCTTCTCATTTTATATTGCTTACCGTAGTAAACATTATATTTAAAGCCCTTTTTTGTTGAATTGAAAAGGGAATTAAATATATTACAAACATATAAATAACTTTTTCTAATCAGCTAAATATCATCCTTTTAATCTACTTAAAACTAATTTGTGATATAAAAATGCTTAAAACTTTGTCATTCATATTTACTCTATGATAAAAATATCATTTTTCCTGTTTTTTAATAAATAAAAGTACTACTGCAAGAAAATGAATGCGTTAGTATTAGATTTTTTCAGTACTTATATCAACATGTAACACATTGAATTTAAAAACATAAACATCTATGGCAATAGTTGTAATAATGCCCAAACAAGGGCAATCAGTAGAAAGTTGTATAATTACCGAGTTGAAAAAGAAAAAAGGTGATACTGTAAAAAAAGGCGATATTCTGTTTTCGTATGAAACAGATAAAGCCGCTTTTGATGAAGAATCACCCGTGGACGGAACTGTATTAGCGTGTTTCTATAACGAAGGTGATGAAGTCCCCGTGCTGATGAATATGATGGTAATTGGTGAACTCGGAGAAGATTATTCAACGCTTCTGGGAGAGAACAACCCCCTAAATCCTCCACAGGAGGACTTAAAGGACATCGCTCCTGAAGTTCAAACTACAGCTATAAAACCTGAAGTTCAATCTGAAGTTATTGAGGCAAAAGCCTCCCCCAAGGGGGAGGTTGGAGGGGGCTTTATTTCTCCTCGCGCCAAAAATCTGGCAGAAAAAGAAGCATTAGATATTTCACAGATTGCAGGTTCAGGACCAAAAGGGCGCATTATTGAAAAAGATGTTCAGGCGGCGCTCGAAAATCGCCCGAAAATGACACCTCTGGCAAAAAAAATTGCAACTGCGGAAGGCGTTCAACCTACAACAGGAACAGGTTTGGCAGGCACGATTCGTTCCACAGATTTGTCCGCTCCTGCAAATCCTTTTTATACAAGCGATTTTGAAGAAAAGAAAATTTCAAATGTGCGTAAAATCATTGCAAAGGCAATGCACGCCTCGCTTCAAAATTCGGCACAACTTACACATCATCTTGGAGCTGATGCACGGAGAATTTTGGAATTACGCAAACAAATAAAAGCTGCGATGGATGCCGGAACGCTTACTGCCAACATCACGCTCAACGATATGGTTTGCTTTGCAGTGGTAAAAGCGTTGAAAAAATTCCCGAATGTAAATACCCAATTTATGGGCGAAACAATCCGCTATTTCAATAAAGTCCATCTGGGATTAGCTGTTGATACCGATCGTGGTTTGATGGTTCCGGTTGTTCCCAATGCTGATGATTTATCTATTATAGATTTAGCAAATCAGTTGAAGGAAGTAGCAAATGCGTGCCGAAAAGGAAGTATTAATCCCGAAATTTTATCAGCCGAAGCCGGAACTTTCACTGTTTCAAATCTTGGAAATTATGGTGTGGAAATATTTACTCCGGTTATCAATTTGCCTCAATCAGCAATCTTGGGTGTAAATACTATTACTCCTCGCCCTAAAGATTTAGGTGACGGAGTTTATGCTTTTGTTCCTTACATTGGTTTGAGTTTAACTTACGATCATCGGTCGTTGGATGGTGGTGAAGCAACACGTTTTTTGAAACAAATTGCCATTGAAATTGAAAATTTGGAAATAGAATTCTAAAATCGTAAATTACAGATATGTTTGATTTAATTATTATAGGCGGAGGTCCTGCAGGATATGTTTCAGCAGAACGTGCCGGACATAAAGGACTGAAAGTTCTTTTATTTGAAAAGAAAAGTTTGGGCGGTGTTTGTCTAAACGAAGGTTGTATACCCACGAAAACACTGCTTTATAGCGCAAAAACGTACGAAAATGCTTTACACGGAGATAAATACGGCATTTATGGAGACAATATCCGTTTTGAATATGAAAAAATTGTTTCCCGAAAAAATAAAGTAGTTCGTAAATTGGTTGCGGGTGTAAAAAGCAAGATGAAAGAAAATAACGTAACTGTTGTTGAAGGCGAAGCAACTATTTTGGGACGCGGTGGAAAAGGTGTTGAAGTTACTTGCAATGGCGAAAATTATTTGGGAGCTAACTTATTGATTTGTACGGGTTCGGAAGCGTTTGTTCCACCCATTCCGGGAATAACAGAAGCGGGTGATATTATCCTTACCAATCGTGAAATTCTGGATTTGAAAGAACAACCGAAATCTTTGGTGATTATCGGCGGTGGTGTAATCGGGATGGAATTTGCCAGTTTTTTCAATAGTTTAGGAACAAAAGTTACCGTTGTGGAAATGCTTCCTGAAATTTTGGGAGGGTTGGATTTTGAAATTTCCGCTATGCTCCGCGATATTTATACAAAAAAAGGAGTTGAATTTAGTCTCAATGCTAAAGTAATTAAAATTAACGGTAATAAAGTCATTTTTGAAAAAGACGGAAACACAGAAACTGTTGATGGTGAAAAAATATTGTTAAGCGTGGGTCGTAGAGCAGTTACAAAAGGTTTCGGACTTGAAAATCTGAATGTAGAAATGACGCGCGGAGGAATTAAAGTAGATGAAAAAATGCGTACGAACGTTCCCGGAGTTTTTGCAGCAGGCGATGTTACAGGATTTTCGTTACTGGCACACACGGCAAGTCGCGAAGGCGAAGTGGTGGTGAATAACCTATTGGGACGAAATGACGTGATGCGTTACAATGCTATTCCGAGTGTTGTTTATACCAATCCGGAAGTGGCAGGCGTAGGCGAAACGGAAGAAACAGCCAAAGCCAAAGGAATTGCTTACAGAATTGCCAAATTACCGATGGCGTATGCAGGACGTTTTATTGCCGAAAACGAAGGCGGAAGCGGACTTTGCAAAGTTCTTGTAGGTGAAAAATACGGAGAGGTAATCGGAGTTCATATGCTTGGAAACCCATCAAGCGAAATCATTTACGGAGCGTGTATCGCCATTGAACAGGAAATGACATTGAAAGAAATGGAAGAAGTCGTTTTCCCGCATCCTACTGTAAGTGAAATATTTAAAGAAACAGTGTTCTCATTTTAAACCTCACCCTAACCCTCTCCAAAGGAGAGGGAAAGTATGTTTTTCAAAAGATATAAATTAAGAAAATAAATTTCAATATAAAATAAACAAATACAAAACTTTCTCACTTTTAATTTTGCGTAATTAGCGAGTTCTCCCTCTCCTTTGGAGAGGGTTGGGGTGAGGTAATAACTATATTATGCCAAAAGTACAATTTATAGACCCGAAAGATGCACGTAAACCTGGTTTTGTGGAATTTAATCCAATACCTGTAAATCAGTATCAAAAAACGGTAAAAGACGAAAAAGGAAACTTTGCCGACGAAGAATTCACAGACATCTACCACGATATGGCGTTGATACGTGAGTTTGAAACAATGCTGAACCTTATTAAAACCAAAGGTGAATACAACGGAACAGCTTATAATCATCCTGGTCCTGCGCACTTATCCATCGGACAAGAAAGTGCAGCTGTAGGAATGGCTTGGACGCTTGATGTGGATGATTTTATTTTTGGAAGCCACCGCAGCCACGGAGAAATTCTGGCAAAAGGAATGTCCGCTATCCATAAATTAGACGATAAACAGTTGACAAAGATTATGGATAATTTCTTTGATGGAGCAGTAGTAAATGTGGTAAAAAAAAATTTCAAAGGAACAACCAAAGAATTGGCACGCAGATTTCTTGTTTACGGAACTTTGGCAGAAATTTTTGCTCGCGAAACCGGTTTCAACAAAGGTTTGGGTGGTTCTATGCATGTGTTTTTCACCCCATTCGGTGTTTATCCTAACAATGCCATTGTGGGAGGTTCGGGCGATATTGCAGTTGGCGCAGCTTTATACAAAAAAGTAAATCGCAAACCCGGTTTGGTGGTTGCAAACATCGGTGATGCTTCTATGGCTTGCGGTCCTGTTTGGGAAGGATTGATGTTTTCTGCAATGGATCAGTTCAAACAGCTTTGGGAAGGCGATATGAAAGGCGGTTTGCCTGTGATTATCAACATAATGAACAACCAATATGGAATGGGCGGTCAAACTTGCGGTGAAACAATGGGTTACAACATTGCCGCTCGTATCGGTGCAGGTGTAAACGATGAACAAATGCACGCGGAACGTGTGGATGGTTACAATCCGCTGGCTGTGATTGACGCGTACAAACGCAAACGCAAAGTAATTGAAGAAAAAAACGGTCCTGTTTTATTGGATGTTTTGACTTATCGTTACAGCGGACACTCACCTTCAGATGCTTCGTCGTACCGTACAAAAGAAGAAGTTGAAGCTTGGGAAGCGCAGGACTGCATCGTTTCGTTCGGAAAACAAATGATGGATGCAAAAGTGGCAACTCAGGCAGATTTAGATACGGTTTGGACTGATGTAAAAGCATTGGTTTACGATATGTTCCTGAAAGCCATTGACGATGAAACTTCTCCGAGAATGAAAAATACGGATATTATCGGTGATATGATTTTCTCAAACGGTTCTGTGGATAGTTTTTCTGATGCGAAACCCGATGTATTGATGCCTTTGGAAGAAAATTCGCGCGTGAAAAAAATTGCTCAAAAAGAACGTTTTGCTTTCGATGCCGAAGGAAAACCATTCAGCAAAATGAAACAATACCAACTCCGTGACGGAATTTTTGAAGCCGTAATGGACAGATTTTATAAAGATGCTTCCTTGATTGCCTATGGAGAAGAAAACCGTGATTGGGGTGGCGCATTTGCCGTTTATGGTGGAATGACTGAAGCCTTGCCTTATCATCGTTTGTTCAATTCGCCCATTTCAGAAGCGTCTATTATCGGAACATCTATCGGTTATGCAATGTGTGGCGGTCGCGTTATTCCCGAAATTATGTATTGCGATTTTATCGGTCGTGCGGGAGATGAAATTTTCAACCAACTTCCGAAATGGCAGTCAATGAGTGGAAACGTGTTGAAATTGCCGGTGGTAATCAGAGTTTCAGTCGGTTCAAAATACGGCGCGCAACACTCGCAGGACTGGACTTCTTTGGTAGCTCACATTCCCGGAATTAAAGTTTGTTTCCCTGTAACTCCTTACGATGCAAAAGGTTTGATGAACAGCGCTTTACAAGGAACTGATCCGGTGATATTCTTTGAAAGTCAGCGTATTTACGATATTGGAGAGCAATTCCACGAAGGAGGCGTTCCTGAAGGATATTACGAAATTCCGCTTGGAGAACCGGATGTGAAAAAAGAAGGAAAAGATATCACATTCTTAACTATCGGACATACGCTTTATCCCGCTTTGCAAGCAGCAAAAGAATTGGAAGAAAAATATGGAATGAGCGCTGAAGTGATTGACGCACGCAGTTTGGTGCCTTTCAATTACGAAAAAGTGATAAAATCTGTGAAAAAGACAGGAAAAATCATCGTAGCGAGCGATGCTACTACTCGCGGTTCGTTCCTCAACGATTTAGCCGCTAACATCAGCCAGTTGGCATTTGATTATTTGGATGCACCGGTTGCTGTTCTTGGTTCTCGCAACTGGATTACGCCTGCGTACGAATTGGAAACATCGTTCTTCCCGCAAATAAGTTGGTTCTTGGATATGATTAATGAACGCATTCAACCGCTCAAAGGTTACATCCCGACAGAAAATATGACGGATGCGGAATTGATTAGAAGATCGAAATTAGGAGTTTAATAAAATATGACTAAAGTCAACGCACATTTACATACACCATATTCTTTCAGTGCATTCAACGACATTGACGATGCGTTGGATAGGGCTGTTGCAGAAGGGGTGAAAGTAGTCGGAATAAATGATTTTTACACAACGGCAGGTTACGTAGCTTGGGCGGAAGGTTGTAAAAAACGAAGTTTATTTCCACTTTTCGGGATAGAATTTATCAGTTTAAATGAAGAAGGCCAGAAAGCAGGATTGCGTGTAAACGATCCCGGAAATCCGGGAAGGACATACTTAAGCGGAAAAGGTTTAAGTTATCCTTTCAAACTTGCTGAACCTTACGCGTCTCAATTGGCGGAAGTACGAAAAGAAGCAAACAGTCAAGTAGAAGCGATGTGTGGTAAATTAAACGAACTTCTTCACGAAAAGAATATTGATTTTTCGCTTGATTTTGAATGGATAAAAAACAAACTCACAAAAGGTTCCATCCGCGAACGCCATTTGGCAAAAGCACTTCGAATGAAAGTGTATGAATATTGTGGAAACGACGAAGAAAAAATTAAATCCGTTTTTGCAATACTCTTTTCGTCGGGTGCGGCGATTTCTGAATTGGGAACAACGGTTTCCCAATCGTTGACAGAATTAAAATCCGATGTAAAAAATATTACAGGGGTTGAAAACGAAATTCGTGGAAACCTGCTAAAAGCGGGTGGTGCCGCTTTTGTCCCTGAAGATGCGAAAGCGTTTTTGCCAATGAAAACGGTTTGCGATATCATTGTTGCAGGCGGTGGAATTCCAACCTATCCTTTTTTGGCGGATGATGCAAAAGGAGCTTATACAGATTTCGAAAACGATTTGGAACGTGTTGCAAAACAGTTGACGGAACGTGGTTTTCATTCGGTTGAATTTATTACTACCCGAAACAGCGTTAAACTGCTCGAAAAATACGCCGATTATCTTTATAATCAGGGATTTGTGGTTACTTTTGGGAGCGAACACAACACGCCTGCAATGGAACCCATAGAACTTTTTGCAAGAAATAGTACACCATTAACCGAAAAATTGATGCAAATTAATTTTGATGGCGCTTGTGTAATTGCTGCTCATCAATATCTTGTCTCTCAAGGTAAAAAAGGTTACGTGGACGAAAAAGGAAATGCAGACCGTACCAAACGTGCAGAGTTTGTTGAACTTGGAAAAGAATTAATAAAATCAATTTAACCGTATAATATAGGCAATAAGAGTTTTAGATTATAAAAATATGAGTAACATATCTTATGTGTCTATTGTGGTTCAAATAATATGAAAGAAATAGAACAACTTATAGAAATTTCCCAATTTTACGGCAAAGACAGTCGATTTGTGATTGCCGGAGGAGGAAATATATCCTATAAAAACGAGGAGAAAATCTGGGTAAAAGCCAGCGGTTCATCGCTTGCAACCATAACCGAAGACGGTTTTGCGGTGCTCGACCGTGCAAAATTAAATCCGATGTCGGAAAAAGTGTACAGCACAGACGCAAACGAACGCGAAGAACAAGTAAAGAATGATTTGGCAGATGCAACCATTACCAAAGGCAAACGTCCTTCGGTAGAAACTTCAATGCACAATGTGATTGATTTTGCATTTGTGGTTCACTTGCACCCAACGGCAGTAAATGGTTTGATGTGCGCGCAAAACACTGAAACAGAATTGATTAAACTCTTCGGAGAAAAAGCCTTGTATGTTGAATATACCGATCCGGGATATGTACTTTTCAAAAAAGTGGACGATAAAATAAAAGCGTATCGACCCAAATTCAACGAAGAACCAAAAGTAATCTGGTTGCAAAATCACGGAATTTTTGTGGCTGCAAATACAATTGATGAAATCAAGAAAATTTATGATGAAATTTTAGTTACATTAGATAAAGTTGCTGTTAAGCTTCCTGATACAGATTTAAAAGTTCCTCCTGTGGGGGAATTCAATGGGGCAGATGTCTTACCGGCAATTCGTATGATGCTTTCTACCGAAAACTTAAAAACTTTGAAAGTTCGAAAAAATGAATTGATAAAATATTTCTACTACAGTGCTGAAAATCAGAAAGATATAGCAAAACCTTTCACTCCCGATGTCATTGTTTATTGCAAATCAAATTACATTTTTATAAACGATGAAACTCCCGAAGCCATTTTAGATGAAGCGCAAAAATCCATTCCTGCTTTCACCGAGAAATTTGGTTATTTGCCTAAAGTATTACTAATCAAAGGAATTGGTTTGGTTGCGGTGGGCGATAACGCGAAGCAATGCGATATTATTCTTGATGTTTTTGAAGACGCGATGAAAATTGCTTACCTCTCAAAATCGTTTGGAGGAGCGCATCCGATGACGCAGGCACAAATTGATTTTATTGATAATTGGGAAGTGGAAAATTACCGCCGAAGCGTTGCCGCAGGAGGTGTTGCCGGTCGTGCCGAAAATAAAACAATCATCGTCACAGGCGCTGCACAGGGTTTTGGAGAAGGAATTGCACGCAATTTATTACTTCAAGGCGCCAATATTATCGTTGCCGATTTGAACGAAGAAGTTGGAAACGCTACGGTAAAGCGTTTTAATGAAACGGCGAAAAGCAATCGCGCCATTTTTGTAAAAACCAATGTGAGTGATATTCCGAGTATAGAAAATCTGGTGCACGAAACGGTTTGCAATTTTGGAGCCATTGATTGTTTCATCAGCAATGCAGGCGTGTTGCGTGCCGGAAGTTTGGATGAAATGACACCTGAGAATTTCGATTTTGTAACCAAGATAAATTACAATGCTTATTTCTACTGTACAACAGTAGTGAGTAAAGTAATGAAATTGCAAACACAATATTCATCAGAAGAATATTATGCAGACATTATTCAGATAAATTCAAAATCGGGCTTACGCGGAAGTAAAGCCAATTTTGCTTATGCCGGCGGAAAATTTGGAGGAATTGGTTTAACTCAGTCTTTTGCATTGGAATTGGCTCCGTTCAGAATAAAAGTAAATTCAATTTGTCCGGGAAATTTTTACGACGGACCGCTTTGGAGTGACCCTGAAAATGGACTTTTCGTTCAGTACTTAAAAGCAGGAAAAGTTCCGGGAGCGAAAACCATTGAAGATGTGAAAGCGTTTTATCTGGCACAAGTTCCAATGAAAAAAGGTTGTTCACCCGAAGATGTAACCAAAGGTGTGCTTTACCTGATGGAACAATGCGGAGAAACCGGACAAGCATTACCCATTACAGGCGGGCAAGTGATGCTAAGTTAAAAATAGCGGCAAGCAGCGAGCAATAAGCAAAAAGCTTCTAATTGTTGATTGCCAAATTACAATATAAATTTCATTAAGTTTTGGAGCTTACCGCTCACTGCTTACTGTTTACAGCTGATAAATATGAAAACAAAAGCAATTAGATTATACGGCAAAAAAGACCTTCGGATGGAAGAGTTTGAATTGCCTGAAATAAAAGAAAACGAAATTTTAGCCAAAGTCGTTTCCGACTCACTGTGTATGTCGTCCTACAAAGCGTCTTCACAGGGAACCGATCACAAAAGAATTCCTGATGATGTTGCAGAAAATCCAATTATTATCGGACACGAATTTGCAGGAGAATTGGTGGAGATTGGAGCAAAATGGGCTCATAAATTCAAAGCCGGAGATAAGTTTTCCATCCAACCTGCATTGTATTATGAGGATGGACCTGTTGGCATTTTAAGCGCTCCCGGTTATAGTTATAAATATATTGGCGGAGACGCAACTTATGTAATTATTCCAAACGAAGTGATAGAAAAAGATTGCCTGCTTGCTTTTCACGGCGAAGGCTTTTATCCAGCCTCGTTGGCAGAACCGCTTTCGTGTGTTATTGGTGCAATGCACGCCAATTATCACACCACGCCGGGAAGTTACGTTCACAATATGGAAATTGTTGACGGAGGAAAAATGGCGGTTCTCGCCGGTGTAGGACCGATGGGTTTGGCAATGATAAATTACGCGCTTCGGCGTGAAGACCGTAAACCGTCGTTGCTAGTTGTAACTGATATCAGTCAGGATCGTCTTGACCGTGCCGCATCCATTTATACGGTTGATTTTGCAAAATCCCGCGGTATAGATTTACGCTACATCAACACTTCAAATATGGAAAATCCCGTTGAGGAATTGAAGAAAATTTCCGGTGGAGACGGATTTAACGATGTATTTGTGTTTGCTCCGGTAAAACCTGTCGTTGAACAAGGCGATGCCATTCTGGCTTTCGATGGATGTTTAAATTTCTTTGCCGGTCCGAGTGATACAAATTTCAGTGCAATGTTTAATTTTTACAATGTTCATTACGCTTATACGCACATTGTTGGAACCAGTGGCGGGAATAACGATGATATGGTGGAAGCCCTGGACGTAATGAGCAAAGGACTTGATCCCGCAGGACTGATTACACACATCGGTGGTTTGGACGCGGTGATTGAAGCTACTAATCATCTTCCTGAAATTCCGGGAGGAAAAAAACTGATTTACACTCATATAGAAATGCCATTGACGGCTATTGACGATTTTGCAAAATTGGGTGAAACAGATGAATTCTTCAAAAATCTAGCGGAAATTTGCAACAAACACAACGAACTTTGGAGCGTAGAAGCGGAGAAATATTTGTTGGAGAAACTTGCCCCCTAACCCCCTAAAGGGGGGGGGGAACTTGGAGGAACCAAAAAATAATAAAATTATTCCTTTCTATGAAGTTTTAATGACTTTTATTACTATTTTACTAAATACTACTCGTAGTGCATTTATAAAATAATAATAAAAAAAGTTGTTCATGTCGGATAAAATCCGTATATTTATTTGGTAATCAATCAACTAAATATAAT